>NZ_JBFODL010000014.1:0-484703 GCF_040908295.1 Aeromonas sp. R4-2 | reverse complement strand
TTTGGATCAGGGCCACTTCGCGCTTGGCGGGTTACTATCTCGCTCTCGTTTCGATCAAGGGTTTCACCTGTCTCATGCCGATGGATCTCTCTGGCCTGCTGCGCCGACTACTGATTGATAGTCACATCGATTTTGCTTCGCTCAAGGGTGGTGCCTAGCATGCCCATGGAATTCTCCGGTTTGTTACGCCGACTGCTGACCGATAGTCACATCTACTTCGCTCTCAAAGTGCTGCTGGCCATTCTCGGTCTGCTCGCCTTCACCCTGGCCACCGGTAATATCCAGCTCACCGTGCTGTTCTCCCTCGGGGTAGTGGCAGGTGCCATCGCCGAAACCGACGACAGCCTGTGGGGACGCCTTAAAAACCTCGCCATGACGCTGATTTGCTTCATGTTTGCGTCCCTGTGCGTGCAGTATCTCTACCCCACCCCCTGGCTGTTTGCCATCGGGCTGGCCAGCTCCACCTTTATCTTCGTGATGGTGGGGGCGCTCGGTGCCCGCTACGCCACCATCAGCTTCGGCTCGCTGCTGATCGCCATTTACACCATGCTGGGTGCCGCCAAGGCGCCGGATCTCTTCTACCAGCCGCTGGCCCTCGGCGCTGGCGCCCTCTGGTACGGGCTGGTCTCGTTTATCTGGCTCTGGCTGCTGCCCTACAAGACCCTGCACGAGCAGCTGGCCCAGAGCTACTTCGCCCTTGGTCGCTACCTGCTGGAAAAATCCCGCTTCTTCCCGGCGGACGAGCACGGCGCCCAGGCCATTCGCCACAATCTGGCCCAGCTCAACATCAATCTGGTGAGCGCGCTGACCCTCACCAAATCGGCCCTCAACGCCCGCCTGAGCCGCCGCCATCCGGCCAGCCCCGAGCTTGCCAGCCTGCTGCGTCTCTACCTGCTGGCGCTGGAAATTCACGAGCGTGCCACCTCCAGCCACTACCCCTACAGCCGACTGGAAGCGGAGCTCAAGCAGGGCATAGTACTGGAAGGATTTCAGGAGGTGTTCCTGCAGCTCTCCGAGGCGTGCCAGCGGCTCGGTTACGCCATTCTGGTGCACAAGCCCTACGCCCATAACAAGCGCATCCACTGGACGCTGGAGGCCCTCGGCGATCAGCTGGAGTTCACCAATCTCAAGCAGCACTACCCGAAAACCCTGCTGACGCCGATGAAGTTCCTGCGCCGCAATCTGGCCAGCATCAACCAGTTGCTGGGCAGCGCCGAAGTGCTGCAAAACCCCGAACAGCCGGAGCAAGATCTGCCCGCGCTGGCGCGCCCGCCCCGCCTGCCGCTGCTGACCCAGCTCAAGCAGCACCTCACCTTGCACTCCATGGTGTTTCGCCATGCGCTGCGTTTGTCACTCGGGCTGGTGATCGGCTACGGCATACTGCAAGCCTTTGATCTGGAAAAGGGCTACTGGATTTTGCTGACCGTGCTGTTTGTCTGCCAACCCAGCTACAGCGCCACCCGCCGCCGACTGGTGCAGCGGATGCTCGGCACCTTCGCTGGCATTCTGGTGGGCATTCCGGTGCTCTGGCTCTTCCCCGAGCTGCACGTTCAGCTGGTGGTGATGGGGCTGGCGGCCTTCCTGTTTTTCACCCAGGTGCGCAACAACTACAGCGCCGCGGTCTGCTTTATCACCCTCTACGTGCTGATGGCGTTCAACCTGCTCGATGGTATCGGCTTTGCCATTCTGGGGCCGCGGCTGCTCGATACCCTGCTCGGCTGCCTGATCTCCTACGGGCTGGTGGCCTGGCTCTGGCCGGACTGGCAGTACAAGCGGCTGCCGACCCTGATCGCCAATTCACTCTCGGCCAACGCCCGCTACCTCTCGGCGGTGCTGGCGAGCCTCAAGCAGCAGCGGGACGAGTCCATCGACTATCGGGTGGCGCGCAAGAGCGCCCATCTGGCGGACAGCGAACTGGCTACCGCCTGGCAGAGCATGCTGGTGGAGCCGCAAAAGCGCCGCCGCTTCCTCGATCTCTGCTTTACCCTCACCTGGCGCAACCACGCCCTGCTCTCCTACATCTCGGCGCTGGGGGCCCATCGCGACAAACTGGAGGCCATCAGCGGGCTGGATGAGGTGCGCCACCACATCTGCCACACCCTGGAGCAGGCCGCTGGCCATCTGGCGGGCAACCCCTCCAGCTCCATCGGTGGTCAGTGCCCGGTGATAAGTCCGGATAGCAGCGAGGAGCAGCTGATGCTGACCCAGCAGCTCAACCTGATCAGCGAGCTGGCGGATCAGCTGCTGCATCTGGCCAACGAGAGCCGGTTGCTCACCGGGGATCAAGGCGCTACCATGCCCGCCCAATCCTGATAGCCACATTAGCGAGGAGCCCCCATGTCTGCGTCCGAAAAACATCAGCTGGAATTCAACGGCCAACTCATCGAGACCGATGCCAAGGGCTACCTGCTCAACAGCAACGACTGGAGCGAGGAGCTGGCACTGGTGCTGGCGGCGCAGGAGGGGATCACGCTTGAGGAGCCGCACTGGGAAGTGGTGCGCTTTGTGCGCGCCTTCTATCTGGAGTTCAACACCTCCCCCGCCATCCGCGCGCTGGTCAAGGCGATGGAGAAGCAGTACGGCCCCGAGAAGGGCAATAGCCGCTATCTCTACAAGCTGTTCCCGGAAGGGCCCGCCAAGCAGGCGACCAAGATTGGCGGCCTGCCCAAACCGGTGAAGTGCATCTGATCCCATGCATCTCATCCCATAACAACGGGGGGCCGCAACTGCGGCCCCCCGTTGTGTTTGGTGCGCTATCTTCGCGCACCTCGTCTTCATATCTCTCAGACTGCCAGCCAGCCTTATCCCCGCTTGTCAGCCAGCGCCACCAACTGCTCTGCCAGCCGGTGACCATGCAGGTAGGAGGTAATCAGCTCGCGATCCGCTTTGCCGATTTCAATCTGCTGATACCAGTGCTCCAGCATGGCAGCAAAGCCGCGCTGGGCCAGCACCGGCTGCCAGTCGTTGGTGCTAAGCATCTGCGCCTGCTTGTCGCGGGCGATGCTGCCGCGAGTGCAGTTCTCAAGGTGCAGGGAGAGATTGTCGCCATAGGCGTCGATGCGCTCCTCGGTGATCCCGGCGCTGCGGTTCATGCTGCCGCTGATGGCGCGATCGCCGCTCTGCCAGCTGACGCTTACCCCGGCCAACAGGCTGTTGTCCTTCGTATCCGGTCGCAATACCGCATGAAAGTCGCCGTCCGGCACGCCGCCATAGAAGCAGAGGCTGTCGAGCACATGGATAAAGTCGTCGAACATAAAATCCCGCGCCTTGCCGGGCAGGGCAAAGCGATGTTTCTGCCAATTCAGCTCGGTGAGCGGCTGGGCCCGCGCCTCGGCCATGGCGGGCAGATAGCGGCGGTTAAAGCCGGTAAAGAGGGCGCAATCCTGCGCGATGGCGAGGTTGGCCAGCGCCTCGGCCTCGGCCAGATTGTCGCACAGGGGCTTGTCGACAAAGGTGGGGATCCCTGCGCGCAGGCACTGCTCGGCCAGCTCGCGATGAACGGCGGTGGCGGCGTGGATCATCACGGCGTCGGGGCGGCTGGCCAGCATGGCCGCCACATCGGTAAAACACTCGGCGATCCGATACTGGCGGGCCAGCTTTTCCAGCACTGCCGGATTACGGGTACAGAGCAGCGGGGTGACCCGCTCATTGCTCGTCAGCAGCGGCAGATAGGCTTTTTGGGCTATATCCCCCAGACCAATCATGGCAATGCGCATCTCAACTCCTTTTCACTCAATAACGGGACAAGCGGAAAACTGCCCGCACCATCGCAGGATTTCCCCCGCAGATCCAGCCTGCCGTTAGCACGCTGGCTGGCGTGTGCAGATCTGTGCAAACGGCGACGTTATCCGGGCATGGCTGGAGCGCTGACCGACTTGATCACCTCCGCCATCCACTCGATGGCCAGATTGCCCTGACTTTTCCTGTGCCTGCCGACCACCACCTCGAACTGCTGCGGCGCCCCGGCCAGCTCCAGCAAGCGAAAATCCCCGAGGGCGGCGATGGCCGACGGGATGCAGGCCGCCACGTCATTGACCGACATAAAGGCTTGCAGCGAGGTGTAACAGGGGAGCGTCGCCACCGCCGAGCTGGCGACCTGCTGCGGGCTCATCTGCCCTTCGAAATTGCCGACGCTGTTGGCGAACTGCACAAAGGGGATGGCCGCCATATCCTGCGGCTGGGCATTATCCGGAAGATATCGGGAGTCCTGGCGCAGCACGCAGCAGTAGTGATCCCGGCGCAGGGTGGCGCGCAGCAACCCCGAGTCGATATAGGCATCAAAACCAATCACCAGATCCGTCTCGCCACTGGCCAGCGCGTCCAGATGCAGCTCGGCCTGAAAATCCACCACATCGAGCCGGATGAAGGGCGCCCGATTGCGCAGAGCGCTCGCCAACCTTGGGATAATGGCGAGCTGGGCATACTCGTTGGCCATCACCCTGAAAGTGCGCTGGCTGCTGGCCGGATCAAAGGGGGCTGCCACAAAGACCCCGTCGATATCGGCCAGGATCTGCTCGAACTTGTCAGCCAGCTCGCAGGCGTAGTCAGTCGGCTGCAACCCGGCGCTCTGGCGGATAAAGAGCTCGGCGGGAAAGAGATCGCGCAGCTTTTTCAGATGACTGCTTACCCCCTGCTGGGAGATCTCCAGCAGCTCGGCCACCCGCGACACACTCTTGTATCTGACCAGCAGCACCAGCACCCGCATCTGCCTGATATCGATCTTCTCCACCCTCACCTCACCAATTTAAGTTGTATCACATACAAATTACCCATGATTTACATTGTATCAGTGGCTCTCTAACCTTGCAGCTCTTCCAGCAAAGCGAGGTTAACGATGAAAACTGTCATTCTGATTGGTGCTCAGGGGAAAATGGGGCAAGCCGCCCTCAGTGGTCTGGGCAAGCACAAGGTGATCACCGCCAGCCGCTCCGGTGAGGGGTGTGATTTTCAGGTGGATATCACCAGCAAGGAGTCAATCGAGCGGCTCTACCAAAACGTGGGCTCCTTCGATGCGGTGGTCAATACCGCAGGATTTTGCGAATACGCCCCCTTTGGCGAGATGAGCGAAGAGCAGTGGCAAACCACCATCCAGAGCAAGCTGATGGGCCAGATCAATCTGGTCAATGTCGGCCTCAACTACATCAATCAGGGGGGCTCCTTCACCCTGATCTCCGGCATCCTCAATATCAAGCCGATCCCGCTGGCCATTGCCGATGCCACCACCAGCGGCGCCATCGATACCTTTGTCCAGTGCGTGGCCCACGAGCTGCCCCGCGGCATCCGCATCAATGCGGTCAACCCGACCGTACTGGAAGAGGCGTGGGAGGTATATGGCGAGATGATGCCCGGCTTCCAGCCGGTGCCGGGCGCCCTAGTCGTCAAGGCGTTTGAGCGCTCCGTCGATGGCTTTATTAGCGGTCAGGTGCTCTATGTCGATGCCTGATCTTTTTCAGGCCTGACCCCAATGCCTTTGTAATTCCTTGTCGATGTTTTTCCTCTTCCCCGAAAGCGCCAGCTCTCGGGGCTTTTTGTATGGCGGGGGCAAAGCCGCACAGAAGATAGAAAAAAGGAAGGAAGTCGAGACTCCCTTCCTTTGGGCTTGTGCAGCGGTCTTTGACTCAGTTTATCTTGCCCATTTCAACGGCAAAGCTGGTCGCCAGCTGGGCAAACTTGAGAGCGTGGCCAGCCGAGGGATCCGAGTTTTGCAACGTATCCTGCGCCGTGTGGATCCTGGGGTTGTATTCGCTAAAGCGTGACTCGAACGGCATGGCGGCGGGGTAGCCCTGATTGTGCCAGGAGGCGTGATCCGAGCAACCATAGCCACAACTGTCATAGCCATAGCTGATTTGCGGCAGGTAGGCATCGATCAGCTGGGTGAGATAGCCGGTCAGCCCCTTGTCGGTGTAGTCGGTCATAAAGACGATGTCGTTCGCCGAGCCCTTGTAGTTGGTCATGTCCAGCTGGAGCGCGGCCAATACTTTGGTGTTGGCCGCCTTGTAGCGGCTGGCGATATCCTTGGAGCCCCGCAAGCCCACCTCCTCTGCCGCATAGCCGATAAATTGCAGGGTACGCTCCGGCTGGCGGCCCTGTTCGGCGATGACCCGCAGAACCTCGGTCAGGGTAGCGATGCCGGAGGCGTCATCATCGGCGCCGGGGGCCAGCGTCTTGCTGTTGGGAGCCGAGCCGGCAGTGGAATCGAGATGGCCACCAAGCACCACCACCTCGTCCGGATAGCGGCTTCCCTTGAGGGTCAGCACCACCGATTGTTGCGGGTAACCGCTATGTTTGACCCGGCTGACGCTGGCCCATGGCAAGGTACTGCCGAGGCTCTGCCACTGGCTGGCCACCCAGTCGGCGGATTGCGTGCCGGTGGGGGTGGTGTAGTAGCGGTTGCGCCAGCCGGACAGCTTGCTGATGGTGCTGGCGATATTGCCTTGATCCAGATGAGGCAGCAGCCGGTTGACACTGGCCCCCTGGGTCAACGGCGGTGCGCTGAACAGGTTTTGGCTGAGGGGCTGGGCCATGCTCTGCAGCGCATCGGCCAGGGTCGTGTGCACCACATAACCGCCGCAGCGCTGGTGCCCTTCGTGCATCAGATGCGAGAGGGAGCCAAGCTCGCTTGCCTCAATCTGGGCCAGCTGGACAGGCGCCCCGCTGGCACTGAACAGAGGGGAGAGCTTGGCATTGACCTGCTTGAGTTCAACCCCGCTATCGGCCCCAATGGTAATCCACACGGGCGCCCCCGCCTGAACGGCAAGGGGAATCAGGGGGAGCAAGAGGGCTGCAGCCATCGCTTTCATGTCGGATCCTTCCGGTTATGGTTAACAGTGAACAGCCTTGATAGGCCTCATAGGAATACCAGCCTAGTCTAGGCACTCACTGCTGTCAAAAAGGTGGATGTCCCGAAAAAAGGGCGCTTATTAGCGGCCAAGTGCTCTATGTCGATGCCTGATCCCGTTCAGGCCTGGCCCAATGCCTTTGTAATTCCTTGTCGATATTTTTCCTCTTCCCCGACAGCGCCAGCTCTCGGGGCTTTTTGTATGACGGGGGCCAAAGCTGCAACAGAATGGGTTTCGTATTGAGCCCATTTTGGCTAACATGCCGCACTTCACGAAGCGACAAGGGCAAGGACGCGATGAGTAACAAGACACTGCAATCCCTCTTTCACTACAAACGCTGGGCCGATGGCGAACTGCTGGATGCCATCGCCACGCTCGATGCGCAGCAATATGGCGAGGCACATCACACCTGCCTCAGGATCTTCAACCATATCCATGTGGTCGATGCCATCTTCCAGGCCAATCTGCTTGGGGAACGGCACGGTTTTACCGCTACCAATACGCCGGAGACACCGACCCTCACCGCCCTGCGCAGCGCAGTTACCAAGCTGGATAACTGGCTGGTGGATTACGTCGCGTCGCTGAGCCCGCAAGAGGGTGCAACCCCGCTCTCGTTTCGCTTTGTCGATGGTGACAAGGGGCAGATGAGCCGCGATGAAATGCTGCTCCATCTGGTGACTCATGGCGGCTATCACAGGGGAGCCATCGGGCGGATTCTGGTGCAGTGCGGCATCACGCCGCCGCGCGATACCCTGACCACCTTTTTGCATCGCAGCGAGCCGGAGCGATGTGGCCAAGATAGCGCGTCACTGGCGCAATAACGGAGTCTTGTCCTTATGAATCGTCTTGTATGTATTTCTCATCCGCTGCTGCTCGCGCTGCCATTGCTGCTAGGTGGCTGTGCCGCCGCCATCGATCACTACGCGGGGCGCTTTCGCAACACCCTTGTATCGGAGGAAACCCGCGCGACCATTCGCGCCGAGCTGGGCGAGCCCCAGCGTTGCCAGCAGGCCGCCTTTCTGACCGAGGATAAGGTGCAGGGCTGCGATCGCTTTACCGTGCTCGGCAAGATCCACAAGCGCGCTGACGGTAATGGGCAAGCCACGGCGAGCGCCGTGACCATGGGGCTGGGGGAGCTGATCCTGGTGCCGATGACGGTGGCCGGCGTGGCGGCGGACTACACCCAGCGCCACACCATTACCGTCTATTACGATCGGGATGATCACTATCTCTTCCACACCCTGCTCAATGCCAAAGGGCAGGAGGTGTGGCAGTAAGCGCACCGGCCAGCGGCTCTTTCCTGGCCGGCGCGTCCTCCCGACGAGGGAGGCCTTATTGACAGCGCAGTGCCGGTTTGTCTTCCAGCAGCCAGGCTATCCAGCGCAGCCGCGAGTTCAGCACAAACCCTTCGTCGGTCGCGATCCCGCTGACGATATAGCCGTCGACCGCCGTGTCAGCGGCCTCGCGGGAGAAGATGAAGTCGCGGCTGTTCACCCGCTCACCCTTGCTGAGCGCCGCATCGAGCCGCGGCGTCATGACGACGATGGCCAACCCCGTGGCGGAGTCGATGCCAAGGCCGCTGCTCGCCACCTTGCCGACCGCCACCGGCACCCGGATGGCACAGTGACGCCCCTTGGCATCCGTGGTGATATAGGTTCCCTCCCCCACCCGCCCTTGCATCCACAGCAGCTCGCCACGGGTCAGGCTGTCGACCTGCAGCAGGCCCAGCGCTCCCTTGGGAAAATCGTGGGGATTGTCGAGAGCGGCCACCGCCAGCGAGCAGCACAACATAAACAGCCAGAGTGCGTGTCTCATGCCGATGCCTCCTTGCCAACATGGGTTGCCCCGCTTTGCTGCACCAGCAAATAGATAAGCAGCAAGGGCCCCACGGCCGGCACCAGAAAGACCCAGACCCACCAACCGGAGCGGCCGGTGTCGTGCAAGCGACGCACGATCAGCGCAATCAGGGGCAGGCTGCTCACCAGGCCGTAGCCCAGATCCAACCAGCCCAGATTGGCAAGCAGCACGTCCAGCCAGATGCAGATCAGGGTGACCAGCAGATGGCCCAACATGAACCACCCACATTCGGCCCGGGTGGCGCGACCCGAAAAATCCAGGGCGCGTTGCCACGCCAGCCAATAGAAAGAGAACATGGATACCTGCCTTTTATGGTGATTGGGAGCCCTTATCATGGGGAGCAAAGCGCCCTAGGGCGTCCTCAAACCGGTTTCAGGTCGTCCTCGAACCGCGTCTGCGCCATCATGAGCTTCATTCACCTGACCCGAGCCGTTATGCTGGCATGCCGCGGCTGGTTAACGGCCTCTCTTTGCACAGGGGATACATGATGCTGGCCATACCCATACCCTTTATTGTCTCCTTGCTGCTGGCTCTGCTGGCCGCCGTGCTGCTGGCGCGCCTTGGCCGGGCGGCCAGAACGATCGCCCTCTTTTTGCTGCTGTGCGCCATCACCACCGGCGTGGTGGGGCTGCGCTGGACCTTCGATCTGGCGCTGCTCAGTCTCGCGCAGCCGATCCTCGCCTCGCTTATTCCGGTGGCCGCCTGGCACATCTTCAGCCGGACCAAGGCGCCTAGCGCCCGCTTCTCCTGGCTGCACGGCGTCGGCCCCGCGCTGGTTGCCTTCGGCATGCTGACCCACAACTGGTTGCCACTGCCACTGGATGGCCTGCTGACCGCCATCTATCTCTGCTACGGCATCGCGCTGGTGCGCTTCTCCGATAAGACACAGCTGCTGCTCTATGTCTCGTTCAATGAGTGGGAGGGAGTCAGGCGGGCGGAACATATCGCGGGCTGGATGCTGCTGTTTTCGGCGGCCATCGACGCCGCCGTCTCCCTCGACTTCGCCTTCAACCAAGGCCAGCTGGCGCCCTATATCCTGTCGCTGGGTCACCTGATGCTGGTGCCCATGCTGGCGGCAGCCGTGGTGATGGTGGGGGTCAATACCGCTGACGCAGAAGAGGAGGAGATATCCACCTCCGTTCCCGAGCCTGTTGAGAAAGCGCCGCTGCTGAGCGAAGATCGCGCCCGGGAGATAGTGGCTCTGCTCGATAACCTGATGAAGGAGAAAGCCTGCTACCTGGATCCTGAGCTGACCTTGGCCCGCCTCTCACGCAAACTGGGCATTCCCGCAAAGCAGATCTCCAGTGCCGTCAATCTGGTGCGCCAGCAGAGCATCCCCAGGGTCATCAACGAATATCGGATTGCCCATGCCAGGCAGGCCCTGCTGAACACGGATGAGAGCATCACCCAGATCTTGATGAACGCCGGTTTTCAGACCAAATCCAATTTCAATCGCGAATTTCAGCGCATCACCGGCCTGACTCCCAGCCAGTTCAGATCAACCCGCGACCTGTCTGCCGCCTCCTGAGTTAGTCGCCTGCTCTCGTTTGCTCCCGGCAATCCAGCCACTTGCCCACTCTGGCCCCCAGCTCGGAGCAGACCAGAGCTGTCACGGCGGCCCAGAGCATCTGGTTGCCATCAAAACCCGCCTGCTTTTCAAACAGGAAGGGCACCAGCAGATTGAAGCCGATGATCCCGAGCAGCAGCCCAAGGCCACTGCCCACCTTCTCCCTGCGGGATCGCGTTTTTATTGCCATCTGATTGCTCCTGCCAAACACGTCATGAACGGGCTCCAAGCCCATCTATCGGGCAGGCCAAGATAACAGAAGCGCTCCCTGATGGGCATGCTCGCCACGTCTGTCCCCCTACTAATGGCATTCACAACAGTCACCTTCCTGTCATCTGGCTGACATCCCGCGGTCATTTTCAAGTCATAGAGTTTTTCACTTATTTTTCATATGGATAGATAAGGAACATCATGACTTTCCCGCGCTCTTCTTATGTGGCTGTGGCCGTCTCGCTGGTCTTGCTTGGCGGCTGCCAGTCAGAAAACGAATCGTCTGCCGACAGCCAGGGCAAAACCGCCTACCAATACAGCACCAAAGCGGTCTACAGCCCGCAGCAGCAGGCGGAGAGCTACGAGCCAGCGCCTCAGGGGTTCAGCCCGGTCTTTACCGAGATGGTGGCGCGCCACGGCTCGCGCTCCCTCTCCAGCCCGAAATATGACGTGCTGACCAAGCTGGTCTGGGAAGAGGCGCAGCGTCAGGGGGCGCTCACCACTCTCGGGCAGGGGCTGGGAGGCAAGGTCGATCTGGTGACGGCCGCTAACCAGAAACTGGGCTATGGCCTGCTCTCGGCGCTGGGCAAGGAGGAGCACGCCAATCTCGCTACCCGGCTGGCGGCGCGGCTGCCGACCCTGCTCAACAGCAGCGAACCCCACTGCATCAAGGTGGTCACCTCGGGCAAGGACAGGGCCAACGAAAGCGCCTTCTACTTTATGGGGAGCCTCAAGCGCGACGTGAACTATGTCAGCGACTCGGCGCAGTGCTACCTCACGCAGGATGACCCCTCGAAGATCGACAAAAAGCTGGTCAACAAATTCGAGCTCTACTTCCACAAGACCACGCCCGAGGGGGATTACGCCCGCTACCTGCCCGCCTATGAGAGTTATCAGCGCTTTATCGGTGACGAAGATGCCGGAATCGCCCCGGCCCCCGAACTGGCCAGGGCGCTGGATCAGCTTAAAAACCTGAGCAAGACCAAAGAGATGGCCCGCAGCATGCTGGAGCGTATCTACAGCAAGGGCTTTGTCGACTATCTGGCGGGCGGCGTCGAGTTTGTCGCCGTCAACCCGGAAGATGGCGGCATGACCTATGTGCGCGACGAAGTGGATGCCGCCCTGATGCTCTACAACCTCTTTATCATCGGCCCCGGCATGATCCGCGAAGCGCAGGCACAGGGCAGCGAACCCTGGGCGCTGGAGCAGTTCCTGACCCCACAGGAGTCGGCCTGGTTCTCCTACCTCTCCGATGCGGAAGATTTCTACGAGAAGGGGCCGAGTTTTGCCAACCAGAGCGCCCCCTACGCCATTGCCCAGCCGCTGCTCGACGGCCTGTTTGGCGAGGTGCAGCGTCAGGTGGTGGAGGGCGAGCAGAGCCGACGGGCCACCCTGCGCTTTGCCCACGCCGAAGCCATTATCCCCCTCGCCGCCCTGATGAAGCTGGAAGGGAGCCGTCAAGGGGCCAGCCCGGATCAGCTGTTCAGCCAGCAGAACAACGAGTGGCGCGGCGGCTGGGTCTCCCCCTATACCGCCAATATTCAGTGGGATATCTACCAGAACGGGCAGCGGCAGGTGCTGGTCAAGATGCTCTACAACGAAAAGGATATCGCCTTTAAAACGGGCTGCCAGCCCTACCAAAGCGGCAGCCACTACTACGATTTCGAGGAGCTCAAGCGCTGCTACGGCTATAACGGCTGACCCTTCACGCGCCGGATATGGCAATAACAAGGGGCGATCAGCAGGTCGCCCCAATTCACTCCCTTCCCAGCTTGCCAAAGCGGGATATGGCTATAAAGCCGCCTTCCGGCTCCATTTGCTGATCAAGCGCAAAAACAAATGATTAACTTCTGATAGTTAAGTCACTTTAAGGCTCGCCTCGGCAGTTTCGTTTGGCTTACAGTGGCTATCTGGAATCTGTTGAACTGCGATGGGTTGCTGCCAGCGCGGGTCAATAGAGCATATTGGAAGCTGTAATCCACGGGCGGTAGCGTGGGATTTGGTGGCGTTACGCCTTACTCAGAAAGGTGGGTGTCCCAGATTTTTCGCTAGGGGACAGCTCCATTATATTCATTGATTTAGGTGGTCTAATTTTTAAAATATGGTAGTCTCATACATGAGATATGCTATTGAAAAAACAGGTGTTTTATATGTCATTGCTAGAACTAAAAGATTTAATTTACAGGTTTAATCAACAAAAAGATAACACTCCAATATCGCTAATAGACAATGAACATCGTATATGCGGAACTCAAGAAATTCTAAATTTATCACGTGGTGAATTATTCATTTTTGTTTTTTTTGACGAAAATCAAAATAGTAAACTATTTGATGTTTTATCAAATGAAAACGTCTTTCTGAAAATTCTAAACCGTTCAATTAATTCAACCATTAATATACTAACCAACAATACAGCAAAAATTAAAAACCTTGGTTTCTTGAGTGGCATTGGATCTAACAGCAAAATAAATATCCAAGCAATCCCTAATAAATTATCGTCAAAAATTATTGAGGACACTCTCGATAACGAATTTATTCTAAGTTCGCCTTCAAATATTCTTTTTATAGATAGATATGCCGAAAGTAAAATTAGACTCCCAGAATCAACTTCATTTTTAACTTTACATGATGATGACTTTTTTAATGCTCTCAAAAGTTATTTTTTGAGGGTAGAGGATAGAGCAAAAGCAGGGGAGTTTCGTTAATGGTTTCTGCTGCAGTAGCTACTATTGAAGCAACACCAACTGTTACTTCATTTTTGCTGTATGATTTTGCACCATTTTTAAGCGTGGCAATCGCGATTAATTTTGTATCTTCATTTTGGGATGGGGTAAAGAATAAAGCAATTAATAACTTTGATAAACACAAGGAAAGTTTAATAAGAGACCTAAATGGTGTTTATAGTAGTGGTAATTGTGAACGCTCTGACTCAATTTCTGACTTAGATAAAGAGTCTAATGAATACAAGTCATTTCTTGAAAAACTATCTTGTATAGCAACAATTCTTGGAATAATAATTTCGATTTTTTTATTCTGCGCTCTAGCATTAATTGGCTTCCAACCTAAGATAACACTTACTTCCGGATTTGCATGGTTTTTAGTTATTATTAGTATTTTCCCTTCAACTATTTTTAGAGTATGGGGAGCATTTTACTCGAAGAACTCAATTAAAAAACTTGAGAAGACAAGTAATACAATAAAAACTGCAGCAAAAGCCGCGATAAAAGATAATCAACAAGCTGCCTATGCTAAAACATAACATTTGTGAATAACATAAAATAAAAAGGCGACCATCTGGTCGCCTTTTTATTTCTATCGCTTTCCAATCAGGAAATATTACCGCGCCGGTCGCTTGGCGCCATTTCCTTTGGCCGCTGGCTTGCCGCCCTGAGTGGCGGGTTTGGCAGAGCCTGCGCAGGTCGGCGCTTTGCCCTTATGGGCAGGTTTTCCGGCCAAAAAGGTGGGTGTCCCGAAAAAGGGGGCATAGGTCTCATAAGAAGACCAAGCTAGTCTAGTCACCCACTGCCGTTAAATCGACCACTTCCTTCACCAAATTGCACCACCTTATGTAAAGCGCGCCAGCCGGGGGTTTTATCTCTACCGGGCCTCCTGTTTTTCCCCTCCCCGCCCCTGTGGCCCTGCCCGCACCGCCCCTTGATTGTTCCACCTGTGCAACAGCTATTCACTTATGAGTTGCGCCAGTAAAACACTCTAAGGAATTCCAGCACCCGGCCATGGCCGCAGGATGGCCAGCAGCCAGCGCCCGATCACTGTCCGGTTGGCGGCAAGGCCGCAGAGCGAGAAGAGTTTGATAGCGGTCAGAGAACGAGGTTTTTCTGATGGTTATGCCATTTTAAGGCTCGCCTAAGCAGTTTCATTTGACTTACCATAGCCATCCAGAACCTGTTGAACTGCGATGGGTTGCAGCCCTCGCGGGTCAAGGGAGCATATAGGAAGCAGTAATTCATGGGCGGTCATACAGAAAGGTGGGTGTCCTAGGTTTTTGAAAGTGGTGGTTAAAATACATCCAATGCATCGCTCAGATACGCTGCAATCCTACTTTACTGACAACATCATAAATAGAAGAGTTTTATATTATGCCCACTATAAACACATCAAGATTGCCAGCACCGAAGTCATGGGATGAGTTTGAAGATATATGCAAGAGTGCATGTTCCCTAAGATGGGCAAACCCCAATTTAAGTAAACATGGCCGCCAGGGGCAGCAACAGAATGGTGTTGATATATATGGTAAAGACTCCTTGGATAAACTTGTAGGGGTTCAGTGCAAAAATACCACCTCAAGCATCAGCCAGAAATTAATTGAGAGTGAATGCACTAAGGCAGAGTCATTTATCCCAAAGTTGGAAACTCTATATATCGCAACAACGGCAGAGCGAGATGTACATATTCAAAAATTTGCAAGACTACTTTCTGAAAGCAGAAAAAATCAAGGGAAATTCCCCATAGAAATTTTATTTTGGGAAGATATTGTCAGCGATCTATCTCGAGATGAGAATACAGTCAGATTACATTTTCCTCAATATTTTCCAACCCCATCAAAAACACATCAAGCACTAGCCCAAGAAAAGGATTTATCACATCTTACTGCCCTCTTAAATGTAATTGATCTCACCTCAACACATGAGCACTTAAAATGGGGCGCAAAATACATTCATTGCTCACTAGTTGAACAACTTTGCAACATTAACACAGTTATCAAAAGCCCAGTTTTCATCTTGAGCGATAATATATTGAGCGAAAATATAGACAGTTTAATGTCAGAATGGACAAAACTCATCACATTGGTGAAAAAAGCCCCATACAATTTAGTCCCACATATGAACACATTATCATTTCATATGCCGGGCGATTTCTGTCAAACTAAAGAAGACGATATTCTTTACAATGAAATAGATATAGAAACAACCATTCTCTCTGAAAAAATAACCTCTTTTTGCAACTTCATAAACAAAACATATCCTTCTATAAACATAATGGACACTAGTAATAAAGCTCGGTCTTTATACTAAAGTGATGACGTTTAAATTTAATATCAAGAGTGGCGACCATCCGGTCGCCTTTTTTATTTCTATCGCTTTCCAATCAGGAAAACTCACCGTGCAGGCCGCTTGGCACCATTCCCTTTAGCCGCAGGCTTGCCGCCTTGAGCTGCGGGTTTGGCGCCCGGCTTGGCAGATCCTGCGCGGGTCGGCGTCTTGCCCTTATGGGCGGGTTTTCCGGCAGGCTTGCTTTTACCCGCATTCTGGCCCGCACTCTTGCCTTCGCCCTGTGCGGCCGGTTTGCCATTAGCCGCGCCTTTGTGCAGCTGGGAACCCACCGGCTTGCCACCCGTCGGCTTGTTGCCTGCGCCATTACCACGCTGATATTCGCCTCTTTGTTGAGACATTGGGCTATGGCGAGTCAGGGCCGGTTTCATGCCCTTGCCGCTGGCGGCACGCTCGTTGCGCCCTTCCGGCGGCACCAGACAGCCGGGGCCGTTGCCAATCAGGTGGCCCTTGCCCATGGCGAGCAGGGCTTCGCGGATCATCGGCCAGCCAGCGGGGTCGTGGTAGCGCAGCAGCGCCTTGTGCAGGCGGCGGCGACGCTCGCCCTTGGCGACAAACACATCGCCACCGGTGCGGCTCACCTTGTTTAACGGGTTTTTCTCCGTGTAATACATGGTGGTGGCGTTGGCGAGCGGCGACGGGTAGAAGTTCTGCACCTGATCGAGCTTGAAGCGGTTCTCTTTGACCCAGAGCGCCAGATTGACCATGTCTTCATCCGTGGTACCCGGGTGGGCGGAGATGAAGTAGGGGATCAGGTACTGCTGCTTGCCCGCCTCTTTCGAGTATTTGTCGAACAGCTCCTTGAACTGGTAGTAGCTGCCCATGCCCGGCTTCATCATCTTGGAGAGCGGCCCCTCCTCGGTGTGTTCCGGCGCGATCTTGAGGTAGCCGCCGACGTGGTACTTGGCCAGCTCCTTGATATAGCGGGGATCTTCGACCGCGATGTCGTAACGCACGCCGGAGGCGATGAGGATCTTCTTTATCCCCTTGAGGTCGCGCGCCTTGCGATAGAGGTTGATGGTCGGGCTGTGGTCGGTGTCCATGTGCGGGCAGATGGTGGGCCAGACACAGGAGGCGCGACGGCAGGTCTGCTCGGCCTTGGGGCTCTTGCAACGCAGCTTGTACATGTTGGCAGTGGGGCCGCCGAGATCCGAGATGACGCCGGTAAAGCCCGGCACCTTGTCGCGGATATCTTCGATTTCTTTGAGGATCGACTCTTCCGAGCGGCTCTGGATGATGCGCCCTTCGTGCTCGGTGATGGAGCAGAAGGAGCAGCCGCCAAAGCAGCCGCGCATGATGTTGACCGAGGTCTTGATCATCTCGAAGGCGGGGATCTTCTCGTTGCCATAGGCTGGGTGCGGCACCCGCTGGTAGGGCAGGCCGAAGACGCCGTCCATCTCCTCGGTTTCCAGCGGGAAGGCGGGCGGGTTGACCCAGACGATGCGATCGCCGTGGGCCTGCGACAGGGCGCGGGCACAGCCGGGG
This sequence comes from Aeromonas sp. R4-2, assembly GCF_040908295.1. Taxonomy (NCBI): domain Bacteria; kingdom Pseudomonadati; phylum Pseudomonadota; class Gammaproteobacteria; order Aeromonadales; family Aeromonadaceae; genus Aeromonas; species Aeromonas sp. R4-2. The sequence goes on along the minus strand of NZ_JBFODL010000014.1, from coordinate 467,676 downwards.
TTGGTCTCGTGGTGCAGAATGCGCGAGGCGTGGGCGTAGAGCACCTTGTCCTCTTTCACCCGCTCGAACGCCGGCAGCTTCACATAGGTTTTTTCCCACGGCTTGGGTTTGGCCGGCTGCACCAGCACGGGTTGGGCTTCCTGCGCGGCAGGAGCCGCGTCGGTGGCATCATCCGAGCATGGGGCCCCTTCCATATAGGGGTTCATGATGGGATCGATGCGGCCAATCTGGTCGAGCTTGCTCGAATCCACCCCTTTCCAGCCCGGCAGCGGCTCCTTGCGGATAACGGCGGTGCCGCGAATATCCTGCATGGTGTCGATGCTCTCCCCCGCTGCGATGCGGTGGGCCACTTCCACCAGCGGCCGCTCGGCGTTGCCGTAGATGAGGATATCGGCCTTGGCATCGAGCAGGATGGAGCGGCGAATGGTCTCGGACCAGTAGTCGTAGTGGGCGATACGGCGTAAGGAAGCCTCGATGCCGCCGATAACCACCGGCACCTCTTTGAAGGCCTCTTTACAGCGCTGGGTATAGACCAGGGTGGCGCGATCCGGCCGCTTGCCGCCCACATCCCCCGGGGTGTAGGCGTCGTCGTGGCGCAGCTTTTTGTCGGAGGTGTAGCGGTTGATCATGGAGTCCATGTTGCCCGCGGTCACCCCGAAGAAGAGGTTCGGTTTGCCCAGACGCATAAAGTCATCCTTCGATGACCAGTCCGGCTGGGCGATGATGCCGACCCGAAAGCCCTGCGCCTCAAGCATGCGGCCGATGACCGCCATGCCGAAGCTCGGGTGATCCACGTAGGCATCCCCCGTCACCAGAATGACGTCGCAGCTGTCCCAACCCAGCTTGTCCATCTCTTTGCGGGACATGGGCAGGAAGGGCGCCGTGCCGTAGCACTCGGCCCAATAGCGGGGATAGGAGAAAAGGTTGGGTACCGGCTGCATTTTGAACACCTGGAAAAATTCGGGTCGCGCATTATACCGGTTGCGGCCAAGGGGAGCGATGGCTTTTTGTCCCTATAGATCCCGCGGAATAGGCCGCCGCCCGCAATAGCAAGGGCGCCCGCAGGCGCCCTTGTGCTGATGAGGCTGATAACTGGCACCGCTTGAGCGCGCAGGTCAGGGTTCAGGCCAAGGCGCAGATCAGGGCGCCGGAGGGGGCGACTCCCCTGCCCCCTTGGCGGCCAGCGCTTCATCTACCTGTTGATCCCGCGCCCCTGTCATTCCGGCGTGGCGGGCGATCAGATGGTAGATGGCGGGCACCACCAGCAGGGTGACCAGGGTGGCCAGCGACAATCCGAAGAAGACCACTGTCCCCACCGCCATCCTGCTCTCGTAGCCCGCCCCCATGGAGAGCATCAGCGGCACCGCGCCGATAATAGCGGTGAGCGAAGTCATCAGGATGGGGCGCAAGCGGCGCACCGAGCCTGCGATGATCGCCTCTTCAAACCCTTCCCCGCGCTGGCGCAGCTGGTTGATGAACTCGACGATGAGGATACCGTTTTTGGTCACCATGCCGATCAGCATGATCATCCCGATCTGGCTGTAGATGCTCATCTCCTGCCCCGTCAGCCAAAGGCCAAGCAGGCCGCCGAAGATGCCGAGTGGCACCGTCACCATCACCACCGCCGGGGTCAGGGTGCTCTCGAACTGGGCCACCAGCACCAGATAGACCACCAGCAGGGCAAGGCCAAAGACCAGCACCATCTCCCCCTGATTGTCGCGGTAATCCTTGGAATCACCGGCGTAATCCACCGTCATGCCGGTGGGCAGGTTGGCGTTGGCCCAGCCATCGAGGAAATCGAGGGCCTCACCCAGGGTGTGGTCAGGATGCACGTCGGCAGTCAGGGTGATCGCCTTTTGCCGCTGGTAGTGGTTGAGGCGGTTGGCGGTCGCCACCTGCTTGACGGTCGCCAGAGTCGAGAGACTGACCATCTCGCCGTTGGCGGCCTTCAGGTAGATGCGACCGAGATCCGAGATGCCGTTGAACTCGGTCTGATTACCGCGCAGGTAGACGTCATACTCCTCGCCCCTGTCCACATAGGTGGTCTTGCTCGCCCCGCCCAGCAGGGTCTGCAAGCTGTTGGCCACGGTGGAGACCGGAATGCCAAGCTGGCTGGCGCTGTCGCGGTTGATGGTCACCTGCAGCTCGGGGGTCTTCTCGGCGTAGTCGAGATCCGGGCTCAGCATCAGGCCGCTGCCCTGCGCCGCCTGTTGCAGCGCCAACCCTTGCTGGTAGAGCTCGGCATAGTCGTTACCCTGCAGCACGAACTGCACCGGCGCGGTGGAGCCGCCGCGGAAACCGGGCTGGAAGGTGCGGATCATCACATCGGGAATGCCGGAGAGCTTGGCACCCAGCGAGCGGGAGAACTCGGTGGCGGTGACGTCGCGCTCCGCCCAGTCGGTGAGCTGGATGATGACCATACCGGTCTGATCGCCGCCACGGCCAAAGGCGGGGGTACTGAAGCTCAGCGCCTGTACAACCCCTTTGCCCAGCATCGGCATGATGGCGGACTCCACCTGCTGCATGTTGCGCTTCATCCGCTCGATGCTGGTCCCCTCTGCCCCCTTGACGAAGACATAGATGACGCCGCGATCCTCGGTCGGGGTAAGGCTGGTCGGCAGTTGGGTAAAGAGGGCACCGATACCGCCCAGACAGAGCAGCAGCACCAGCGGCGTCCAGCGGGAGCGACGCAGCACCCACGCCAACAGGTGGCGATAGTGCCCCTCCAGCCAGCCCAGTCCGCGATCGAGCCCGGCGGTCAGCCGGTTCGGTTTATCCAGCGGGCGCATCAGACAGGAGCCCATGGCCGGGGTCAGGGTCAGCGCCACCAGCGAGGAGCAGAGCACCGCAAGCGAGAGCAGAATGGCAAACTCGGTAAAGAGCCGCCCCACCATGCCATCCATAAAGGCGATGGGGACAAACACCATCACCAGCACGGCGGTGGTGGCGATGACCGCAAAGCCCACCTCGCGGGTGCCGTGCCAGGCGGCCAGCAGCGGCGGTTCCCCCCGCTGCAGATGATGGTGGATGTTCTCCACCACCACGATGGCGTCATCCACTACCAGACCGATGGCGAGAATAAGGGCCAGCAAGGTGATGAGGTTGATGGAAAAGCCGAAATACCAGGCGCCGATAAAGGCTGATATCAGCGATACCGGCACCGTAATAGCCGGGATCAGCGTGGTGCGCCCCTGCCCGAGGAACAGATAGAGCACCGCCACCACCAGCACGGCGCAGATGGCCAGGGTCTCGTACACCTCGTCGATGGCCTGCTTGATAAAGATGGTGGAGTCGTAATCCACCTCGAGCTTGGCCCCCTCCGGCAGGAAGCGCTGCATCTCGCCAAGCTTCTTCTCAATTCCCTGCGCCACTGCCAGCGGGTTGGCGGTGGACTGGGCGACGATGCCGATACCCAGACTCTCTTTGCCGTTGCGCTGATAGGCGCTGTCTTCGTTCTTGGCCCCCACCTCCACGTCGGCGATATCGGCCAGATAGACGCTCTGGCCGTTGGCGGCAGTGGTGACTTGCAGCTGCTGGAAATCTTCCGCTGTGTGGTAAAGCCGGGCGATCTGCACCGCCATGGTCATGGAGTTGTTGCGGATCTCCCCCCCCGGCAGCTCGATATTCTCCCGCTTGAGGGCCTCTTCCACATCGCTCACCGTGATGCCACGGGCCGCCATATCCGCAGGCCGCAGCCGTACATACATCACCTGGGTCAGATCGCCGGAGAGCGCCACTTCGCTCACCCCGTCCACCAGACTCAGGGGGTCGACCAGCACCCGGTTGGCGTAGTCGGTCATGGCGGTGCGATCCATCTGGCTGCTGCTGAAGTTGAGCCAGATCGCCACATCGCCGTTGCCGCTGTCCTTGGTCACCAGCGGCTCGTCCACATCATCGGGCAGCCGGGGCCGCGCGCGGGAGAGGGCATCGCGCACATCGGAGATCCCCTCCACCATGTTCCAGCCGAGCTTGAACTCGACGGTGATCATCGAACGCCCCTTGCGGGTCATGGAGTTGATGTTCTTGATGCCGCTGATGCCGGAGAGCTGATCCTCGATGGGCTTGGTGACCTGGCTCTCCATCACTGAGGGGGCCGCCCCCTCATAGGTAGTGGTGATGGAGACCGACGGAATCTGCACGTCCGGCATCTCCCGCACCGTCAATTTGCTGAAGGCGACCAGACCAAACACGGTGAGCAGGGCACTGAGCACTACCGCCACCAGCGGGCGGCGTACTGAGATATCGGAGAGCCACATCAGCCGTTCACCTCGGCCAGATCACGCACCTGCACCCCATCACGCAGGTTGACCACCCCCTCGACCACGATGCGATCGCCGACCTTGAGCCCCTCGGTGACCCAGACGGTCTCCCCTTCGGTTTCGCCAAGTACCACAGGCACCCGCTTGACCCGGCCATCGGCCTCGAGACGGTAAACAAAGCGCTGCTCACCGGCGTACTCCACCGACTGGGCGGGGATCAGGGTGAGCTGCTGGGCGGGCAGCGCCAGCTCCACATTGAGCAGCATGCCCGGGCGCAACTGACCGTTGCCATTGGGGATCATCACCCTCGCCTTGATGTTCTGGGTATCGTTGGAGACGCGGCTGTCGAGAGTGGTGAGAGTGCCGTTGAATTGCTGATCCGGCCAGGCAGTACTGGTGGCGGTAACCGCCATGCCCGGGCGCAGCAGGGAGAGGTAACGCTCCGGCACCGCCAGATCGAGGCGCAGTTTGTCGAGCTCGTCCAGATGCAGCAGGGTGTCGCCGCTATTGACCAGCGCCCCTTCGCTCAGATCAATCAGGCTGACGGTGCCGGCAAACGGTGCCTGCAAGTTACGCAGGGAGAGCTCGTAGCGGGCGGCATCGACGCGTGCCTGCACCTGATCGACGGTGGCCTCCTGCCCCTCCAGCACCGACTGAGTGACGGCGCCACGGGCGACCAGCTTGCGCATCTCGTTAAGCTTGCGGTGCTCGTCGCGCAGGCTGGCGCTCTGCTCGGCCAGCTCGGCGCGTTGCTTGCCGTTGTCGAGGGCGATAAGGGTCTCCCCTTTGGCGACGCCCTGCCCGGACTTCACGGCGATATTGACGATGCGGCCGGTCACCTCGGGGCTGATGACCACGGAGCGGTTGGCCTCCAGCTTGCCCACCAGCTTGAGGGTCGGCTCGGCCAGACTCTGCTTGACGGTCTGGGTGCGAATATTGATCTCGCGGGTCGGGGCCTTGGCTGCCGGTTGAAAGTGACCAACCGCCCACCAGATGGCAGCCACCAGAGAGAGCAGGCCGAGGCCCAGCCAGATACGCATTTTCATCGAGCAATCCATGAAGAGTTGAGAGAGGGAAATCTGATTGGGGGCCATTTTAGCCCCAGACTATGCCGTGACTATGTATAAATGTGACAAAACGTAACAGGAGTGGCGCAAGATCACTGCAATCAAGCCTTTTCGATCCCTTTTTCAGCAGAGTCGCATACACTAGCGACAGTTTTCTTCGCAATATAGATAAATCGCCTATGCCAAATGTGTCTGACCGACGTTTCCTCTCACGCCTGACCTGGCTGCTGTTCGCCTCCGTCATCCTGCTGGTTGGTCTGACCCTGCGGCAAAGTCTGAAACAGATAGAGGATCTCTATCTTAGCGATACGGCCAATAGCGCCATTCGCCTGCGCGATCAGTTCAAGCAGACCGAGACCTTTCTCGAGGCGATGCGCGGGCAGGCCGAAGAGCGACTGCGCAGCGATCCCCAGTCGGTACTGACCCGCCAGCTCTATCGCCATCTCGAACAGCTGCCGGAGGGACTGGCACTCGATCACCCGCCAGCCGACCTGCCCGCAGGGCTGGTCGGCAACCTGACCGGATTGGGGCCCCTGCCCCCCCGTGGCAGCGAGCGGGAGGCTCGCATTCATCTGGCCCTGAGTCTCTCGCCCCTGCTCTCCACCGCCAGCCAGCGCCTCGGCAAGGAGATCGCCTGGGTCTACTTCACCGGCGCAGACAACTTTGTCTACCTCTACCCCTGGCGCCCCTCCAGCCAGTACCGTTTTACCAATGCCATCTATGAGAAGTCCTACTGGCAGGATGCACAGGCGACCCCCAATCCGGGCCGCACCACCATTCTCTCGCGCCCCTACGAGGACTTTGCCGGCCTTGGCACCATGATCACCATGTCGCAACCCCTCTACAAAGGCTCGACACTGGTGGGGGTCATCAGCATGGATGTGCTGCTCTCGCGGCTTCACCAGCAGTTGCAGGCGCTCACCCCAAAGCTCGGCGGTTACCTGCTCATCAATCAGTACGATCAGGTGCTGGCCTGCAGCAACTCGGATCCCCATCCCCAACAACATCTGGCACCGGACGATCAGTACCGCTGGAATCAGGGGGGCTTTCAACTCACCCAGGCGCTGAGCGACACACCGCTGCGGCTGGTGCATCGCATCCCTCTGTTCGAGCTGCTCGTTGCGCTGATCTGCCAATCGGCTCCAACCCTGCTCGCTATCGCCTTCATGTTGCTGGCCGCCCTCTCCAGTCTGAGGTCTCGCCGTCTCAACCTGCAGCTCAACTACCTCTCCTGCCATGATGCGCTCACAGGTGCCTTCAATCGGCACTATCTAAGCCAGCAGGAGCAGAGTGGCCAGCTGGCAAAACAGATGCCTGTCGGGGTGATCCTGTTCGATGCGGATCACTTCAAACGGGTCAACGACCGCTTCGGCCACGGAGTGGGTGATATCGTGCTGATCCGGCTGGTGCAGATCTGCCAGCAGCAACTCAGCCCATCGGATTGCCTGATCCGCTGGGGCGGCGAGGAGTTTTTGCTGCTGGTCGCCCGCTGTGATGACGCTCGTCTCGCCGCACTGGCCGAGCAGATCCGCATCGCGGTCGAGGGTTATGACTGGCGCAGCATAGTGCCCGAGCTGGCCGTCACCATCAGCCTCGGTTACCACCCCCACGCAGACTCCATCCCGCTGCACGAGGCGATCCGCCGCGCCGATGTCGCCCTCTATCAGGCCAAAGGCAATGGCCGCAACCGCTCGGAAAGATGGCAGGGTGACGAGGCCCAGCTCACAGAGTAAGCTGGGCCCTCCACACTTTTCAGGAGTCACTTCGTGCCACGAAAACCCCGCGTAGGGCTCGCTCTGGGGAGCGGTGCCGCCAGAGGATGGGCCCATATCGGCGTCATCCGCGCTCTTGAACGACTCGGCATCAAGCCCGATCTCATCGCCGGCTGCTCCATCGGCAGTTTTGTCGGCGCCGCCTATGCCGCTGGCGAACTGGACAGACTGGAGAGCTGGGTACGCGGCTTTACCCGCCTGCAGGTGGTGAGCCTGCTCGATCCTGCGCTCTCCGGCGGCCTCTTTCGCGGCGAAAAGGTGTTTGGCATTGCCGCCAACCATCTCGGGGATCCCGAGCTGGAGAGTCTGCCCATCCCCTTCGCCTGCGTGGCGACCGAACTCGATACCGGCCGCGAGATCTGGCTGCAACGGGGGCCGCTGCGCCAGTCGGTGCGTGCCTCCTGCGGCATGCCGGGGATCCTCACCCCGACCCGGGTCAACGACCGCTGGCTGGTGGATGGTGCCGTGGTCAATCCGGTGCCCATCTCGCTGGCGCGCGCCATGGGAGCCGAGGTGGTGATCGCCATCAACCTCAACACCGACATGCACCAGCCCTGGACCGACGAGCCGGATCAATCCGGCGGCGGCCTGCTCAGCCAGTGGCTCAATCGTGGTGAGGCAACCCCGGCCACGCCCGGCATGTGGAGCGTGATGAGCGGCTCCATCAACATCATGCAGGAGCGGATCACCCGGGCGCGGATGGCAGGGGATCCCCCGGAAATCCAGCTCTGTCCGCGCCTTGGCAGCTTCTCCATCATGGACTTTCATCGCGCCAGCGATGCCATCGAGGAGGGTGAGGCCTGCGTCGAGCGCAACCTCGACCAGCTCAAGGATGAACTGGGCCGGCTCGGGGTGCTGGGCAATTAGTTCTCGACATGCTGCGGTTTACAAATGAAAAAAGCGCCATTCGGCGCTTTTTTCAACTTCCTTACCCGGTCACTCCTTACGGTAGAAGAGCAACCCGAGCAGAATCACCCCCACAGAGACCAGCAGATAGAGCCCCAGACTGGGATTGGTGATACCGCCATACAGAATGATGAGCGCGCCTAGGGTCGCGCAGGTCGGGATCACAAACCGCTTTATCCAGCCCAACTCGGTAAAGGTGCGCATGTACCAGACATAGAGGAACAGATAGAGGCCATAAATCAGCACGATCGGCATCTCGTCCAGGGCGATGTAACGACCGAATGTCTCGTTGATGCTACAGTACCACAGCACTGAGTAGATCACCGACAACAGCGCTGCCGCGAGGGCCGAGTTGATTGGCATGTGGTGATGCGGTTCGATACGGCTCATCCACTTGGGGGCTGGCCCCTGATTGCGGATCGCCAGCGAGTAGGGAATACGCATGGTCGCCAACACCAGACCATTGAGGGTTCCGAGGCAGGAGATAATCACGAACACGGTCAAAATAGTCGAGGCAGTCCCGCCAAACAGGCTGGTTGTCGCGAGATTTACCGCGTTATCCCCTTGCGCCACTATCTCGTCCGTCGGCAAGACGCTGGCGATCCCCAGGAAATAGGTGACGTAGACCACAAAGACTATCAGGGTGCCAATCACCAGCGCTCTGGGCAGATTCTTCTTGGAATCGCGAATTTCGCTGTTGATGGTCACGGCGGCAATCCACCCCTCATAAGCGAAGGCGGTGGCAACCACGGCCGTAGCCAGAGTACCTCCGGTGCTTCCTATCCCATCCATTGCCTGCACAAAGTTGGTCACGGTGACACCATTGAGCAAGCCTGAAATGGTGCCCACAATGGCAACCAGGATCAGCGGGATCAACTTGATCAGGGTAGAACCCACTTGCAGCTTGCCCGCCAGGACCGGGGTATAGAAGTTGATCAGATAGGTGACCGTCATATAGACAGCCGCCAGTATCCAGGTCGCACCAGAGTTGGTCGGATTATCACTGCCGAGCAAGATCATTGTGTACAGAGCGGCGACCCAGGCAAGGATGGCGGAAAGAGGGGCGTAATAGAGTACGCCTTTAAACCACCCCACCAGATAACCAAACATTTTGCCGTATGCCGCTTCGGCATAATCGACGATACCGTTGGACTTTTCGATCCGCTGGGCAAACTCGGCAAACACCAGCGCGCCGAAAATCATCGAAAATGCCCCCAGCGCCCATGCCAGCAGCGCAATGGCCAGATTACCGCCAGTCAGACGCAGTACATCATCGGCCTTGAAGAAGACACCGGAGCCAATCACCACGCCGACCACCATCGCAATGGCAGTCATCAGGCCATAGCGTTTATCCAACTCGTTACTGCTCATACCCATACTCCATACCGATTGCTCATATCATCCTGAATGTAATAGTGTTCGGGTGGCCAGATACCACCAAGGGGCCCACTTTTCGGGGCCGCTTATTCTCGTTGGCCTGCATGGATAATTCAAAGCGTGTTAGATCAAAATATCGATCAGCGACCCAAAAAAATGCCGCCCAGGGGCGGCATTTCTCTATCTGTCACAGTGACGATTACGCCTTGGCGAGATCGTCCGGACCAATCTGGCCGATTTCGGCGACTTTTTTGTCAGCCAGCAGCCAGAGAGTGAACTTGTGCAAATCCGGGTGGTGCGCCAGGGCAACCAGGAAGGCGCCCCCAACTTCACGGTAACCCAGCTCGTAGTTTTTCAGCGTGGTGGGAGGAACACCCAGCAAATCTGCAAACTTCGGACGGCTCAAACCGACCGCTTCACGGATCTGACGGATCTTCTTGCCAACAGTGACGATATTTGAATTCATAATGTTCCATACTCCGTTTGGCGGATTTACTCCGCCTTTTATTTTTCGCGACGACTCGTAGTCAAGTGTATCAGTTTTGTTCGGACTCGTTATGGTCGAGCCTCTATCTTATGAGCGCCTTTCGGCGACAACCCTTGCCTTCAAGGGGGGATGGTAATCGCTCAGCCGCCTCAGGTAAACAGTCTCGAAAAGAAACCTTTATTGTGGCCCACCAATAACTCGTATAATCCGCCGGATACCCATTAAGAGGAATAAGTATGGCGTTTCCCGGCATTATCTCTCGCCTGCACCCCGTATCCAGCACAGAAGAACTGGCACAACAGCGCCTGCAAGGTGAACAATATCGCGCCGAAGCCTTCTGGCTTCCGGCCTTGATGTCCAGCCACGCCAGCGAACTGCTGGCCGCCCTGCCGGAGAGCTGCAGCCTGTTTCTTGAACAGGCATGCCCGGACCTGGCCTTGCGCAGCCACGACGGCACCCTGCATAACAATGAGCAGCTCATCACGGTAAACGGTCAGGCAATTGCTCTGGCAACCACTCAAGGTGATGGTGGTCTGGTGCCCGAATCGGGCATGTGCGAGATGGCCGACTGGCTGGAGGCAGGACACCGCCACTTCATCTGTTCAGCTGCGGTTCAGCCTGTGGCTCGCGCCATCCTCAACATCTGGCCCCTTGACCCCTATCTGGCCCGACATTTCTTGATGACATTTACCCCCCTGCTGCAGAGCGCTACCCAGGTAGATTACCTCTCGGTCTTTGCCGCCAGAGCGAATCCGGCCAACCCGCATAGCGACTGGGTTCAGGCTTATATGAAGCTGGAGAAGAAACTGCACAGGGCCTATCTGGATCACTAATTAATCTGGATAAACAGCCATTTAAGGTCACGACACAATTTGCCACAAGGCTCATTTGTGAGCTTGATCATGTTTTAAAATCGGCATAGAGTGCGCCTCGTCATCGGAATGACATCAGTTGCCTGGCAGTGGTTTCTCACGCATTGCGTGCCATGCCAGCGCACTCGACACACCAGGAGAGTGTGCAACCCGGTTATACCGGGTCATCTGCCAGACTCGACGCCAGCCGTACGGCGGAGCCTGCAGCTTACATAAATTACAAAGTGTGAAGCACGTGAATAACGTGCGATCTCAACGAGGATTTTTTTATGATGAAAATGGCTCCTTCCATGATCGCCATCGCCATGGCTGCTCTGGGTGCTACCGCTGCTCACGCCGCTGACGACATCTACTTCGGTGCCGGTGTCGGTGCTACTCACTTCAACGGCCTGAACAAGCTGGAAAGCACCAATGTAGGCCAGGAAGACGCGGCTGCTGCCAACGCCTTCATGGGTTACAACTTCACCGAAAACTTCGGTACCGAACTGGGCTACCAGTACACCGGTCGTGGCAACACCGACGGCAACCGTTACGAGAGCCAGGGTGCCACCCTGTCCGGTATCGCCCGTATGCCGGTTGGCAACGACTTCTCCCTGTTCGCTGAAGGCGGCGCCTACTGGGGTCACACCGATGGTCTGGGTACCAGCGACACTAAAGTTTCCCCGCTGGCCGGTGCTGGTGTGACTTACAAGGTAAATGACGCGCTGGATCTGCAAGCTCGCTACCGCTACATGTGGGACGTGGCTGACCTGCACGCCAACGGTGAGCGTTACAAAGCCAACCAGAGCATCGCTACTCTGGAAGCGGTATACCACCCGTTCCGTACTTCATACGTAGCGCCGGTAGCTGCTCCGGTTGTTGAAGAAGCGCCTGCTCCTGCTCCGCAAGTGGTAGAGAAGAACTTCGCCCTGAACTCAGACGTGCTGTTTGCCTTCGGCAAAGACACCCTGAAGCCGGAAGGCGTTGCAGCCCTGAACGGTCTGTATCAGCAAATCGTTGAGTTCCAGCCGAAAGATGGCAACGCTGTTGTTGTTGGTTACACCGACCGTATCGGTTCCGACGCTTACAACCAGAAGCTGTCTGAAGCCCGTGCCCGTACCGTTGCCAACTTCCTGGTGAGCAAAGGTATGGCTGCCAGCAAAGTTGCCATCGAAGGTCGTGGCGAAGCTAACCCGGTTACCGGCACCAAGTGCAACGGCGTAACTGCTAAAGCTCAACTGATCTCCTGCCTGGCTCCGGATCGTCGCGTAGAAGTTCGCGTATCTGGCGTACAAGAAGTTCAGCAATAATCTGACCTCGTTCAGATAGTGCGAAAAAAAGGGATGCTGCTGCATCCCTTTTTGTTTGCCTAGTTCTCGCTTGCATCCCTCACTCCCGCCTCCCTACCCTTGCCTGCCCCGTCTCGAAAGCATAAAGTAGTTGCGCCTGTAAGGTATTGGATAAGCACTAAAAAGCGCTTCTTGTCCGGTCTGTTGTCCATGACGCCAATGCATCATGAGAGTCCAAAGCCTTCGCTATCCACTTTGCTGGCGATTTTTCGCAGCAATAAAAACAAGTGCATTGCCCGACATGGGCTAACACAACGAGGATAAACCGATGAAACTCAAAATGGCTCCTACCCTGATTGCACTGGCGCTCGTCGCCGCAGGCACCACAGCTCAGGCTGCCGATGACTGGTACACCGGTGTTGGTGCAGGTTGGGCTTATGCCCACGGTCTGGATGATTTTGGCAAAGACACTGACAAAGATGCCACTGCGCTGAGCCTGTTCGGCGGTTACAACTTCAACGACTACTACGCAGCTGAACTGGGCTACCTCTACGCCGGTAAAGCGGGCGTTGACGGTGCCGATTTCAAAACCCAGGGTGCCACCCTCTCCGGTATCGCCCGCCTGCCGCTCGGCGATATCTTCTCGGTGTTTGCTGAAGGCGGTGCCTACTTCAATCACGTCAACGGCAATGGCAACAGCGACAACGGCACTGCGCCGCTGGCGGGTCTGGGCCTGACTGCCAAGCTCTCCGACCTTATCGATGTGCAAGCACGCTACCGCTATCTGTGGAATCTGGGTGACGAGCAGAAAACCTGGGAGAGCGACATGAGCGTCGCGACCCTGGAGCTGGTGATGCACCCGAACCGCACCTCTTATGTTGCCCCGGTTGCCGCCCCTGCGCCTGAGCCGGTTCCCGAGCCGGTACTGGTCGACAAGAACTTCGCCCTGAGCTCTGACGTGCTGTTTGCCTTTGGCAAATCCACCCTCAAGCCAGAAGGTGTCGCAGCGCTGAACACCCTGTATCAGCAGATCGTTGATGTTCAGCCGAAAGATGGCAGCGCCGTGGTCGTCGGTTACACCGACCGTATCGGCTCTGACGCCTACAACCTGAAACTATCCGAAGCGCGTGCCCGTACCGTAGCCGACTTCCTGGTTGGCAAAGGTCTGCCGGCTGGCAAAGTTGCCATCGAAGGTCGCGGTGAAGCCAATCCGGTCACCGGTACCCAGTGCAACAGCGTCAAGGGCAAGGCTCAGCTGATCTCCTGCCTGGCACCGGATCGCCGCGTAGAAGTACGCGTCACCGGCGTGCAGCAAGTACAACAGTAATCCTGCAGTCCGACATAACAAGGAGGCCACCTGGCCTCCTTTTTCTTGCCGCTTATTTCACCCACTTTGTAACCCTCTATTGCCCCCTTCCTCTTCCCGTCTCGCGCCCTAGTTCACGGCGTGTCGCCCCCCATACCTCTTTGGTGGTTAAAAACAGCCCGTCACCTATACATAAGTGTGGGGTTTGGCCAGCAGGCAACCCCACTACACCAAACATCGACGAGGATACGCGATGAACATAAGAGTAAAACCTGTGTGGATTGCACTGGCATTGGCGAGCACAGGCGCACAAGCGGAACCGGTGCACGACTGGTATGCCGGGGTTGGCGGTGGCTGGGCCGTTGCCCATAATCTGAATGATTTCAGTCAGGATGTTGGCAAGGATGCGACTGCGCTCTCCCTGTTTGGCGGCTACAACTTCACGGAAAATCTGGGGGCCGAGATTGGCTATCTCTCCACCGGTGACTGGGATATCAGCGGCCATGACTTCAACAGCAAGGGAGCCACGCTGTCAGTCATTGGCCGCCTGCCGCTCAGCGAGATGTTTTCGATCTTTGCCGAAGGCGGTGGCTATATCTATCACGTCGAGTCGGTCAATGGCGGGGACGACAACCTGGCGCCGCTAGCGGGTCTGGGAGTGACGGCCCGGCTCCATGACTGGGTCGATCTGCAGGCACGCTACCGTTACATAGTGCGCGTTGGCGATGATCCGGATAACGGCAAAGCCAACAGCGGTACCCAGCGCTGGGTCAGCGACATCAGCACCGCCACGCTGGAGCTGGTGATCCACCCGAACCGCAGCCAACCCAAAGAAGCAGCCCCCACGCCCGCCCCGGTCGTGGTTCCCCCGCCACCGGCCGAACCGGAGGTGGTGGATCAGACCTTTAACCTCAGTTCCGATGTGTTGTTCGCCTTTGGCAAAGCGGACCTCAAACAGGAGGGGATGAGTGCGCTGGACGATCTCTACCAGCAGATCGTCGACGTGCAGCCCAAGGATGGCAGTGCGGTGGTGATGGGGTATACCGACCGCATCGGCTCGGATGCCAACAATCAGAGGTTGTCAGAAGCTCGGGCCCAAACCGTTGCCGACTTTCTGATCAGCAAAGGGCTGCCTGCCGACAAGGTGAGCATCCAGGGAAATGGTGCGAGCAATCCGGTCACCGGCAACCAGTGTGATGCCATCAAGGCGAAGGCGGCGCTCATCGACTGCCTTGGGCCGGATCGCCGGGTCGAGGTGCGCGTCACCGGCGTACAGGGCGGCAGCGAGTAGTTGATCTTGAGGCGATAACCATGTCAGACGTGCAGTAAAAAGGGATGCCGAGGCATCCCTTTTGCTTTGCGTCTTTGCGCAGAAATCAGAACGAAGTGCGGCGGTAGCGGCGATATTCCGGATGCCAGAAGTTGGCGTCGATGGCCTGATCGATCACCTCGTCCGGAGTCTGCACCGCCTTGCCCTGCAGCATGGCGGTCTTGGCCACCATCTTGGCGATGTAGCGGGAGACCTGATGGATATCCGCCAGATCCGGCAGCAGGGAGCCCTCCTCCCCTTTCACCAGCGGTGAACACTCCGCCAGCGCGCGACTGGCCGACATCAGCATGGCGTCGGTTACCCGGGTGGCGCCGGAGGCGATGACGCCAAGGCCGATCCCCGGGAAGATGAAGGAGTTGTTGCACTGGGCGATGACGTAGCGCTTGCCCTTGTGCTCCACCGGTGCGAACGGGCTGCCGGTGGCCACCAGCGCCTGACCGTCGGTCCAGCGGATAAGGTCTGCCGGCGTCGCCTCGACCCGGGAGGTGGGGTTGGAGAGCGGGAAGATGATGGGACGGGCACAGTGCTTGTGCATGGTCTTGACCACCTCTTCGGTAAACAGCCCCGGCTGGCCGGAGACCCCGATCAGGATGTCCGGGCGACCATGCTCCATCACCTCCAGCAGGGAGATGTTGTCACCCACCGGCCAGTCGGCGATGCGCTCCACCGGTTGGGAGAGACGGCGCTGGAAGTCGAGCTGGTTGGGGATCTTGTCGGTGATAAGACCAAAGCGGTCCACCATAAAGACACGGCTGCGGGCCTGGGCATCGGTCAGCCCCTCGGCCTTCATCTGTGCCACGATCTGCTCGGCGATACCGCAACCGGCGCTGCCCGCCCCGAGGAAGGCAACCCGCTTCTCGGAGAGCTTGGCTCCGGAGGCCTTGCAGGCGGCGATCAGGCTGCCCAGGGTCACAGCAGCAGTACCCTGAATGTCGTCGTTGAAGCAGCAGAGCTCGTTCTTGTAGCGGTTGAGCAGCGGCATGGCGTTGTTCTGGGCGAAGTCCTCGAACTGCAGCAGGATATCGGGCCAGCGGCGTTTGACCGCCTGAATGAAGGCATCGACAAACTCGGCGTACTCATCCCCCGAGATACGCGGATTGCGCCACCCCATATAGAAGGGGTCATTCAGCAGTTGCTGGTTGTTGGTGCCGACATCCAGCACCACCGGCAGACAGTAGGCGGGCGAGATGCCACCACAGGCGGTGTAGAGGGAGAGCTTGCCGATGGGAATGCCCATGCCGCCGATCCCCTGGTCACCCAGACCCAGGATCCGCTCGCCATCGGTCACCACGATCACCTTGACGTTCTGCTTGGTGGCGTTTTGCAGCATGTCATCGATCCTGTCCTTGTCCGGATAGGAGATAAACAGGCCACGGGCGCGGCGATAGATGTTGGAGAACTCCTCACACGCCTTACCGACAGTCGGGGTATAGATGATGGGCAGCATCTCGGTCAGGTGGTTGTGCAGCAGACGGTAGAACAGTGTCTCGTTGGTATCCTGGATGTTGCGCAGATAGATGTGCTTGTCCATGTCGTTGCCAAACGCCATGAACTGGCGATAGGCGCGCTCGGCCTGCTCTTCGATGGTCTCGATATTTTGGGGCAACAGACCTTCGAGGTTGAAGTTGCTGCGCTCTTCGCTGGTGAAGGCGCTGCCCTTGTTGAGCAAAGGGGTCTCCAGCAGGGCGGGACCGGCGTAGGGAATGTAGAGAGGACGTTTCTGGTTATTATCTTCAAACATGGATCTTGGTACCTAAACGGTTAGCTAGACGCAGGGACCCGCCGATCCTAGGGGCTTGTCTCATTAATTTCAAAGAGTTTGCACATCCGTTGCAAAAGGTTTGCGACCCAGTCGACGAAAGGCGCCGGGGGTCTGACCAGTCAGACGGCGAAAGCGGTTGGCAAAGTTGGCCCCATCGCTGTAACCGACCCGGGCCGCCAGCTCGCCAAGTGGCCAGTTGGTATAGAGCAGCAGCTGGCGCGCCTTGTTCATTCTGAGCTCGGTCACCCTCGCCATCGGCCCCATACCGAACGCTTGCTGACAGAGCCGGTGCAGATGGGGAACGGAGCAGGCCATCTGTCGGGCCAGCAGGGCGACACTCCAGGGTTCGTCCAGGCGCGCCTCCACCCGGCGAAACAGTGCCTGCAACCTGAGTTCAGGGGTGCCGCGCACCTCCCCTTGCAGGGTACGCTCCAGCAGCGCCAGCAACAGGCTGAGCAGTTGAGGTTGCAGCGAAGAGCGAACCCCCTCCCCCTGCATCAGGCTGAGCAGATGGTAGAGTTGATCGCCGCCATCCCCTTGCCAGATACGGTGACCAAGGCGATGCAGGTGCTGCCAGCGCGGCACGTCATCGAGCAAAATCCAGCTGATCTGCCAGCTTTCGCCAATCAGTTTGAGACCACCGGGGACGGCGGCCGGCAGGAAAATCAGCGATCCGGCCGGAATGGGTTGATCCCCCTCGTCGGTGAGCAGCGCGCCCCCCTCATCGTGACTCACCATCAGGATGTGAAACTCGGGGCGATTGCGGCGGATCAGGTAGTGATCCCGCACCCGGGAGAGGCCGGTCAGGAAGATCCCTGCCTCGCCGAGCAGGGGCAGCCCTTCACGTCCCAGCATCTGCTCTTCACAGGCTGGCGCTATCTCCAGACACTCGCTGGCAAATGGCATAACACCTCAACAGGATAGTTTTACACAAGAAAATCGAGAGCTACTCACAGTGAGAAGAGCCTCGCCAGCCCCTATCATACCCCTGACAAACCTTGCTTTTCTCATACCCGGTTAACAACTATGAATTATTGGCAAGCGATTTTAAAACAAACCACCGATCGCGAGTTCATGACCCGATTGTGGCGGCTGGCCCTGCCTGTCTCGCTGCAATCCATGATGTTCTCCCTGCTCGGCCTCATCGATATCATGATGGTGAGCCAGCTTGGCACCACGGCTGTGGCGGCGGTCGGCTTGGGTAACCGGGTCTTCTTCTTCAATTTGCTGGTGATAGCGGGCCTCGCGGGCGGGGTCTCGGTATTGGCAGCACAATACTTCGGGCGCGGGGAGATGGCCGGGGTACGCCGCTCCCTGGCGCTGGCCATAGTGGGCGCCCTGCTGGTCACCCTGCCCTTTGCCTTCATCTATGTGTTATCACCGGGCAGCGTACTCGGCTTTGCCAGTCAGGATCCGGCACTGCGAGCTCTGGCGGATCAATTCTTGATGATCACCGGCGCCACCATCCTCTGTACCGCTATCGTAGTGCCGCTGGAATCAGCCCTGCGCTCGGTCGGCAATGCCGCCGCGCCAACCCGCATCGGCATTATCGCCATCATCGCCAACGTCATCCTCAACTACGCCCTCATCTTCGGTCACTTCGGCTTCGAGGCGATGGGGGTCGCCGGTTCGGCCTGGGGCACCACCATTTCCCGGCTGCTGCAGACAGCCCTGCTGCTGCTCTACGTAAAGCGTTATGAGGCGCGCCTGATCCCGCGTGCACCAGACTGGCTGGCCGCCTTCAAGCGCAAGGAGGTGGTGCGCTTTACCCTGATCGCCCTGCCGCTGCTGTTCCATGACGGTCTCTGGGCCTTCGGCATGCTGATTTACGGCTTTCTCTATGCCCATCTTGGCACTGACTCGCTGGCCATCATGACCACACTCGGCACCCTGGAGAGCATCCTTATCTCCCTCTTCTTCGGACTGGCGGTGGCCTGCTCCACCCTGCTCGGCCACCGGCTCGGGGCCGAGGAGTACGAGGTCGCCTGGCAGCACTCCCAGCTGTTCCTGCTGCTCGCCCCCATCGGCGCGCTACTGGTGGGGATCATCGTCTGGCTGCTGCAAGCCAACCTGCTGCAGTGGGTCGGCAACCTGCCCCCCGAGCTGATGACGGAAGCAGGACAGGTGCTCGGCATCATGTGTCTCGGGATGCTGCTCAAGGTGTTCAACATGGTGGGGATCATCGGGGTGCTGCGCTCTGGCGGTGATGTGAACTACAGCATCTTTATCGACATCGTCGGCATGTGGTGCATCGGCATCCCGCTCGCCTGGGTGGCTGTCACGCTGCTCGGCTGGCCCCTCTCCTGGGTGGTGGCGGTGGTCTTGCTGGAGGAGCTCAGCAAGGTGTTGCTGGTGCAGCGCCGTATTCGCCAGCGCTGCTGGTTGAAGAATCTGGTGATCGGATAAACAGCCACAAATCGGGGTCATATCAATGACAGAAAAACCCTGTTTACAGTATGCTGGGCGCCTCTTCAATCAGAGGCAGGGATCCACGGTTTCCCTGTCCAGTAGTCGTTTAAGGAGACGAGCATGCAACCACAGAAAGAGCTGATCACCGAGACGGCCCTGCTTGAGATGGCCAACAAGATCATCAAAGAGCATGAAGACTTCATCCACGGTATGCGCGCCGATTCGGTGGAGCAGAAGGGGGATATTCTGGTGTTCAAGGGGGAGTATTTCCTGGCCGAAGATGGCACCCCGACCGGCAAGACCATGGCGGTCTTCAACATGTTCAAGCTGCTGGCCCAGCAGCTCTCCGGCAAGTACAAGCTGGCCTGATCTCGCCAGCACATTGCCAACAGGATGCCGCCCTCAGGCGGCATCTGTTTTTGCGCGGTTCTGCCCCTCGACCACCACGCAGTTGCGTCCCGCCATCTTGGCCTGATAGAGACACTCGTCGGCACGGTTGATCAGAATATCGATGGTGTCATCGGCACGAGCCATGGCAATCCCGATACTCACCGTCACCTCCAGCAATTCGTCCGAGGTGGGACTCTTCACCAGCCGCGCCTCGACAGCAATGCGCAGCCGCTCGGCCATTTTGCTCGCCAGCGCCGGATCGGCGCAGTTGTGCATCAGGATGGCAAACTCTTCGCCGCCATAGCGCCCCAGCACCATATCAGGCTCCAGCTGCTCCCCCAGGGTGGTAGCCACCTCCTTGAGCACCGCATCCCCCGCCAGATGGCCGTAGATATCGTTGATCCGCTTGAAGCGATCGAGATCCAGCAGCATCACCGCAAAGGGCTTCTTCTTGAGTTGCAGCCGGATTCTGGCCTGCTCCAGCTGCTTCATCAGCAAGCGGCGGTTCATCATGCCGGTCAGCTCATCGGTGGTCGATTCCCGATATAGCCGCAGCAGCATGTTGAGTTGGCCGCACTGCACCCAGCAACTGGCCATGGTAAACATGCCGAGCACCCACACCTGATTCAGGGTGGCCTGACTCCAGATGCTCTGGCCCACCAGCAGCCAGTGGCCCAGCAGCATGGTCACCAGTACCACGCCTGCCAGTTGCAAGCCGAGGGAGAGGGGGATGGGAAAGATGGCAAACAGGGTGATCAGCAGATAGGGAAAGGCCGCATAGCCCGCCTGCAACTCCTGTCCGGCGCCAAAGCTGTTCAGGCAGAAGAGGGAGAAGAGCATCATCACGGCCATCAGGTAGCCAAGGGCCAGCTTCATCCGCTCCCGCTTGAAGTGGATGAGGTACGAGAGCGGAATAAGTGGCGAGAGCGCCAAGGTGCAGAAGATCCTGGCCTGGAACAGCTGCTCGAAATGAACGGCGGGCAAGGTCAACCAATCCACCACGGCCCAGGCGGGCAATCCGAGCATCAGCAAGCAGGTCAGCAGGCGCAAACGCACCGTCATAAACCCCATGCGAGTACGAGTAAAGTCTTCGGAGTGAACCCTCGCACTCCAGAACTCTGACAACTTGAGCATCCAGAGTCTCCACGATGAATACCGAGGGCTCATTCTACACCTACAAAGTGGTAAAATTGTCATTAGCGGGGAGAATAAAAAGGAGAGGTCGGTCACACAAACCGACAGATGATAATCGCAGCGCGCAAACGTTTCAACCCATCAAAAAATAAACCTTTTTTTGCATAATTAGCGCTGGTCAGCCTCATTTCAATCACTACAATAGCGCCCAATTTTCTCCCCCTCCCCACACAATTCGAGGTACTTATGGAACAGGCTGCTGTCACACGCGCCAATCGAGAGGCACATCCACCCAGGCGAGCCCATAGCGAACTGGTCTATGGCATAGAGGATGTCCCGCCTCTGCCCCAGACGCTGTTCGCCGCCCTGCAGCATATGCTCGCCATGTTTGTCGCCATCATTACCCCGCCCCTGATTATCGCCAATGCCCTCGGCCTCCCTGCCGCCGACACCCGTTATATCGTCTCCATGTCGCTGGTCATGTCCGGCATCGCCTCCTTCATTCAAACCCGCCGCTTCGGCCCCATCGGTTCCGGCCTGCTCTCGGTGCAAGGTACCAGCTTCAACTTCCTCGGCCCCATCATCGCCTCCGGTCTCGCCCTCAAACAGGCGGCCATGCCCACCGAGGATCTGTTGGGCACATTGTTTGGCACCATGATGGTTGCCGCACTCACTATCGTGGTGATGAGCCGCTTCCTCCATCTGGTGAAACGGATCATCACCCCGCTGGTCACCGGCATCGTGGTGTTGCTGATCGGCCTGACCCTGATCAAAGTGGGCCTGATCAGCATGGGCGGCGGCTATGCAGCCCTCTCTGATGGCAGCTTCGCCAGTCACACCAACCTCTTCCTCTCCCTGCTGGTACTCGGCCTTATCGTGTTGCTGCAACGCAGTCGCAACCCCTGGTTGCGCCTCTCCGCCATCATGATCGCCATGCTGGCGGGCTATGCCGTGGCCCTGCTGTTGGGCAAAGTGAGCGCCCCCACCTTCGACGGCCCGCTGGTGATGGTGCCCATTCCGCTCCACTACGGTCTCGGCTTTGACTGGCAGTTGTTCGTGCCGCTCGCCATCATCTTCGTGGTGACGGCGCTCGAAGCGATCGGCGACATGACCGCCACCTCGGATATCTCCGGCGAGCCACTGGAAGGGCCTGTCTATATGGAGCGGATCAAAGGCGGCGTGCTGGCTGATGGTGCCAACTCCATGCTGGCGGCGGTTTTCTCCACCTTCCCCATGTCCACCTTCGCCCAGAATAACGGCGTCATTCAGCTGACCGGCGTCGCCAGCCGTCACGTCGGTCTCTTTATCGCCGCCATGCTGGCCCTGCTCGGCCTGTTCCCGGCTGTCGCCAGTCTGGTGCAGCAGATCCCCGAGCCCGTGCTGGGGGGCGCCACTATCGTGATGTTCGGCACCATCGCCGCCGCTGGCGTGCGCATCATTGCTCGCGAGGAGCTGGATCGCCGCGCCCTGATGATCCTGGCAGTGTCGCTGGCCATGGGGCTGGGAGTCGCGCAGGTGCCGGAAGTGCTGCAACACCTGCCGGAGCTGGCCAAGAGCGTGCTCTCCTACGGCGTCGCCACCGGTGGCATCACCGCCATCGTACTCAACCTGTTGCTGCCCAAGCGCGAAGCGCGCCACTCCTGAGACACAGCCTACTGATAGCAAACAGCCCCGCACTGCGGGGCTTTACCTTGCCTGTCGCCACGGGTAGTGTGCTGGGCAGCCTTTTTTGAGGATGCCGCCATGCCCTATCGCCTGCACTCCCCCCTCCCCGATACCGCTTCACCCGCACAAATACTGGCGCAAGAGCAGTGCTGGTTGCGCGACTGTGCCCATGACGGCCAGCCCCGCGCTCACCTGTGGCAGGCGCCCCAATGCCTGATTGTCACTCGCAAAGATACCCGCCTCCCCCGTTACGAAACCGCCTGCAAACAGCTGGCAGACGAAGGCTGGCCGGTGCATGTGCGCGACAGTGGCGGTACCGCCGTGCCCCACGGGGCGGGGATCCTTAACCTATCCCTGCTGCTGCCTCGCACCACCACAGACCTCGCCCACTACTACCGGCTGCTGGGGGCGCCGCTGCTGACCCTGCTGGCGGAATACGGCCTTGAGGGAAGCTATGACTTCGTGCCCGGCTCCTTTTGCGATGGTCAGTACAATCTGGTGATCGGGGGACGCAAGATCACCGGTACCGCCCAGCGCTGGCTGGCGCCGGGACAGGATCACCAGGGTGCCGTGCTGGCGCAAGCCATGCTGCTGGTGGCGGGTGATGTGGATGAGGGAACCAGAATGGCGAGCCGCTTCTACGAGCTGGCGGGCGGCGAACTGCGTTTTATGGCGAGAACCTCCACCACGCTGGCAAGCTGCATCGATTGGCGCGGTAGCGATCAGGCACTGGTGGAGAAAGTGCGAGCACGTCTGGATAGCCTGCTGAGCGAGGGGCTATCCTCCTCATCCTGACCTTATCCCTAAGGGAGAGGGAAAGTCCCCATCCAGAGATAGCGCACAAAAAGCCACGACCGGAGTCGTGGCTTGTTCTTTTCAAGGGGAGCGAGAAACGGGCCGAGGCGTTCAGGCCGTCTGCGGCTCCGGTTCAGCTTCGCTATCCAGATCGCGGCTAAAATAGGCGCGGGTCTCGGCGATCACCACATGGCGCAGGCCAATCAGGCCGATGAGGTTGGGCACCGCCATCAGGCCGTTAACGATATCGGCCAGCAGCCAAATCATGTCCAGATGGAGGAAAGCACCGCTCGCCACCAGCGCCAGATAGACCAGACGATAGGGCTTGATTGCCTTAACCCCGAACAGATACTCGGTGCAGCGCTCGCCGTAGTAGTTCCAGCCAAGGATGGTGGTAAAGGCGAAGAACAGCAGGCCAATGCTCACCAGATACTGGCCGACATGAGCATCGAGCCCCTGGGCAAAGGCCAGACTGGTCATGGCCGCGCCGCTTGCATCGCCGCTCCACACGCCGGTCACCACCAGGGTCAGGCCGGTCATGGTGCAGATGATGATGGTGTCGATGAAGGTACCTGTCATGGAGACCAGCCCCTGCTCCACGCACGAATCGGTTTTGGCCGCCGCCGCCGCGATGGGGGCCGACCCCAGCCCCGATTCGTTGGAGAAGACCCCGCGCGCCACCCCGGACTGAATGGCCAGCATGATGCTGGCGCCGACGAAGCCGCCGGTCGCCGCATGGCCGGTGAAGGCACTCTCGATAACCAGCATGACGGCATCGGGCAGGGCGCTGGCGTTGTTCACCAGCACGCCCAGACAGGCGACGATGTAGAAGATGGCCATGAAGGGCACCACCTTGCTCGACACACTGGAGATGGATTTGATCCCCCCCAGGGTCACCAGCGCCACGATCAGGGTCAGCACTACGGCGGTCGCTTCACGGGGCACCGAGAAGGAGAGGCTCATGGCGTCGGAGATGGCATTGACCTGCGGGAAGGTACCGATCCCGAAGAAAGCCACGCCGATGCCGAACAGGGCAAACAGCTTGGCCAGCGGCTTGGAACCGAGCCCCTTCTCCAGATAGTACATGGGGCCGCCAGCCATCTGGCCGTTGGCATCCTGCTCGCGATATTTGACCGCCAGCAGACACTCGGCGTACTTGGTGGCCATGCCGAACAGCGCCGCCATCCACATCCAGAACAGGGCACCGGGGCCGCCGAGCTTGATGGCGGTAGCCACTCCGACGATGTTGCCGGTACCGATGGTGGCAGAGAGTGCGGTACAAAGGGCGCCGAAGCTGGAGACATCCCCCTGCTTGCCATGCCCCTGATCGCGGCCAAAGACCAGCCGCAGAGCGAGCGGCAAGCGCACGACCTGAAGCAGACCCAGACGCAGGGTGAGATAGATACCGGTCCCGACCAGCAGGATCAGCAGGGGTGGACCCCAGATAAAACTATCGATGGCGGTTAACGCCGATTGAATTGATGACATGCATCCTCCTTAAGAAACAGAAATTAAGGAGGAGAAGGATGATCTTCCCATAGGTGTCGCGATCGGCCAGAGGCGATCGGATGCGGGCCAAGCCCAGGTACAACCATCCCATCCCCTCTGTCCTTTTGCCTGAGAGTTTCCGGCGCCAGCCTGCCCTTGCGGGTAGTCATGGTGCCTTGCTCCTTCGGCGCCCGATTTAACGGGTCTCTCCAGAGTATCGTCCAGTAGCAGTCCACACCGGTTGCCCGGTACCTGAAAGATTCACTTCTTCGGTGGATGGTTGCCCATCGCTCTCCTGCTACCTTCATCCGAACTAGTTTGGATTAGGAAGTCGGCATGTTAATCCAAAAAATGTGAGCTGTCTCGCACTTGGCCGCCCCCATTTATATTTTTTTAGTGACCGCCAGAACCGCGGCAAGAATGTTAAATATTAGTTAACTATCAACAAGTTAGGCGCTCACGGATCAAATGTGGCCCAAACGGGAAAAATGGCGGATAGAGAACAGTGATCCCTCTCGTTTCGCCAAGAAAATCTTGCCGACATATCCAATCAAAATGCTTGCACACAGAATCAATAAGCCGATAATCCGCTGCATAACCAAGCACTTTGTTATCAATTTATGCACTGTGTTCGGTTGGTCCCACCGGACCGCTCGCCTGACCCGGCCGTCGCCGGTTCAATCGCATATGGCTTGGGCATATCACGCCCCCTAAGGATGACCAAAAGAGAATGAACGAGACCCTGGTTGCAAAAGATGTGGTCGCACAAGATTACCGTCAGCTGGTTGAACAATTCGGCTCCCCCCTGCTGCTGCTCGACAAGGCAGCCGTCCGCAAACAGTATCGGGCCCTGGCCGCCGCCCTGCCCGATGTACGATTGCACTATGCACTCAAACCCCTGCCCCATGAGGCGGTGGTCTCTGTCTTGAAGGAAGAGGGGGCCTGTTTCGATCTGGCCACCAATGGCGAAGTGGATCTGGTGCGCAGTCAGGGGGTTCGCCCGGGACGTTGCATTCATACCCATCCCATCAAGCGCGACAGTGACATCCGTTATGCGCTGGAGTTCGGCTGCACCGTGTTTGTCTACGACAACCCGCTGGAGCTGGAGAAGTTCATTCCCTACAAGGACGAAGTGAAACTGCTGCTGCGGGTCAGCTTCCCGAACCCCGAGACCAAGGTCGATCTCTCCAAGAAGTTCGGCTGCACTCCGGAGCAGGCGCTGCCGCTGCTGCAACTGGCCCACGCCAAGGGGATCAAGGTGATGGGGCTGTCGTTCCACGTCGGCTCGCAAGTGCCTCATGCCCGTCGCCATGTGCAGGCCATCGACGCCTGCCGCGAGATCATGGAGCAGGCTTGGGCGCTCGGGCTCAAGCCCTGGGTGCTGGATATCGGCGGCGGTTTCCCGGTGGATTATGAGGGGGGCGAGTTCGATATCGACGGCTTCTGCGCGCCGATCCGCGAAGCGCTGGCCAAGCTGCCCGCTACCGTGCAGAAGATTGCCGAACCGGGCCGCTTTATCAGCGCGCCGGCCATGACTTCGGTATCCAGCGTGATGGGCAAGGCCCACCGTGGCGACAAGATCTGGTACTACCTGGATGACGGTCTCTACGGCAGCTACAACGGCCAGCTCTATGACCACGTTACCTATCCGGTGAGCACGCCTTATGCCTGTGGCGAGCAGCACAACTCGGTGCTCTCCGGCCCGACCTGCGACAGCGTGGATGTGATCCGCGATGGCATCATGCTGCCGGATCTGGCTATCGGCGAACTGGTGATTGGCAAGGTGATGGGCGCCTACACCTGGGCCTCCGCCTCCACCTTCAACTTCTTCCCCAAAGCCAGCATCCTCATTCTGGACAGCAGTCAGAAGGGGCAGAAGCTGGTGGCAGTAGCCTGAGCACACCGCTCGCCAACAGGTTCACTGGGCAAAAACAAGAGGGGGAAGCTTGCGCTTCCCCCTCTCTCATTTCACCAACCCCTATCAGATAAACTGACTGGTCAGCAGCCAGCCGGTGTAGGCGACGAAGCAGGTGAGCAGCACGCCCCCCTCCAGCCGGTTGATGCGGCCTTGGCCCTTGCGGCCCAGACACATCACCAGCAGCAACAGGGTCAGCCCCATCATGATGCTCCAGTCACGGGTGAGCACCTCCGGCGCCACATCGAGCGGGTGGATGCCCGCCGCAATCCCCACCACCGCCAGGGTGTTGAACAGGTTGGAGCCGAGCACGTTGCCAAGGGCCAGATCATGCTCGTTCTTGCGAATGGCGATGAGGGACGAGGCCAGCTCCGGCAGGGAGGTTCCCACCGCGACTATGGTGAGACCAATCACCAGATCGCTGATACCAAGCGCCTGAGCGATGGTTACCGCCCCCCAGACCAACAGGCGGGAAGCGCCAATCAGCAGCACCAGCCCGACTACCAGCCAGAAGATGGCGCTCTTGAGGGACATCCCCTCGCTCTCGATATCCTCGGCGGTCTCGGTATCCAGCGCATCTCCCTTGCCATTCATGCCAGCCCAGATGGACCAGCCCATCAGGGCAATGAAGACGGCCCCCAGAATGACCGCATCCATCCGGCCCAGATGACCATCGATCAGCAGGGCGCCGGAGAGCAGGGTAATACCGAGCAGGATCGGGATCTCCTTGCGCACTACCTGAGAGGCCACCGCGATAGGGCTGATCAGTGCCGTCAGACCCAGGATCAGCGCGATATTGGTGATGTTGGAGCCATAGGCATTACCAAGCGCCAACCCGGGATTGCCCTGGGACGCCGCCAGCGCCGAGACCACCATCTCCGGGGCCGAGGTACCAAAACCGATGATCACCATGCCGATCAGCAGCGGCGGCATCCCCGCATAACGGGCAGTGGCGGCGGCACCGTCGACAAACTTGTCTGCACTCCAGACCAGCAGCGCCAGTCCGGCAATCAGGGCAACAAAAGCCAGGGTCATAGGATCTTCATCTCTTGTTATCTGCAACGAAGCGCCAGCCCAAACGGGCAGGCACCATGGGAAAGTGGCGCCAGTGTAGCTGTGCCACCTCCCATTTCAAGGGGAAATCAAACCGTGATTAACATTTCACAGTGCAGCCAGCAGGCTCGCGGCATCGGAGACCTCGAACTTGCCGGACGCCTCCAAAAACAGCTGCTCTACAACACCATCGTTGGCGATCAACGCAAAGCGCTGGGCGCGGATGCCGCCAAAGGTGCCGGTATCCTTGGCCAGGCCCAGCGCCCGGGTCCAGCTGCCATCGCCATCCGCCAGCATGGTGATCGCCTCGGCATTCTGGGCCGTCTGCCAGGCTCGCATCACGAAGGCGTCGTTGACCGACAGACAGCAGATGGCATCCACCCCTTTGGCCATAAACTGATCGGCCAGCACCACATAGCCGGGCAGATGAGCATTGGAGCAGGTGGGAGTAAAGGCGCCGGGTACCGCAAACAGCACCACTTTTTTACCGGCGAACAGCGTCTGGCTATCCCGCAGCTGCTTGCCCTCGGCGGTGATAAAGGTAAATTCGCCCGCAGGCAGGGGGTGTCCTACAGCAATCATGATTTCTCGTCCTGAGTCGTGATGGGAAGTCGCCAGTTTATCCCAGAGTGACGATGCCGCCTAACAGCGGCTCTGAGCCTGACCATGGATAGCGGCAGGCATTTTCCCCTTGGGCAGACTACTCTTGAGCTGGTTTCACGGCGCCAGGAGGCCCCATGCAACACTATTACGATGGTCTGGAAATTCGTCCCCCCGCCATGCGCGAACAGCAGCAACTGGACCAGCTCAATCATCAGCTTACCCATGTCAGTCAATATTGCGCCGGTTACTCCAGCGCCTATCGCCAGTGCCGCCTCGAGGATCTGGCAGAGCTGGCCACCCTGCCACTGCTCGATAGCAAAGAGCTCTTTGCCGCCCAGCAGGCTCATCCCCCCTTTGCCGGTCTCACCGGCCGTCCGGCCAGTCAGGCGCTGCGGGTCTTCTCCTGTCCGGGTCAGCTGGCCATCCCCGAATATGCCGGGGCAGACTGGTGGGGCGCCGCCCGAGCACTGTTTGCCGCCGGCTTCAAGGCGGGGGAAGTGATGCTCAACGGCCACGACTATCATGCTGGCCCCACCGCCTTTATCTTCGATAACGGCGCCCGCCAACTGGGGGCTCCCGTGGTACCCTGCGGCCCCCACGATACCCAGCGCCAGCTGGAGGCACTGCTGCGCTATCAACCCACCGGCTACGTCGGTCCGCTGGTGACCCTGCTCGACCTGCTGGAAGCGGCCGAGGCAGCGGAGATCCCGAGCGACTCGCTGCGCCGCGCCCTATTGTGCGAAGCCACCCATCCTGAAACCGCGCCACTGCGCGCCATTCACGGTATTGCGGCCCTCAACTGTCTGGTGTGGCAGGATGTGGGAGTGGTGGCCTACGAGAGTCAGCCCGGTCAGGGCTTTATCGTCAACGAGAGCTGCATCGTCGAGATCATCGATCCCGCCAGCGGCAATCCCGTGAGTGGAGATGAAACGGGCCAGCTGGTGGTGACCCGGCTCGATCTGGAATATCCATTGCTGCGTCTGGCCACCGACTGGCAAGGGCACTGGCTCGCCAAACCGAGCGCTTGCGGGCGCACCAACCGGCGCCTCAAGCTGGTGTAGCAGACCAAGTAAATGCACAAAGGCAGACGGGCAGCCATCAGGCTGCCCGTCTTGTCTCTGGAAAAGAGAATATATGAAGTTGGTCAGCGCCTTGCCTGCCAGGTGGCGATGGCGAGCAGGGAGTCGGGGGTAAACTCGCTGGCACGCTCGGCGATCTCGGCCAGGCTCATCCAGTGCACCGCGCTCACCTCTTCGGCCTGCAACTGCAACGGCCCCTGATAACGGCAACTGAAGAGGCCGCCCCAGACCCGGTAGCCCTCCCCTTCTGCATAAAAGCTGCCAAAGCCCTGCAGTGGAACATCCATAATCCCCAGCTCTTCGGCCAGCTCGCGGCGGGCGGAGCGCTCCATCTCCTCACCGGTGGTGACCACACCACCGGCGCAAGCATCCAGCATACCGGGGCAGAAATCCTTGCTGAGGGTGCGTCGCTGCACCAGGATCCGATCCGCGTCGTCGAGCACCAGAATATAGCTGGCGCGATGGCAGAGATTCTCCCGCCGCACCTTGGCTCGCTCGGCCACGCCAATCACCCGGTTATCCTCGTCCACCACATCAACCCATTCCACGCACAGGCCCTTTTATTTGTTCCATTCAAGCCCGCAGTATATCGGTGCTGTGGTTTGCCATGGCACAACTTTTTCGATGATGCCGTCAATTTGCCGAGCTCACTGGCAAAATAAGGATTCATGCAAATCTTTATAAACCGTCATATCAGTGTCATCGACCGACACCATAGTGTGCCCTGTCCAGGCAATCAGGGAACCGTGTGATGAAGGTATTCAAGCAGTTATCCCCACGGCAGATCGCTCGCTACATCAAGAGCTTTCATCGAGGCTATTTTGCCATCGAGTCGCTGGGGACATTTGAATTCAACGCGGGCAGGATCAGCCTCCATGGCCTGACCTGCCGCCAGCGGCTAAGACTGGCTCGCCAGATCAATCTGGCTGTCAGACAACTTGGTCACCGCGACCCCTTGCCGGACATGTGAGCCAAAGGGTCTTGCCCTACTGTCTGTTGTGCATCCATGCTTTGCCCGCCGGCTACTGGCCGCGCGGGCCGTTTTCGATATCGGTAATGATGCCGTTGCGCACCGTCACAAAGCGCATGAACTCGTTCTTGCCGAAGTTGTAGGTCCAGCGTTCACCATATTTGACCTGCACCATGTTGCCAAACTGGTTCTCCTCGTTGCGGTTGAGCTCTTCACGCAACATCGGCTCACCGCACTTGAGCAGCATCTCGGCGGTGGTGTCTCCCTCGGTGATCAGGGCGTTCTTGCAGCGCATGGCATCAGCACTGGCCGGAATGCTCAGCAGCAACAGAGCAAGCCCCGCTACTTTCTTCATCTTCTTGCTCATCGGGTTCTCCTTATCCTCTCTAATGAGTCGCAGTATGCCTGTTCCCGTTTCTGAAAAAACCAGTAAAAAGCGCAAAAGTGCCGCCCTTTTCTGCTCTCCAGCCTGCTGGTCGCGACAAATGCTGTCTATCACATAGCCCAAAAACAAACGGCGACCCGAGGGTCGCCGTTTGCATCAAGCCAGCAGGATCACAGGATGTCCAGCAGCTCGACTTCAAATACCAGTGCAGAGTAAGGCGGGATGGAGCCCGCGCCACGGGCACCGTAGGCCAGATCGTGGGGGATGTAGAGCTTCCACTTGGAACCAACCGGCATCAGCTGCAGCGCTTCAACCCAGCCAGCGATCACGCCGGTCACCGGGAATTCAGCCGGCTGGCCGCGAGCAACGGAGCTGTCGAATACACCACCGTGGGTGAAGGTACCGTGGTAGTGCACACGCACGGACTGACCGGCTACCGGAACGGCACCGTTGCCTTCTACCAGCACTTCGTACTGCAGACCGGAGTCGGTCACCTTCACTTCAGCGCGCTTGGCGTTATCAGCCAGGAAGGCTTCGCCGTCAGCAGCGGCGGCCTTGGCGGCGGCTTCCTGCTCTTCTTGCATACGCGCAGTGATCACCTGGAAGGCATCATTGATATCGTCACGGCTGACCGCGAACTCCAGACCATTCAGGGCATCTGCCAGACCTTGTTGCAGGGCCGGGATATCCAGACCGGCGAAGGCTTGCTGCGCCAGCTGATCACCCATGTTGCGGCCGATGCCATAGCTGGCCTTCTGTTCGATAGAGTCGTATTGGGACATTGAGATGTTGCTCCAGATCCATGTAGTAAAGAGGCGGGATAATATCAGACTTTTGGCCGGGGTGCTGCCGGGGGCGCCCCTGATTTCCCCGTCAGTGGGAGGAACTTCACACAAGATGCGGATGAACGCCGCCCAACGGCGGCGATCTGCTTAACCGCGATCCAGCAAGGCTCTGACCGCAGCCACCTTGGCGCCATCGGTGATATTGACCCGACCATCATCCGAAGTGCCCATATTCACTCCGTGCGGCACCATGCCACCGCGCCAGCCCATGCCGGACATATGCACTTCGCTCACCCCGGTGAACTCGATGATGGTACGCACGTTGTCGGCATTGACCCCGGCCCCCGGCATCAGGCTGGCACGTCCCGCCAGCGCTTGTTGCATCTCCTGCAGGGTTTCCAGCCCCGCCAACGCGGTCGGCGCATGGCCCGAGCTCAGAATGCGCTCGCAACCGGCCGCGACTATGGTCTCCAGATCGAGACGCCAGTCGGAGGAGAGGTCGATGGCGCGATGGAAGGTGACTCCCAACGGCCCTGCTGCATCCACCAGCTGTTTGAGCCTGGCGGCAGGCACCCGTCCCTCCTCATCCAGCAAACCGACCACCACCCCTTGCAGACCGGCAGAGCGTGCCGCCGCGATATCTTGCAGCATCATCTCGAACTCGCCGTCGTTGAAGCAAAAATCCCCGGCGCGCGGGCGGATCATGGCATAAACCGGCACGGTGGCATGGCGGGCCGCCTGCTGCATAAAACCGTAGGAGGGGGTCAGGCCGCCCAGACCCAGCGCAGAGCAGAGCTCGATGCGATCCGCCCCGGATTGCTGGGCGGTGAACAGGGATTCCAGGTTGTCGATACAGATTTCAAGACGGGTCATGAGGACTCCTTTTTCGGGGAGATCAGACCCCACATCTGATCTCATAGATTGAGCAAGGCTGCGCCGCGCACACCACCGGCACCGCCGAAGCGGGCCTGGCGGATCTCGGGCAGGGCGACCCCGGGCAGCAAGTGACCGGGCAGACGCAACGGCAGCTGTTCATAGAGGGCGGGCAGGCCGCTCAGGCCGCCCCCCAACACCACCACTTCGGGATCAATCACCGAAATGGCGGTGGCAAGCCCGGCGGCCATGATCTCCAACCAGCAGTCGACCGTCTCGACCGCATGGGGTTCATGGGCCTCGAAGCGTCCCACAATCTGGTGACCCGTGGCGCGCTGACCATGGAAATGATGATAGAGACGCTCCAGACCAGTGCCGGAGGCATAGGTTTCAAAACAGACCAGACGGCCGCAGCCACAACGGGGACGGGGCAACTCGGGGTACTTCATCAGCATGGTCGCGGGCAAGGGGTAGTGACCAATCTCGCCAGCCAGCCAGTTGCGCCCCTGAATAAGCTTGCCCGCCAGATAAACAGCGCCGCCGATGCCGGTACCGATGGTGACACCGAGCGCACTGCCTGCGCCGTCGGCTGCCCCTTGATGCACTTCGGACCAGAGGAAGCAGTTGGCGTCGTTATCCACCTTGACTGGCCGCTCCAGCAGTTCGGCCAGATCTGCGCCCAGATGGCGACCATTGATGGAGGGCAGATTGGCCGCCACTATGCTGTGATCGTGGCTATTGATGACGCCGGGAAAACCGATACCGACCGAGCCCCGTGCGCCGAAGCGGGCATCCGCCTGTTCGACCCGGGAGCGGATCAACTGCTGCAGCCCCTCGTAATCGTTGCCCGGGGTGCTCATGCGCTCCTCGTGGCAGAGGTTCAATGCACCGTCATAGACCGCAAAAGCGATCTTGGTGCCACCGATATCAAAGCCGTAATACATGCCAGCACTCCCTTGTCAGCCCGTGTTTATCCAACTCTGTTCCAAGGGGACATTGTATTAATTCGCAAAAAAAATAAAGTGACCGAAGGCGAAAAATGGGAGAGTGATCAGAGCAAACGGCTCATTTGTCGCTGCAGGCAGGGCTGCCCGAGGCTTATCAGGGTGCGCTCCTCGCCATCAAAAACGAAGCCACGGCGCAGGTAGAACCCCTCGCCGATGTGGTTGCCATCAAGCAGCCACAATTTGACGCTATGGCAACCGGCGCGGCGCATCTGCATCGCCACCGCCTGCCACAGCCGTTTGCCATAACCTTGTCGCCAGTGGTCGGGATGGAGGTAAAAAGCGCGGATCAGGGCATGGCTCTGTCCCGCTTCCTGCAGTGGTTGCCAGTAGAGCAGGCCAATCACCACCTCATCGAGACAAAGCAGCATGGGCCTTGGGCCCGGCTCGGCCAGACGGCTCTGCCAAATCTGCAGATGGGCGGTGACATCGAGCTGCTCCAGCAAGTCGGCACCGAGCACCTGGCCATAGGCAGCGAGCCAGCTGGCTCGCTGCATCACCGTCATGGCGGCGGCATCGTCGCTGCGCGCCATGCGCAGGCTTATGCCTTGCATTGGGGCACCAGACCGTTGGCGCGGGCCTGCTCATAGAGCGGCAACACTTGCGCCTGTTGCGCCTGCAACTCGGCGATCCGGTTCTCGTTGCTCGGGTGAGTGGAGAGCAGTTGTGGCGGGGTGTTGCCACCGGCGGCGGCACTCATGTTTTGCCACAGGGGGATCGCCTCGGCCGGATTGAACCCGGCGCGCGCCATCAGCTCAAGCCCCAGCCGATCCGCTTCGCTCTCCTGAGTACGGCCATAGGGCAACATCACCCCCACCTCGACACCGAGGCCAAGGGCGGCCATGGTGGCGCCGCGATACTCGCTGGTGCCCATGGCAATGTCCGCAGCCGCCAGACCGATCCCCGCCAGCTGGCTGCGCGAGAGTCGTTCGTTGGAGTGCTGGGCCAGCACGTGAGTCAGCTCGTGGCCGATGACGGTCGCCAGCTGATCCTGATTCTTGGCCACCTTGAGCAGGCCGCTGTAGACCCCGATCTTGCCGCCGGGCAGGGCGAAGGCGTTGACCTGTTTGGAGTCAAACACCACCACTTCCCAGTTGGTGATGCCATAGCTTGCCGGCACCTGAGCGGTCACCGCCTTGGCAACACAGGAGACATAGGCGTTGAGTTTGGCATCCTTGCTCACCTTCTCCTGCTTCTTCATTTGCTCGAAGGAGTCGGCGCCCAGCTGGTTCATCTGCTGGGGAGAGTAGAGCAGCATCTGGCTGCGGCCGGTCGGCGACTGGGCGCAGGCGACCAGCAGGGAACTACAGAGGGCTACCAGGCCAAACTTGGTGAGGGACGCAATCATGAAGGGATCCTTTGCCATAACGTTGCCCTATTCTCGGAAATGCCGCCCTGCTGCGCAAGGGAGCCAGCCCCCGGCTGGCGGAAAAATATCCATCCTGCGCTATTAACAAAACTGACAGCCGCCAAAAACAAAACGAGCCCGCTTGGGGCTCGTTTTATCAGGGCATGCTGACTGCGGGCAGTTACATGATACCCAGCTTTTTCAGGTCAGCCTGTACCACCTTGGCCGGCACCGGCACGTAGCCATCTTTGGCAACGATGTTCTGGCCTGCTTTGGAGAGCATCATCTTGACGAACTCTTGCTCCATCGGGGAGAGCGGCTTGTTCGGATGCTTGTTCACGTAAACGTACAGGAAGCGTGACAGCGGATACTTGCCAGTGATGGCGTTATCGGAGGTCGCTTCGATGAAGGTCTTGCCATCTTTGGAGAGCGGTACTGCACGCACGCCGGAGGTGACATAACCGATACCGGAATAGCCGATGCCGTTCAGGGAGGCAGAGACAGACTGCACCACGGAGGCAGAACCCGGCTGCTCGTTCACGCCGCTCTTGAAGTCGCCGTTACACAGGGCGTGCTCCTTGAAGTAACCGTAGGTACCGGATACGGAGTTGCGACCGAACAGTTGCAGATCCTTGCTGGACCAGTTGCCGTCCAGACCCAGATCAGACCACTTGGTGGCAGCCTTGGCTTCGCCGCACTTGAGGGTGCTGGAGAAGATGGCGTCGATCTGCGGCATGGTCAGCCCCTTGATGGGGTTGTCCTTGTTGACGAACACTGCCAAGGCATCGACTGCAACGCGGATGGCAGTCGGCTTGTAGCCGTAACGCTTCTCGAATGCTTCCTCTTCACCGGCCTTCATGGCACGGCTCATCGGACCGAACTGGGCAACACCTTCGGTCAGGGCAGTCGGGGCGGTAGAAGAACCGGCGGCCTGGATCTGCACGTTGACGTTGGGGTACAAACGCTTAAATTCTTCGGCCCACAGGGTCATCATGTTGGCCAGGGTGTCCGAGCCGACAGAGGACAGGTTGCCCGAAATGCCGCTGGTCGGTGTGTAATCCGGCAGGTCTTTATCCACACCGGCAGCCAGAGCGCTGACAGAAAACAGGGTTGCTGCGGTGAATCCGATTACACCAGCCAGTTTGTTGAGTTTCATCCAATCTCTCCAAAGTTACAGAAGGTCCGTTCTTAAGACGGCGCCAGTATCTGACCTGGCAGTGACAAATTTATGGATTTAATGTGACACTTTAATGACATGGCGACAGATTTGAACAAATGAAAAGAGGGCCCGTTCAAAGGCCCTCTTTTTGCAGCTAACTCATTGCCATAAAAGACTATTTAATCACCACCATGCGGCTCGGGATAAGAAAGCTGAAGCGGCTGCCAAGGCCGACCCGGCTCTCGATATCGAGCTGGCAGTCGTGATGACTGAGGGCATGCTTGACGATGGCAAGGCCCAAGCCTGAGCCGCCGGTGTGGCGCGAGCGTGCCTTGTCGACCCGATAGAACCGCTCGGTCAGCCGCGCCAGATGCTCGGGAGCAATCCCCTCCCCTTCATCGCTCACGGCAAACAGCGCCATCGCCCCCTGCTTGCGCCACTCCACCGTAATTTTTCGCCCCGCCGGGGTGTAGTGGATGGCGTTATAGACCAGATTGGAGACGGCACTGCGCAGTTGCTCCTGATCCCCGCGCACCAGCAGATTAGGCTGCACCACAAATTCGAGCTGGTGGGCCCGTTCGCCCGAGAGCGCTCGCGCCTCCTGCTCCAGCAGCCCCAGCATGGCAGGCATGTCCACCAGATGGGAGAGATCCACGGTCGGAGCCGCCTCGATACGGGAGAGAGTGAGCAGCTGATTGACCAGATTATCCATCCGGATGGTCTGCTCCATCATCACCCGATGCGCCTTGGCCCACGTGGCGGGCGGGGGCGGCTCCTCGGTCATCTCCAGATAGCCCTTGAGCACGGTCAGCGGGGTGCGCAGTTCGTGAGAGACGTTGGAGACGAAGTGCTTGCGGGTCTTCTCGAGACTGCGCAAGCGGGTGACATCCCGTACCACCAGCATCGCCTGATCCGAGGCGTAGGGCATGATGCGAAACTCGAGAAACTTCTCCTCGTTGACCGGGGAGTGCATCTCGAGGGGCTCGTCATATGCCCCCTTGCCCAGATAGGCGTTAAAGGCCGGATTGCGAATGAGGTTGCCGATATGCTGGCCGGCATCCTCCGGCCAGCGAAAACCGAGCAGTTGCTCCGCCAGCCGGTTGCACCAGAGGATGCTGCCATCGGTGCGAAACACCACGGCGGCATCGGGCAGCGCCTCGGCCCCCTCCCGGAAGCGGCGGATCAGCCCCGCCAGCTCGCGGCGCCGGGCGCGGTGACGCTGCTGCAGCTTGTAGATACCGTTGAAGATGTACTCCCAGCTGCCATTGCCGCTGGGGGGCACCAGGCTGCGGTCGTGCCACAGCCAGTCAGAGAGCCGCTTCTGGAAGCGATAGTGCCAGCCCAGATGCAACACGGCCGCCACCAACAGGCAGAGGGCAAGATGATCAATCAACCAGCCAACCAATGCGAAGGGGGCGTAAAAAAACGCCATTCGCCACAACTGTCGCCGCCAGGCGTAAGGTTGCAACATAACTGCCTCTAGAGACGGGTTGAGAAGCGGTATCCGGCTCCACGCACCGTCTGGATCAATCTGTCGTGCCCTGTCTCTTCAATCGCCTTGCGCAGGCGACGAATATGCACATCCACGGTTCTGTCCTCGACGTACACATTGGTACCCCAGACATTATTGAGCAGCTGTTCACGGCTGTAGACCCGCTCGGGGTGAGTCATGAAGAAGTGAAGCAGCTTGAACTCGGTCGGCCCCATGTCGAGCGCCTTCTCTTCGGCACTGACCCGGTGGGAGACAGGATCGAGTTTCAGCCCCTGCACCTCGATCACCTCATCCACCGAGGTGGGCGACACGCGGCGCATCACCGCATGGAGGCGAGCGGTCAGCTCCTTGGGCGAGAACGGCTTGGTGATGTAGTCGTCGGCTCCGGCCTCCAGACCACGCACCTTGTCCTCCTCTTCACCGCGAGCGGTGAGCATCACCACCGGGATCTGGCGCGTCACCTCATCCTGCTTGAGCTGCTTGATAAACTGGATGCCACTGCCGCCCGGCATCATCCAGTCGAGCACGATGAGTTCGGGGTAGGGTTCGCGCACCTTCGCCAGTCCATCGGCGTAATCTTCCGCTTCAATCGTCTCATATCCCTTCTGCTCCAACACGAAGCAGAGCATTTCGCGGATCGGTGCTTCGTCCTCGACCACCAGAATTCGCTTAGCCATTCCCTTCTCTCTCCTCTGTGAAGATGGGTGCGCCAATTATTAGAATTTTCTGTGACACTTTTATGACTTTATGACAGGCGGGATGATAAACGTTTTCAGATTCAGTTGGCAGCAGTACGTTGCAACAAGTCCCACCGGTTGCCGCTGATATCCTCAAATACCACCACGGTGCCATATGGTTCATCGCGGGGCTGTTCACAAAAATGCACACCGTACGCCTGCATGCGCTGGTAATCCCCCCAGAAATCAGTGGTCTCGAGAAACAGAAATACCCGGCCACCGCCCTGCTGGCCGATGGCGGCCTGCTGCTGCGCATTGGCCGCTTGTGCCAGCAGCAGTGCAGAACCGGAGGCGCCTTTGGGGGCAACCCGCACCCAGCGCTTGCCCGGTTTGCCCGGTTCATCGAGCCGAGTGTCCTCCAGGAGCACAAAGCCAAGTCCCTCGGTAAAAAAGCGAATAGCCTGATCGTAATCAGCCACCAGCAGAGTCAGCGCCCCTATGTGTTGTGACATGGCAGAAAATCCTCAACGGATGAGTCAACGGGCGCAATGCCCCGGCCAGGGCGCATCATAGCGGCTGGACGGGCAGGGCTCCAGCCGTCATGTGCGTCTTGAAAACGACCGGTGAGGAGGAGTGAGCACTCAAGGCGCTTCGCGCAGCGTCCGGTAGAGGGTGGTGCGGCTGATCCCCAGCTGGCGCGCGGCCTCGCTGACGTTGCCGCCGCATGCCGCCAGCGTTTGCTGCACCTGCCGCCGGGTTTGTTCACGCAAGCTGGTCGCCTCCCCCATCGGCAAGGCGCCGGGCTCTGGGGCCACACTGGGCAGATGCAGGTGGGCGGGTTCTATCCAACCCAACCCCTCTGCCAGCACACAGGCCACTTCCAGTGCCTGCTTGAGCTGGCGCACGTTGCCGGGCAGCGGATGGGCCAGCAGCTGTTGCTCCGCATCGCGGGTCAGACGCAGGGTCGGGTCCATCTCCGCCAACAGTCGCTGGATCAGCCCCAGACGCTCAGCGGCAGGCCAACGGCGCAGCGGCATCAGCTGCTGGCGCCAGC
Organism: Aeromonas sp. R4-2; assembly: GCF_040908295.1. Taxonomy (NCBI): domain Bacteria; kingdom Pseudomonadati; phylum Pseudomonadota; class Gammaproteobacteria; order Aeromonadales; family Aeromonadaceae; genus Aeromonas; species Aeromonas sp. R4-2. Next base: position 428,992 of record NZ_JBFODL010000014.1, on the reverse strand, counting down.
CGCAGATCCGGTAATAGAGGTCTTCGCGAAATGCGCCACTCTGCACCATGGCCGCCAGATCCCGGTGGCTGGCACTGACCAGCCAGAAATCCACCGCCTCCGGCTTGTGACTGCCAACCGGCGTCACGCTGCGCTCCTGCAATACCCGCAGCAGTCGGGTTTGAGCCTGCAGCGGCAGTTCGCCAATTTCATCGAGCATCAGGATGCCGCCGTGGGCTGCACGCAGATAACCCTGACTGCCCTGGCTGCGGGCACCGCTGAAGGCCCCGCCCACATACCCAAACAGCTCGGCTTCCACCAGTTCTGCTGGTAACGCGCCACAGTTGACGCACACCAGTGGCTGCTCCCGCCGACTGGACGCTCGGTGCAGGGCCCGCACCAGATGCTCCTTGCCGCTGCCTGTCTCCCCCTCGATAAGCAGCGAAATGCCGCGCTCCAGCATCTTGAGCGGCACCTGCTGCGGAGGTAGCACCGAGCTTGAGTGACCCGGCAGGACGGCGCGGGAAGGTGTCGCGTCCGCTTCTGGCAACAGCCGCAAGCCACGCCCCTCGCGCAGCAGTTGCCTGCCATCGAAAGGGGGCTGGCCGAGCCAAAGTCGGCCTGCCCGGTTGGCGCCGAGCAGTTCCCCCTCCTCTCCCAGCAACAGGCGAGCGGACCAGAGGCTCTGGGGATCGAGATCCACCAGCCAGCCCGGCTGACGCGCCAGCAGTGCGTTTTCGAGGGTCATGGCCAGCAGCCGCACCGTGCCCAGCATATCGCCATCGTGATGGGCCGCATCGGTGGAGATATCGAGCACCCCGAGCAATTGCCCATTCGGCCCCAGCAACGGACAGGCGCTGCAACTGAGGAAGCTGTGCTGGGCGAAGAAGTGCTGATTGCCGAGCACCTGCACTTCGCTCTGCTCGGCCAGCGCGGTACCGATGGCGTTGGTACCCTTGCTCGCCTCCCCCCAGCGGGCGCCACTGCGCAAAAAGATACGCTCGGCATGGCGGGCGAACCCCTCATCACCACTGGCGGCCAGAATGGCCCCCTCACCGTCACACAACAACAGGCGACAGGGGCGACCCGCCAGCAACTGGGCAAACAGCGGCAGCACGAAGCGTTGGAAGCAAGCAATCAGCGCCCTGTGCTGCTCCTGACGGGCCGACAGCTCCCCTTGGGGCAGCAAGTCCAGATCGGCACTCTGCTGGCGGCTCAGCCCCTGATGCAGGCAGCGCTGCCAGGAACGCTGGATCGGACCGAGACCGGGTTGAAGTGATTCACTCATCACGCCTCCTGTTCACAAACAGCACGACTGTCTCGGCCACTGTCCAGAAACGGTACAGTTTTATCGCAATAGCCGTGGACATTGGTTAACCAAGATACGCTGCCACACCCCATTTGATAACGTTTTTGTAACCTTCTATCTGCTGGTCAGACCCTTTGGCACGCCCCTTGCGATATCAGCTGGCAACCGGTCTGTCAGCCAGTCCGGTCAGGATCACACACATAAAGGATGATGAGATGATTTATACCGCTCCCGGTCAGGCAGGTGCCCTGGTCAGCTTCAAGTCCCGTTACGACAACTTCATCGGTGGTGAGTGGGTGGCTCCTCGCGCCGGCCGCTACTTTGAAAACATCTCGCCGGTGGATGGCAAAGTATTCTGCGAGGTCGCTCGCTCCGACGCCGCCGATATCGAGCTGGCGCTTGATGCCGCCCACAAGGCGTTCACCAGCTGGAGCAAAACCAGCGTCACCGAGCGCAGCAACCTGCTGCTGCGCATCGCCGATCGCATCGAGCAGAACATCGAGCGGCTCGCCATCGCCGAAACCTGGGAGAACGGCAAGGCGGTGCGTGAAACCCTGGCGGCAGACCTGCCGCTGGTGGTGGATCACTTCCGCTACTTCGCTGGCTGCATTCGCGCTCAGGAGGGCTCGGCCGCCGAGCTGGATCAGAACACCGTCAGCTACCACTTCAAGGAGCCCATCGGCGTGGTCGGCCAGATCATCCCGTGGAACTTCCCGCTGCTGATGGCCGCCTGGAAGCTGGCTCCGGTGCTGGCGGCCGGTTGCTGCAGCGTGCTCAAACCCGCCGAGCAGACCCCGGTCACCATCATGCTGATGATGGATCTCATAAAGGACATCCTGCCTGCCGGCGTAGTCAACGTGGTCAACGGCTTCGGCGCCGAGGCAGGTCAGGCGCTGGCCACCAGCAACCGGATCCAGAAACTCGCCTTCACCGGTTCGACCGAAGTGGGCGCCCATATCCTGCGCTGCGCCGCCGACAAGCTGATCCCCTCCACCGTGGAGCTGGGGGGCAAGTCCCCCAATATCTACTTCGCCGACGTGATGCAGCACGAGAGCAGCTACATCGACAAGGCGGTAGAAGGGATGTTGATGACCTTCTTCAACCAGGGGGAAGTATGTACCTGCCCCTCCCGTGCTCTGGTGCAAGAAAGCATCTATGAAGACTTCATGGACAGGGTGCTGGCCCGTGCCCGCACCATAGTGCAGGGCAATCCCCTCGATACCGCCACTCAGGTGGGGTCGCAGGCGTCCCGCGAGCAGTTCGACAAGATCCTGGGCTACATGGAGATCGGCCGCGGCGAAGGGGCCAAGATGCTGATCGGCGGCGGCCCGGCCCAGGTGAGCGGACTGGAGGGGGGGTTCTACATCCAGCCCACCATCTTCTCCGGTCAGAACAAGATGCGGGTATTCCAGGAGGAGATCTTCGGGCCGGCACTCGGGGTCACCACCTTCAAGGACGAGGCGGATGCTCTGGCCATTGCCAACGACACCCAGTACGGGTTGGGGGCAGGCCTGTGGACCCGCGACAGCAATCTGGCCTGGCGCATGGGGCGTGGCATTCAGGCTGGCCGGGTCTGGGTCAACTGCTACCACGCCTACCCGGCACACGCCGCCTTTGGCGGTTACAAAAAGTCGGGGATCGGCCGCGAGACCCACAAGATGATGCTGGACCACTATCAGAACACCAAGAACCTGCTGGTGAGCCACGACATCAACCCGCTCGGCTTCTTCTAGCGCAAGCAGACGTCATCAGAAAGGGCGCCTGCGGGCGCCCTTCTTGTTTTGCTTCATCAGATGACATGTCCGGCGATTTGTTATCGGGCTGACTGTAGGCGATAACGCTGGGGGGAGCAGCCCAGCTCCCGGTTGAACATGGCGATAAAGGCCGAGGTGGAGCCGTAACCAAGCCGCCAGCTGATCTCCTGAATGGGCATGTCCCCCTTGAGCCAGGCCAGCGCCTTGAGCAACCGCAGCCGCGCCCGCCACTGACCGAAGCTCATCCCCAGCTCCCGCAGGCAGCGCCGCGCCAGGGTGCGCTCTGTGGTGTGCAGTTGTCCGGCCCACTGGGCCAGAGTACGGGGATCGGCAGGATCGCTGTGCAACGCCGCCAGCATGGGAGCCAGCAGCTTGTCCTGACTCATCGGCAGGTAGCTCTCCTGACAACGGGTCCGCGCCAGTCGCTCCACCAGCAACTCGGCCTGACGCTGATCCCACTCATCCGCCATATGGCTTACCCGCCGTTCGCAAAAGTCGCTCAGCAGGGCGCGGATCAGCGGGGTGAGCAGTAGCAATCTGGGCTCTGGCGGCAGCTTGGCCGCCAGCTCGTGGCTGACGTAGATGGAGGTGTAGTCGAGGGTCTGCTCGTTGTAGGAGGTGTGCTCGAGATCCGCCGGTACCCAGATAAGGTAGTCGGCAGGGGCCACCAGTCGCTGATCCCCCAGCTCTATCTCCATGATCCCCAGGCTGATCATGTTGAGCTGGCCCCAGGGGTGGGAGTGCAGCACGGTCGCGCTGTCGGCCAGCATCTGCTGGTAACTGAAATAAAGCGGATTGGGAGCGGGCAGAACGGCATCTACCGGCTGAAAGTGGTGAGTGGCCATCAGCGTCCCTTGTCAGCGAGAGGGAGTAACAGGCGTGATGCAACGCCCTGTTGGCTCGGTCTCCGGCACAGGTCAAAAGCAGCCATCAGTTGCGGGCAGACGCAGCCCGTGTGGGCCGGAATAAGGTGCATCAGAAAGAGTTGTCTTTTCTGCTGGGTCATCAGTCTGTTTTACGCTACTTGATAACATAAAGACAAGGGTAGACTTGGCCCCCTGTTAATAAGGAGCCTCTGATGCGAATCTTTTCCCCTCTTCTCTTTCCGCTGATGGCGGTGCTGATCTGGGCTACCAATACCGTGGTGTCCAAGGCGGCTGCCAGCGTGCTCGACCCCGCGGCTATCTCCTTCTATCGCTGGGTGATTGCCGCCCTGGCGCTGACCCCCTTCTGTCTACCCACCCTCTGGCGGCGACGCAGCGAGGTTCGCCCCTGGCTCGGCAAGCTGCTGGTGCTGGCGGCGCTCGGTATGGTGCTCTACCAGTGTCTGGCCTATTACGCCGCCCACAGCACCTCGGCTACCAATATGGGGGTGATCGGCTCCCTCATTCCGCTGCTTACTCTGCTGCAAGGGGCGCTCTTCTTCGGCCAGCGTCCCGGCAAACAGGCACTGCTCGGCATGAGTATCTCCCTGTTCGGAGTGCTCTGGCTGCTTGGCAAGGGCGAACCGCTTGCCCTGCTCCACAACGGCATCAACCCGGGGGATGGCATGATGCTGCTGGGCTCCGCCAGCTACGCCCTTTACGGCCTCTTGATCCGCCGCTGGCACCTGCCGTTTGGCCCCTGGCTCAACCTCTACATGCAGATCCTGCTGGCGGTACTGCTGCTGGTGCCGCTCGCTCTCAGCGCCGACTCGATGGCGGTGCCGGCCGAAGGGTGGGGACTGGTGCTCTTCGCCGGGCTTGCCTCCTCCCTGCTGGCGGCTTACTGCTGGATGCGCGGCCTCGCCTGCATGGGCGCCGAGCGCACCTCGGTCTTTATGAACCTGATGCCGCTCTGTACGGCGCTGATAGCCGTCGTCGGCCTGGGCGAGCCGATCCATGGCTACCACCTGCTGGGTGGCGGGCTTATTCTGGGAGGCGTGATGACCTCCCAGCTGAAGGGGCGTGCGCCGGTAGCCGAACGGGAAGCCGCCTGAGAACCAACATCGTCCAGAAACAACAAGGGAGCCCATGGCTCCCTTGTTGTTTCTGCAATACACGCCAGTGAGCATCTCAACCAGCCCGGCGCCAGCGGTAGCGCCGCTCCGGCCGCCCTCGCTGACCATAGTTGAGATCCACATCGACCCTGTCTTCCGACTCCAGATACTCCAGATAGCGGCGCGCCGTGGTGCGGCTGAGGGAGAGTCGCAGCGCCACCGTGTCGGTGGAGAAGACGCTCTCCGGCTCGCCCGCCAGCAGATCCAGCACCTGACGCAGGGTGATGCTGTCGATCCCCTTGGGGGTGACGCGCATCTCCTTGATCTGGGAGCGCCCTCCCTTGCCCAGCAGCTTGTCGAGATCTTCCTGCTCCAGCCGACCCCGCTCGCAGAGGCGGCTGTGCAGTTGCAGGATCTCATCCAGACTCTGCTGGATGCGAAACAGCCGCAATGGTTTGATGACGTAGTCATGAACCCCCAGATTGAGGGCCTGCTGGATGGTCTCCACATCCCGCGAGGCGGTCACCATGATGACATAGGCTTCGCGGTTGTGGCTGCGCAGGCGGCTCACCCACTCAAGGCCGGAGCCATCGGGCAGGGAGACATCCACCAGCAGCAGTTGGGGCACCACACCGGCCATCATGGCATCGGCCTGGGCCAGGGTGCCAGCCCGCCCCAGCAGGGAGAAACCGGGTGTCGCCGCCACCAGTTCTGACAAGATGGCACCGATCCGATCGTCATCTTCAATAACAAGCGTGATTATTGGGTCCATGGCTCACATTAATTGGTTTTTATTCAAGTAGATACCAAACAGGGTGGTCTGCTCGGCGGTTCGCCGCCATTCTATCACACCCTCGTGCCGACCCACGGTCTCCTTGACCAGGAACAGACCCACCCCGTGATCGCCGCTCTGGCGACTCACTCCGTAATCGAACAGGTGATCGGCCAGCTCCTCATCGACCCCCTCGCCGCTATCCTCCACCTCGATCACCAGTCGCCGCCCCACATCGCACAGAGAGAGCAGCACCCGGGGCGGCCGCTGCTGGCGATTGCGCCAGGCCGCCTGCAGGCCGTTGTCCAGCAGGTTGCCAATGAGGGTAATGAGATCGGCCGAGACCGAGGCCGGATACTCCGCCAGCGCCGAATCGGGATCTAGCTCCAGGGTCACCCCCAACTCGCGAGCCCGGCTGAACTTGCCGAGAATAAGCCCCGCCACCGGCTTGTTGTCGATCAGCCGCAGCAGCTCCTGCAGCATGGTCTGGCACGCCTCATTCTCCTGCTGGATCAGCTCCACCGCCTGATCCACATGGCCCAGCTGCAACAGGCCGGAGAGGCTGCTCAGCTTGTTGGCAAACTCGTGGCTCTGCATCCGCAGCATCTCGGCATACTGGCGCAGGTGGGTCACCTGTACTCCCAGACTGGCAGCCACCTCCGGACGGCTGAAGATCAGCAGCCGCCCCGGCGCCTTGCCCTGCACCGCCTGCCAGCGGCCGACGAAGGACTCCCCCTGAATGGTGAAGCTCACTTCCCCACCCTCCTGCTCCAGACAGGGGGCAAGGGGTGGCACCAGCTCCGCCAGCGACTGCCCCTGCAGGGCGTGGCGCCCGGTGACCGGCAGCCGCAGCTGATAGCTGGCGGTGCTGTTGATCATGTTGATATTGCCGCGGCCATCAAGGGCGATGACCCCTTCGGTGATGTGCTCAAGCACCAGATCCTGCAGGGTAAAGCGGCGCACGATCGCCTCCGGCTCCAGATCGAGCAGGGTCTTGCGCAGCAGATATTGCACCCAGAGTGCCAGCAGCAGGCCACACCCCAGCACCGCAACGATGGCGCAGATGAGCAGGGCCACCCGCTCCATATAGATGCCCTCCACCTGCTGCATCAGGTAGCCCACCACCACGGCACCCATGACGCGCCCATCCCCGCCAACCACCGGGGAGAAGCAGCGGATCGCCGGCCCCATGGTGCCCCGATCCTTGGAGCAGTAGCTGCGCCGCTCCTGCAGTGCGGGCCAGATATCCTCACCGCGGAACTTCTGCCCCACCAGCTCGGGGTTGGGGTGGCTGAGGCGGCGACCATGCTCGTCGGTCACCACCATATAGGTGGCGTCGGTGCGGTTGCAGACGGCCTCCACGTAGTCGCGCAGGGTGGGATCACTCCCATGACGCAGAGCTTCGACCACCCGGGTATCCGCCGCCATGACCCGTGCCAGATCGCTCCCCTTATCCTGCAGATTGCTCTCCAGCAGATGGCGGATAAAGAGGGCCAGCAGGCTGCCCAGAATGAGGATCAGCAGCAGGGAGAGCCCAAGAGAGAGGGTGACCAACTGGTGGCGAAGTTTCATGCACATACCTTAAAACGTCAGGACGCTGCCCAATAGTGCGGATGCCACCAGGTCTGGTCAATCAAAGGTGCCGGATCGCCGACAAAATCGGCCAATCCTTCCTCGCGGGCGCAGAGCGCCACCGCTCTGGCGACGGCGCGGGCCACCTCTCCCACCTGTTCGATGGGGGGTAGCAGCCGACCCGCCACCAGCGGATAGGCGCCGACTGCCCGCACCGCAGCCAGCAACATGCCATCGCTGATGCGGCGCGCCTTGACGGCGCAGGCCCCCAGGCCAATGCCCGGGAAGACATAGACGTTGTTGCACTGGGAGACTACCCGCCGCTCCCCGGCCACCGTCACCGGCGCAAAGGGGCTGCCGGTGGCCAGCAGAGCGCGGCCATCTGTGGCGGCCCACACCTGCTCGGGGGTGGCCTCGGCGCTGCGGGTCGGGTTGGAGAGTGGCAGGATCACCGGCTGCTCGCACACCTCCCCCATCGCCTGCAACACCTCGTCAGTAAAGAGGCAGCCCTGACCGCTCACGCCAATCAAGACCGCCGGGCGCATCTGGCGGATGGTCTCCAGCAGCGAACTGCTCCCCTCCTCCACGGCACGGGCAAATGGCTGTTGGGCACGAGTCAAATTGGGACGATCGCTGCAGACCACCCCATCCTGATCAAACAGCCAGACGCCGTCGTGACTCCCCGCCAGCTGGGCCAGCATGGCGGCGATGCCGCAACCGGCAGAGCCCGCTCCGACGATCAGCACCGGGGCATCACTGAGGGTGGTCCCCGCCTGTTGCAACCCGGCCAGCACGCAAGCGGAGGCGACCGCCGCCGTGCCCTGAATATCGTCGTTGAACATGCAGAGCTCGTCCCGATAACGGGTCAGCAGGTTGGCGGCATGCTTGCCGGCAAAGTCTTCAAACTGCAGCACCACCTGGGGCCAGCGCTTGCGAATGGCGGCCACCACCTTGTCCATGAAGTGGTAATAGCTCTCGCCGTCAATGCGCGGGGATTGCCAGCCGAGGTAGGAGTCATCCTCCAGCAGCTCGGGGTTGTTGGTGCCTACATCGACACAGAGCGGCAGGGTGCACGCCGGATTGATGCCGCCAGCAGCGGAGTAGAGCGCTAGCTTGCCGATGCAGATCCCCATGCCGCCGATACCGAGATCGCCGAGCCCCAGCACCCGCTCACCGTCGGAGATGACTATCACGTCGACCTCCTGCTCCACCGACTCGAGGATGTCGTCGAGATCGTCCCTGTCATGCCAGGAGAGATAGAGGCCGTGGCTGCGCAGATAGAGGTCGCTGTGGCGCTGGCACGCCTCCCCCACCACCGGGGTGTAGATGATCGGCAGCAGCTCCGGCAGATGGTGGCGCACCAGATCGTAGAAGAGCACCGGGTTGTCCTCCTGCAGCTGGCGCAGCAGCAGATGCTGGTCAAACGGACTCTGCATGGCGCTGACCAATCGGTAGATCCGGCGCCGCTGCTGGGAGAGGGACTCCTCCTTATGCGGCATGCGGCCGCGTACACCCTGACGCTTGCGTTCTGCATAGGGCAGGCTGGTACCCATCATGATGTCGTTCATCTTGTTTGTTCCTCAATCCGGTATCAGGCAAGCAGGGAGATAAGAGCGGTCGCCAAAATCAGCATCACAGCGCCACCGAGACGGGAGGAGATCTGGGCAAAAGGCATCAGCTTCATGCGCTGGGCCGCCGAGAGCACGGCCACATCGCCGGTCCCGCCCATGTTGGCCATGCAGAGCCCGCCGGTGATGGCCGCCTCAATGGGATAGAAGCCGATCAGCTTGCCGACCAGCGCCGCACCGAGAGCCCCGCCAATTACGGTGACCATGACCAGCACGAAGTAGCTGATGGAGAAGGCACTGATCAGCTCGGGAATACTGGTATAGGCGACGCCGATCCCCACCAGCAGGGAGGGGGTCAGGTTGCTCACCACAAACTGATACCAGTCGGCTGCCGCCTGCTCATAACGGCGCGGCAGCAGGCCACTCACCTTGATAAAGGCGACAGCCAAAATCATCAGGGCGAAGGGGTGCATGGGGATAAAGTTGCCGAGCAGGGAGCCCAGCACAAACATGCTGGAGCTGATAAAGAGCCCCATGCCCAGACTCTGCAGGGTCGGTGCCTCGGCCTGCTCCTCGGCGATATTCTGGCTATTCTCTTTGACCATCAACTTGCCGTTGCCGGTCAGGGAGGGGTAGTGGCGGCCGAGCCGTGCCAGCAGGGAGCCCACCAGAATCGCCAGGGTGTTGGCGATCACCACCGCCGGTACCATGCGCGACAATAGATCCGCACTGGACATCTGCATCGGGCCGGAGAGGATCTCCACCAACGGCACCGCACCGGCGCCCATGCCACCGCCCATGATGGGCAGGCCGATCAGCAGCACCGCATTCTTGAAGCCATACCCCATCAGGGAGCCGACCAGACCAACGCTCAGCAGCGCTAGTGCGACGCCACCAAGAATGACCGGCAGGTAGCGCATGGCGGCATTTTTCAGCAAAGCGCCGCTCATACCGAACACGGAGCCAGTCACCAGACTGGCGATAAAGAAGTTGAGAAAGCCCCCCTCCTTCATGAAGTTGGTGATGACCTGCCCCGCCTGCACCGGCAGCAGCTGATATTCGAACAGGGCGGCGCCGCCGAAAATGGCGAGGATGGTGCCGCCCCCCAGATATTCACGGATCGGCATGATCCGCTCACCCAGCTCGGTCAGCAGGGTGCCCAGCACGAACATCAGTGCCAGCGCACCGACCATGCCGAGCGGCAACGAGCCATTCCAGCCGGAAAAGAGAACGCAGGTCGCCAACCCCAGAAATATAAAGAGCGGCATACCGGCAATTTGTTGGCCGCCCATAAAGGCGGCCTTTTCTTGTGTGGTTTGTAGGGGTGAGAGGTTTTTCATTGTTATGTACTCTGCGTGTGATTGTGACCGCTACTTTATTGATCCCCCTCACTCCTGTCGGTTAGCCAGACTGCAAAGCCATATAAAAACATTAAAAACTTAAACATCATGGTGCCGCCAACGAGCGCAGCACAATAGAACACCAGACATCCGATACCCGACCAAGTCAGGAAATAGGGTGATAAAACGAGCGAGCCCAATGGCGGATATTTGGGTGATCAGCAGTAATAACGATGCGATGATCTCCCCCCTTCGGGGAAATAACAGAGCCAGATGACAAGCTCTGCGACCATTTATCGCCACAGCTCCTGTGAGTGATAATCAGCGGGCAATGTCATCGCCATAACGCAAGTGCCACGGCGTGCCACACCAGGGTTTGAGTCGGCGTGCAGGAAGCAGGCACGATGAAAAATGGTGAGGAGAAAGATGTAAAAAGGGGAGATTGAAATAGTGATGAGTCAAGCCAGCGAATACCAGAGCACTGGCTTGAACTCACAAGGTTCACACACGGTCAGGTCTATTCTGCCAACAGCAATGGAATATTGGCGGGGTCAAAATCATGACTGATATCGGTACTTCTGATAGTGCCTTCCCGATTCACGCCATGGTGTGACTCTGCACCATATTCCCCATCACTCAACAGCGTTTCAATTGCCAGATACACACATCCACTGTCATATCCATCCACAACCCGTTTCCCCCTTGCTTTATAACCCCATCAATATTAGCGGATAAAAAAAGAGCTGCTCGCCGAAGCTGAAAATTTCATGAAAATAACCACCGGATATCCTCCATTCACGGCGCAATATCCGAATCGGCAAGAGAGCCTCGAGTGGATCAGCCCCGAGAATAATATCAGGGGCTCGAATGCTGCTCGCCCTCACCAACGAAAGATCCGACCAGAAACATGATCCGCATCACACTATTTACTTAGCCTGCTAAACAAGTATGATAGTTAGCAGGCTAAGTACATTGAGGATGAGAAGATGACGGATCTGGAAAGGTTGCGCGAGCTGTCGCTCGCCGAGCAGATAGCGCGGATGCACCGGCTATGGCGTACTGCCGCCGATCTGGAGCTGGCTCCCCTTGGCCTCACCCATCCCCGCTGGACCGCGCTGTGGAAACTCTCCCGCATGGAGAACCATGTCAGCCAGAAGACCCTGGCCGAAGCCCTCGAAATAGAACTGCCATCCCTGATGCGCACCCTGGGCCAGCTGGAAGAGCAGGGGCTGATTGAGCGCCACTGCTGCAGTCAGGACAAGCGGGCCCGCATCGTCTGTGTGACCCCGGCTGGCCAGACCCTGCTCGATCAGATCGCCGACCGCATCATGAATATCCGCCGGGAGCTGCTGGGGGGCATCGACGAGCAGACCCTGCAACTGTTTGAAGCCACGGTGCAGCGGATCTCGGCCAACGCCCTCAGCAAAATTGAACAACACCACGACCGACAAGCCGGAGGCGATACAAGCCCTCCCGAGACCGACACAGAGAGAGAATAAGATGACCCCGGATCAACAATTTACCCGCTGGATCAAATGGTCCATGGCGGGCTTTGCCACCTTGTTTGCCTATTTTCTGATAGCCGACCTGCTGATGCCCCTCACCCCTCAGGCGATGGCGACCCGGGTGGTCACCAAGCTGGCCCCCCAGGTGAGCGGCAAGGTGATCGAGGTCGCCGTTCACAACAACCAGCAGGTCAAGAAGGGGGATCTGCTGTTCAGGCTGGATCCGGCCCCTTTTGAACTGGCAGTGGAGCAGGCCCGCCTTGCGCTGGCGCAGGCAGAGCAGCAGAACAGTGAACTGGATGCCGCCCTGACAGCTGCCGTTGCCGAGATCAACGCCAAAGAGACCCTGGCCAGCCAGAAGTGGCGCGAGGCTGAGCGCATCGATGCGCTCTACCAACGTCACATGGTTTCGCTGCAACAAAAAGATGAGGCTGACAGCGCCCTGCGCAGCGCCCAGGCCAACCTGCGCGCCAGTCAAGCCAAACTGGCCCAGATCAAAGCCAGTCGTGGCGTGACCGGTGAGGACAATCTGTTGCTGCGCCAGGCCCGCAACAAGCTGGCGCAAGCACAGCTGGCCCTCTCTTACAGCCAGGTTCACGCGGATCAGGATGGCACCATCACCAACCTGCAACTCAAGCCGGGCAGTATCGCCAGCGCGGGCAGCCCACTGCTGGCGCTGGTGTCGGAACAGGTAGATGTCATTGCCGATTTTCGGGAGAAGAGCCTGCGCCATGTTGGCGCGCAAACCCGCGCACTGGTGGCCTTCGATGGCGAACCGGGTCAGCTCTATCCTGCCCGGGTAAGCAGTCTGGATGCCGGAGTGAGTGCCGGTCAGTTTGATGCCAATGGTCGACTGGCGGCGCCGGTGGAGTCGGATCGCTGGGTACGGGATGCCCAACGGATGCGGCTGCACCTCGAGCTGGACCAGCTCCCCGCTCATCTGCCAGCCGGGGCGCGGGCCACGGTACAACTGCTGCCGGACAATGCCCTGACCGCCATGCTGGCACGGGGCCAGATCCACTTGCTCAGCCTGCTCCATTATGTCTACTAACCACGCCACTCACCCGTCGGTCAATACTGCCCCAGCCCACCCCGCCGGTGGTGCTGCCACTCACCTCTGGTATCGGCCCCTCACCGGCAACGAGCTGCGCCAGTGCCTGCGCATCGCCTTTGGCTGCACCACGGGCTTTCTGCTCTGCAAGCTGTTTGGCTGGAATTACGGGGTCTTCTATACGGTCACGCCGGTGCTGCTGCTGGGGATGGTGCCGGTGATGAATGGCCATGCCGCGCGCCAGCTGATCGCGGCGGCGGTGGTCTGTGGGGTGGAGGTCGGGCTGCTGGGAGGGCTGTTTGGCAGCCATCCGGCGCTGATGACTCCCATCGCCTTTCTGCTGTTTCTCTACCGTTTCGCCGCCATGTCGCGGGGCAGCCTGTTTCTGTTCGGGGCCAACGGGGTGCTGAGCCTCAGCATCATGCTGCACTTTGCCAGCTATCCGCAGACCGACCTCAACGACCTGATCCTCAACAATATCTGGGCGAGCGTGCTGTCGGTGCTAATCGCCTACCTGATGACCATGCTGATCCCGGATGTGGAGGCCAGACCCAAGCCCGCCTCGGCCCCCAAGGCGCCGCACCGGATGCGCCATGAAGCCCTGCTGGGTGCCACTGTGGCCACCCTGTCGTTTCTGGTATTTCAGGTGTTTGACCTGCGCGACTCCATGTCTGCCCAGGCCACAACCCTGCTGGTGCTGTTCCCCATGCACTGGAACGGCGCCCTCAGTTATGCCCGCAAACGGGCGATGGGTACCTTGCTGGGTGTCACCTTCGGCTTGCTCGGCCAGCTGCTGCTCTATGACTGGTCAGGGCAACTGCTGCTTGTCGCCCCGTTACTGTGGCTCGGCGCCATGCTGTTCAGCCATGCCCACGTCAAGGAGGCTGGTGGCTCCGGGGTCGGCTTTGGCGCCCTCACCACCCTCGGCATCCTGTTTGGCCAGTACCTCACCCCGGGCAACGATCTGGTGTTCAGCGCCCTCTACCGTGTGAGCAGCATACTGTTTGCCATCGTGGTCACCCTGCTGGCCTGCTACCTCGTCCACCGGTTGCTCAACCGCTTCGAGGCGACCCGCTTCGGTTATTGATTTCCTGTTGTAAGCACTGTTGTCAGCCCATGGATGAGCTCTTTTTCGCCCCGTCGCCTGCCGGGGCGTTTTTTCTCTCCCTCGTGTGCCTCCCTTGTCATCCCCCCACCACCACAGCTCAGCGCAGAAGTACGGCTATGCTTGTAAGGCTGCTGTCGATGAGGTGTACCTATGGTCGCGTTGTTAAAAAAATGGCTGGTTTGTCTGATGCTGTTGGCTACCAGCCCGCTCGGGGCCACCCCGCTTGTGATTGGTGCCGAAGATGACTGGGCCCCCTACTGCGAGCGCGACAAGGACAATAAGGATGACCAGCCCCACGGACTGGCGCCTGAGCTGGTCAAGGCGGTGTTCGCCGCCGAAGGGATCGAGATTGTCTTTCGCACCCTCCCCTTCGCCCGCTGCATGCACGATGCGAAAAGCGGCAAACTTGCGGGGTGCTTCAACGCCACCATCACCGAAGAGAACCGCTACCAGTACCATTGGCACGATACCCCCATGTTCGAGGAGGATCTTGCCATCTTCGCACTTGCCAGCGACCCGCAACGGGATCTCAAGCTCACCTCGCTGGAGGGCAAGCGGGTGGGCATCACCCTCGGCTACACCTACCCCACCGATTTTATGGAGAACCCCAGAATCACCCGCTTTCAGGCCAAATCCGATGCCCAGATCCTCGAGATGCTGGTACGTGGCCGGGTCGACTACATCCTGATGAACGGCATGCCGGGCTACCTCAAGATCCAGCAAAAACAGCTGACCGGCAAGGTGGTCAAGGTTGGCAAACTCTCCACCGATGGCTTCTGGCTTGCTTTCTCCCGCGCCCATCCACGAGGAGAGGAGATGGCCAAACTCTTCGAGGAGGGGCTGCAAAAGATCAGGAACAATGGCACCTACGAAGCGCTGGTACGAGATTTCGAGGCCAAACTCGGACTCCATTGAACAGTTTTCATCCTGTAACGGCGATATATGACCCCGCCCGTCCCAACCATGTTACTGTAGACTCTCACTTATCGGCCACTTGTGCTCTGCACCTGATGACAGGTTTGTCATGCAAAAGAGCCAACCGACTGGGCACCCCTTGCCCCCCCTCATCCTCAACCTGACGTCGCCAGACCGGCTGTATTGACCCGATGCTATAAGGCGCATCTCCCCCTGTCGCAGCCAGTCCTCACTATTGTCATATGCGTTTCACTCTCTTTTATTGCGGCAGCGGTCAGCCCGACAGGAACCAGCTTCACGCCATCCGCCTGAGGCGACCTGCCGTTTGGCGAGGCCCTGCCGCCAACACAGGACACACAGCCATGATTGCCTACCTCATTCTGGTTCATCGCTATCCCGCCCAGTTCAAGCGCCTGTTCAAGGCGATCTACCACGACAGTAATCACTACCTGATCCACGTCGACAAAAGCTCGGGTCCGGAGCTCCAGCAGGAGATCGCACGCTTCCTCAGCGACTATCCCAATGCCTCGCTGCTCGCGAGCAAGAATGCACTGTGGGGAGGATACAGTCTGGTGGATGCCGAATTGCGCGGCATAGCGGCACTGCTGAAACAGGGGGTGGAATGGGAATTCTTTATCAATCTGAGTGCCCAGGACTTTCCGCTGCGCACCCAGGGGCAGATCCACCGCTTCTTGCGCGGCCATCGCGGCAAGGATTTCCTCAAAGTCCTCGATCAGCGCAAGCTGCGCCCAGATACGCTGCACCGCATCGACCACTATGTGACCGAGACGGATCAGGAGCTGATCTGTGAACCGGTCGCCACCCGCCCCTATCTGGAGGGAGTCACCCCCTACATTGGCAATCAGTGGATGATCCTGAGCCGCGCTTTCTGTGAATTTGTCAGCCACAGCCCCGAGGTGGATCGCTTCAAAGCATTCTACCAGCACACCCTGATCGCCGATGAGGGGTTCTTCCAGACGGTGATCATGAATACCAGCTATCAGGGACGGATCGTCAACGACGACAAGCGGGCCATCGACTGGATCCCCATGGGAGACATCAAGCTGAGGCCACGGGACTATCTGGCAGAAGATGCCACGGCACTGCTGCAAAGCGAGCACCTGTTTGCCCGCAAGTTCGACGAAACCATCGACAGCCAGATCCTCGACATTCTGGAAGGGGTGCTGGCACAACCGGTGGCAAATAGCGCCCGAGCAGTGCCTGCGCTGGCATGAGGATCCGGACAACTACCGACGCAGACGCCAGACCAGCCATTGCAGATCAGCTTCAAGCTGTTAGTCTCATGCTCGGATGACATAAATGGGACTGCAATCATGAAAAAAGCTCATATGATGACCATCGGCATGCTGGCGATGGGGGGACTCGCCGGTTGCAATCAGGGCAATACCCTCTCCGTCACCGGTGGTGAACCGATCAGTTACCAGTGCGAGCAGGGCAAGAAGGTGCAGGTTCGCTATTTCGCACTCTCCGACGAGAGCCTCAGCTTTATCAAGCTGTCGCTGCCGGACGGCAAGGATTACACCCTGCCCCAGGCCGTCTCGGCCTCCGGCGCCCGCTATACGGACGAGCACGAAGCCGTCTGGTGGAACAAGGGGGATGAGGGCTTTGTCGAGCTGCGGGATCTGGATGGCGAGTGGCAGACCGCCTACAACGACTGCAAACAGCAATAAACGTGACCCCGGCCTGGCCGGGGTCTCTCTTTCTCTGGCATCAGAGTGATGGGGGATCAGTTGATCTCGATCTCGAAGCGGTTGGTCACCTCGACCGGAATGGCATCCGGGTTGCCCTCTGCCGGGCTGTAGCGGATCCGCGAGAGGGTCGCCAGCGCGCTCTGCTCCAGCTCGCCGGGGGGCTCGGCCGCCACCACTTCCGGCTTGACCGGCGTGCCGCTGGCGTCGATTTGATAGCGAACTTCCACATACCCCTTGACCGGTTTGGCCGGCAGGGCGGGCTCGTCATTACCAAGCCATGACCACTGCTTCTCCTGAACCCAGTAGCTGGACAACTGCTCGAGAGGGATAGCGATCGGAGCGCGCTCGTGCGCTACCTCCTGACGGGATGAGCACCCCAGCAACAGTGTCACTGCCAGACCTGACCATACTGCGACTTTCCACTTCATGTAACGCTCCTTGTTCTCTGCCGGTGCTTGTTGCCGGACTGCGGGCCGCTCAACGCGCGCCCTTTTGGTCAGTCACCCATCCTAACGAAAAAGTATTCGTATGAACATGAACAAAAGGGCCATCCCCGAGAGGTTGGCCCTTTTATCGTCAATGAGCTCACTAACCAGCCGAAGGTATCAGCCGCGCTTGTCGCTCACCACCAGCCAGAGCGCATGCACCATGCCCGGCAGACCGCCCATCAGGGTCAGCACTATGTTGATTAAAAAGTGCAGGCTAAAGCCCACCTGGATAAAAGCGCACACAGGAGGCAGGAAAATGGCCAGCAGGATCTTGAGCAGATTGTTCATCTCGGCTCTCCTCTTCATGAATGTCATCAGGATTGGAATGGGCTAACCATAAACATCCCTGGCTTCAACTGCAAACCAGACAGGGAATTCGCTCACCCGCATCACGCCCAGCGTTGAGGTCGTGGATCTGCTGATTGCTGCTGCCACGCCAGAGCAGGCCGGGGTCTGCCAACGCCTTTTCAAACTTGCCATCCACCAGCACATCCAGCAAGGCCACCAGCTCGCGCTGGGCCTCTGACAGCTCGCCGAGCAGATAGCCGGTCCAGCACCAGATATCCTTGCCCGGACACTCGGCGCGCACCCGTTTCACCAGCGCCAGCACGTTGGGCACGTTGGCCGGGTGGAGCGGATCGCCACCGGAGAGCGACAGACCTCGCCGTTTGATGCGGCTGTCGTTGAGGTCGCTAATGATGCGATCGCTCATCGCCTGATCGAACGGCTTGCCGCCATCGAGCCGCCAGGTGCTCTGGTTGTAGCAACCTGGGCACTGGTGCTCACAACCGGAGACAAACAGGGTGGCACGGGTGCCGGGGCCGTTGATCACATCGACCGGGTAGTATTGGTGGTAGTGCATCGCTTGTTTCCTGCCTCGTTCACGGGACAGCGGCATAACTGCCGCCCTCCAATGAAAATGGCCCCTTGAGTCAGGGGCCAGCTCTTCATCGCCTGTGCTCTTACATATGTTTGACGCGGCGCTTTACTTCTTCCTGCTTGCCCGCATTGAAGGGGCGTGCATCCGGGCTGCCGAGGTAGCCGCAGACTCGGCGGGTCACCGACACCTTGGCGGGGTCGTGGTTGCCGCAGCGCGGGCAGGTAAAGCCCTTGGAGGTGCACTCGAACTCGCCGGTAAAGCCGCAGTCGTAGCACTCGTCGATGGGAGTGTTGGTACCGTAGTAGGGCACCTTGTCATAGCTGTAATCCCAGACGTTTTCGAGCGCTTCCAGGTTGTGCTGGATGTTGGGGTACTCGCCGTAGCAGATGAAACCGCCACTGGCGATGGGCGGATAGGGCGCCTCGAAGTCCAGCTTGTCGTACGGGTTGACCTGCTTCTCCACATCAAGGTGGAAGCTGTTGGTGTAGTAACCCTTGTCGGTCACGCCGGATACCACGCCAAACTCCTTGGCGTCGATGCGGCAGAAACGGGTGCAGAGGTTCTCGCTCGGGGTGGAGTAGAGGCTGAAGCCGTAGCCAGTCTCCTCTTTCCACTCGTCAATGGCTGCCCTGAGACGGGCGATAATGGCGATGGCCTTCTGTTGCAGCTCGGCGCTGTCAAACAGGTGCACCTTGTCACCAAACAGGGCGTTGATGGTCTCGTGAACCCCGATATAACCGAGGGAAATGGAGGCACGACCGTTCTTGAAGATCTCGCTGACGTTGTCGTCCGCCTTGAGGCGCACGCCGCAAGCCCCTTCCATATAGAGGATCGGAGCAACCCGTGCTTTCACCCCGTCCAGACGGGTGATGCGGTACATCAGCGCCTTCTTGGCAACCCGCAGGGAGGCATCGAGACGATCCCAGAAGTCCGCTTCGTCACGGGATTTCAGGGCTATGCGCGGCAGGTTGAGGCTCACGACACCCAGGTTGTTGCGACCTTCGTGGATCAGCTCGCCATTCTCCTCGTAGGCACCGAGGAAGGAGCGGCAACCCATGGGGGTCTTGAAGGAGCCGGTCACTTTCACGACCTGGTCGTAGTTGAGGATGTCCGGATACATCCGCTTGGAGGCACACTCCAGCGCCAGCTGCTTGATGTCGTAGTTGGGATCGCCCTGCTTGTGGTTGAGGCCATCCTTGATGGCAAACACCAGTTTCGGGAACACAGCGGTCTTCTTGTTCTTGCCAAGACCTGCGATACGATTGCTGAGGATGGCGCGCTGGATCATCCGCGACTCCCAGCTGTCCCCCAAGCCAAAGCCAAAGGTGACAAACGGGGTCTGACCGTTGGCGGTGTGCAGGGTGTTGACCTCGTACTCCAGCGACTGGAAGGCGTCGTAGCACTCTTTCTCGGTGCGGGCCATGGCGTAGGCTTCTACGTCGGAAATGCCCCACTCTTCGGCCACTTCACGGTGCTTCTGCCAGCTGATGGTCACATAGGGAGCCAGCACTTCATCGATGCGGTTGATGGTGGTACCACCATAGATGTGGCTCGCCACCTGGGCGATGATCTGGGCGGTCACGGCCGTGGCGGTGCTGATGGATTTCGGGGTATCGATCTCAGCATTGCCCATCTTGAAGCCGTGGGTCAGCATCCCTTTCAGATCGATCAACATGCAGTTGAACATCGGGAAGAAAGGTGAGTAATCGAGATCGTGGAAGTGCAGATCACCACTCTCGTGGGCCTGAACCACATCACGGGGCAGCATGTGGCTGGTGGCATAGTGCTTGGCGACAATACCGGCCAGCAGGTCGCGCTGGGTCGGGATCACCTTGGAGTCTTTGTTGGCGTTTTCGTTGAGCAGGGCAGCGTTGGTCTGCTCGACCAGACCGCGGATCTCCTGCGCCAGACGGCCGCGCGCCTCGCGGGCCTGATCCCTGTCGTGGCGATATTCGATATAGGCACGGGCGATGGCCTTGTCGTCGGAAGCCATCAGGTGGTTTTCGACCCGGTTCTGGATCTCGTGGATATCAACTTCACCACGCCCTTCCAGCTCCTGACTCACCGCATTGGCAATGCGGGAGGCGAGTGCCGGATTGGCCTGATTGACCGCTTCCGCCGCACGGCTGACCGCCTCTGCAATCAGCTGGGCATTGAATGGTGCGCGACATCCGTCACGTTTGATCACAACCGGTTTCATGAATTTTCCCCGTTAAAAGGCCAGGCATTTGCCTCTGGCTCACCCTTGTTGGGCCCCCCTCCCGGCATCTCGTCCTGGACGCAAATAAATTCAGCCGAGGCTTGACAAGCCTGGGCTGAAGATAGGAGAGGAACAGCTTATACACAGCTTAATAACACAACATATAGGGATTAAAAACGAATGCGTCCCTATATGTGGTGTCTATTAGGCACCAAAGCGAAGCCTCATTTCTTGATCCAGAACAGGTTTTCCAGCGAGCGGGACAGTTCACGACCAACCCAAAAGAGCCCCATTCAAATCCAATCTCAAGCAGGGTGCGGGCTGGCGTCCGATCCGCCCACACGAAAAAAATCGCCCCTCGCCACACCGGTTTCGAGATGACAGCGCCAACCAAAACCACCCATACTGAACAAGAACTCTCTCCCCCTCGACAAGGGACAACCCATGCGCACCTCTCTGCTGTTGCTACTGCTATCCACCCTCTCTCTGCCGCTCTGGGCTGCCAACATTCTAGTGATCAGCAGCTACCATCCCGAATACCTGTGGGACCAAAGCTACAACAAAGGGCTGCTCGATGGCTTGCAGGGGGAGCACAAGATCACTCACTTCTATATGGATACCAAACGCCATCCACGGGAGAAGTTCGACGAAATCGCCCAGCAAGCCATCGCCTTTTATCTCAAGAGCAAGCCGGATTTAGTGGTACTGGGGGATGACAACGCCATCAACTATCTGGCCAACGAGATCGCCTCGCTGGGTACCCCAGTGGTGTTTCTTGGCATGAACGAGAATCCGCGCCTCAAGGGCTTTGTCGGCCACCCCAAGATCACCGGCGTGCTGGAACGCCCCCTGCTCAAGCGCAACATCAGCGAAATAAGCCAGATGATGGGGGGGCTCGACAAGGCACTGGTGCTGTTTGATTCCAGTAATGTGGCCCTCACCGCCATCGAGGATGAATTCAAGACCCAGACCGAGCTGCGAGTCGGCCAGACCAGGATCAACAGCCAGCTGATGGGGGATTACAGCCTCTGGCAAGAGGCGGTGCTCAACGCCAAGAAGAACGGCTATCAGGCGATCTTCCTCGGCCTCTACCACACGCTGGTCGATGACAATGGCAAGCATGTGAGCGAAAAGACGGTGCTGGAGTGGACCAGCGCCAACACGCCGGTGCCGCTCTTCTGTTTCTGGGAATTTACCGTCGGCAAGGGGATGGCCATCGGTGGGCTGGTGCTGGACGGCCACGATCAGGGGATACAGGCAGCCAGCCTCATCAACACCATACTGGCGGGCACCCTGCCCCGTACCATCTCCCCGCGCGCGGCCCTGCGCGGCGAATATGTCTTCAGCAAGAGCGAGCTGGCCCGCTGGCAGCTCACAGTGCCCGACAAATGGCGCCACAAGATCCTCTGGCGTGAGTAACCGCCGAAACAAAAAAAGAGAACCCGGCCATGCCGGGTTCTCTTTTATCGGGTGCTGCGGTTAGCAGGCTTGGTGAGGGCTATCAGCCCTGCAACGCCTGTTGCAGCTCCTCTTCGGTCCAGATGGTAATGCCGAGCTCCTGCGCCTTGGTCAGCTTGGAACCGGCCGCTTCCCCCGCGACCAGCACATCGGTCTTGGCAGATACCGAACCCGCCACCTTGGCCCCCAGCGCCTGCAGCGCCGCCTTGGCGTCGTTGCGCGACAAGGTGGTCAGCGTGCCGGTCAGCACGAAGGTCTTGCCGGCAAAGGGTTGCTCCGCGGCCTCTTTCTTCTCGATGGCCGGCCAGTGGATGCCGGCAGCCAGCAAGGCTTCCAACACCTCCACGTTGTGCGGCTGACGCAGGAAGTAGTAGACATGCTTGGCCACCACATCGCCCACGTCAGCCACTTCGAGCAGTTGCTCCACCGATGCAGCGCGCAGGGCATCCAGGGTGAGGAAGTGGTTGGCAAGGTTGAGCGCAGTC
Organism: Aeromonas sp. R4-2; assembly: GCF_040908295.1. Taxonomy (NCBI): domain Bacteria; kingdom Pseudomonadati; phylum Pseudomonadota; class Gammaproteobacteria; order Aeromonadales; family Aeromonadaceae; genus Aeromonas; species Aeromonas sp. R4-2. Next base: position 406,918 of record NZ_JBFODL010000014.1, on the reverse strand, counting down.
GCCTCCCCCACTTCGCGGATCCCCAGGGCAAACAGGAAGCGCGGCAGGGTGGTGCTGCGCGCCGCATCGATGGCGGCTACCAGATTGAGGGCGGATTTTTGCCCCATCCGCTCAAGACCGGCCAGCTGGATGGCATTGAGGCTGAACAGATCGGCGGGAGTCTTCACCAGCCCCTTGTCTACCAGCTGCTCGACAATCTTGTCGCCAAGGCCATCCACATCCATGGCACGACGGGCAGCGAAGTGCTTGATCGCCTCCTTGCGCTGCGCCTCGCAGAACAGGCCACCGGAGCAGCGGGCAACCGCTTCCCCTTCCAACCGCTCCACTGCTGAGCCACAGACCGGACACTCGGTCGGGAAGAGAATTTCGCGCGCATCAACAGGGCGCTCTGCCTCTACCACGGCCACGATCTGCGGGATCACATCCCCTGCCCGGCGCACGATCACGGTATCGCCGATCATCACGCCAAGCCGCTCGATCTCATCGGCATTATGCAAGGTGGCGTTGGAGACAGTCACGCCGCCGACAAACACAGGTTTAAGCTTGGCCACCGGCGTCACGGCGCCGGTGCGACCAACCTGAAACTCGACGTTCTCAAGCAGAGTCATCTCCTCCTGCGCCGGGAACTTGTGGGCAGTCGCCCAGCGCGGGGCGCGAGCCACAAAGCCCAGCTCCTCCTGCAGGGCGATGGCATCGACCTTGTAGACCACGCCGTCGATCTCATAAGGGAGCTCGCCACGGCGGGCCAGAATGTCGTCGTGGAACGCCTGACAACCGGCGGCCCCCTCTTTGAGCTTCACCTCTGGACTGAGCGGCAGCCCCCACTCCTTGAGCTGGGTGAGACGGCCAAAGTGGGAGTCGCCCAGTTGCTCGCCGCCAACACCGACACCGTAAGCGTAAAAGCTCAGGGGACGGCTGGCGGTGATGCGTGAATCGAGCTGACGCAGGCTGCCAGCAGCGGCATTGCGCGGGTTGACGAATACCTTCTCGCCCGCTGCCAGCGCCTTGGCGTTCATCGCTTCGAAACCGGCCTTGGGCATAAAGACTTCGCCACGCACTTCCAACCGCTCGGGCCAACCAGAGCCTCGCAATGCGAGCGGAATGGCCTTGATGGTACGCACGTTCTCGGTGATCTCCTCACCGGTAGCGCCATCGCCCCGGGTCGCGGCCTGCACCAGCTGACCATTTACATAGAGCAGGCTCACCGCCAGGCCATCAAGCTTGGGCTCGCAGCAGAACTCGAAACGCACTTCACGCTTGAGGCGATCGCTCATGCGTTGTTCGAACGCCTGCAGCTCTTCGCTGCTAAAGACGTTATCCAGACTGAGCATGGGGATCTCGTGGCGCACCTGACTGAACGCCGTCAGCGGCTGGCCTCCGACCCGCACGCTCGGGGAAGCCGGGGTTTTCAGCTCGGGGTGGTCAGCCTCCAGCGCAATCAGCTCGCGCATCAGACGGTCATATTCGGCGTCCGGTACGGTCGGGTTATCCAGCACATAGTACTGATGACCATATTCGGTAAGCAGTTCACACAATTGACGGTGGCGGGAGAGGGTGTCGCTCATGAAAAAGTCTCGAAGTGTGATTGAACATACGGCCGGGGTAGAAACAAAAATGCGGTACCAGGGTACCGCACTTTTTCTTCACTCGACCCGCATGGCGTATTAGTCGCGACTGGCCTCGTAGGCAGCCAGCTCGTGACGGTAACGGGCAATGGTCTCGTCGCTCAGCGGGCTGCGATCCATATCGGTCAGCATGGCATCGAGATCGCTGGCCAGCTGATCGGCAGCCTGCAGCATATCCTCGAAGGCAAACGCGGCATTGCTGCGCAGCGGCAGCTGCATGAACAAGGAGACACCCGGCGTGGTGAACTGTTCCATCCGGTACGGGTTGAAAGTACCCGGCTTGACCATGTTGATCATGGAGAAGACCACTTCACCCTTGCCGTTGGGATCTTCGTGACGGTGGAAAATATCCATCTCGCCAAACTTGAAACCCAGCGCCATCAGGGACGAGAGCAGGGTTGCACCTTGCAAGTCGTGACCCGGACGGCCCATCAGGTTGATGACATAGACATCCTGCCAGATCTTCTCGACCGGCTGGGGTGCCATGCGCGGCTCTTCAACCACAGGTGCAGGTGCCACATAGGCTGGCTCGGGAGCCACATGACGGGGCTGCGGCTGATATTCCGGCTCGGGAGCACGCACCGGTTCGGCACGAACGGTGTCAGCGGTACGGACTGTCTCTGCACGGGCACCAAAAGTCGGGGCTGTCGCATAGGCGGGCTCGACCAGCGGCTCGTCGTCCAGCGACTGCATCATGGGCTCGCGCTGAGGACGGGAACGGTAGACCGGGGTACGGCGATTGACCTGAGCAGGTTTGCGCACCGGCGCGGCGGGCGCCTCGTCGGTCTCCTCGGGAAGCGGTTCGTCGAACGCTTCCTCCTCTTCATAGACAGGAGGCGGCGGAACCGGGCGGGCAGCAGGCTTGCGCACTACGGGCGGCGGCAGATCGTCCTCGTCATCTTCATCATCAAAGGTGGGGACGGAAGGGCGACGACCGAGTTCCGGCTGGCGGCTCTCTTCACTGCGCAGCTTGGGCTCGGCACGACGGCCACCACTGACCACGCGTACCTGGCCGATGCCATCGCTGTCGAAGGCGTCGTTATCACGATCCCGCGACTTGGAGTCCATCCGTCCAATCGGTTTCTCTTTGATCGGTGCCTGACGATTCTTTTTGTTGCTCCACAACCCGTGAATGAGCAATGCCGCAATAGCAATACCGCCCAGGGCAACCAAGATGTAACGCAATTCCTGCATTAGCTGCTTCTCTTTCTAGTTTTGCTCAGCCAAAGCGACGGCTTCACCGATATCGACCGACACAATGCGAGAAACCCCGGGCTCTTGCATCGTGACGCCAACCAGCTGCTCAGCCATCTCCATGGAGACCTTATTATGACTGATGTAAACGAACTGTACTGTGCTCGACATCTCTTTGACAAGAGAACAGAAGCGACCGACGTTCACTTCATCGAGCGGTGCATCCACCTCATCCAGCAGACAAAAAGGTGCTGGGTTGAGTCTGAAGATGGCAAAAACCAGCGCAAGCGCGGTTAACGCCTTCTCCCCCCCGGAAAGCAGGGCAATGGTAGCATTCTTCTTACCCGGAGGTCTCGCCATGATGCTCACTCCGGCCTCCAAAAGATCATCGGAGGTGAGCTCAAGCCAGGCACTGCCCCCACCGAACACTTTCGGAAACAGGGATTTTAAATCTTCGTTGACCTTATCGAAAGTGTCCCGGAACCGTATTTGTGTCTCTTTATCAATTCTTTTAATGGCTTGGCTCAAGGTTTCAAGCGCTTGCTCGAGATCCTGACACTGATTTTCAAGATAGGTTGCCCGGGTTTTCGCCTCTTCATACTCCTCCAGCGCCGCCAGGTTGATGGCGCCGAGCGCCTCCACTTGCCCCTCCAGAGTCTGGATCTCCTGCCGCAGCTTGCCGCGATCAGCGGCGATCAACACCGCCTGATCGAGATCTACCAGTCGAACCCCCAGCTCTTCGAACTGCTCGTGCAGCCCTTGCCGACGGGTAAGGTTGCGTTCGCGCTCAAGGCGCAGGGTTGCCAGCTTCTCCTGCAACGTCACCAGCTGCTTGTGATCGGCACTTCTGGCCTGTTCCAGCTCACCGAGCTGGCGCTCCAGCTCCGCAAGCCGCTGATGACAGGCGAGCTGCTGCGCCTCCAGATTGCGCTGCTCGGCCAGCAGGGGCGCCAGATCCGGCACGGCCTCGCTATCCGGCCCTTTCAGCCCGGCCAGCTCCAGTCCGAGCCTCGCCAACTCCTCTTCGCCCAGGGTAATGAGTTGGCGCAGATTGCCCAACTCCAGTTGCAAACGCTGGCAGGTCGCTTGTTGCTGCTCGCGGCGCGCACGGGCCTCGTCGACCGCCCGCTCGCAGCGGGTCAGCAGCTCCTGAGCGAGCTGCAACCCTTGTGTCAGCGGCTCCCCCTGCTCCTGCAACTCGGCAAGGCGCGCCTCATCGAGTTCCAGTTGTTCACGGGCGCTGGCCAGCCGCTCTGCCTCTTCGGCCTGCTCCTGATCTAGCCGGATCAGCTCTTCGCCGAGCTGACCGAGCCGCTGCAACCGCTCCTGCCGCTGACCCTGTTGCAGGCTCCAGGCTTCGCGCAGTTGTTGCCATTTCTGCTCTTGCTCGCGCAAGGTTCGCTGCGACAACTCCTGCGCACTGGCAAGCTGGGCGCGCCGGGCATCGGCTGAGACAAGTTGCTCGCTCAGCTGTGCCAGCCCCGCGGCAACCCTCTCCTGCTCGGTATGCAACCGCTCACGCTCACCGAGCAGTGCCATGGTGCCGAGCGCCGCGCCCTGCCCCAGATCTGCCCAGTTTGGCCCCAGCCAGTCGCCAGCAGGAGTCAGTACCGACTCACCGGCCGCAAGGCTTGGCTGGCGGGCCAATGCGGCCTCCCGGCTCTCCACCAGCCAGATGGCATTGAGGAAGGCGGGAATGTGCTCGCCGCCCAGTTGCGCCGCCAGCGTACCGGCAACCGCCGGTTGCGCCGGGCCAATCCAGAGTCCCTCTTGCGCCAGATTGCACTCGTCCGCCGGCGTTGCGGTGAGCCAGCGACCCAGCACCTTGTCGAGCGCCTGTGCCCATTCGGGAGCAACCTGCAGTCGATCCGCCAGGGTCGCCCCCTCCATCTGCTCGCCGAGGATTTGATCCAGCGTCGCCAGCCGCGCCTCCAGTTCCCGCTGCAGGCTCAACTGCTGGCCATACTGCTGCTTGAGTTGTTCATGGGCGTCGACCGCCTGCGCCAGCTGCTCGGTCAGCTCGCCATTAGCCGCCCGCGTCAGCTCCAGCTCACCACTCAGGGCATCGAGGGCCGGTTGCAGGTCATCGGCCTCAGCGCCGAGGGGTCCCGCGCGTTCATCTTCCAGCTTGAGGCGGGCCAGCCGGGTCTTGGCTTGCAACTCCTGCAAACCACCCAACCGGGTACGAGTCTGGTTGAGCTGCCCCTGCAACCCGGCCAACTGTTGTTGCCACTGCTGCTGACGCAGGCGGGCCTGCTCCAGCTGCTCGCTGGCGTGCTGGCGGGCCTCCTGCTGCTCAGTGAGCAACTGCTCACACTGCTCCAGCCGGGCGCTCTCCTGCTCTGCGCGCAATACCCCTTCGGTCAGTTGATCCTGCTGGCTGGCAAGCTGCGCCTTGCGGGTAGCAATCCGCTCGCCGAGCGCCTCTGCACGGGCCTGCCAGTCGCGCCCCAGTTCACTCTGGTGCAGTTGCTGTTGCTCGAGACGGGCGATGGCCTGCCCGCCGAGAAAAATCTGTTGCTGACGGCTCGCCTGCTCGGCTTGCGCCTCTTGTCTGGCGACCGACAGGGTGACGTGGCGCCCCTCATCGGCGGTGCGCTTGGCATCGAGCGCCGCCAGCGCCTGCTCGGCCTGTGCCAGCTCTGTTTTGGCCTCGCCAAGGCGCGTCTCCAGCGCCCACAACTCGGAGCCAATCAGCTCGGCGCGAGCTGCGCGCGAACGACTCTTGAGCTGTTTGTAGCGCTCGGCGGTCTCGGCCTGGGCTTTGAGGTGCTCAAGGCGAGAGCCCAGCTCGCCGCGAATATCGCCGAGGCGCTCCAGGTTCTCCTGGGTGTGGCGAATGCGCTGCTCGGTCTCGCGGCGCCGCTCCTTGTAGCGGGAAACCCCGGCGGCCTCTTCCATAAAGAGCTTGAGATCGGCCGGACGCGACTCCACCAGTCGGCTGACGGTGCCCTGCTCGATGATGGCGTAGCTGCGGGGGCCAAGACCGGTGCCGAGGAAGAGATCGGTGACATCCTTGCGGCGGCACTTCTGGCCGTTGATCTGATAGTGGTTGGAACCGTCGCGCAGCACTTCGCGGCGCACCGAGATCTCGGTAAAGCGGCCGAACTCGCCGGGCACCCGGTTGTGGGGATTGTCGAACACCAGCTCCACCGAGGCGCGCCCGTGCGCACTGCGATTGATAGAGCCGTTGAAGATGACATCGGTCATGTTCTCGCCGCGCAGATGGCGGGCGGAGCTCTCCCCCAGCACCCAGCGCACCGCGTCGATGACGTTGGATTTGCCACAGCCATTGGGGCCCACCACGGCTGTCATGTCTGCCGACAGTTCGATGCGGGTCGGCTCGACGAACGACTTGAAGCCGGCGAGTTTGATCAGTTTCAGACGCATGGCGACCTGTATCAGTGGCTAAATAAAGAGGATGCGGGCAGGTGACTTTACCAAATCCAGACCCGGCTTTGTTTGTAATATGCTGGCATCATCCCCATTCATGCCCGATTTTTGGTCGCCACGGCACGAAATAAGGAATAGTCGGCGACTTTACCAAATCAAAGGCTTGTTTGTAATATGCTGGCAGTTCTCCCATGCATAGATGGAGCTCACATGAGCCAATCACCCCATATGGTCAAAGATTCAATCAGCGGTGCAGACTACTTTCTGCGCGGTTTTTCCCTTATTCGCCAACCGGGCATCCGCACCTTTGTGCTGATCCCCCTGCTGGTCAACTTCGTGCTGTTTGCCGGGGCCTTCTATGCCCTGCTGCTGCAACTGGACGGCCTGTTCGCCTGGCTCCATCAGCAGATCCCCGCCTGGCTCGACTGGCTGGACTATCTGCTGTGGCCCATCGCCCTCATCACCATACTGGTGGTCTTCTCCTTTATCTTCAGCTCGGTTGCCAACTGGGTAGCCGCCCCCTTCAACGGCCTGCTGGCGGAGAAGGTGGAGCAGATCCTCACCGGTCAGCCCGCCAATGACAGCGGCATGCTGGATATCGTCAAGGATGTGCCACGCACCTTCGGCCGCGAATGGACCAAGCTGAAGTATTACCTGCCCAAGGCCATTGGCTGCCTAATCCTGTTCCTGATCCCGGTGGTAGGCCAGACCCTGGCGCCTGTGCTCTGGTTCCTGTTCAGCGCCTGGATGATGGCGATCCAGTATGTGGATTATCCGTTCGACAACCACAAGATCGACTTCATCACCATGCGCGATGCCTTGAAGCAGCGCCGCGGCAAGTGCCTCAGCTTCGGCGCTCTGGTGACCCTCTTCTCCGCCATTCCGGTGGTGAACCTCTTTGTGATGCCGGTTGCCATCTGTGGCGCCACCGCCATGTGGGTCGATCACTACCGGCAGGAGCAGCTGGGGCGCTAACTCTTGAACATTGATTAGAAAAAGGCACCCGAAACGGTGCCTTTTTCGTATTTAGCATGAATTAAATTAATGCATGCATTCGATAGCTTGTCCCATATGACACGAGTTGGTAGGATTCTGGCCTTTCTCGTTCCCTGGGATATCTCATGTTACATGCACTCTTCTTGGTTGGCCTGGTGGCCGAAGGGATGACCGGCGCGCTGGCCGCGGGTCGGCGACGGATGGATCTGTTTGGTGTGGTGATCATCGCCTCGGCGACGGCCATCGGTGGTGGCACCATTCGCGATGTGCTGCTCGGCCACTATCCGCTGCTCTGGATTGAGCATCCGGAATATGTGCTGCTGGTTGCCGCAGCCGCGATGGCGGGTGTGGTCTCCGCCCCCCTGATGCGCTATCTCGGCAAGCTGTTCATGGCCCTTGATGCCCTGGGACTGGTGGTCTTCTCCATCTTCGGTGCAGCCCGAGCGCTGGATATGGGCCACGGCGCCGGTATTGCCTGCATCATGGCGGTAGTGACCGGGGTCTTTGGCGGTGTGCTGCGGGATCTGCTCTGCCAGCGCATTCCGCTGGTGTTTCGTCGCGAGCTCTATGCAGCCATTTCGCTGATCACCGCAGCCCTCTACTGTCTGGCGCTGGATCAGGGCTTGCCGACCAACTGGGCCTCGTTCGGTTCCATCGGGATCGGCTTTGTACTGCGGCTGCTGGCGGTACGCTTCAAGTGGGGTCTGCCCACCTTCAACTACCAGTACGCGACTCACTAAGTACGCCAGCTTCTGGCGAGGCGGGTTGGATTGCGAGCAACAAAAAAGCGCCCGAGTGGCGCTTTTTTCATGGACGTTCTGCGACTCAGTTAATCCCTTCCGAGCTGAAGAAGGTCGCCTTGTCGGCAATAAAACGGATCTTGATGTTCTTCCCTTCCCCGCCCCAGAGGCAGCTGGTAGTGCCCAAGGCATCATCACAACGCTCCGCCTTGCCCAGAATGGTGCTGGCCTCGGCGTAACTCATCCCCATCTTCAACTGGTCGTAATTTTCACGGTTGAGCTTGCTGCAACCGGTCAACAACAGGGCGATCAGGCCGCCAATCACTATCTTTTTCATCGCAATCTCCTCTCTGGTGGGAAGAGCTTGGCAGTTTGCCAACCCCTTTACCAGCTGCGCACCGGGCCGGTATCGAGGTGAACGAAGTTATCACGGGGATAGTAACCAACCCCACCCACCTTGAGCTGGAGCGCCGCCTTGCGCAGATGGGCCAGCTGTACGCCGGGGATCCGCACATCCACCGCCTGCCCCAGGGTGTGGTAGCTGTGCTTGGCCACGCCGCGGCTCTTGTGGCGCTTCTGACGATTGGTTGCCGGGGCGCGATAGCCGGAGATCAGCTGGATTTCACTGCGCCGACCCAGCTTGTGCTGCAACAGAAACAGCTGATCAAACAACTTCTTGTCGATGTTGAACACTTCGTTGCGCCGGTAATCGCGGAAGATGTGGTTGAGCTCGGCCAACCCGTCGCTCAGATAGTGGCCGTTCTCCCAATAGCTGGCGCGCACCCGCTCGCCGGTATTGAGATTGAAGAAACTGAGTTCACGCCCGGTGGTACTGCGGCTGGCCAGTGCAGGGAAGGAGATCAGCGAGCTGCCCAACAGGCAACCGGCTCCCAGCAACAGGCGACGTCGACTTATCTCTTGTTCCAGCATAAGGGGTTCGTCCATCGCAGATTCAAGCGAAAATAGTTGAATAAGATCACTGATTGAATGTGATACAGGCGCTTGAAACTACCCTCCGGCGGGGCGCCCTGTCAAACCTCAATCGCCCATAGAAAAGCCCGGCACAGGCCGGGCTTTTCACTCTGTGGCAGGGATCACAGCAGGCGGCTCTGGAAGCTGACCCGATCAAATCCGTAGATGTCGTTACGCAGTTGCTGGCGACCATTTTCGTCGATCCAGCTGCTCCAGTAGACGGTAAAGACCGGGATCGGCGTGGTGAGCGGCAACCATTTGGTCTGGCTCTCCTTGAGGATATTGGCCACCTTGTCCGGCTGATAGCGGGAATCTGCCAACAACAGCTCGGCCAGATCGTCGGCATGCTCCACCCGGATGCAGCCCGAACTGAAGGCGCGCGCCCCCTGTTCGAACAGCGCCTTGCGCGGGGTGGAGTGCAGATAGATGGCGTCATTGTTGGGCAGGTAGAACTTGTAGCGCCCCAGGGCATTGTGATCCCCCGGCTTTTGCCGCAGGCGATAGGGGAAACCGGCAGCCAGCGCCTGATGCCACCCCTCTTCGGTGAACTGGACCGGATTGCCCTCGCTGTCGATCACCTCGAACTGCTCGCGACTCAGATAGGCGGGATCCCGACCCAGCTTGGGCAGGATGTCTTTGCTCAGGATGGAGCGCGGCACATGCCAGGAGGGGTTGAGCACGATGGAGCGAATTTCGCTGGCCAGAATGGGGGTGGCCCGCTGCTCCTTGCCGACGATGACCCTGCTGGTAAACACCTCGTTGCCGGACTCCACCACGCTCAGACGGTAGTCGGGAATATTGACCAGCACGTAGCGGCCACCGGCGAGTTGATCCACCAGATCGCGACGCCACAGGTTACGCAGCAGCAAGCTGGCGCGCACTTGCGGGCCGGTATTGAGCCAGGAGCGGGTCTGACGACCGATAATGCCGTCCGCGGTGAGACCGTGACGACGTTGGAACTGCTTGATGGCCTGCTCGGTATCACCATCGTAAATCTGATCACCATGGCTCGGGGCGCTGTCGCCCAGCTCGTTGAGCATGGCGCGGATTTGGCCGAGCTCGGCGGAGCTCTCTCCGGCACGCAGGGTCGGCATATCGAGGGTTGGCCACTTGCTGGCCATCGGCATTGCCAGAAGTTTGTGCACTTTGGCCCGCACCGCCTCGTATTCCGCCACCTGAGGGCGCAGGGATTTCACCTGGGTGAGCAGGTCATCATCGCTGGGTTGGGTCACTACAGGGCGGTTCAAATCGAGCTTGAGGGTCTTCATCTGCTCGCGCGAGACCAGATCCATCCCCCGCCAGGCGTGCTGGAAACGACTCAGCTTGGCAAAAATGTCGTCATAGATGGCACCACGCTTGTCTGCAGGGGTGGCCTGCAGGCGCTTCCACAGCGTGAAAAAATCGGGATGCAGCTGGGCAAGCACAGCCTCTTGCAACTGCTGCTCCAGCTCGACACGGGCCTGTTCGGCCTGACTGCCCTGATACCAGTCGTGTCCGGTTTCACTGGCCGCCACCACGACTTGTGCTTCGGTCGCATGTACCGCGCCAGCGGGCAAACATCCCAGCCACACCAGATTGGCAAGGGCCAGCCAATACTTCATCCCCATGGGTACCTCAAAACGGTTTGTTCACTCTGTCAGGCCTGACAAGCAGACCCGATGCTCAGGCCGCTCATGATGCGTGAACGGCCAATACTTTGCTAGCGCCCGGGGGCATAACGCTGCCAGATAATGTCATACGCATCTGTCTCCTTGAACCGCGCCAACGCCTGATTGAATTGTTGCAAGAATTGCGGCGAAAAGCTGCGCTTGCCCAACATAAAGAAGCTCGGCGATTCAGATACCACCATGGGGTGACTGGTGAACAGACCGCTCATCCCCTCCTTGTTAAGGGCGCTGGGGGTAGCCAGCATGTCACCGAGAAAACCGTCGATCCGGCCGCGGGCCAGCTTCTCAAAATTTTGCTGGTCGCTCACCGCACTCACCTGTTTGGCATAGCGAGCGAGCAGCGACATCACTTCCTCACCATAGAAGTACTCTTTGGTAACGCCGAGGGAGTAACCACTGGCCAGCCAGTTCGCCAGATCCTGCTCGGGATAGTGGCTGCCCTTGCGGATCCACAGCAAGGTGCGCCCCGGGTTGTAGGAGTCGGAAAACCAGGCATAACGGGCGCGCTCATCGTTGATATTCGCCTCCATCGCCATGTCTATCTCACCATATTCCATTTCGTGCAGTACCCGCTTCCAGGGCAGCTCCACATAGTTGACCTTGCAGTGCATGGAAGTGAGCACAGCCGTCAGCACCTCGGCGGCATAACCGCGCACCTCTTGCGGTGAGTCGGCTTCGTAATAATGGTAGGGGGGCCAGTTATCGTAACCGACCTGAATGGGCTCGGGACACAGGGCCCTGGCCAATGCCATTGGCGCCCATAATCCAAGCAACAGACAGCAAGAGAGCCACTTCATATGTCATCCTTGACGAATAAGTGAGTCATCATAAATCGCCCCCTGCAAAATGGCGATAGAAGCCAGATGACTATCGCATCCGCTAGAAAATGACGCAGCGAAGCGCTTCTATTTGCCAATTGCCCTGCCGGAGCACTACTGGCAACCTGCGCCCCGCCAGACCTGTTTAACCGGGAAACAGCAACGTTTGGAACAGGGGTAAAAAGGGGTTAATATGTGACCAAATATTTTTTTGTGATCCACTATGCTTTTTTTGCAATTGGATTAGCATATGCGCGACATCGGCCTACCCATTCTGTCAGGCATAGAGAGTGATATGACGTACAAAAAGTTCGGTTTTTTGACTGCCATTCTGGCGTTAAGCGGTTTTTATCTTTACACCCTCTATCTGGCTGCTCACCCCAACGTGAGCCTGGCCTACAAACTCTATTATCTGGAAGGCAAAACCCGCTTCTGGGAACACAACTCCAGCATGACCTATCAGCCGGGTAACGAGCTCAATCTGACCAAGCCGAGCCGCTTCCTCTCCAGCGAAGGCTGGGCCAAGAAGCCGAGCGACGAAGGTACCCTGCTCAGCGGTCAGGGCGGTCTCTACTTTGTGCTGCCCAAGCAGGCGGCCAATCCGGATCAGCTTACCGTACAGGCTCGCATCAACAGCCCAGAAGCCGGCGCCCTGTTGAAAGTGGCGCTGGGTCACGACTTCACCACCACGGTGAAACTGGCCAAAGCGGGCATCAACGAAATCCGCCTCAGTCTGCCCGGCGACTCGCTCACGGCAGATCCCAAGCGCCCCAATTTTCTGGCGCTCTCGGCACCTACTCCCATCAATGTGCAGTCGGTACGTTTGACCGTAGCCCAGTGATCCTTGCCCCGAATACCATTTTATAAAAACAACTATCCCAAATAAGGACGTTCTTATGTCGCATCCAGATTTTCGACTCTCTCTGGTCGTTCCCGTTTACAACGAGGAAGAGAGCATCGATGCCTTCATCAACGCGATAGACAACGAACTGGCCCCGCTGAAAGACCAGCTTGAAATTGTATTCGTCAACGATGGCAGCCGTGACCGCACCCGTGAAGTGGTCGAGCAGGCCATCGCCCGCGATCCGCGCGTGACCCTGGTCAACCTGGCACGCAACTTCGGTAAAGAAGCGGCCTTGACCGCCGGTCTGCATCAGGCCAAAGGGGATGCCATCGTGCCGATGGACGTGGATCTGCAAGACCCGCCCGCCCTGATCCTGGAGTTCGTCAAACTGTGGCAGACCGGTGACTATGACACCGTCTACGGCATCCGCGTCGATCGCAGTGCCGATACCCCGATGAAGCGCCTGACTGCCGGTGGCTTCTACCGCTTCTTCAACGCCCTCTCCACCAGCACCAAGCTGCCGGAGAACGCCGGTGACTTCCGCCTGATCGACCGTCGCGTGGTCGAGGCGATCAAGCTGCTGCCGGAGCGCAACCGCTTTATGAAGGGGCTGTTTGCCTGGGCCGGTTTCCGTGCCGTTGGCGTCCCCTACGAGCGCCCGGCCCGTCACGCCGGTGAAACCAAGTTCAACTACTGGAAACTGTGGAACTTCGCCCTCGACGGTCTGCTCAGCTTCTCCAGCTGGCCGCTGCGGGTCTGGAGCTATGTGGGTGTCAGCGTCTCGCTGGTGGCCTTCCTCTATATCCTGAAAATCATCACCCAAGTGATCTTCTTCGGCATCGACGTGCCCGGTTATGCCTCCCTTATGTCCGTAGTGCTGTTCCTCGGTGGTATCCAGCTGTTGTCGCTCGGCATCATCGGCGAGTACATCGGCCGCATGTTCGTGGAAGTGAAACAGCGCCCGGTCTACCTCATTGAAGGGGTCTATGGCCAGTATGCCAGGCAGGATGCGGCCAAACCGCAGAGCGCTGACAGCAACCCGCAAGAGCAGCAGGAGCAAGCGCCTCAATGATCTCCCGCGAGGAATTCTGGCGGCTGGTACGTTTCGGTTTTGTCGGCGGGGGGGCTACCCTCGTCGACCTTGGCACCTCCATCGCCCTGTTTCATACCTGGCCCACCATCTCGGAGCACCTGGTTACCACGCTGGCTTTTGCCATCGCGTTCTGGTTCTCCTTCTTTGGTCACCGCTACATCACCTTCCAGAAGCAGGGAGCTGCCAGCAAGTTTCTGCTGGTCGCCCTCTTCTCGCTGGCGGTGCGTAACCTGATCCTGAGCGGCCTGCTGTTTGCGGGGCTCTCCGGTCTGCTGCCGGTGGTCATCGCCACCCTGACCGTTACCGTCCTCACTTACGTTCTCTCTCGCGTCTGGGTTTTTGCCTGATGAATGATATGACCAATACTGCCCCGCTAACCGGGGCTGCACTCCCCTATCGCCCGTCACTGCGCATCAGCGGCCGTGACTGGCTGATGATCATCGCCGCCTTCATGCTGAGCCGGGTGGCGCTGTATGGCATGGGTTACTTCGGTGTCCAGCTCTATGGCTCCCCCGACATCGGCCCGCTGCAGGCCTATTGTCAGTTCGACTGCGTCTGGTTCCAGCGCATTATCGAGAACGGCTACGATCTCTACCCGCGCTGGCTGAGCAAGGGCAATGCGGCAAACTGGGCCTTTATGCCGCTCTATCCGATGGTCTCCGGTGCCATCTCCAACCTGTTCAATGTCGAGAGCCTGATCGGCCTCATCATTGTTACCAATATCTCCTTCTTCGCCAGCCTGCCGCTGATGCTGCTGGTGTTGCGTCAGCTCAAGCTGGGGGACGATACCGCCCGCTTCGGCGTCTGGCTGCTCGCCTTCTCCCCCTTCTCCGCCTACTTCGTCTCCGGTTATACCGAGTCGACCTTTATGGCGCTGATGCTGGGGATGTTCCTGTTCGCCTATCGGGAGCAGTGGCTGATGGTGGCCGTGCTGGGGGTCTGTATCTCCGCCACCCGCAACCTGGGGGTGATGATGGTCTTCCCGGTGCTGATCCTGGCGCTGCAAGCCTACGGCTGGCGGGAATTTTTCCGCTTTACCGAGCGCGCCTTCAAGGTGGTGTTCACCCTCTGGATGATCCCGTTTGGCCTGTTTGCCTACATGGTCTACCTCTATCACCTGACCGGCGATGCCTTTGCCTTCAAGCACATTCAGGTGGCGTGGGGTCGCTACATGGACAGCCCGCTGGACTGGTGGCTGAGCGGTTTCGAGCTGGGCGGCCGCAAGGCTTACCTCTCCATAATGGTGATCTTCGGCTGGTGCCTGAACGGTTACCTGTTCAGCCAGAAGCGCTGGGCGGAAGCGACCCTGATGTTCATCTGCTGCACCATCCCGCTGATGACCGGCCTCAACGCCATGCCACGCTACATGTTCGGGCTCTACCCGACCCTGCTGGCCATCATTCTGCTGACCCATCGCTGGCCAGCCATCCGCCCGGCGGTGCTCTGCATCAGCGGCATGGTGGCTTCCTTCATCGCGGTGGCCTTCGTCAACTTCAAGTTCTTCACCGTCTGATGTGACGACGATGCCTGACACACCAAATGCCGGTCACCTGACCGGCATTTTTTATGGCCGCTATTTTTATCGACAGAGCGTCCCATCTCCTCTCCGTCACACTTTCCTCGGCTTGAAAACGTAACCATTTGAACTGAAGTCACAAATCGGCATTTTGCCGATCCAAGGCGCGCTTTGCTGCTCCTAGAATGGGCCCTTGTCCGAACTGCCCTGCTCAAGGAATGGCTTATGCGTCGTGCTCATCACTTATCCCCCCTCTGGCTTGCCCTGCTGGCCGCCCCTCTGTTCACCCCACAGGCGATGGCCGCCCCCGAGGTTCACCTCTATGTGGATGGTCAGCCGGTGGCGACTCCGATCGCACTGGACAAGGGCACGGTGGAGCTGACCCATCCCCTTGCCAAGGGGAGCCACCAGATCCGCATCAGCGACGCAGGCAACAGTTGCGGCACCAGCTTTGGCCCGAGCGAGAGCAAGCAGCTCCCCTTCGGCACCGCCCAGCCCATGGACAAATGCAGCAAGGATCAGAGCTTTACCCTGCGGGTGATGCTGGCCGGGGAGTATCAGTTCACCTTCAACCCGGATACCCCCAGCCTCAAGGTGCTACGGGCGACCAAGAAGAGCGAGTTCAAGCGCCAGCCACCACAAGAGCCCTGCATCAGCTGGGATGGCGGCCCGGTCACTGTGTCGCTCAAAGGGGTCTGGCCCGACGGCACCCGACTGCGGGATGCCTACTCGAAACAGGAGGCGGTGGTCAAACAGGGCAAGCTGACCCTGACCCCGAGCAAAGAGAGCGGAGGCCTGCTGCTGCTCGAGCCGGTCAAGGCAGCCAAGCCAGCACCGTTCAGCTGGGATCAGGCGAGCGTCTATTTTCTGCTGACCGATCGCTTCAACAACGGCGACCCCGCCAACGACCACAGCTTCGGCCGCCAGAAGGATGGTCAGGATGAGGTAGCCACCTGGCATGGCGGTGACTTCAAGGGGCTGACCGAGAAGCTCGACTACATCAAGAGCCTCGGCATGAACGCCATCTGGATCACCCCCATGGTGGAGCAGGTTCACGGCTTCATTGGTGGCGGCGAGCAGGGCAATTTCCCCTTCTATGCCTACCACGGCTACTGGGCGCTCGACTTCACCAAGATTGACCCCAACTACGGCGACGAGGAGAGTCTGAAAACCCTGGTGGATGAGGCCCACAAGCGCGGCATGCGGATCATCCTCGACGTGGTGATGAACCATGCTGGTTACGCCACCCTCGCCGACTTGCAGGATTTGGGGCTCACCGAGCTAACTCAGAACAGCAGCAAACTGCCGACCGTCTGGAACCAGTGGCGTCCGAGCGGTGGCCTCAACTGGCATGGTTACAACCAGTTCATCGACTATCAATCACCCGCGTGGAACAAGTGGTGGAGTGGTGACTGGGTGCGCGCCGGTCTGCCCGGCTACCCGCAGCCCGGCACCGACGATGTCACCGGCTCGGTGGCGGGGCTACCGGACTTTCTGACCGAATCGGCCAAACCGGTAGGGCTGCCGCCATTGCTGGCCGCGAAAAAGGATACCCTCGCCAAGGCGCTGCCCGACGCTACTGTGAGCGACTACCTGATCGCCTGGCACACCGACTGGGTGCGCCGCTTTGGCATCGACGGCTTCCGCGCCGACACCGTCAAGCATCTGGAGCCCGAAGTGTGGGCCAAGCTCAAGCAGGCGGGCAGTGCTGCACTCAAGGAGTGGAAGACTGCCAACCCGGGCAAGGCCCTCGACGATCTGCCCTTCTACATGGTGGGCGAGGTGTGGGATCACGGGGTAGCCAAGGATTTCTGGTATCAGAACGGCTTCGATTCCCTGATCAACTTCGACTATCAGCGTGAGTTCGCCCTGTCACAGGCCCAGTGCATGGCCAGCGCCGAGCCCACCTATGCCAGCTACGCCAGCCGTATCAATCAGGATCCCGAGTTCAACGTGCTGAGCTACATCAGCTCCCACGACACCAAGCTGTTCTTTGGAGACTATCAGGATGTGCCGCTACAGCGCCGGGTCGCCAACAGCTTTATGCTGTTGCCGGGCGGCATCCAGCTCTACTACGGCGACGAGTCCGGCCGGGGGCTTGCCAAGGATGGCGGAGTGTTCGATCAGGCGTTGCGCTCGGATATGAACTGGCAGGAGCTGGCCAGCGGAGACAAGGCCGAGCTGGTCAAGCACTGGCAGCAACTGGGCCAGTTCCGCGCCGCCCATCCGGCCATTGCGGCAGGCAGTCACCAGAAACTCTCGGATGCCCCCTACGCCTTCGTGCGGGAGAAGAGGGATGACAAGGTAGTGGTGGTCTTTGCCGGTCGGCAGCAGTAACCCCGAAGCCACCTTCACCAGCAACAGAGAGGGGAGCCACTGGCTCCCCTCTCTCGTTTATCTATCTGCCAAGGCTCACTGTGACTGGCACGCCGCCACCGGCCACTGCAACCGCGCCTTGAGCAGGGTCTCCTGCCACAGAGGCCAAGAGAGCAGCGCCTGCTGATAGGCTCCGGCCTGACCGGGCAACAGGATGCCGTAGCTGGCCAGCCGATAGGCCATCACGGCATAGAAGGCATCGACAATACCCGCCTCGCCAAAGTAGAAGGGGC
The DNA here is from genome assembly GCF_040908295.1 of Aeromonas sp. R4-2. Classification (NCBI taxonomy): domain Bacteria; kingdom Pseudomonadati; phylum Pseudomonadota; class Gammaproteobacteria; order Aeromonadales; family Aeromonadaceae; genus Aeromonas; species Aeromonas sp. R4-2. The sequence continues at coordinate 389,451 of NZ_JBFODL010000014.1, read as the reverse complement.
CCCGCGCCTGCGACCAGACCTCCTGCAAACGGGCCAGCTCGCCCACCGCCTCAACCGGCGGCTCGCTGCGGGTGGGAGCACCGAGAAAGAAGGGGAGCAGAGAACGGATCTGCCGAAATCCCGCGTGCAACTCGGCGCAGAGGCTGCGAGCCAGTGCCCGCTCGGCCAGCAAAACCGGATAGAGCTGGCGGTCGGGACAGAGCTCGTGAACATATTCGGCGATGGCCAGCGAGTCGTGAACCCGCACGCCGTCGTGTTCGAGCCAGGGCACCAGACCGGCCGGTGCCAGCCGCTTGAGCCGCGCCAGCGACTTGGCATCCTCCAGATCGAACACCTGCTCCTGCCACGTCAGCCCGCTCATGGCGAGCACCAGTGCCGCCCGCATCGCCCAGGTGGAGCCGGTGCCCACCGCCAATACCAAGGAACCCATCTGTTGCCTCCTGCATGAGTCGCCTGCGACCGGCCGGTCTGCCCTTGATGGCAAAACATCCGATGGTCGCTTCACATTTGCACACCGGCGGGTTTGACCCTCTTGGTGAGCGATGCTAGTTTGATTTTTCAAAACAATCAGTTAGCAACAATGTGAGCCATTAACCGAAATATGGACAACCAATTTACCATCGTCATCGCAGATGACCACCCCCTGTTTCGGGGCGCCCTTTACCAAGCGGTGCACATGGCCATCAACGACGCTCAATTGCTGGAAGCGGACTCCATCGACAGCCTGACCAACCTGCTCGGCGAGCACCCCGAAGTTGACCTGTTGCTGCTCGATCTCAAGATGCCGGGGGCCAATGGCTTCGAGGGGCTGGCCCACCTGCGCGGCCAGTATCCCGACCTGCCCATCGTGGTGGTCTCCGCCTCGGAAGATGCGGCCATCATCCAGCAGGTATTGCGGCTCGGGGCGCTCGGCTTCATTCCCAAATCGGTACCGATGAAGGAGTTGGTCAATGCCCTCAATACGGTGATCGGGGGGGATAACTGGGTGCCGGAAGGCATCTCGCTACATCCTGAATCGGAAGACGGCCCCGATTTCGCCAGCAAGCTGGCCAGCCTCACCCCCCAGCAATACAAGGTGCTGATCATGCTGCGTGATGGCAGCCTCAACAAGCAGATCGCCTGGGAGCTCAACGTCTCCGAGGCCACCATCAAGGCCCATATCACCGCCATCTTCAGAAAACTGGGCGTCAAGAACCGCACTCAGGCGGTTATCGCCCTGCAACAGCTCGATATCAAGGAGAGCTGAGCCCCGAACGCGGCGACACAGGCCAGATGAGATAGCCAGCCATGCTGACTATTTGTTGCTCGACAATTAGCACGATCGTACTTTATGCTGCCACCAGCCATGAGGAGATCGTGATGAGCAAGGGGCGCCTGACCCGGGAAAACATTTTACAGACAGCCTTTGAGCAAGCGAGCCAGCAAGGGCTGGAGAGCCTGACCATCGGCTCGCTGGCCAGCGCCTGCGAGATGTCCAAAAGCGGCCTGTTTGCCCACTTTCAATCCCGAGACAATCTGCAGATAGCCGTGCTGGAGTACGCCGCCGAGGTGTTCCGGCTGCGGGTGATCCAGCCGGTACGCCAGCAGGAGCACCAGAGCCAGCACGACAAGCTGATCGCCCTGCTGCGTGCCTGGCAGGCTTGGAACCACTGCTTCGCCGGACGCTGCATGTTCCTCGACGCCTGGACCTCGGTGCAGGATGGCCATGAGCAAAAGAGCCAGGTGCAGCAAGCCGCCCGGCAACTGGTGCGCTTCTGGCTCGACTATCTGGCCCGTCAGGTGGTGCAGGGTCAGGCCGCAGGCGAGTGGCGACGCGAGATGGATCCCTGGCGCGCCGTTTATCGCCTCTATGGCCTCTATCTGGCGGATCAGGTGTTCAACGATCTCGAACTGTGTCAGGATCCGGCTCGCCACTTCTGGCCCGAAGTGGATGCTCTGCTCGCCAGCTGGCGCTGATGTTTTAGCATCCGTTCAACACGACTTTTTAAAAACCGACAAAAAAGCACGACCGTTCGCACATAAAAACCACAGGATGACCATGAGCAGCAAGATCTACTTCAACACCCGCCGCTTCAGCCCGAGCAAATGGCTGCTGGGGATCGGCACCCGGTTGCACCACAGACTCGCCCCCACCCATGCCAAGCGCACCGCCAGCAAGTTGCTGCTCACCCCCCAGCGCAACCAGCGCGGTGGCCACGAACCAGCCGGTCTGGTGAAGCAGGCCGTCCATACCAGCGAAGGGGTATTGATGAGCTATCGGCTCGGTCAGGGGCCGCTGTGGCTGCTGATGCACGGCTGGTCCGGCAGCGCCAGCCAGTTCTATCCGCTGATGAGCCATATCGCCGCGCAGGGTTTCACCGCCATTGCCTACGATCATCCGGCCCACGGCCAGAGCGCAGGCAACACTGGCCACCTGCCCCGCTTCGTACGCGCCTTCGACGAGCTGGCGACCAAGCTGGCCAGCGAAGCAGGCCCGCTGCACGGGGTCATCGCCCACAGCATGGGAGGCGCCGTCACTCTCTCCAGCCGTCAGCCGGGTATCGATACCCTGCCGCTGCTGTTGATTTCACCGGTGCTCGACTATGTGCCCCAGCTCTACGGCATGGTGGCACGCTCCGGCTACTCCATCCGGTTGTTCGATGCGGTGGTCAAGGAGATTGAGCAAGAGTACCAGCACCCCTTGAGCACGGTCGATCCGCTGGGGCGGCTCGCCAGTCGCAGCGGCGCGGCGATGATCGTGCACGACGAGGAGGACAGATTTGCACCGCACGGCGATTCCTTGCGGGCCAGTCAGGATGGTCATACCCGGCTGGTGAGCACCCGGGGACTGGGCCACGGTCGCATCCTCGCCAGCGCCCCGGTATTCGCCGCCTTCGATCAGCTGGCGCGACCGGAAAATCCTCACCGCGCCCTTTGACATGGGGCCATGAAAAAAACGGGCAAGCGCCCGTTTTTATATTTGATACAGCGCCTTATAGTTAATTTGTCAGTGGGAACATTCTTGTCAGAACACGATAAGGCGCCAGCATATGGCCAGACCCAATACAGCATTGTTGCTCACCGGTGGCGGTGCTCGCGCCGCCTATCAGGTCGGAGCCCTCAAAGCGATTGCGGAGCTCTACCCGCGCAATCTCGGCATCCCTTTTCCCATCCTGTGTGGCACCTCGGCGGGGGCCATCAATGTCACCGCGCTGGCCTGCTACGCCTCCTGCTTCCATCTGGGGGTGCGCAAGCTGGAGTGGGTATGGCGCCGCTTCGAGACTCACCACATCTTCGATTTTCATCCCGGTCGCCTGCTGTGGCGGCTGATGTACGAGGGGTCGGCGGGGCTGATCAACCCCCACACCAACCACGCCTTTCACCTCTTTGACAACGCGCCGCTGCACCGCCTGCTGGATCAGCTCATCGACTATCACCGCATCGATGACAACATCCTCTACGGCAGTCTGGAGGCGCTGGCCATCACGGCATCGGATTACGACGACGGTCTCTCCACCACCTTCTTTCAGGGGCGGGCCGACCACCATCCGTGGGAGCGGGCCAGACGGCGCGGGGTACGCACCGTGCTTACATCGGAGCACCTGCTCGCCTCCTCGGCGTTGCCCTTTGTCTTTCCGGCCACCCGGATCGGCGAGAAATTCTACGGCGACGGCTCCATCCACCAGCTGAGCCCGCTCAGCCCCGCCATCCATCTGGGGGCGGAGCGGATCCTGCTGATCACCCTGGATCCGCCAGCCCACTCGGCGCCGACCCATCATCACGGTCATCTCACCAGCTCCAATATCGCCAGCCATCTGCTCGATACGGTCTTTACCGACACCCTCAACTCCGATCTGGAGCGGCTGTGGCGCATCAACCAGACTCTGGATCTTATCCCTGAGCGGGAGCGCAACCGCCTAAAGCTGAAGCGGGTGGAGACCTGCGTGCTGAAACCGAGTCAGGATCTCGACACCATCGCACTGGCCTACCTGCGCAAACTGCCGCTAAAGTTGCGCCGGCTGTTGCGGGTGTTGGGCGTGAAGGGGGATGAGACCAGCAGTCTGGCGAGCTTTCTGATGTTCTATCCAGGTTACTGCCAACAGCTGATCAAGCTGGGCTATCAGGACACCCTGAGGGAGTGGGAGCGGGTCGTCGCCTTCCTCGATATCGAAGGGCTACCAAAAGAGCGGGAGTAAAGGACGCGGCCGATGAGTGCAAGGGGACTCAGCGCCCCTCCAGCAAACGCTGCTCCGCCTGCTCCATCGCCACCACGGTACCAAACAGGATCAGCCGATCGCCAGCCGCCAGCACCAGCTCGGGTCTGGGTTCCAGACTCTGATCCCCGCGCTGCACCTCCTTGATCCGCACCTCATCGAGCGGCAACTCGCGCACTTCACGGCCTACCGCCCACGCCTGATCGTGCAGCAACAGCGGATGGAGGCGTTCGAGCAGCTGATCCGCTTCCAGATTGCTGGCGCTCTGATCCCCCCAGTAAAAGCCGTGCAGAAAGCGATACTGGCTGCTGCGCTCGAGCTCCATCCGGCGGATCACCCGGCCAATGGGAATATCGCAGTTGAGCAGCAGGTGGGAGACCAGCATCAGGGCCCCCTCCTGGGATTCAGGGATCACCTCAAATGCCCCCGCCTGCTTGTACTGCTCCAGAAAACTGTCATCCCGGGTACGCACCAGCACCTTGAGATCCCCCGCCAGTTCGCGGATCAGTGCCAGCATCGCCTCCACCCGCTTGCGGTCATCGAAGGTGATGATCACCAGCCGTGCCCGCAGCAGACCGGCGGCCAGCAGAATATCGCGGCGGCTGGCATCGCCGAAGGCCACCTGCTCCCCCGCCAGCTTGGCCTCGCTCACCCGCTCGGGGTCGAGATCGAGGGCCAGAAAGGGGATCTCTTCGATTTTGAGGAAACGGGCACAGGTCTGCCCGGCCCGGCCAAACCCGGCGATGATGACATGCTGGTTTTTGCTCAGGCCCGACTGGGCGACTTCGGAGCGGGTCAGCAACGCCGGATCGGTCAGGCTGCGGGCCAGCGAATGGGCCTGGGTCACCAGCCAGGGGGTCATGGCGATGGAGATGATGCCGATGCCGATGAGCAGGGAGACCTGTTGCTGATCCAGCAGGCCGTGGTGCAGTGCCAGCGCCAGCAGCACGAAGCCAAACTCCCCCACCTGACTGAGCATGATGCCGGCGGCCATGCTGTCGCGCTTGCGCTCCCCCATCAGCCGCCCGGCCAGCAGTACCAGCAGGGATTTGCACAGCACCAGCAGCACCACGCAGATCAGTACCTGCCACCATGCCCGCGCCACCAGCTCCCACTCCATGGCCATGCCGATGGTGATAAAGAAGAGCCCCATCAGCACATCGCGAAAGGGCTTGATGTCTACCTCCAGCTGATGACGGTAGTGGGACTCCCCCAGCATCATCCCCGCCAGAAACGCCCCCAGCGCCATCGACAGCCCCAGCGAATGGGTCATGTAGGCAGCCAGCAGCGCCACAAGCAGGGCACTCAGTACAAACAGCTCGTCGGAGCGGGCCCGCGCCACCTCGTGAAACAGCAGCGGCAGCAACCACTTACCGACCGCCAGCAGAGTGAAGAGGGCAAACAGCCCCTTGAGGGTGGCCCAGGCGATCTCGGCGGCCAAAGCGCTCCCCTGCACTTCCGGCTGGGCGAGGATGGGGATCATCACCAGCAGGGGCACCACCGCCAGATCCTGAAACAGCAGCACGCTCACCCCCAGCTGGGCGCGGCGGGTATGGAGCTGCTTCTGCTCGCCGAGCTGCTTGATCACCACCGCCGTCGAGGAGAGTGCCAACGTTCCCGCCACCACCAGCGACTGGGCCAGACCCAGCCCCCACCACCAGCAGATGGCGAAGAAGAGCAACGAGGTGAGCAGCACCTGCAACATCCCGACCCCCAGCACCAATCGGCGCATCGCCAGCAATTTCGGCAGGGAGAACTCCAGCCCCAGCGAGAACATCAGAAAGACAATCCCGAGCTCGGCAATGGTCTGCATGATCGACTGGCCGGTGATCACCGCCAGCCCGTGGGGGCCGAGCAAGACGCCGGCAATCAGGTAGGCGAGGATGACCGGCAAGCCGAGGCGCCGGAAAGTTGCCACCAGCAGAACGGCGGCGAACAGCAGGATCAACAGGTCGGTGTACAAATTTCCCTCTCCTTTTATCGACTTAAGCTTAGTCAGCCGATCTGGCGGGCAGGAAAGATATATTGGGCATGCCAATTGCAGGGAGGAGACAGTAGTCAGGTGTTACAGGTGGAAGACCATGGAAAATACGTCGTCACTTAATGGCTTTAGCCATGGCATCGAGCAGTGGGTTCGCCAGATGGAGCGGCTCACGCCGTTGCCCAGCGTTGAGCGCAACCAGTTGCTCGAGCAGTTGTTGGGGCAGAGCGATCTCGGCGGTCTGCTGACAACTTTTGCCGATCGTGCGGCAAGAATTGTCAGGATCCACGGTCTCTACCTCGATTGTGGCCAGCCCCATGTGCTGATCCAGCACCCGCCGCTGGCCACCCTCAACCTGCACAACTATCCGTTCGAGCTGCGCGGTCAACATGGCCAGCTGCTCGGCCAGCTCCACTACGAGCTGGAACATCCGCTGAGCGGCAGCCAGCAACGGGTACTGATGCAATACCATCAGCTGCTCTGCCTGCTGCTGCCCCTCTATCTGCGGCTGGAAAAACTGGATCTGCTGGTCCGGCTCGATCACCTGACCGGCCTTGGCAACCGCTCCTACTTTGACGAGGCTATCGGTCGCGCCATCGAGCAGCACAGCCGCGAGCCCCACGGTCTGGTGCTGGTGCTGCTGGATCTCGATCGCTTCAAGCAGATCAATGATACCTGGGGCCATCCGGTGGGGGATCTGGTGCTGAGCCGCTTCGCCCAGCTGCTCAAGGGGTGTATCCGCAGCACGGATCAAGCCTTCCGGCTCGGGGGAGATGAATTTGCCCTGCTGCTGCAACCGGCCGAACCCGAGGCGTGGCGCCCGGTCTGGCTGCGACTGCAGCATATGTTGATGACCAACAAGGAGCTCAGCACCTTCTCGGTCGGATGCAGCCTTGGTGCCGCCAGCTGGCAATCCGGGGTCGATGTGCCGAGCCTCTACGAGGCGGCCGACAGTCACCTCTACGCCCGCAAGAAAGCAGGCAAGGCCAGCCCTAACGAATAATCCCGAACTCTTCTTTGCTCCGGCACATGCGCGCCATGTGACCGGAGCTTCTTTTTTTGGGGCTAATCCTCCCTCACACCGAGATCACCTCAGGCAAGATCCTGCTCGGGTAGAACCGGAACTGCACCGCCCCCCTGCCAGTGACAGACCAGCCCGGCCCCCTGTGCCATAAAACCGTCGCAGACAAAGAGCCCCACCACCGCCGCCACCTGTTCGCCATAGTAGAGGATGGGGATGCGCCCCCGCTGCCACGAAGGCACGCCATACTCCTGCAGCAGCTTCTTCATCCGCCGACTACCGCTTCGCCCCACCGGTTTGAGGGGGATCCCGGGCGCCACCTGAAAACGCACCGAGAGGGGCTCGTCCGCTCGGGGGGGACGCAGCAGATCCTCGCCGTGCTCCGCCATGCGCACCACCAGCTCGCCCAACCCGTCCGGCAGGGTCAGCGGCTCACCCACGGTCAGCGGCAATACCTGATGACAGGGTTGCAGGTCAGGGCTCACCAGATAGAGTCGCTCCTGATAACGGCGACAGCTCTGGCGCCCCCAGTTGAGCTGGGGATTGGCATCGCCGCGCGCCAACGCTACCTCCTGCCACAGCCGGGCAAGCTGCTCACGGGATGGCATCTCGCCTCCCTGACGGCGGATCCAGTAGCGCAGCAGATTGTTGCGCCGGGTAGGTGAAAGGGCGTGCAGCGGGCCGATATGGAGCGCCTCCCCCTCGCCCGCCAGCTGCCAGTCGCTCTCGGCAAGCTCCTCCAACAGCGCCTCCTCCTCGGCGCACAGGGCCATGCTGCGCGCCGCGGTCTGGGCCATGGCGGGCCAACGCGCCTTGAGCTGGGGGATAAGCGTCTGGCGCAAAAAGTTGCGGTCATAGCTCACATCCTGATTGCTCTCATCCTCCACCCAGCCAAAGGGGAGGCTCGCCGCCGCCTCGGCCAGCTCGGCGCGACTCATATCGAGCAGCGGACGCAGCAACAGGCCGCCAGCAAAGGGCTGGCTTGGCAGGATCCCCGCCAGCCCGCGCAGACCGGCGCCGCGCTTGAGGGCTAGCAGCAGAGTCTCCAGCTGATCATCCTGATGGTGGGCGGTGAGCAGCCACTCCCCCTCCCGCATCCGTGCGGTCAGCCGCTGGTAACGGGCTGTGCGGGCCTGCGCCTCCAGACTCTCGCCATTGCCACGGGCCAGTGTTACCCGCTCGACCAGCAGTTCCACCGCCAATTGCTGACACACGGCTTCACAATGAGCGACCCACTCATCGGCATGGGGACTGAGGCCGTGGTGCACGTGCAGGGCGCGAAGCGGCAGGCTGTGCTCACGGGCATACTGCGCCGCCAGCACCAGCAGCAGGGTGGAGTCGAGGCCGCCACTGAAGGCCACCAGCAGACCGGTGGAACCTTCCGGCGCTGGCATAGTCAGACAAAAGCGAGAATAAAGATGAGAAATCATAGGCTTCCCCAAAACGGACCGGCCGATCTTAGCAGAGTCGGGCTTATCAAGCTGCAACCCTGCTGCTAGAGTGAGGCTCGCCCGCCCTCTCCACCAGGCTGGCCGCAAGGCGGTCGCACAACCGGTTGGAGCAAGGAAGATGGGCAGGGAAGCAAACAATCCGAATTGGAATCAAACAAGATGAACAATAAGAAAAGCTTACTGGCCGGCCTGATTGGACTGGCACTGCTGGCTGGCTGCAGTCAGGCACCGCAAGACTCCCCCAAACACTCCGGGCTGGCGCTGGCCAATATGGACACCCAGGTCAAACCCGGCGATGACTTCTTCCGCTACGTCAATGGCAAGTGGCTCGCCACCGCCAAGATCCCCGACGATCGACCCGCCGATGGCGCCTTCTACATGCTGCGGGACAAATCCCTCGCCGATGTGCGGGTGCTGGTCGAGGGGCTGGCCAAGCAGGAGGCCGCCACCGGCACGCCGACCCAGCAGATCCGCGATCTCTACGCCAGCTATCTGGATCAGGCAGGCCGTGACGCCAAGGGGCTCACCCCGCTGGCACCGGCGCTGGCCGATATCGACCGGATCGGTGATCAGGCCGCGCTGGCCCGCGCCTTTGCCCAAAGTGGCCGCATGGGCGGCGGCGCGCCGTTCGGCATCTGGATCGACGCCGATGCCAAGTCCCCCGACCGCTATGCGGTCTACCTCTATCAGGGGGGACTGGGGCTGCCGGATCGGGACTACTACCTTAAGCAGGATCCCGAGAGTCAGGCCCTGCGCCAGAAGTACCAGCAGCATATCGCCGCCATGCTGAGCCGCCTCGGTGAGTCTGACCCGAGCGGCAAGGCCAAGCGGATTCTGGCACTCGAAACCCGGCTCGCCACCATCCAGTGGGACAACGTCGCCCTGCGGGATCGGGAGAAGAACTACAACAAGCGCCCCGCCAGCGAACTGGCACGGCTCGCCCCCCACCTCGACTGGCAGGCCTATCTGAACGCCGCGGGCATTGCTGGTCAGCCGGATCTCATCATCGGCCAGCCGACCTATCTGAGCGCGTTGGATCAGGTGATGGCCCAGACCCCCATCGCCGATTGGCAGGCCTACCTCAAGTGGCAACTGCTGACCGACTACGCCCCCTATCTCGACAGCGAGACCGACCGCGCCAACTTTGCCTTCTACGGCACCACATTGAGCGGCACGCCCAAGCAGCGCGCCAGCTGGGAGCGGGCGCTCGGGGTGCTGAACGATCATCTGGGTGAAGCGGTCGGCCAGCTCTATGTGGCCAGCTACTTCCCGCCAGCGGCCAAAGAGCGGATGGAGCAGCTGGTGGAGAACCTGCGCACCGCCTACGGCCAGAGCATCAAGGAGCTCGACTGGATGTCGCCCGAGACCAAGGCGCAGGCACTCGAGAAGCTGGCCAAGTTCCGCCCCAAGATCGGCTACCCCGACAAGTGGAAGGATTACAGCGCCATCACCATCAAACCGGATGATCTGGTCGGCAACCTGCAACGCTCGCAAGCCTTTGAATACGCAGACAGTCTGGCGCGCCTCGGCAAGCCGGTCGACCGGGACGAGTGGCACATGTCGCCGCAAACGGTGAACGCCTACTACAACCCGAGCAACAACGAGATCGTCTTCCCTGCGGCCATTTTGCAGCCCCCCTTCTTCGACATGACGGCGGATGACGCTGTCAACTACGGCGCCATCGGCGGGGTCATTGGTCACGAGATGGGCCACGGTTTTGATGATCAGGGGGCCAAATCCGACGGCGACGGCATGATGCGCGACTGGTGGACACCGCAGGATCTCAAGGAGTTTCGCTTTCGCACCAGCCGTCTGGTGGCCCAGTACAACCGCTTCGAGCCCATCAACGGCCAGTTCGTCAACGGCCAGTTTACCCTGGGGGAGAACATCGGTGATCTGGGTGGTCTCACCATCGCCCACAAGGCCTATGAGCTGTCACTGGATGGCAAGGAGGCGCCGGTGCTGGATGGCTTTACCGGCGAACAGCGCTTCTTCCTCGGCTGGGCGCAGGTGTGGAAAGGGATGTATCGTCCCGAGCTGATGCAGATGTTGTTGCGCTCCGACCCCCACTCGCCGCCCGAGTACCGGGTCAACGGGGTGGTGCCGAACATTCCCGCCTTCTACGAGGCATTCAACATCCAGCCGAGTGACAAGCTCTATCTGCCGCCCCAGAAACGGGTAAAGATCTGGTAACAGCATCACGGCGGGCTCCCCGGGTGCCCGCACTCAACAGACAGCAAGAGGTTGCAAGATGAACAGAGCATTGATGATGGCAGGGCTGCTGACCCTGCCGCTGGCGGCACAAGCACAAGCCGAAGAGGGATTTAGCAAGCAACTGACCCTCCCCTCCGGGCAGGTGATCCGGGTGGCGCAGGGGGCAGGTGAGCCCGCCTCAATCGGCAGCTATGACGTGCGGCTCTATTCGGGTCAAAACGCCCAATTTCCACTGGATGAGTTTCAGGATGGCAAGGTGATGGCCCGCAACGGCTTTATCCGGGAGCTGAAGCTGGTCGATTTGAATGGCGACAAACAGCCCGAGCTGGTGGTCATCATCGAGAGCGCCGGTAGCGGCAGCTATCAGGATGCCGATGCCTACACCGTCAGCCCGCAAGGGGAGCTGGAGATCTTCAATCAGGTCAAGGAGCTGGAGCCCAAAGAGGATGTGGTCAAGGCGCTCAAAAGCCCGCAAGACTAAGCCCGCTCCCGGATTCTGAAATATAAAAAGCCCTGATGATCAGGGCTTTGTTGTTTTTGCTGTTGGCGCAAACAGCTCAGAGGCGGGTCGCCCGAATGGAGACCTGCGGCAGCGCCATCTCGTGCTGGGCCGCCACCAGTTGCAGCTCGTAAGCCCCCGCCAGCCAGGTCTGGGCCAGTACCGCATCCACGCTGGCATTGGTAAGCTCGAACGCCGCTACCGGGGTACAACCGGCCAGCAGATTGGCCAGCATGGTGGCGCTCAGCAGATCCCCCACCCCGATGGGGTGGCGAGCAAAAGGGTAGAGCGGGCGGGAAAGGTGAAAAGTCCCCTCCTCGCACACCAGCAGCATCTCGAAGCGGTCCATGGCAAAGCCGGCCTTGCCCAGATGCTTGACCATCACCAGCTTGACCCCTTGCGCGCGCAGCTGCTGGCACGCCTCGATGGCCTCCGGCACATTGCGGATATCGCGGCCGGTGAGCTGTTCCAGCTCCAGCAGATTGGGGGCCAGCATATCGGCGCAGGCCAGTGCCCGGTTTTTCAGAAAATCGGCGACGCCGGGTGCCACTATGCACCCCTTGTCGGGGTGACCCATCACGGGGTCACAAAAATAGAGGGCGGCCGGATTGAGCGCCTTGAGCCGGGCCACCGCCGCCAGGATCTCCTCCCCCTGTTCGGCCGAGCCGAGGTAGCCGCTCAGCAGCGCGTCGCACTCGGCCAGCACGCCGATCTCCGCCAGGCCGTTTACCAGCTGACGGATATGGCCGCCGGGCATCACCATCCCCTGCCAGCCTTCGCGGTATTGGGTGTGGTTGGAGAACTGCACCGTGTTCATCGGCCACACCTCGATCCCGAGGCGACGCATGGGAAAAACGGCGGCGCTGTTGCCGGCACAGCCAAAGACTACGTGGGATTGAATGGAGAGCACTCGCTTCATGATTGGCGACTCACGCAATAAGAACAGGAATTCCGGAGGGAAAAACGGGCCTTGCGGCCCGTTGTTGTCACTTTCGACTGTTGTCACTGTCGATTAACGCAGCACCTTGACGGTGTAGCTGCCATCGGCCTGACGATAGAGGCCGTGGATGTCGGTCTCGAAGCCCGGGTAGTGGGCACCGATCTCGCACAGCATCTCGAGGAACTCGAGCACCGGCAGAGAATCCTGGGTCACCATCTCGCCCGGCAGTACCAACGGAACTCCCGGCGGGTACGGCAGGATCATGTTGGCGCTGATGCGGTCAACCATGTCACGCAACGGCACCTCTTCCAGATTGCCCGCAAGCTCTTGCTGCCATGCAGCATGCGGGGTCATCTTCATCTCCGGCAGCACATCGAACGCCTTGAACATCAGCTCCGGCAGACGGTATTTGCAGGTCAGATCGTGGATGCTCTGGGCCAGCTCCTGAATGCGCATCCCTTCGTAGAAGCTCGGATCTTCACGATAGAGGCTCGGCAGTATGTTCTTGATGGTCAGGTTCAGATCGTAACCACGTTTGAACTCGGTCAGGGCGCGCAGCAGCTGCATCGCCTTGGACTGATCGATACCGATAGAGAAGAGGAACAGCATGTTGTAAGGACCGGTCTTCTCGACCACGATGCCGCGCTCGTCCAGGAACTTGGAGACCAGAGAGGCAGGGATGCCCTTCTCCAGCAGCTGACCGTCACGACCCATACCTGGGGTCAGCAGGGTGACCTTGATCGGATCCAGGTACATGTGGTTGTCATCGATGTCCTTGAAGCCGTGCCAGTCATCTTTCGGATCCAGCTTCCAGCACTCGACGGTGTCGATGCTGTCCGGCTGCCATACGTCGAAGAACCAGCCTTCGCTCTGATCACGCAGACGCTTGATCTCTTTGCGGAAGGAGATGGCGCGATCGATGGAGTCCTTGATCAGACGCTTGCCGGTGTTGCCACGCATCATGGCAGCGGAGATCTCGGTCGATGCCACGATGCCGTACTGCGGCGAGGTAGAGGTGTGCATCATGAAGGCTTCGTTGAAGGTCTCTTCCTCCACGTCACCCTTGATGTGGATCATCGAGGCCTGGGAGAAGGCCGCCAGCAGCTTGTGGGTGGACTGGGTTTCATAGAACACCTTGCCCGGCATGGCTTCGCCGCTCATGCCGCACTTGCCTTCATAGATCGGGCTGAAGTTGGTGTAAGGCACCCAGGCACTGTCAAAGTGGATGTAAGGGGTATCCAGACTCTCCTTGATGAAGCCGGTGTTGTAGAGCAGGCCATCATAGGTGGAGTTGGTGACGACGGCGTAACGGGGAGCCTGGGCACCCGGTGTCGCGGCGACCTTGGCAGCGATGGTGTCGCGGCTGAATTCGCTCTGCGGGATACCGCCCAGAATGCCGTAGGCGTTGCGGGTCGGACGGAAGTAGATCGGCGTCACGTCGTTCATCATCATCAGGTGAGTGAGCGACTTGTGGCAGTTGCGGTCAACCAGCACAGTGCTGCCAGCCGGTGCGGAGAACATGCCGACGATCTTGTTGGCAGTGGAGGTGCCGTTAGTAACGATATAGGAGCGATCGGCGTTGAAAGTACGGGCGATGTACTCTTCGGCTTCCTTGTGCGGACCAGAGTGATCCAGCAGGGAGCCCAGCTCCGGCATGGAGATGGATACATCAGCCTTGAAGGCGTTCGGACCGTAGAAGTCATAGAAGATGCTGCCGGCCGGGCTCATCTGGAAGGCGGTACCGCCCATGTGACCCGGAGTACAGAAGGTGTATTTACCCTCTTCCACGTACTTGAACAGCGCCTTGGTGAAGGGCGGCAGGATGGCGTCCTGATACTCCTGAGTGGCCTGACCCATCTTGAGGGCGATGTCGTCGGCCATGCCGAGACGGTACTCGAAGAAGTGCACGTTCAGACGCAGGTCGGTCAGGTGAATGTCCAGGGTGGACTGGTCGTTGGCGAAGGCGAAGATCGGCAGCTTCTCGTTGCGATCGTGGATCTCCTTGCACAGGCCCAGAGAGTATTTGTCCCAGTCGAAGATGGCGCCGCAAACGCGGGGGTTCTTCTCAATCAGTTTCAGCAGGTCGGCCACATCGACCGGATAAACAACCTCGAAACCCTTGCGCTCGAGGGAGGCTTGCAGCTGGCGAATGGGTTCTTCTTTAAAGAAAACGCCCAGGTGGTTGAGGATGGCAATGATATTCATCGTAATGCTCCACACGTAAAGGGGCGCTCTCCATCAGGGATGGTGAGTGAAGAGCGCTCGGAAGATAAAAGGGGGAATTAGTTGCTGGGCTGTTCGCTCAGCAGGGCATCGTGCTGACGCAGACCCTGTTTTTTGGCGTAGAACATCAGGATGATGAGCGACACCACGAAGGTAGCGGTAAGGTTGGAACCCTTGGCACCCATCAGGGCCACCAGACAGAAGACACAGGCCACACCGGAGAAGATCATGGCGCCGATGCTGCGGGAGGTCATGCCCTCGAAGCGGATCAGGTTAATGCTGGAGTAGAAGTAGGGCAGCATGGTCAGCAGCACCGCATCGGTAGTCAGCACGTTGAAGAGATCGGCAGCGTGAGCGGACTGGGATGTGAAGGCGGTCAGGCCAACCATCAGGGCAGTCATCTTGAGGGAGCCCAGGATCAGACCCTTCTTGGCCACGCCGTTCTTGTCCACTTCACCGTAGATTTTCGGGAAGTTGCCGTCGTTGGCGGCACGCTTGCCCGCCTCGCCCACCAGCATCATCCAGGAACCGAGCGAGGTGAAGCAGGCCAGAGCGGTGAAGGCAGAAACAAACGGTGCAGACCAGCTACCGAAGATGGCGGAAGAAGCCATGGCAAACGGGGCGCCGGAAGCAGCCACTTCACCGGCCGGGAACATGCCGCTGATCACCTGGGTAGAGAGGATGTAGATAACACCCGCGATACCGGTACCCAGCATGGTAGCGAGCGGTACGGTACGCTTGGGGTTCTTCACCATGCCGGAAGAGACGGCGGCAGATTCAACACCGACGAAGGACCAGAGGCAGATCAGCACGGCGCTGATGACCGCATGCAGGTCGCTGCCGCTGGTGGTGTTCCAGTTCTGGCTGTAGACGGTAGCATCAAAATGACCCCAGCCCATCACCGCAGTACCGACCACCGGCAGCAGGATCAGCACCAGACCCAGAGTACAGAGTCGGCTCACCCAGCTACCGCCAAGCAGGTTGACGAAGGTGAAGATCCAGACGGCAGCGATGGTGGCTGCGGCGGCCGGAATTGGGCTATTGAGAATGGGGAAGAAGACCGAGAGGTAGGAGACACCGGTAATGGCGATGGCCAGGTTACCGATCCAGTTGGCGTGGTAATAAAGCACACCGGTCTGGAAACCGAACACCGGAGAGATCTCGCCAGCGTAAGCAATGGGGCCACCCTCTTGCGGGTTCTTGGTAGCCAGGCGGGCGAAGACAAAGGCGAGGCCCATGGCGCCTACCAGACAGATTGCCCAGCTAAAGACAGAGATGGAGCCGATGGTGGCCAGTGCCGAAGGCAGCAGCGCGATGCCACTCCCCATCATGTTGCCGGCCACCACACCTGTGCAGGCGATAAGGCCAATCTTCTTGCTCGTATCTAGGGACATAAGATCTCCGGTTCTATAAAAGGTCGGGTCGTCACATACACATTTGGCGGAACGCCCCGCCAAAGAATGGGCACAGACTAGGCCTCTCATCCCCGGAAAACATAAAGACCAGCTAACGGATAAAAATATGAGCCAACTTTTTTCGCCGCCTCGTCATTTTTGATAAAAACCATTTAAAAACAGTCAATTGACATCACATAACACAGCCGCCTTGATAAAACCTTGATATCCCTCCTTCCCGTTTTTCCCCTTGATAACCCCCTTATCTCGCCGTCTTGATATTTTTGGTCAGATAAACCCGGGATAAAGCAGCTCCCATTACGCCCCCCTGCCCTTGCGGCCATTTGGAAGCCCTGCGGATCATCACCCTGAGGGCCGCTCACCTCCTGCTTTCCCCTTCGCTCGGCTCATCACAATCCAGGCTCAGAGGTAAAGCGCAACGGCGATAACCGGTCAGCAATGAGAAATGGGTCGAGACAGACAGCTTATCCCGCCGCCAACCATGAGCAGATGTCACAAGCTGCACACGGCGAAAAGCCGGGCAGCATGCCGCGGGCAAGACAAAGGAAAATGGGGATAGTGGGGAGCTGCGGGGGATAAATCATGACTCACCAGAGCGACTATCCCCAATAGCAGGCAGCAGGATTGAAACAAGCAGAAACCGCACAGGCCGCCCGAAGGCAGCCTGTGGATGGGGTCGGCAACCGCGCCGACCGGGGGAAAACCAACACTGCGGTGTTAGAAGAGCTTCACCTTGCTCTGACCCAACGCATTGAACAGAGCCGGGGTGAGGCTCTCCATATTGCTGTAGAAACCGAGCTGCTGGCAGAGCAGATAGGTCTGCTCGGTCGCCTCCATCAGAAAGGCCTGACTGTAGGCATCCCCCGCCGCCTCGGGGCGACCGTCCAGCTCCGCCAGCTTGCCCAGCAGTATGTAATAGAGCACCGAGCGGCCGCGACTCGCCGCCTTCTCCAGCAGATAGTTGGCCTGCTGTTGCTGGCCGTTGAGGATCGCCTGCAGGGTCAACGCCTCCCACACCCGGGCTGGCAGGGCGCCACTGTTTTGCACCACGCTGGCGAGATGGGTGCCAATCCCCTGCAGCCGCTCGCTCTCGGATTTGCCCGCTAGGGTGGCCAGCGCCTCGCCCGCCAGATAGCGCTCCGCCAACAGCAGCGGCTGATCCGGATGGGCAATCAGTGCCTGCTCCAGCAGATCGATACCCCGTTTCAGAGCGACCGGATCCCGGCTGTTGATGTAGTACTGCGCCTCCATCATCGCCATCAGGGAGGCATCATCGGTCGGCCAGCCCATCCCCGGCTCGGCATCGGGTTGGTCGAGGGCGCGCAGCAGATCCTGGCTGCTCGCCTGCAACACGCCGTGCACACTGTGGCGACTGAGCTGGTACTGATGGCTGAACAGCACCCGGTTGGTGTTGATATTGCGATACTCCAGATCGAGATAGGTGCCGCGCGGCTGGCGGGTGACCCGCACACTCAGCTCCTTGCCGGGCATGATGCCCCCCATCAGAGTGGTGGCGCCGTACTGCACCCGCAGCGGCGTAGCCACGGCCACCTCCCCCATCAGGGCGCGGGTAATGCCATCGGCGAGGCGCACGTTCTCGTTGTTGTCATCCATGCCGGAGTGAAAGCGGAACACCAGCAGATTGGGATCCAGCATGGCGTGTACCTGGGGGCTGGTGTGCTGGTAGCTGAGCATGCTGACAATGGCAATCAGCACGATGGCAACGAAGATATCAAAACTCACCATCTTCCAGCGGCTGCGAGCATCCTTGGCATGGGTAGAGATGGCGCGGGTCAGGGGCCCGGCGGGAAAAGGGGCGACATTGGGCTGTGCATCATCATCCTGCTCAGCCGCGGGCGGGCTCAGATCGGAGAGCGTCGGGTTGTCTGAGAGAGTGGTATTGACCGCGGGCTGCTCGTCCGCCATCACCACGGAAACCACCTGCAGCGGCCTTACCGGTGCCACCAGCTTGTAGCCGCGCTTGGGCACGGTGACGATATAGTCGGTCGCATCGGTGCGACCATCTTTGAGGATCTTGCGCAGTTCGAAGATGGACTGGGTCACCACCTGATCGGTCACCTCGGCGCCATCCCACACCTCGTTGATCAGGGCATCGCGGCCAAACACGGTGCCGGCATTGTGGGCCAGAAACCGCAACAGGTTGACCAGTCTGGGTTCGAGGTAGACCTCGCGGTCGGGGCGACACAACATGTTGTCGTCAACGCTCAGGGTCCAGTCGTGGATCTCAAAAACCGATTCGCTCATGATTCACTCGCTGCAGATGGTGACAATGCACGATGAGAGAGACGCAAAACCCGGGCTGACTGAACGGAACAAGGCGCTATCACCACAGGTGACAGATAAAAAGAGAACCGAAGCAATCACATCTCTGAGAGTCAGTCTGGCCAGGCCATCCTGTTTACGTCTGAAGGGCATCCTTGCGGGCATTCCGACCACCGGGATCGGAAGGGAGCACTTTAAGCAAAACGGGAGCTGGATCCCACTTTTTTTGGCTAAAAATCGCCGTTGAGTTGATCCGACACCGCACTTTTCGGCAAATAGCGTGCCAACTAGTATTCATATGAACATCCCATATGCCGTAATCAAAAAGCCCTGAACATCAGGGCTTTCTCATTTCTTCGACCATCGGGGAGACGTTACTTCGCTACCGGAAGCACATCCTGCTGACGACTACGGCGCAGATGACGCCGCCACAACGAGAAGCCGCCGTAGCCAAGACTCAGCACCACCGCATAGAGCACCTGAGTGGCGAGCGCCACCAGCACCAGAGCGCAGAGCAGCACGCTCATCCCCGCCAGCCCCTTGCCCACCCCGCCAAGCAGACGCCAGCCCGCCGCCATGCAGAGCAGGTAGACCAGCACGAAGTTGCCGTTGGCGTAGCGGATCAGCTCATCGAGCGGCAGTCGCAACCAGATGATGAGGGTGATGCAGAGCAGGCAGATGGCAAGCACCAGACCGAGCGCCCGCAGCGGCGCGCCGCGCGCGGTGAGCACGGCCAGCGAGGGGGGCAACTTGCCTTCCCGCGCCATGCTCCAGATCAGCCGGGCAAAGCCCTGAATGTAGATATTGATGCTGGCAAAGCAGGAGAGGTAGCCGAGCACCGCCACCAGCCACTTGGCGGTGGGGCCAAACAGCAGCGCCAGCAGGGAGGGGATGGCGGTGGCGTTTTTCGCCTCATCGCCGTAGAGGCCATATTTGAGCACCACCAGCGAGTGGATCCAGTAGATAAGCCCCGCCAGCAGCACACCGCCAAGCAGGGCGATGGGGTAGTCCCGCTCCGGCCGCTTGAACTCCTCCCCCATGTGGGCAAAGGCTTCCAGCCCGACGAAACACCAGAACATCACCGCCAGCGCGGTGGCCATAGGGGGCCACTCGTCCGCGCTCGGCAGCGGTCGCGCTGCATCGCGCCAGCTCACCTCCCCCTTGAACCAGATAAGCAGGGTGAGCCCCAAAATGGCGAGCGCAATCAGCAGTTGCAGGTTGCCGGAAGATCGCGCCCCACGCAGCCCCAGCAGAAAGACCCCGAGCAGGGTGAGCAGCTGGATGGCCCAGAGGGTCCACTCCCCCATCTCGAACAGGGCATGCCAGAAGCCGGCGGCAATCATCAGGGCGGCAGGCAGCCCCACCGGCAGCACAGCCAGAAACAGGAAGGCGGAGAAGCGCTCGGCGCCGTTGCCAAAAGCGAGGCCGATCAGGTGCGGCGCGCCGCCCGCATGGGGATAGCGACGGCCGAGGCGAGCGAAGGTAAAGGCGATGGGCAGCACCAGCGCAATCAGCAGCAACCAGGCCCAGAGCGAGGCCCCCCCCGCTAGCGAGGCGGCAGTCGCCGGTACCACGAAGATCCCGGTGCCGAGCAGCGAGGTGGCGAGCAGCCCCATCCCCTGCCAGAGCCCGAGATCCTTTTTCAACCCAGACATATCCTTTTGTCCTGACTAAAAAAACATCCCGCCATGTTAGGCCTCCCCCGCCCCTTTGTTAAGCACGATGGTTAAGCGCGGTGGCGAAAATATGCAGCCTTTTATTCAGGCTCGGGCCAAGCTTGCAGGGATTCGGCCAGAAAATCCCCCAGCAGGGTGATCTTGAGCACCTGCCGCCGCGCCGCCGGATAGATGAAGTAGAGGGTCTTGGCCGGGCTCTGATAGCGACCAAGCAGCGGCAGCAGACGCCCCGCTGCGATATGGTCACGCACCTGTTCGGCTGGCTGCAAGGTGATGCCAGACCCCGACAGCGCCGCCGTCAGCAGCGCTGGCCAGTGATTGATGCGCAGGCGCGAGGCGACCCTCACCTCCTCGCTCTGACCATCCTCCCCGACAAACTGCCAGCGCTCGTGCTCGCCCCAGTTGCCGTGCAGGCACTGGTGGTGAGCGAGATCGGCCGGATGACGGGGCACGCCGTGGCGATTGAGGTAGTCGGGCGCCGCGCAGAGCCGGTAGTGCTGGTTCAGCAGCGGACGGGCGATCAGCGCCTCATCCTGCGGGCGCAGGGTGCGGATGGCGGCGTCGAACCCCTCCTCCACCAGATCGACCCAGCGCGGGGTGAGCTGCAGATCCAGATCCAGCTTGGGGTAGCGGTAAAGAAAAGCGGGCAGCAGCGGCACCAGCCGGTGGTGGCCAAAGCTGAGGGGAGCGGCGATGCGCAGCCGTCCGGCCGGCTCGGCCAGCAGGTTCTGGATGAGCGACTCGGTCAGTGCCAGCTCCTCCAGTACCCGCTGGCAGCGGGACAGAAAAAGCTGGCCCAGCTCGGTGAGGGTCTGCTGGCGGGTGGTTTTGTGAAACAGCTTGCCCCCCAGCCACTGCTCCAGCCCCAGCACATGCTTGCCCACCATCTGGGCGCTGATCCCCTCTTCGCTCGCCACCGCGCTGTAGGAGCCGAGATCCACTACCCGGGTGAAGATTCGCATGCTGGTCAATCGGTCCACAACCCCTCCTTTTTGCCCGTTTCAAGGCCGTTTGGCCCGCGACCAGGGCCCTAATTCACAACCAAAAGTTTAGTAAGAAATGGATTTTAGCCAATTTATTCAACTCTTAGTTACCAATACAGTGATGCCGTCCCTTCCCCACAGGATAAATTCCCATGAAAAGTACCTATCTGGCCGCATTACTGGTCGGTCTGCTGGCCAGCGGCGCCAGTCAGGCCGCCGAGAGCAGCTTTATCAGCAACCACGACCATGCCCCTGCCTCAGCAACTCAAGCCCGGCCCGATATCTTTCGGGTCAGCCTGCTCGGCACCGGCACCCCGGTGCCCCAGATCAGCCGGGGCGGCTACAGCACTCTGGTCGAGGCGGGCAACCAGAAGCTGGTGTTCGATTTTGGCCGCAACTCCGCTACTCGCCTGTGGCAGCTGCATATCCCCATCGGCCGGGTCAACGCCTTCTTCCTCACCCACTTTCACTCCGACCACACCAACGGGCTGGCGGATCTCTGGCTGACCGGCTGGCTGCAACCGGCCTATGGCCAGCGCCACGCGCCGATGGAACTCTACGGCCCCAAAGGCACCACAGCTCTCGCCCGTGGCTTGCAGCAGGCCTACGCCACCGACATCGCCACCCGGGTCAAGGATGAGGGAACGCCGCTGGACGGGGTGGAGATCAACAGCCACGAGGTCACTGCCGGGGTGGTCTACAACCATGACGGGGTCAAGGTGACTGCCTTTGACAACGACCACGGGGTCAACATCAAGCCGTCATTCGGCTATCGCATCGACTATCACGGCCACAGCGTGGTGCTCTCCGGCGATACCCGCTACAGCCCCGAAGTAGTGAAGCAGGCCAAAGGGGCCGATCTGCTGGTGCACTGCGTCTCCATGACCTCTGCCGAGCAGATGAAGGCCAACCCCGGCTACAAGGCGATCGCCGGTCACCTCGCCTCCCCTGAGCAAGCGGCCCGGGTAATGAACGAAGCCAAACCGGCGCTGACCGTGTTCAGCCATATCGGCCTCAACGGCAAGATCAGGGTCAAAGATCTGGCGCAGGATCTGCGCGCCCGCTACACGGGCCCCTTCGTCATCGGCAACGACCTGATGCAGATTGATCTGCCCACCACGGCCTCCGGCAAGGGCTATGCCCTCTGGCAGTCGGAGAATATCGACAATAAATAGCTGGCACGGATGCCGGTCAGCCATGGCCGGCATCCGCAATCGACACCGGGGGCTATCTTTAAGGGGTGTTTGACCACAAGGAGTTATCTCTATGAGCCTGAAATGGAAGCACCTCGCCCTGGCCACTCTTCCCTTGTTCGGCATGTCGGCCGCGCAGGCGGCGGTGTTGACCAGCCTTGAATGGCCCCCTTACACCAGCGCCAGCCTCCCTGAGCAGGGCAAGAGCAGTCAGGTGGTGACCGCAGCCTTTGCCCTGGCTGGCGACCCGCTGACCATCAAGTTCTATCCCTGGCAACGGGCCGTGGACGAGGCGACCAACAACCCCGAGGTACTGGGTTATTTCCCCGAGTATCTCGACCCCAAAAGTAGCTGCCTCTTCTCCGACCCCATAGGTAACGGCCCTCTCGGCTTTGCCCAGCGAGCCGATCAGCCGGTCACCTGGCAGAGCCTTGATGACCTCAAGGGCAAGAAAATTGGTGTCGTCACTGGCTATGTGAATACCACCGAGTTCGACGAAAAAGTGGCCAGCAAGGCACTCTCGGCCGATGCCACCAGCTCGGACAGCCAGAACCTGCTCAAGCTCGGCAACGGTCGGCTCGATCTGGCGGTCATCGACCAAAATGTGATGACCTATCTGCTGGAGAGCGATCCCCAACTCAAGGACGTTGCGGCTAACCTCGGTTTCAACGGCAAGATCCTCGAGGACAAGTCCCTCCACGTCTGCTTTACCAACTCCGCCAAGGGGAAAGAGGCGCGGGACAAATTCAACAAGGCGCTGGCCAGTAACGAGGTGAAGACGCTGATGAAGTAGCGATACCGCATCCGCTCGCCGCCCCAAGCAGCCATAAAAAAAGCCGCCTCTTGCGAGGCGGCTTCTTCATTCAACTTGGTAACCGGAGTTATCAGGCAATCAGCTTGTAGATGATACCGGACATGGCGATCAGGCCGATGATGGTCACGAAGCCGTTGCTGATGTTGCCAGCGTATTTGCGCATGGCCGGAACCTTGGTGATGGCGTACATCGGCATCAGGAACAGCAGCATTGCGATGATCGGACCGCCCAGGTCTTCAATCATGCCGAGGATGCTCGGGTTGATGGTAGCGATGGCCCAGGTGGTCAGGATCATGAACACGGCAGTGACTTTGTTCAGTTGCTTGGTGTCAACGTTCTTGCCTTTCTCGCGCAGCGCCTTGGCCATCAGGCCGTTCATGCCCTCTTGCGCCCCCAGGTAGTGACCCAGGAAGGATTTGCTGATGGCAACCATGGCGATCAGCGGAGCCACAGTACCGATAACCGGGTTATCGAAGTGGTTGGCCAGGTAGGACAGGATGGAGATGTTCTGTTCTTTGGCAGCAGCCAGGTCAGCCGGGGAGAGGCTCAGTACGCAGCTAAATACGAAGAACATAACGGTCATCACCATCATGACGTGGGCGCCCAGCAGGATGTTGCTGCACTTCTTCTCGGCACCTTCACCGTAACGACCTTTGTTGTCCACCGCGAAGGAGGAGATGATCGGGGAGTGGTTGAAGGAGAACACCATTACCGGGATAGCCAGCCACAGGGTCTTGATGAAGTCACCGTTGAAGGCGTCAGACAGGGCCGGAGCTTCAGTGATGATGGCACCGTTCCAGTGCGGGATCAGGTAGAACGCCAGACCCATCAGGGTAAGCACGAACGGGAATACCAGCACGCTCATCGCCTTGACGATAACCTGGCCGCCCAAGCGAACAACCGCCATCAGACCGAGGATCAGAGCCAGTGACAGAACGGCACGGGGAGGTGCAGACATGCCCAGCTGGTGAACAATCACGCTCTCGACGGTGTTGGTGATGGCGACTGAATACATCAGCACGATCGGATAGATGGCAAAGAAGTAGAGCAGGGTGATGAATTTGCCTGCGGTCTTGCCGAAGTGCTCTTCTACTACTTCAGTGATGTCGCCATCACGGGTAGAGCCGGACAGCACGAAGCGGGTCAGACCACGGTGAGCAAAGAAAGTCAGCGGCAGCGCCAGGATCAACATGGCAACCAGCGGCCACAGGCCACCTACACCGGCGTTGATTGGCAGGAAGAGCACACCGGCACCGATCGCGGTACCGTACAGACCCAGCATCCAGACCACATCGGCCTTGTTGACGCCGCGGGAGGTGTTGCTGGCTAAACGACCATCAGCTGCAATATTCATGTCAGACATACGTTGTTCCTGTCATCTAGGAAAATGGGATTCTTGTTTGGTCGGGCCTTGGCCCGGTTCCATCTCCCTGGAACGCCTGCTGTCCGTCCTTGATATTAACCTCTCGCCCCCCGGCAACCTGGCCATCACTCCTTGTGACAACAGGATTGCAACAAACAACAGTGCGAGATTTTGACCCTGAGGGTCGGCGCCCGCCTCACTTAACAACCGATTAACGTGCGCCACTCTTGATGGGCTGACTTTAATTAAATGCCCTTATTAATCACAGCGTTTTTTTGAATTAATCAACCAAAGTTTGATTTTGGTCGCCTTTCGGACGACCAAGATCACACTCAAAGCGCCTTATTGTGAGTTTTTTTTAACAATTCAACTTAGTTTCACTGGAATCAATGGCCTGCGAGCAGCTACATATTTGCAACAAGCCACCCGTTTAGCGCGGATTGTGTGCAGCACGGCCTTGGCGTACCCTTGTGACTCACGCCTTTTTGTTGATTGATGATGACCATTACCCGTACCGATCTCGCCGAACTGGCGGTATTTGCCGCCGTCGCCCGTCACCGTAGTTTCAGCAAGGCCGCCCTCGAACTCGGGGTCTCCGCCTCCGCCCTCAGCCACAGCCTGAAGGGGTTGGAAGCAAGGCTGGGGGTGCGGCTGCTCAACCGCAGCACCCGCGCCGTGGTACCGACCGAAGCGGGCCAGCGGCTGCTCAAGCAGCTGCTCCCCACTCTCAATACCCTGGAAGAGGCGCTTTGCGAGCTGGCCCGCAACAGCGATGAACCGGTGGGTCGACTCAAACTCTGCGCTCCGCGCGGCGCCATCGACAGCCTGCTGGCACCTGTGCTGATCGACTATCTGGCCCGTTATCCGCGGATGCAGGTGGAGGTGGTGGAGCAGGAGCTGATGCCCCGACTGATTGAAGATGGTTACGATGCCGCGCTCTTTTATGGCGATCTGCTGCCCAAGGAGATGATCGGCATCCCCCTCGGCCCGCCCCAGCGTTATCTGGTGGTGGGCTCCCCGGCCTATCTGGCGGAGCACGGTACGCCGGAACACCCGAGCGAACTGAGCCGCCACGCCTGCATCGGCTATCGCCTCACCCCGCACCACCACTATCGCTGGGCCTTTGCCGCCGACGGCACCATGCTGGAGATCGAAGTGACCGGGCCGCTCACCACCAGCACCCCGGCCCTCTATCTGGGCGCCGCCGAGGCGGGGCTGGGGCTCGCCTACTGTCTGGAAGAGGAGGTAAGCCAAAAGGTCGCGGAGGGGAAACTGCTCACCGTGCTGGAACCCTGGTGTCCCACCTTTGCCGGCTTCTACCTCTTCTATCCCAGTCGGCATCAGCTGGGCAGCGGCCTGCGCATCCTGATCGACATGCTCAAGGCTCACTATCAAAACCCCGGATTAGTGAGTAATACTCAGCAATTCATCAAGTGAAACCCTGATTATCACCAAATAAGTATTAATCTAGACTAGCTGTTCGATAATCGAACTCCCCGAGAGAACAGATATGTCTGCCTATTTAACACTGCGGCAACGGGCCATGACCCGTCGCTTCTGGGCTTACGCCCTCCCCTCCATTCTTGCCATGCTGGTCTCGGGGGCCTACTACCTCATCGACGGCATCTTCGTCGGCCACTATGTCGGCGCCGCTGGCCTCGCCGGGATCAACCTGGTCTATCCGGTCATCATGGTGCTGATCGGTCTGGCCGCCATGATCAGCATGGGGGCCGCCACCGCCATCTCCTTCCAGCAAGGGGCGAAAAACGACAAGCTGGCCCGTCAGGCGCTGGTCAACGCCCTCTGGCTGCTGGCCGGACTCGGGGGCGTTGCGCCGGTGCTGCTCTATTACACCCACACCGATATCCTGATGGGGCTGGGGATTGAACAGGGCACCGAGACCTGGAAACAGGCGAGCGACTACCTCACCTGGATTGGCGGCGGTACCCTGCTGCTGGCCAGCAATCTGGCGGTGCCCTATCTGCTGCGCAACGATGGTCGCCCGAAACTGGCCATGGTGCTGGTGAGCAGCGGCGCCGTGCTCAACATCATCCTCAACTACATCATGGTGGGTCGGCTGGGGCTGGGACTGATCGGGACTGCGCAAGCCACCCTGATGGCAGAGGGTGCGGTGAGCCTGATCGGTCTTGGCTACTTCTTTACCCCCTGGGCGCGGCTGCGCCTCAGCTGGCGGGATCTGGTGCCCAACCTCCCCGCCATGCCGCACCTGCTCTTTACCGGCCTGCCGAGCCTGATTGCCCAGTTCAACCTCGGGCTGCTCTTGATGCTGCACAACAGCCAGCTGATGGTGTACGGCAATGTGAAGGATCTGGCGGGCTTTACCGTGGCCGGTTACACCGAGGCGGTCTTTATCGTCATTCTGCAGGGGCTGGCGTTCGGCATTCAGCCGCTCATCAGCAAGGCGGCGGGGGCCAAGCGCCATCGCAACCTCAAGTACCTGATGGAGATGGGGCTCAAGTTCACCTTTATCTACGGCATGCTGGTGTGGCTCACCATCCAGTTGCTGCCGGGACAGGTCGCCATGCTCTATACCGGCGACAAGGATCCCGAACTGCTGGCCGCTGCCATCAGCAGCCTGACCCTCAACCTCGGCGCCATTCCGCTGGAGGGGATCATCATGTTCGGCATCGTGCTGCTGCAATCCATGGCGCGTACCCGTCAGGCACTGGTCATCTCCATCGCCAAAACCGTGTTGCTGCTGCCGCTCATCTTCCTGCTGCCGCAACTGTGGGGCCGTGATGGGGTGCTGATGGCCCAGCCCGCGACCGTGCTGCTGCTCACCCTGCCGCTC
This sequence comes from Aeromonas sp. R4-2, assembly GCF_040908295.1. Classification (NCBI taxonomy): domain Bacteria; kingdom Pseudomonadati; phylum Pseudomonadota; class Gammaproteobacteria; order Aeromonadales; family Aeromonadaceae; genus Aeromonas; species Aeromonas sp. R4-2. The sequence continues at coordinate 362,390 of NZ_JBFODL010000014.1, read as the reverse complement.
TGCTGGCTGCTGTGGCGCGAGTGGCTGCGCCTGAAAATGGCCTGCGCGCCAAAAGCCAAACACCGCCCACAACCGGCCCGCGCACGCGCCGCCGTCCAGCTGGCCCGTTAAGGCCACCCATCCCGCAAAACAATAAAAAACCGGCATCCATTGATGCCGGTTTTTGCTATATGAGCGGGTCTGCTTGCGCTTACACAACAAGCCAGGCCAACACCGCTGCCCACACTATGCCAATACTTCTGGCCTGAGCTGGGCCATCAGCCCCGGGTTGTCGGAGTAATCCACCGGGATCGCCACCACCGCAGGCCCCTCCACCGCCAGTGCGGCCCGCAGGGTGGCGCGCAGCTCGTCGGCAGAGCGCACCGCGAAACCGGCCGCCCCAAACGATTCGGCATAGCGTTTGAAGTCTATGGGGCCAAAAGAGACGCCGGAGGTGCGGCAATATTTCTGCTGCTCCTGCATCGCGACCATGTTGTAGCCGTTATCGACCCAGATGATGTGAACGATATTGCTCTTGAGCCGCACCGCCGTCTCCAGCTCCATGCTCGACTGCATAAAGCTGCCATCCCCCGATACCGAGATCACCTTCTCACCCGGCCGTACCAGCGCCGCACCGATGGCCCACGGCAGGGCCACCCCCATGGTCTGCTGACCATTGGAGATCAACACCTGACGAGCGCGGAAGCTGTAGAGGTAGCGGGCAATCCAGATATGGAAGCTGCCCATGTCGACGCAGAGTGTCATGTCGTCGCGCACCAGATCCTGCAGCTCGCGCACGATGCGCAAGGGGTGAACCGGATTGCCGTGCAGATCGTCGGCCCGCATTGCCAGGCGCAGCCGCTGCTGGCGTACCCCTTGCAGCAACCGATCCACCTCGGGGGGGCGTATTTTCGGATTGCCCATGATGCGGGTCAGCTGCAACAGGTTGGCCCGGATCGACCCCACCAGCTCGGCGGTCGGGCAGTAGCTGCTGTCGATATCGGCGGGCAGCACGTCGATATGGAGGATGCGCCGCTCCCTGTCGCCATTCCACAGCACGGGGTCGTACTCGATGGGGCTGTAGCCGATGCAGATCACCAGATCGGCCCCTGCCAGCAGCTGATCCCCCGGCTGGTTGTTAAAGAGCCCCACCCGCCCGGCAAAATCATCGAAGTGGCAGCTGTCCACCACCCCGGCAGCCTGATAGGTACCGGTCACCGGCAGCCGCGCCTTGTCGAGGAAGGCACGCACTGCCTCGGCATTCTCCGGCCGGCTCGCCATCAGGCCGAGCAGCACCACCGGATTCTGGGCGTTGCGCAGCAGGGTCAATGCCTGCTCCATATTCTGCTCATCGGCGCAGCCCGGCTCAGGCACTTCGCGGGGCACCAGCACATTGCCCTGTACCGGCTTGTTGATGATGTCCATCGGCAGGCTGACAAACGCCGCCCCCGGCCGTCCCAGCTCGGCGGCGCGAAAGGCGTTGGCCATCACTTCCGAAATCGCCGCCCCGCTGTTGACCTGGGCGCTGAACTTGGTGACCGGACGGCAGAGGTTGACCGTATCCATGCTCTGGTGGGTGAGTTTGAGGCCATCGGCACGGCGCACCGCACCGCCCAGCGCCACCATGGGGTCCCCCTCCGAGGTGGCCGTCGCCAGCCCGGTAATAAGGTTGGAGCAGCCGGGGCCCGAAGTGACCAGCGCCACCCCCGCCTTGCCGGTGAGGCGCCCCACGGCGGCAGCCATAAAGGCGGCGTTCGCCTCGTGGCGCACCACTATGGTCTCGATGGGGGAGTCCTCCAGCGCATCGAACACCCGGTCAATCTTGGCACCGGGAATACCGAACACCTGCTTGACCCCTTGCGCCTCCAGATGACGAACCACCAGCTCGGCACCGCACTTCCACTGTCTATTTTCCATGATATTGCTCCTTGTCTATCAGCCTTCGGCGGCCTGAATGGCGCGATCGAGATCGGCAGGGTTGAGGTCGGCCTGCCGGAAAGCGGGATCCGATGGCAGGGCCAGATTGAGGTGACGCACCACAGAAAGTCGCAGGGTGCCGTGGGCCATGGTGTAGTCGAGCAGATGGCCGCCCCCCTTGCGATCGGCGGTGATCATGTGTTCGTGAAAGCCCGCCACATTGACCCCCTGCACGAATGGCGGGCAGCGAAAGCCCACCAGGGTTCCCGCCACCGCGGCAAAGCGGAAGAGCGGTTGCTGTTCGATGGCTTCCAGCATGGGGCGATAGGGGGGCTCCTGGCGCGGCACGGTACGGACCTTGGCCGTTTCAAACTGGCCGTCGAGGCGCAGAGCGACGAAGACGTTGTCGGATCCCACCAACCGATCCACCCACTGGTGGATCTCGTCACGGCTCAGGGGATGGTCGAAGCGACGCTCCAGACAGGGGCGAAAATGGGTCATCACCGCGAAGGGGGTCTTCTGATCGGCGCGGGCGGGCCGGGCCGAGCCATCGGAGCACAACTGGTGGATCTGGCGCTCGAAGGCGATCAGCTCACCATCGAGGTGATTGAAGGTGCCGAGGCCAAAGTCGCCGTGGCGCAGCAACTCGCTCATGGTGGTCTCCCCTTCGTAGACCCCCGCCAGCAGGGCGCTCATCAGGGAACTCTGGTAGATCTCGCCACCGTCATGCTGCCTGTGCCAGCGGGAAAACTGCTGGCTCACTTCGAGGGCACAGCTGCACCCGGCACTGTCAGATGTTGCAATATGTTCCATTCGGGTTTCACCTCCACCGTGAATCCTGTTAGCGTTCGGATCCAATGGTGACTTGGTTCACATTTCAACACCAATACGCTGATCCCATGACTTTGAGACTCAATCGATATGGAACTTCGTACGCTCCGCTACTTCATGGCCGTTGTTGAAAAGCAGAATTTCACCCGCGCAGCCGAATCACTCAACATGGCCCAGCCGCCGCTGAGCCAGCAAATCCGCAAGCTGGAGGAGACCCTGGGCACCCCGCTGTTGCGCCGTTTGACCCGCAGTGTCGAACTGACCGAGGCGGGCGAGAGCCTCTATCGGGATGCGGCGCAGATCCTGGCGCTGGCCGATGCGGCAAAACTGAAGGTAAAGCGGATTGCCCGGGGCGAGCAGGGGGCGCTGCGGATCGGCTTCGCCGGTTCCACCGTGCTCCACCCTGCGGTGCTGACCCTGTTGCACGACTATCGGGAGCGCTACCCCGAGGTAGCCCTCAGCCCGCAGGAGGGCACCATGCCGGCACTGGTGGAGGCGCTGCGCAACGATCGGCTGGACGCCGCCATCTTGCGGCTGCCCTGCCGGGGTAGCGAGGGCTTTGCCCATCATCTTATCGAGCAGGAGCCGCTGCTGATCGCCCTGCCGACCAGCCACCCCAAAGCCAAGCCGGGCCCCTTGTCACTGGCCAGCCTGAAGGACGAGAGTTTTATTCTGTTTCCCCACGCCATCGGGCCCGGGCTCTATGACGGCATCGTGGGCCTCTGCCGGGAGGCGGGGTTCGAGCCGATACTGGGGCCCGAATGTCCGCAGGTGATCTCCACCGTCGGCATGGTGCAGGCGGGCTTTGGCGTGACTCTGGTGCCCAGCTCGGTGGCGGCGCTGCGCCCGCTCGGGGTCAGTTACCACCCCATTGAGGGCAACGGCATGATGACCAGCATCAGTCTGGCGACACGGCCACACCCAAGTAGTGCCGTGCTGCGGCACTTTATCGCCCAGATCCGTGCCGCCCAGATACGACAAGGCCTCCCGCAGGAGGCCCTGTTGAACAAGCTTGAACCGGCCTGATGACCAGCTTGCCTGATGCGACTGCTTATTTGACGGTACTGCTTATTTGACAGTCACCCGGGCAAACTTGCGCTTGCCGACCTGATAGACGGCGGTACCGGCACCAATCAGTGCCTTGCCATCTTCCAGCTTCTCGCCATCCACCTTGACCGCGCCCTGCTTGATCATCCGCAGCGCTTCGGAGGTGGTGGCCACCAGATCGGCCTCTTTCAGCAGGTTGGCAATGGCCAGACCTTCGCCTTCCAGAGCCAGCTCGATTTCCGGCATCTCGTCCGGGATGGCGTTCTTGGAGAAGCGCTGGGTGAAATCTTCGTGGGCCGCTTCAGCCGCCGCTTCGTCGTGATAACGGGCGATGATCTCTTTGGCCAGCCAGATCTTCACGTCGCGCGGGTTGAGAGTACCGGCAGCGATGCCTGCCTTGAACTCTTCGATTTCGGCCAGCGGACGGAAGGAGAGCAGCTCGTAGTAGTTCCACATCAGATCGTCGGTGATGGACATGATCTTGCCGAACATCTCGCCCGGAGCGTCGTGGACGCCGATGTAGTTGCCTGCGGACTTGGACATCTTCTTGACGCCATCCAGACCCACCAGCAGCGGCATCATCAGCACGCACTGGGTCGCCATGCCGGCATCTTTTTGCAGCTCGCGGCCCATCAGCAGGTTGAACTTCTGGTCGGTACCGCCCAGCTCAACGTCCGCCTTCAGCGCGACCGAGTCATAGCCTTGCAGCAGCGGATAGAGGAATTCGTGAATCGCGATGGACTGGCCGTTGCTGTAGCGCTTCTTGAAGTCGTCGCGCTCCATCATGCGGGCCACGGTCTGCTTGGCCGCCAGCTTGATCATGCCGGTCGCACCCAGCTCGCTCAGCCAGGTCGAGTTGTACTCGATGCGGGTCTTGGCCGGGTCGAGGATCTTGAACGCCTGCTCGGCATAGGTGAGGGCGTTGTGCTTGATGGCCTCTTCGGAGAGCGGCGGACGGGTGGCGTTCTTGCCGGAGGGATCACCTACCATGGCAGTGAAGTCACCGATCAGCAGGATCACTTCATGGCCCAGATCCTGGAAGGTCTTCAGCTTGTTGAGGATCACGGTATGACCCAGGTGAATGTCGGGGGCGGTCGGGTCCATGCCCAACTTGATGCGCAGCGGGCGCCCTTCCTTCAACTTGGCGACAAGTTCTTCTTCAACCAGAATTTCTTCCGCTCCGCGCTTGATCTCGGCTAGCGCCACCTCGAGCTGGGACATTTTTTGACTCTCCATCACGATTCCACAGGGCCAAACATATTACTGGAATGGCGGGCCAATTGGAAAGGCTGTAAAATCCGTCCATTCTGCCCGACTTCATCTGCTTCTCATGGTTATTTGGCACGCCTTCAACGCACTCCCCCACTGGCACCGCAAGATGGTGCTGATCTTGAGCATCATGATCATGATGCTGGCTGCCTGGCCAAGCGAACAGGCAGTAGCAACACGGGTCGATGAAAACGGCAACGAAATTGCCCTGCGGGAACCGGCCAACGACAACGCGCTAAACGACGAGCTGCCAGCCGAGGCCGCCCAGCCCGTTACCCCGCCCAAGCCGCGCTACATCACCAAGCAGGTGAAAGTACGCCGTGGCGACAACATGGGAGTCATCTTCCAGCGCATTGGCCTGAGCACCACGGACCTGCACCTGATCGATCAGCTCGAGGGCAGCGATCCCCTGCGGATGCTGCAACCTGGGCAGGAACTCACCTTCAAGCTCACCGAGAACGGCGAGCTGCACAGCCTCTATTACCCCCACAGTCTGGAGCAGGCGCTCAAGGTGAGCCGCAAGGAGGAGACCTTTGTCGCCCGCAACGTCAAAATCGCCCTCGACACCCGCGAACAGGTGAGCAAGGGCGAGATCCGCTCCAGCTTCTGGGGCGCCGCGGTGGATGCGGGGATGACCGAAGATCAGATCATGGACTTGGCTGCCATCTTCGGCTGGGACATCGACTTTGCCCAGGACTTGCAGCCGGGAGACAGCTTCCGGGTGGTCTATGAAGACAAGTTCCGCGACGACGAGCGGGTCGCCTCCGGCGATATTCTGGCGGCGGAGTTCGTCAACCAGGGCACCGCCTACCGCGCCGTGCTCAATGAAGATGGCAACTACTACACCCCGGAAGGGAAGGCGATGCGCAAGAGCTTCCTGCGTGCGCCGGTCAACTTCAAATACATCAGCTCCAACTTCAACCCGCGCCGCCTCCATCCGGTGACCGGCAAGATCCGCCCCCACAACGGCATCGACTATGTGGCGCCGGTGGGCACCCCCATCATGGCGGCGGGCTCAGGCAGCGTGGTGGCCGCCGGTTACAACCAGTTCAACGGCAACTACGTCTTTATCAAGCATGCTGGCAACTATGTGACCAAGTACCTGCACCTCTCCAAGCGCACCGTCAACAAGGGACAGCGGGTAAAGCAGGGGCAGACCATCGGCACTCTGGGTGGCACCGGTCGCGTCACCGGCCCGCACCTGCACTACGAATTCGTGGTGGGCGGCATTCACAAGAACCCGCGCACCCTCACCCTGCCGCAGGCAGAGACCCTGAGCGGACGCGAGCTGGCCAACTTCAAAAAGCTGGCGATGCCGCAACTGGCCAAGCTCGACAACCCCGAGCTGCAGCTGGCCCAGAACAAGCGGGATAGTCTCGGCAACTAAGCCATCAGGGCTGGCAGGGTGAATGCCCCGCCAGCCCCTTTTATTGAGCTCGCGCCAGGCAATCAGATTGAAATGAGTCCGCCTTCAGGCATAAGATGAGATGGAACACCGGGAGCGGCATGTGGCACGGAAGCAAGGGCTTATCTATCCTGTCTCTCTCACTCTTTTTCCGGTCCGCATTGAGGATGCAACATGGTTGAGCGTTATATCGGTCTGATGTCAAAGACCACGCCATGTGGCATGGGATGAAAGCCGTTCCCCTCTTCACCCTCTCTGCACACCGTATTTTCGAACAGCAATGTAAGGAGACACCATGGCTGAGCGCTATATCGGTCTGATGTCGGGAACCAGCATGGACGGCATTGATGCCGTGCTGGTGATGATCGCTGGGGATGAACTGCGGGTCGAAGCGGCGCTTTGTCACCCCTGGCCGCAAGAGACCGCACGTACGCTGCATGCCCTCTGCACCCCGGGCGACAACGAAATCGACCGCATGGGGGTGGCCGATAATCTGGTGGCGCGAGAGTTTGCCGCCGCCACCCACACGCTGCTGGCCAAGGCGAAGCTTGAGCCCAAAGATATTCGCGCCATCGGCAGCCACGGCCAGACCATCCGCCACCGTCCCCAGCTTGGCTTTACCCTGCAGATCGGCAATGCCGCCCTGCTAGCGGCGCTAACCGGCATCGACGTTATCGTCGATTTTCGCACCATGGATATGGCCCTCGGCGGTCAGGGGGCGCCGCTGGTGCCCGCCTTCCATCAAGCACTGTTTGCCAAGCCCGGCGCCCTGCGGGTGGTACTGAACCTCGGCGGCATCGCCAATATCTCGGTGCTGCCGGGCAATCCGGGCGGGGTATATGGTTTTGATACCGGCCCGGCCAACACCCTGCTCGATGGCTGGTATCGCCGCCATCAGCCCCACGGCGGCAGCTATGACGCCGGTGGCAAATGGGCCGCCAGTGGCAAGCCCATCCCGGCCCTGCTGGAAAAACTGCTGGCTCACCCCTACTTCGCCGCCCCTTCCCCCAAGAGCACCGGACGGGAGATGTTTACCCTCGATTGGCTCGATGGGGAGCTGGCAGGCACTTCATACGCCCCCGTGGATGTGCAGCGCACCCTGCAGGCGCTCACCTGCCACAGCATCGCCCGCCAACTGCCCGCACGGCCCGAGTCAGTCGGTGCCAGCCAGCCGAAAGCCGAGCTGTTTGTCTGCGGCGGCGGTGCCCATAACGCCCCCTTGCTGAAGGAGCTGGCCAGCCTGCTGCCTGCATGGCGCATCGCCAGCACAGCCGAGCTGGGCCTTGCCCCCGACTGGGTGGAAGGCGCAGCCTTTGCCTGGCTGGCCATGTGCTTTGTCCACCACAAGCCGGGTAACCTGCCCGCCGTCACCGGTGCCAGCCGTCCGGCTGTGCTGGGTGCGCTTTATCCCGCCTGAGTGATGACAAGGGGGCTGCAGATCAGTGTGCCCCCTTGAACAGACGCACAACCTGTTGCCGGATCGGTGCAAACAGCGGGGGCTTTGGCGGCTCCAGATTGATATGGCGCCGCCCGGCACGGGTTTCACAGCGAAGCAAATTCTGGATGTAGTGGTGGTGGGAGCGATGGATCAGCTGTGAAGCCTGATACGCCCACTGTCTGGGAACGCCCCACAGAGTGCTGGCAATCGCCCCGACGATGCAGAAGAAAGCGGGCTCCTGAATTCCCATCCGGCTGGCGTTCTCCAGCGCCTCCTTGAGCGAGTTGGAGTGGGCAATACAGGTCATGATATTGACCATGAAGGCGTCGTAATCATCCTCCCCACCTTTGCCAACGCGCGCCGTCAGGGTCGCCGCGGGCTGATAACCAAACTGATGGCCGATATTTTCCAACACCGCATTCCGCTGGCGGATCACCTTGCCATAAAACATCAGCATCACCATGCAGTCGATCGCCTTGCACAGCGCCTCGTAGTGGGGATGACTCTTCTTGGGACGCGGCGCCGTGGCGAGGGCCAGCTCTTCAGATATGGCCAAGAGGCCCACAGGTACGGCGGTGCTGACAAACGAGAGGTCGATCGACAGCTCCAGCCCCTCCTCCCCTTCCATGCGGGCCACAATCACATGTTCACCAAACAACCGACGCTGGCGCTCGATAAAGGCGCCAAAGACCAGATCACGAAACTGCTTTTGCGGATAAGGGGTATCGAGTAGGCTCTCGATGGTCATGATGGCGGCGGATACCCGGCCGCGCAGTCGATAATCGGCAGGAATGGGAAAGCTCTTTCCCAGGCGAGGAGATAACCGCTGCCCAGATGTTTGACAATACATATCGCCCAGAACGAAACCCAGCATAAATCCTCCACAGTCAGGTAATGATGATCGCGACGCGATCTCGCTTGCCAATCCTGGGCAATGGCCTGCCGGTGCTTCGATGCTCTCCGTCAGGGCTCCTTGATTACCTTATTAATCATACGATTAATAGCGAGTGAAAAAAGCGACCTGACTCGCAATCACGCCACTAATTAACAGTTTCATCAAGAAACAATAGGAAGCGGTCGATAAATCCATTTTTTTACGCATTTACCTTTAAAAACAGCATATTGAAATTTATGCCTGCGAAATCACCTGAACTGTTTCAGAGCCCTGAAAACCATCCCAATCATCACAACCAGCCACAGATAAGAGGGAGATCGGACAAACTCGCAAAAAGTGGAAAAAGCGACGACGCGGGGCAACACCACCCATCTAGGGATGCAACTGGCGTGAAGAGAAGCGGATTGCCACCACCACCCCTCATCCAGCGCCACCGCTCATCCAGCACCACCGCTCCCGCACATCGTCACGCCAACGCCATGATCCCCACTCCTGTGCAGCAGGAGCAGATCCGCCGTGCAAATTAATGGCATAGAATTTTATGGCGTTAATAACAGATCCCGGCTGCCAGCAAGGCGTCATCGAGTATGCCGGAATAATCGTTAACAGAGAGGAATGCAAAAGCCGTGAATTATATTCCAGAGGTATCTTTAATAAGGTGGACATGCATATTCACGGGAATTTTCATAGCCCCTTAAAAGAGCTGAAAACAGATATCCATGCACCATAATATGCATTATTTGCACATCGGCGCATAATATTAACCCTTTATTCACACGCCAATATCCCGAAGAGGGGGAGAGCAAACCCAGTCAGGGCAAGGCTGTCCGCCGGTTCGGCACCATTTGCACACGAATTGGCTACGATTTCGGGTGAATTGAATAGCAATATGATTAAATTTGCGCCCATTGAGCCATCTCATAGAAATGCAATCAGCGGTTTGCAACCCCTGATAGCCACTCATAGAATCGCAGCGTCTGAAATATCTACCCTGTCCTCTCCTCCCTTATTCCTCTCAGCGATTGAGTGGATCACAAATAATAACCGGGGATGCCGCCGTTGGCGCAGTGGCCATGGCGCACAACAAGATGGGGTAAACCTGTACCTGAATAAACAACAAATATTAAAAAGAGGCATATCTATGAGTGGCACCATCATCAAGTCGGCAAGAAATACCCCCCATGCACCCCAGGATCTGGGCCCCTGCACCCAAACGGTGGCGTTTTCTCATTACAACAATATCTCCGCCCAGCTGCCGGTCGATCCCGCCACCGGCAAGATGGTGAGCGGCGATGTCACCGCGCAGGCCAGACAGTGCCTGAGCAACCTCAAGGCGATCATCGAGAGCATCGGCCATGTGATGGACGATATGGTCAAAGCGACCATCTTCCTGAAAGAGATGGCCGATCTGGAGGCAGTCAACGCCGTCTATCGCGAATTCTTCCCGGGCTATCTGCCGACCCGCACCACCCTCGCCGTCGCCGCCCTGCCGCTGGGCGCACTGGTGCAGATCGATGCCATCATCTCCAACGGCGAAGGTACCTTCCCGCAAGATCCTTGCCCGCTGATTAAACTGGCCCGCAACAGTGACAAGGCGCCGCACAATCCGCTCTCCACCCATACCGTGGCCTTCTCCCACTACAACAATATCGGTGCCCAGCTGCCGGTCGAGGCCGCCTCGGGCCAACTGGTCGCCGGTGGCATCAAGGAGCAGGCGGGCCAGTGCCTGCGCAATATCAAGGCGGTGCTGGAGAGTATCGACGTGCCGTTTGACGATATTGTCAAGGTGACCGTCTATCTGACCAATCTGGCCGATCTGGAGGCCGTCAACGAGGTCTACACCACCTTCTTCCCCGACTCCGCCATCGCCCGCGCCGTCGCCTATCTGCCCGCCCGCTCTGTGGTCAGTGCCGCCGCCCTGCCCATGGGGGCACGGGTGCAAATGGATGCGGTCATCTCCCACGGTGACGGCACCCCGCCACAACTGGTGGAAGACCGTCACAATCTGGTGATCCGTGCCCGCAATACCGACAAGGCACCGCGCAGCCCCTTGCACACCCAGACCGTCGCCTTCTCCCACTACAACCATCTCTCTGCCCAACTGCCGATAGACCCCGCAACCGGCAAGCTCCTGGCTGGCTGCATCAAGGAGCAGACCGCCCAGTGCCTGAGCAATATCAAGGCGATTGTGGAGAGCATCGGCCATGTGATGGACGATATCGTCAAGGTCAATATCCAGCTCGCCAATATCGCGGATCTGGATGCGGTCAACGCCGTCTACACCAAATACTTCCCGGGTTATCTGCCTGCCCGCACCGTATTCGGGGTAATCGAGCTGCCCGCCGGCGCGCGAATCCAGATGGATGCGGTGATGTCCAATGCGGAAAGTACCCCGCCGCAGGCGTAAAGGTTGCGGAAATAAAAAAGAGACCGGCTATATGCCGGTCTCTTTTTACATGCCTGACAAAGGAATGGCCCCTCAGCCCTCGATATCGCGGTTCCTGATCGCCACTCTGACCGCCTCTGCCGTGGTGGCTACACCGAGTCGACGGCGGGCACTGCGCAGATGGTTCTCGACCGTGCGCACCGAGAGTTTCAGGGTGGTGGCGATATCGGCATGGCGCCAACCCCGGGAGACCCACTCCAGCACTTCGCGCTCGCGCCCAGTGAGGCCACGCTCGTGACCCGCTACCGGCATCTCCATCAGCCGACGAGCTGCATGAAAAGCCGCCGCCGCGATCAGCGCAAGGCCAACCCGAGCGGGAGCGCTGGCATCGATCTGATCGCCACCAAAGCTCATCGCCCCTTCCAGTCCCAACGGCCCATAGACGGGAACCTGCAAGCCATGTCGGCCCGGCCCCTCAGGCTGGCGAACGGTACGGTACTGCTCGCCAGCAGCGCCAACCGTTTTGCTCCAGAAGAAGGGCTGGTCTCGCTCCCTGATATGCATCGCCATCGGGCACTCGCGCATATAGGCATGCAGGTCGACCGCCTCGCCGCTCTCCAGCCACTCCCCCTCCAGCCAGTAGAGATGCTCGACCACCCCCTCCTCGCTGGCACTGATGGAGAAGAGCGCAAAGCGGTGATACCCCAGCGGGGTGGCAAAGGCGCGCACCAGTTGCTGGATCTCCTCCAGCCGCTGGCACCCTTCCAGCGCCACCGCGACCTGCAGCGCATTCGCTGGCGATGACGACAACCTCATCGCTTGGCAACCGCCTCCAGCAAGGTGGTGGCGGCCAGCTTGCCGAGGTTATTACCAGCCAGCGGGCTGTCACCGGTCAGCAGATTGCGATCCCGGCACACCTCTCCCGAGATGCCGTTGTTGACGATCTCAAAGCCTATCTCTTTGAGCTTCTCACCAAACTTCCAGGTAAGGTGGCCAGGCATATAGCCAATTGCCGGGGTCTGGGCATCCAGCTCGTCGGGGAAGGCGCAGATCTTGTAGCCCGCGAAGGTCTCTGGATTGGCCACCGCCAGCAGCGCAGCAGGCCCGTGACAGAGGGAGATGATGAAGCGATCGTTGGCCATCGCCCAATCCAGCAGCGCTTTCACCTCGGCACTCTCCGGCAGCCCCATCAGGGCGCCGTGCCCGCCGGGAATAAAGACGCCGATATAGTCCGAGTCGACGGTCAGCGCCTCTTTCAGCAGATCGGCCAGCTTGGCCGGTTGGCGGAACTGCGCCTGATATTTGCCATAGAGCCCCAACACATCTTCATCTTCGCCGGGCATGGCCCACCACTCGAACTTGACCGGATTGCCGGAAAGGGTGGCCACATCAAAGGCAAAGCCCGCCTTGTCGAGGTGATACATGGGCAGCAGGGTTTCGACCGGATGGTTGCCGGTGGAAAACAGGGTGCCGTTGTCGGTGGGCAGATAACGCTCATCGGCACCGATCAGCAGGATCTTCCAGCGCCCCTCCCGATAGGGAGCGGGATAGTCGGCCCCGGCAAGGTCAGATTTGCGCGAGGTGAACTGGCTCAGGGAGTAGGGCGACGGGAAGAAGGCATTCTGCTCTGCCGGATCCGGGGTCGGTTGTTTATCGTCAACAAGCATGTCTGTCATGGGTCAAGCTCCAGTAGTGGTGGACTCGGTCTCACAGTATTGACTGTCAGAGACCAAGTAAATGAGGGTTTTCCCTCAACCGCCATGACTATGGCAAGAGGTGTGACCACGCTGCGACAAAGCCTGAACAGAATCCCCGCCAGACTTAGGCCATCGCGGCAAATGCCCTGACGATGGCATCCATGACCGCCCTGACCCGCGCGGCATGCTGCACATCCTGATGGGTCACCAGCCACACATCGTAGGATTGCTGTAACTGCCGCTCGGGCCAGACCCGCACCAACCCGGCTTGCTCTGCGAGCGGAACCGCCACCTCGCCAAGCCCCAACCCCATCAACAGGGCCTGACGCAGCATCAGGCTGGTATTGACCCCCGCGGCGACCGTAGCCCCCTCGGCCGCCTCTTCGAGCATCATTGGCGAGCGAGCGCTCTGCCAGTGGGGCTCATACACCACCAGCGAATGGCCCGCAAAACCGGTGCCCGCTTCGGGAATGCCATGGCGAGCCAGATAGTCGGCGGAGGCATACAACCCGACCGGCCAGGAGGCCAGCTTGCGAATAATCAGGTCGGGATTGTCCGGCTTCACCGTCCGGATCGCGATATCCGCTTCCCGCAGGGACAGATTGAGCACCTGGGTCGAGGTATTGAGGATGACCCTGATATCGGGATAACGCTGATGCAGCTCGGTCAGGGCCGGTATCAAAAAATCCATCCCCAGGGTGTCTGTGGTCGCCACACTGACCTCCCCGACCAGGCGGTTGTCGACCCCTTGCGCCGCCCGCACGAAATCAATGGCAGCCAGCTCCATCTGCTGGGCGCTGGCCAGCACTATCTCTCCGACATTAGTCAGCACATACCCCTTGGATGTACGGAGAAACAGCGTGGCCGCCAGACGATGCTCCAGTGCGGCAATCCGTCTGCCAATGGTGGCCTGATCGACCCCGACCACACGGGCGGCGCCCCTCAGGCTCCCTTCCCGATGCAACGCCAGAAAAATTTTCGCATCATCCCAGTTCATCACGACTCCCGATTGAAATGCATTTTTGCATTACAGGTGAGGGATAATACTGCGTTTATTCATCAGCAATCTCCACTATCTTGGTGCTCATCCCATCCGGGGAACCTCATATCACCTCGTTACAAGGAGCCGCTGATGCATAACGCCTATTCCATTCCCGCCACCATGAACGCGGTAGAGATTACCCAGCCAGGTGGCCCCGATGTCTTGCGACTGACCACCCGCGCCACACCAACGCCCAAGCCCGATGAGGTTTTGATCCGGCACTATGCGACCGGCATCAATGGGCCGGATGTGATGCAGCGCAAAGGGCTCTACCCGCCTCCGGCAGGGGCATCGGATATTCCCGGGCTGGAGGTCGCCGGGGTCGTGGTCGCCAAGGGGGAGCAGGTGGAGCATCTCAAGGTTGGCGACAAGGTCGCCGCGCTGATTTCGGGTGGCGGCTATGCCGAGTACAGCGTCGCCCACCAGAGCAATGTCCTGCCCCTGCCGCCCGGATTGAGCTTTGTCGAAGCCGCGGCACTGCCGGAAACCTTTATGACAGTCTGGTCAAATATGTTTGAACGGGGCCAGTTTAAAAAAGGCGACATCATCTTGATTCATGGCGGCGCCTCCGGCATCGGCACGACCGCCACCATGCTGGCCAAGGCATTTGGCGCCGCAAAAATCATCACCACGGTCGGCTCACCCGAGCAGCAGGCCGCCAGCATCAAGCTGGGCGCGGATGTGGCCGTGCTCTACAAGAAGGAAGATTTTGTCGAGGCCGTGCATGCGGCCACCGATGGGCATGGCGCCGACATCATTCTCGATATCATTGGCGGGGAGTATGTCGCGCGCAACTATGCGGCGGCCGCCATCAATGGCCGCATAGTCCAGATCGGCATTATTGCGGGCGCCGCCCCCAATCTGGATCTGTTTCCCATGCTGCAAAAGCGGCTGACCCATATCGGCTCTACCCTGCGCTCGCGTACTCCGCAGGAAAAAGCCGATCTGATCGCCCAGCTGCAAACTCATGTCTGGCCATTTATCGAAAGGGGCAAGGTCAAACCGCAGGTTTACCAGACCTTCCCGCTGCATGAGGCCGCCGCCGCCCACCATTTGCTGGATTCAGGCCGTCATATCGGCAAGCTGGTATTAACCATGGCACCCTTGTCGTCAGATTGATAAGGCCCATGGTGGAGCAGGCCGAGGTGGATGCGGTGATGTCCAACGCCGAAAGCACCCCGCCGCAGGCGTAAGATTTGTTTTAAATAATAAAAAGAGACCGGCTGATGGCCGGTCTCTTTTTATGTAACATATGGGGCATTATTTTTATGACATCGTTTTAAAGAACGCGAACGTCCGATTACGCTTCGCTAATCGAACCTACGAGCTATTTAGATAGCTCTACTGCAATTTTTGGTTAAAAATATATGTAAAACCGCTTTTCCCATCAGTACGACAAAAATGCAAATTATCCAAAGCCACACATATTTCAAAACTGAGTAATGCAACTAGTTTTTGATTTGAAGAGGCCAATGTCATTTTAAATAATGAGTCATCAACCGCAGATAGCCCTATTAATACAGGGTATATGGCTGCCCATATATCAAGTGCCTGTGGCATTACCCTATGAATATCAATGGCAATATTCTTCATATCCATTGAACATAGATGTTCAGGGCTACAAAACATAAACTTTTCGTGAAGTACAGCCCTCAACGGCACATTACCGACCAGTGATTCATCAAGAATATTAGATAACTGCGATGCATAAAACTCGATATCTTCTCGTGCTTGCTGCAAATAATACTGGTCATTCATCTGTTTCTGTAAAGAAAGCTGACGAATCAAAACTACTAACGTAATAAATCCGAGTATTGGTGCATAGATACCTCCAATTGCCGAGCCAAATTCGGCCCATCGAGAGTGGTCTTGTGACAAATCTCCGCCAAATGTATTTACATATAAAGCAACAGGGGAAAATAAAAGTACAAAAACAACAACTATAATAACCCAACCTCTTATAACCATAGCTTAGCCTTTATTAAGACAATGAAGATCAATCATCAAGAAAAAGTACTATCAACTCTCAGGCATTGAAATATATTTTTAATTTACTATTTTCCTGTGCCAATAAAAACGCCCCCCATCTTGCGATGGAGGGCGTTTATTTTCCAGCTATTGGGTCAAGCTGGCCCAACCTTCAGGAATTACAGGGATTCAGCGGTCGCAACCACGTTTTCCACGGTAAAGCCGAATTCCTTGAACAGCAGCTCGGCCGGTGCGGACTCACCAAAGGTGGTCATACCGATGATCTTGCCGCCGAAACCGACGTACTTGTACCAGTAGTCAGCGATGCCGGCTTCGATGGCCACACGCTTGGTGACGGAGGACGGCAGGACGGACTCTTTGTACTCGGCAGACTGGGCGTCGAACACGTCGGTAGACGGCAGAGAGACCACGCGCACGGCACGGCCCTTGGCAGTCAGCTGCTCATAGGCGGCAACAGCCAGTTCCACTTCGGAACCGGTGGCGATCAGGATCAGCTCCGGAGTACCGGCGCAATCCTTCAGCACGTAGCCACCCTTGGCGGTGTCGGCCAGCTGCTGGGCAGTACGGTCCATCTGGGCCAGGTTCTGACGAGAGAAGATCAGAGAGGTCGGGCCGTCGGTACGCTCGATGGCGTGTTTCCAGGCGATGGCAGATTCAACCTGGTCACACGGACGCCAGGTGCTCATGTTCGGAGTCAGGCGCAGGGAGGCGATCTGCTCAACCGGCTGGTGAGTCGGGCCATCTTCACCCAGACCGATGGAGTCGTGGGTGTAAACGAAGATGGCGCGCTGCTTCATCAGGGCGGCCATGCGCAAGGCGTTGCGAGCGTACTCCATGAACATCAGGAAGGTAGCGCCGTAGGGGATGAAACCACCGTGCAGGGCGATACCGTTCATGATGGCAGACATGCCGAACTCGCGGACACCGTAGTGGATGTAGTTGCCGGAGGCATCGTCGTTGGTCAGAGACTTGGAGCCGGACCACATGGTCAGGTTGGAAGGCGCCAGGTCAGCAGAGCCGCCCATGAACTCCGGCAGCAGCTTGCCGAAGGCTTCCAGAGAGTTCTGGGACGCTTTACGGGTAGCAATCTTGGCCGGGTTGGCTTGCAGGGTTTCGATGATCTTGGCGGATTCGGCAGCCCAGTTGGCCGGCAGTTCGCCAGCGGTACGGCGCTTGAATTCGGCAGCCAGCGTCGGGTGAGCGGCTTCATAGGCAGCGAACTTGGCAGCCCAGTCGGCTTCCAGTGCAGCGCCCTTCTCCTGAGCGTTCCACTCGGCAGCGATATCGGCCGGGATAACGAACGGCGCGTGGTCCCACTTCAGGAAGGCACGAGCAGCGGCGATCTCGTCGTTGCCCAGCGGTGAGCCGTGGCAGTCGTGAGAACCGGATTTGTTCGGGGAGCCGTAACCGATGATGGTGCGGCAGCAGATCAGAGTCGGCTTGCCGGTCTCGGCCTTGGCGGCTTCGATGGCGGCATTGATGGCTTCCGGGCTGTGGCCGTCAACAGCCGGGATAACGTGCCAGCCGTAGGCTTCGAAGCGCTTGACGGTGTCGTCGGTGAACCAGCCTTCTACGTGACCGTCGATGGAGATGCCGTTGTCATCCCAGAACGCGATCAGTTTGCCCAGTTGCAGGGTACCGGCCAGAGAGCAAGCCTCGTGGGAGATACCTTCCATCAGGCAGCCATCGCCCATGAAGGCGTAGGTGTAGTGGTCAACGATGTCGTGGCCCGGCTGGTTGAACTGCTCAGCCATGGCTTTTTCGGCGATCGCCATACCAACGGCGTTGGTGATGCCCTGACCCAGCGGGCCAGTGGTGGTTTCCACGCCCGGTGCATAGCCGTACTCCGGGTGACCCGGGGTGCGAGAGTGCAGTTGGCGGAAGTTTTTCAGATCGTCGATGGAGAGGTCATAACCGGAGAGGTGCAGCAGGGAGTACAGCAGCATGGAGCCGTGGCCGTTGGAGAGAATGAAACGGTCGCGGTCGGCCCACTTGGGGTTGTTCGGGTTATGTCTGAGGTGGCTACGCCACAGCACTTCGGCGATATCCGCCATTCCCATGGGGGCGCCCGGGTGACCGGAGTTGGCTTTTTGAACGGCATCCATACTCAATGCACGAATGGCATTGGCAAGCTCTTTACGAGAAGGCATCTGAATCTCCTGCGATTGCTTCATTTGATGGCCAAGATTAAGGCGCGTTATTGTCCCAGCAGGGCGCGCGGCGTGCAAATATTATCTGGATGAATAAAGTGGCTTTGGGAGGACAATCGCTTTTCTTGCCCTCTATTGACCAAAGCAACCAGAGAAAAACGTTTGACTTCCATCCCTTTCGGGATAGGAGAGCACCGCTTGTGACCCATTGGACACTGCGCGACAAAATAGTGCTGGCAATCACGGGGGGCGCTAATTAAAATAGACGTCCAGATGTAGATACCTCTACACCATCCCATTCATCCGGTTATTGCCGTGGCGATAACCCAGACAAGCTGAGACTCTTATCATGGCAAAGCTGTTTACTTCCGAGTCGGTCTCCGAAGGCCATCCCGACAAGATTGCGGACCAGATCTCCGATGCGGTACTGGACGCGATCCTCAAGCAAGATACCAAGGCCCGTGTTGCCTGTGAGACCCTGGTCAAGACCGGTATGGTCATGGTGGCCGGCGAAGTAACCACCTCTGCCTGGGTTGATATCGAAGAGATCGTGCGTGATACCGTACGCGAAATCGGCTACACCCACTCCGACATGGGCTTCGACGCTGACTCCTGCGCCGTGCTGAACGCCATCGGCAAGCAGTCCCCGGACATCAACCAGGGTGTTGACCGTAGCGATCCGCTGGAGCAGGGCGCTGGCGACCAGGGCCTGATGTTCGGCTACGCCACCAACGAAACCGACGTGCTGATGCCGGCCCCCATCACCTACTCTCACCTGCTGGTGAAGCGTCAGGCTGAAGTGCGCAAGAACGGCACCCTGCCGTGGCTGCGTCCGGATGCCAAGAGCCAGCTGACCTTCGCCTACGACGACGCAGGCAAGATCATCGGTGTGGATGCCGTTGTACTGTCTACCCAGCACGCCGAATCCATTAGCCACAAGGATCTGGTTGAAGCGGTACGCGAAGAGATCATCAAGCCGGTACTGCCGGCCGAGTGGGTCAACAAGGACACCAAATACTTCATCAACCCGACCGGCCGTTTCGTTATCGGCGGCCCGATGGGTGACTGCGGTCTGACCGGTCGCAAGATCATCGTCGACACCTACGGCGGCATGGCCCGTCACGGTGGTGGCGCCTTCTCCGGTAAGGATCCGTCCAAGGTTGATCGCTCCGCTGCTTACGCAGCCCGCTACGTTGCCAAAAACATCGTTGCAGCCGGTCTGGCCGATCGCTGTGAAATCCAGATTTCCTACGCCATCGGCGTGGCCGAGCCAACCTCCATCAGCGTCGAGACCTTCGGTACTGCCAAGGTCGCCGAAGAGCTGCTGGTCAAGCTGGTGCGCGAGCACTTCGAACTGCGCCCATATGGCCTGATCGAAATGCTGGATCTTAAGCGCCCGATCTACCAGGCCACTGCCGCCTACGGTCACTTCGGTCGCGACGAGTTCCCGTGGGAGCAGACCGACAAGGCCGAACTGCTGCGTTCTGCCGCTGGCCTGTAAGGCTCGCTGTTGTGATAAAAGGGGAGCCTGGCTCCCCTTTTGCTTATCCGCCATTTGACGAGATGTTGATGTCTGCCACTCCTGCCCAGCTTGTCGCCCTGCTGCAACAACGCGTAGAAGCCTGTTTTGTGCAGGCCGAGGCGCGCCTTGGCCGCACCTTCCCCCGCCCGCAAGTCCATTGCAATATGCGGGGCCGGGCGGCGGGATCGGCGCGGCTGCAAACCTGGGAGCTGCGCTTCAATCCCGCCCTCTATCAGGCCAACCAGCAGGCGTTTCTGGATGAGGTGGTGCCCCACGAGGTGGCCCATCTGCTGGTTCACGCCCTATGGGGTGAAGGACGCGGCAAAAACCGGGTCTTGCCTCACGGCCGCCAGTGGCAATCGGTGATGCGGGAGGTGTTCGGCCTTGAGCCCAGAACCACCCACAGCTTCGATCTGGCGGTTTTGGCCCAGCGCACCGTGCCCTATCGCTGCCTCTGCCAGCAGCATCAGCTCTCTATTCGCCGTCACAACAAGGTGGTGCGTGGCGAGGCCCGCTATCACTGCCGCCGCTGCAAGCAACCGCTGGAGCGGGAACGGCCGGAGCCAGAGCAGTAAGCCAGCTTGTGTCGCGCCCCTGTGGTAGGGTGCCCGCCATCGTTCGTCAATCATCCCGTTTGCAAGGAATCCCATGCGTTTCATCTCCTCCCTCGCCCTGACCCTGCTGGCCGGTTTGCCGCTGCTCAGCGCCCCCCTGCACGCCCAGACCTTTCGTGAAGCCAAGCAGGATCTGGTGAAGCTCTATCGCAGCCAGCCTGCGGTCACCACCTTCTACTGCGGCTGCGACATCGACTATCAGGGCAAGAAAATGAGCCCGGATCTCGCCAGCTGCGGCTATGAGCCGCGCAAGCAGGCCAAACGCGCCGCCCGTATCGAGTGGGAACACGTGGTCCCCGCCTGGGAGTTCGGCCACCAGCTGCAATGCTGGCAGGATGGCGGTCGCAAGAATTGCGAAAAAGCGAGCCCCGAGTTCAACAAGATGGAGGGGGACATGCACAACCTCTTCCCCGCCATTGGCGAGGTGAACGGCGATCGGGCCAACTACCGCTTCTCCGACTGGAACGGCAAGCCGGATCAGTACGGCCAGTGCCAGATGCTGGTGGATTTCAAGGATCGTCGGGTGCAACCGCCCAAGGGGCCGGTGCGGGGCCAGATTGCCCGTGCCTACCTCTACATGAGCCAGCAGTATGGGCTGCGTCTGGCAGCGCAACAGCGTAAACTGTTTGAAGCTTGGGATCGCCAGTACCCGGCAGAGGGCTGGGAGTGTGAGCGCAACCGCCGCATCGGCAAGCTGCAGGGCAATACCAATCCCTTTATTGAAAAACAGTGCCAATAACCCCATTTGACCAGGGAGGGGATCGCCCCTCCTATCATGAAACCCTTCTTCACTGCCGCGTGAGCCTTGCTCGGCGCAGGATATAAAGGGTTTCCAAGCAAGAGACTGACAAGCAGCCATGCGCATTCCACGTAT
This sequence comes from Aeromonas sp. R4-2, assembly GCF_040908295.1. Classification (NCBI taxonomy): domain Bacteria; kingdom Pseudomonadati; phylum Pseudomonadota; class Gammaproteobacteria; order Aeromonadales; family Aeromonadaceae; genus Aeromonas; species Aeromonas sp. R4-2. The sequence continues at coordinate 341,335 of NZ_JBFODL010000014.1, read as the reverse complement.
CTATGAACCGGCCACCTTGCAAGTTGGCCAGACTATCGCCCTGTCGGAAGACGGCGCCAACCATATCGGCCGGGTACTGCGCATGCAGCCGGGCCAGCAGCTCGAGCTGTTCAACGGCGATGGCAATCAATACCCCGCCACCATCACCAGCGTCGGCAAAAAGTCGGTGGAAGTGACCATCGACAGCTGCGACGTCCAATCAGTGGAGTCACCGCTGGCCATCCACCTCGGTCAGGTGATCAGCCGTGGCGACAAGATGGACTTCACCATCCAGAAATCGGTTGAGCTGGGCGTCACCTGCATCACCCCACTCTTCTCCGAGCGCTGCGGCGTCAAGCTGCCGGCAGACCGGCTGGAGAAGAAGCGCGAACAGTGGCAGAAGGTGGTGATCAGCGCCTGCGAACAGTGCGGCCGCAACGTGGTGCCAGAGGTGCGCATGCCGATGGAGCTGGACGCCTGGCTGGCGGAAGAGACCAAAGAGCTCAAGCTCAACCTGCACCCGCGCGCCGAGTACAGCATCAACACCCTGCCCGTTCCCGAGCACGGCGTGCGCCTGCTGATTGGCCCGGAAGGGGGCTTGTCGAGCGACGAGATCGCCCGTACCGTGCAGGAAGATTTCAAAGAGATGCTGCTGGGGCCGCGGGTGCTGCGCACCGAAACTGCCGCCCTGACCGCCATTACCGCGCTGCAATGCCGCTTTGGCGATCTCGCTTGATAAAATAGGCTGCATCGACGCAGCCTCAAGCGGACGATTACGCTGCGCTAATCGACCCTACAACCCTATCGAGCCATTAAAAAGGAACAGCGGATGACCATTAAACTCGGCATCGTGATGGACCCCATCTCGGCCATCAACATCAAGAAAGATTCCAGCTTTGCCATGCTCGAAGAGGCGCAAAAGCGCGGCTATGAGCTCTTCTATCTGGAGATGAAGGATCTCTACATGGAAGCCGGTCGCGCCTTTGGCACCATGCGCCCGCTCACCGTCAAATATGACTATGCCGACTGGTACACGCTGGGCGAGGTGGTGGATCAGCCCCTCTCCAACCTCGATGTGATCCTGATGCGCAAGGATCCGCCGTTCGACACCGAATTTATCTACGCCACCTACATGCTGGAGCGGGCCGAGGATGAGGGTTGCCTTATCGTCAACAAGCCGCAGAGCCTGCGCGACGCCAACGAGAAGCTCTACACCGCCTGGTTTGCCGAGCACACCCCGACCACGCTGGTGACCCGCCGCGCTGACAAGCTGCGCGCCTTCCACGCGAAGCACAAAGACGTGATCTTGAAGCCCTTGGACGGCATGGGCGGCGCCTCCATCTTCCGCATGAAGGAAGATGACGCCAACGTCGGCGTGATTATCGAGACCCTGACCGCCCACGGCAGCCAGTACTGCATGGCGCAGACCTACCTGCCCGCCATCAAGGATGGCGACAAGCGGGTGCTGGTGGTGGACGGTGAACCGGTGCCTTACTGCCTCGCCCGCATTCCGGCGCAGGGGGAGACCCGTGGCAATCTGGCTGCCGGTGGCCGTGGTGAAGCACGTCCCCTGAGCGAAGCCGACTGGGCCATCGCCCGCGCGGTGGGCCCGACGTTGAAAGAGAAAGGCCTCATCTTCGTCGGCCTCGACATCATCGGCGATCGGCTGACCGAGATTAACGTCACCAGCCCGACCTGCATTCGCGAGATTGAAGCGGCCTTCGATGTGCACATCACCGGCATGCTGATGGATGCCATCGAGCGTCGGCTGGGCAAATAATCACCAGGAAGGCTAACCGGCCTGTTCAGGGGTAACACGCCCCTGACAAGCCCTGAAACAGAGAGGGTGGCCCGGCGCCACCCTCTCTGTTTCAAGGCAATCCGGAAAGGGGCGGGATCTCGCCCAGCCCAAAAAGCGGTTTTTCCCATGGGGATCAACTGCCATAATTGACCTCAAATACCTTTGCACTATTTGGCCTCTATGCAAACACTGCAAAATCACTTCCTGCTTGCCATGCCAAGCCTGACGGATCCCTACTTCGAGCGCTCGCTGGTCTATCTGTGCGAGCACAACGAAGAGGGCGCCATGGGACTGGTCGTCAACATTCCGGTCGAGATGTCGCTGGAAACCATGCTGACCCAGCTCCAGCTCAATCCGCCCAACAACCCGGAGCTCAAGCAGCCGGTGCTGCAAGGGGGGCCGGTTCACGCCGATCGCGGCTTCGTGCTGCACAGCTTTCGCCCCGGTTTCAACTCCACCCTGCAGGTGGGGGATGAGATGATGGTGACCACCTCCAAGGATATTCTGGAAACCCTGGGTACGAGCGAAGCCCCTGCCCATTGGCTGGTGGCCCTTGGCTATGCTGGCTGGAGCGCCGGTCAGCTGGAGCAGGAGCTGGTGGACGGCGCCTGGCTGGTGATCCCCCCCAATCCGGCTCTGGTGTTCAAGACCCCCATTCACAAACGTTGGCAGCAAGCCGCCGCCAGCATAGGGGTGAACCCGGTTCACCTCTCCAGCGATATCGGCCACAGCTGATCGGCTGGCCCGCTCCGCTCTCTATTTCGAGGATTTATCAGTTATGTCATCACGCAGCATCATGGGCTTTGACTATGGCACCAAGAGCATTGGCGTCGCCATCGGTCAGGAGCTGACTGGCACAGCCCAGCCTCTGCGCGCCCTCAAGGCCAACGACGGCATCCCCAACTGGGACGAGATTGAGAAGCTGCTCAAGGAGTGGCAACCGGACCTGCTGGTGGTCGGTCTGCCGCTGAACATGGATGGTACCGATCAGGAGATCACGGTACGGGCCCGCAAATTCGGCAACCGGCTACATGGCCGTTTCGGCAAGCCGGTGGAGTTCAAGGATGAGCGACTCACCACCACAGATGCCCGCGCCCGCCTGTTTGAGCGAGGCGGCTATCGCGCGCTGGAAAAAGGCAGCGTGGACGGGGTATCGGCGCAGCTGATCGTCGAAGCCTGGATGGAAGAGCAGTACAACTAAACCATCAACAGCAAGGCAAGGGTCGCCGCCCTTGCCTTGTCTCGCACTATCCCCTCATTACGCCTGTGATTGTCCCGCCACCAGCCCTTCGGCCTCGGTCGGGTTCGCATTCATCATCCGGTTGAGCCAGGGCACCATCAGCCCCATCACCACCGCAATCAGCAGGGTCGCCATCCCGATCTTGCCAAATACGCCGGTGTAAATGGGCAAAGTTTGCAGCGGATCCGTCATCCCTTGCGGCACGGCGGTAAAAGTCGCCACATAGCCCCCCAGCAGGGACGCCATCGCCTGAGTCAGGAACCACATTCCGAGAATGAAGCCCATCAGCCGTTGTGGCACCAGCGCGGCGACCATCGCCAGTCCCAGGGCACTGATCATCAGCTCGCCCAGACTCTGGAACAGGTAGATAAGCACCATAAACCAGGGGGAGGTAAGCCCCTGCTCATCGGCAAACCACCAGCCGGATGCCGCCGCCGTCAGAAAGCCCAGCGAACAGAAGAACATCCCGAGGGTGAACTTGAGCGGCATGGTGAGATCCCGCCCCTTGCTGCCCATCCGGGTATAGATCATCGCGAGTACCGGGCTACCCACCACCACCCAGAAGGGGTTGAGCGCCTGGAAGCTGATGGGGTTGACGCTCACGCCCAGCATTTCGTGGTGCATGTTGTTGATGGCAAAGAAGTTCAGAGACGTCGGCATCTGGGCATACAGCACATAGAAGAGCACCGCCTCCAGCATCAGCACGAAGGCCACATACATCTTGTTGCGGCCCACAGTGTCGAGCCTGAACGCCTCGCGGAAGAAGAAGATCACCACGGCGATGGTCACCGTCATCAGCACCATGTTGGCGATCACCACGTGGTGCATCAGCCAGGCGCAAAAGAAGACCATGGCTACCGAGCCCAATATAACCAGCAGCAGCTTGCTGTAATTAAGTGGCAGGTGATCCGGCGCGGAGCCAATATCCTTGACCATATTGCGGCAGGCAAAGAAGGTAAGCAGCGCAATAATCAGCCCCACCCCGCACAGGTTATAGGTCACGGTATAGCCGTAGTGATCGGCAATTACCGGCGCGAGCGAGAGGGAAATAAGCGAGCCGATATTGATCGACATGTAGAAGAGGGTAAAAGCCCCATCCAGCCGCGGATCTTTCGGGGCATAACATTTGGAGAGCAGACTTGCCGGGTTGGCCTTGAACAGGCAGTTGCCGACCGCGATGGTACCGAGCGCATAGAAAATCAGGTCAGGATTGTAGATCGACAGGCCGGTCATAAAATAACCGACCACCAACACGATAGCCCCCAGCACCATGGTGCGCTTGGTCCCGAGAATATGGTCGCCAACATAACCACCAATCGAGATAAGGCCATACACCAGCGCCGAGAAAGCGCCGAAGGTGATAAACGACTGCTCCTGGGAAAAACCCAGTTGCTGTACAAAGAAAACTGCCAGGATCCCCTGCACGCCGTAATAACCGAAGCGCTCCCAGAGTTCGACGAAAAATATCATAAAGAAGGGTTTGGGTTGTTGTAACAACCCAGTCGGTGCTGTTGCTGGACGCATATCAACCTGCCTTTGCTGAGATTTATTTTTATTAATCTGGTGGTGGCTGCCGCACTATTTTTTCGTCCGTCATTGCCATTACGGGGAGTACAGTCAGCCTGCCAATCTGGCTATTTTCGGGTGCACGGGCCCCGTTCGATGAAAGGTGTTTTTCATCTAGCCGGTTTCAATTACGGGTTATCGGGGGATGGTGAGTGGCGTCTCCCAGTACAGTTACCGGCTCCGGGTTCTACCTTTGCTGCATCCCTTTACTCAAGCCGGTTTATCAACCTTGATGCTTATTCCCCTCTGCTCCGTCACTCATGGCTGGTGGCCAGATAGCCGGGGCATGATATGGCCACAGACGACCTGTGGGGTGGGGTTGGCTCACTCCGCGCTCTACTGGCTATCACACTACACAGGCGCTATCTAACCCCGCCATTCCAAGGGGTGTCATGCTATATCACTGCAAATACAGGAACTTAATGGTCGATCACACTTTAAAAGTGACCATCAGTGAAGTTTTCTAATGAAACCACATGAATTTTTTTCGTGAAAAGAGCTTCACTCGAGACGTGCAACCAAGGCCAATCTGTGCATAAAGAGAGTTGAATGGCACACAGCTTGAACCCGAACTCGGCACTTAAGTCGTGCCAAAGCCCACTCATCCGGGCGATACGACAACAAAAAGCCGGAGCAGATGGCTCCGGCTGATCAATGGGTACCGTCTCGGCCACATTAGCGTGGCGATTCGTCGTTGTAGAGCCGCCGGATCTCGTTGCGCAGCCACATCACCTTGGCATCCTGATTGTGCCGTTTATGCCACAGCAGGATGAAGGCGATCTCCAGCTGGGCGTAGAGCTTCTCGGGGAGCGGCAGCGGCATGGCGATCAGATTGCCGTGATGCCGACTGGCATAACCACCGCAGTAGGAAGGAGCCACCGCAATCAGTTCGTGGCTCGACTGGGAGGCAATATGCAGCGCCTGCTCGAAGCTGGAGACCATGATGGGTACCTCCCGCTTCAGCCCCTCGTCCTCCAGCAGACTGTCGAGGGCCCAGGTATCGTTCGCTTCCCACACCATGCTGATCTGGGGGCAGGCCAGAAAGTTCTCCAGCGACCACTTCTGCTGGAGCAAGGGGTGATCCTTGCGCAGAAAAACCACCGGGCGATCGGTGAACAGCACCTCGTGATCGATGTAGTAGGGCAACCGATTGACCTTGGCCTGAGAGCGGCCATGGGTCTCACGGGCGCAGAAGCCGAGATCCGCATCGCCATTGACGATGTCGTTGAGGGAGTGGTGATCCCACCCCAGCATCCTGACCACCGAGTTGGGGTACTTCTGGTAGATGGTCATGGGCAGATCGCTCAGGAAGCTGATGTAAAAGGGGGACTCCATCACTAGCGTGAAACGGGCTCCGTCGGGGATCGCCTCGCTATTGAGCGAGGTGATACTGTCGGTGAGCTGGAACCAGACCTTCAACTCCTCCTCCAGGGTCAGGGAGAGGTTGGTGGGCTGCAACCCCTGCCGTACCCGCACAAACAGGGGATCGTCAAACCACTCCCGCAATTTGGCCAGAGACTTGCTCACCGCCGACGGAGTGACACAGAGCTTTTTCGCCGCCCCTGCCACACTGCGCTCCTGCATCAGGTACTTGAACACCACCAGCAGGTTCAAATCGAGTTCACCCAGATTGCGCATATCCCCTCTCATCTTCCATCAGCCTTGCGAGCGCGCTTCACGAAGCGCGAGCCATGGTAACAGCCCTTTGACAGCCAGGTAACTGAGTAGAGCCAGCATCAGGGCATAGATCAGCATCTCGGACGGAGTAAAGCCGAGCCGGCCAAGCAACCAGATATAGAGGCCGGAGAGGCTGATCTGCATGATGCAGAGCACGGCGCTGGCAAACGCCACATTGTGCTGGCAACCGTCGAGCGCCTCCCCCATCGCCACCCCGAAGCCGCAGGAGAACCCGACACAGACCAGCGCAAACCCCGGCAGCAGCAGATGGATATCGCCCCCCGTCTGCCAGCTGCCGATCAGTGAGCACGCCGCCAGCAGATAGGAGAGATGAGACACCGCCAGCACTTTCTGTTTGCCCAGCCAGCGCAACAGCAGCGGCGTCAGGAAGGAGGTGGACATACTCACGCCAGCCATCACCATCATCACGATGGAGTACTGCTCGGTGGTGAAGCCAAACTCCTTCATCAGGATCAGCGGCGAGACGCTGACATAGACCAAAATGGCGGTCACGCTGGCACTGGTCAGCAGGGAGAGCAACATAAAGCGCGGGGAGCGCAGCAGGGCAAAGGGCAGCGCAGCACCACTCCCCGGTTGCCGAGCCGGACGGGTCTCCTTGAGCAGCAACAAGTTCACCAGACCGCTGATGGCAGCCACCAGCGCCATCGCCACGAAGATCCCGCGCCAGTCAAAATGGGACAGGATGAGGTAACCGAGCACCGGCGCCAGCACCGGGATCACGCAGATGACCCCGTTAATCATTGAAAGTGCCATCGCCAGCCGCTCCTGACACAGCACGTCCCGCAGCACGGTAAAGGTCATGATATAGAGCGCACCGGCCCCGACTCCCTGCCAGAAACGGCCGAAATAGAACTGGCTGATCCCCTCCGCATTGCCTGCCACCAGCGAGGCGAGGACAAAAATCAGCGCGCCACCGAGCACCACCCAGCGCCGCCCGAAGCGATCGGCAATCATCCCGCCCAGTAGCACGGTCGCCGCCATACCGAACAGATAGATAGAGAAGGCGGTGTGGATCTGCGCCTCGCTCGCCTGCAGGGCATCGGCAATCTTGGGCACGGCGACCAGATAGAGATCGATCCCGACCGGATAGAGGATGATCATCAGAAAAGTGCACAACAGGAAAACAGGCATGGATACTCCATAACAGATTGGTCTGCCGATATCTGCCAGATCACAGCGACAGGCGAACAGTGGCGGGGCCAAGGTGGTGACAAAGGTAACAACGCAGCGCGTCGCAATGGGGCAACTATATGGGCGCACACCACCCTCACCTAGTGAAGAGATAGCGATCGGTACATTCCAATCAGGAAATATTGTATTTAGCTACGTGCCTGAACGGCCATATAGAATCGAGCAGACTCAGCAATAAACCGGGTCACCTCCCGCTCATTACCGTCCCTGCGCTGCACTTTACCGCCCGTCTGTTATCCGCCTTCGCCCTTGCGGGCGTATAAGCTGTAGGGGCGACGCAATACAGGGAATGTGTATGAAGGGAATGAAGAGAGAAGAGCAGATTGCCGGGCTGCTGGCGGCACTGGAGCAAGTCATTCTGGGCAAGCCGCTGCAACTGAAAATCGCGCTGGTGACCCTGCTGGCGCGCGGTCATCTGCTGATCGAGGATCTGCCCGGTATGGGCAAGACCACCCTGGCCCACGCGCTGGCACAGGTACTGGGGCTGGCATGCAGGCGGATGCAGTTCACCGCCGATCTGCTCCCCGCCGACCTGCTGGGGCTGCAGATCTTCGACCCCCAACAGCAAACATTTCGCTTTCACCCCGGCCCCATCTTTACCCAGGTGCTGCTGGCGGACGAGATCAACCGCGCCAGCCCCAAGGTGCAGAGCGCCCTGCTGGAGGCGATGGCAGAGGGCAAGGTGAGCATTGAGGGGAATACGCATCCCCTCCCCGATCCGTTTTTCGTCATCGCCACCCAGAATCCGGCGGATCAGGCGGGCACTTATCCACTGCCGGAATCCCAGCTAGACCGCTTCGCCGTGCGACTCTCTTTGGGTTTTCCGCCGCGAGAAGCGGAGCGCCAGCTACTGCGGGGCAACCAGCCGACTGGCCCGTTGCCCGCCATGCTGAATGCCGCCGAGCTGACTGCCCTGCAAGCGGAAGGTGATGCTATCCATGTTTCCGATTCCACCCTCGACTACCTGCTGGCACTGGTGCACCAGAGCCGCTTTGATGGGGAGCTGCCGCAGCCCCTCTCCCCCCGTGCAGCCCAGACCTTGCTGGCGGTGAGCCGTGCCTGGGCGCTGGTGGCGGGGCGGCGCTTTGTCACGGTAGAAGATGTGCAGGCAGTCTTCCCCTATGTGGCCGAGCATCGGCTGCGGGGTAGCTTTGGCGTGCAACACGGCGAAGCCTGTCCCCTGAGCCAGCGATTGCTGGCCAAGGTCGATCCGGACAATCCCTGATGAGCAAATTGCTAAACCGTTGGCAGCAGTGGCGAGCCCGCTGGCAGCGACGCTGGCTCGACCGCCGCATTCCCCCGGCCCGCCAGATCACGCTGGGTACCCGCAGCCTCTTTATCCTCCCCACCCGCATGGGGCTGCTCTATCTGCTGGTGCTGCTCGCCATCTATCTGCTCGGCACCAACTACCAGAACAATCTGGTACTGCTGGTGGCCTACTGCCTCGGCAGCCTATTTATGGCAGCCATGTGGCTCACCCACCGCAACCTGCTGGGGCTGGAGCTGCTGGGTGGGCCGCTGGTGCTGGGGGAAGCGAGTAGCCAGCTGCCTATCCGTATCTTGGTGCAGAGCCCTCGCCCGGTGCAGGCGCTCCGGTTTAGCCTCAACGAAGGCACCCTCTGGCTGGCACAGGCCGACGCTGTGCCCAGCACAGTTATCCTGCCAGTATCGGGCTCGCGCCGTGGGCCACTGCACCTTGGTCGATTGCGGGTCGAGAGCCGCTACCCTCTCGGCCTGTTTCGCTGCTGGTCCCTGCTGGACTTGCAACTGGAGGGCTGGCTCGCCCCCAAACCGATGTTCGGGGCGCTAAGAGGGGAACATGCGACCGAAAGCGAGGGGCATCAGGGCCAGCCCGCTCCGGCCACTCTCGGTGACTTTGATACCCTGCGGACACATCAGGCCGGTGAACCACTGAGCCGAGTCGCCTGGAAACAACTTGCCCAGGGGCGCGGCCTGCTGACCAAACAGTTCCATGAACCGCAGCAGGATGACACTCGCCTCACATTGCCGCGGGTCGCGGGCGGGGATCTGGAGCAGCGGCTGGCGGTGCTGGCCTGGTGGTGCGGCGATTACGGCAAGCGGGGCATCCCCTTTACCCTGACACTGGCAAACCAGACGCTGGGGCCCGATAGCGGTGCCGCCTTTGTGCAGCGCTGCCTGCTGGCACTGGCCCGATTCGATGGCAAGCCACAGGAGAGCAGGTCAGATGCTGCTCAATAACCGTCGCCTGCTGCCACTCATCGCCCTGCAACAGCTGCTGCTGGTCGCAGCGCTCTGGCCCCAACTGCAGATCTGGGTAGTGGCTGTGGGCGCCGCAACCCTCGGCATCCGGGCCATGATGCTGTGGCGCGGCTGGCCGCCCCTGCCTACCCGCTGGTTGGCGCTGCTGGCCATCACCACTGTGCTGTTGCTGGGGTTGCAGTGGCGCACATTGGGCACCCTGCCCGCCCTGATCAATCTGCTCTGGCTCGGCTATAGCCTCAAGATGATCGAGGTACAGCGCGAGCGGGATATCGAGCTGGTGCTGCTGCTCGCCTTCTTTCTCATCGCGCTGGCGCTGGTACAGCGACAAAGCATCGGCTGGACGGCTGGGATGGGAGTGGCGCTCTGGCTGGCAGTGACCGCGCTGGTGGCCGCCATCGCCCCCGAACAGAAACGGCCTTGGCGCAGTGCGGGTGGTGCCCTGCTGCTGGCGCTTCCCCTGCTTATCACTCTGTTTATGCTGCTGCCAAGACTCCCGCCCCTCTGGCAGATGCCCACCACCAGCCGTGCCCTGTCGGGCCTCTCTGAAGAGCTGGCCCCCGGCGATATCAGCGAACTGGTCAACTCCTCGGAGCTGGCCTTTCGGGTCACTTTTGCCGATGGCCCACCCCCTGCCCGCGAGCGCTACTTTCCGGTGATGCGCCAAGAGGTTTTCGATGGCCAGCGCTGGTTGCTTAGCCCCGAGATCAGGGCGTGGCAAAAGACAGTACCGGTGCAAACCGGGCTCACCCTTCTGGCATCCTCTTCACAAGGCAGTACTCAACTGGCAGATAACCCGTTACCCGCCGGGAGCTACGAGGTGATCGCCGAGCCCCAGCGCCACCGCTGGGCCTTTGCTCTGAGTGAACCGCGCCTGCTGGCGGGTCCGGTGCTGCTAACCCCTCTAGACACCCTCTATCGACAGGGGAGCGGCGAGGTGGCAATCCGCTATCGCATTGGCCGCGGCGAAGCGCAGCCAGAGAACGACAGCCAAGCCGCCCAGCGCAACCTGCAACTGCCTAGCGGGGGCAACCCGAGAGCGCGAGCCTATGGCCAAGAGCTTGCGGCACGCTATCCGGATCGCAGCACGCTTGTCGCCGCCCTGCTCGAACAGTTTCGCAGCCAATCCTATTACTACACCCTGACCCCGCCACGGCTTGGCAGTGACGGGGTGGATGCATTCCTGTTCGATACCAAGCGCGGCTTTTGCGGCCACTACGCCATGGCGACCGCTTTCGTACTGCGCGCCGCCGGTATTCCGGCACGGCTGGTCACCGGTTATCTCGGCGGCGAGTGGAATCCCAGAGGCAACTATCTGGCAGTACACCAGTTCGATGCTCACGCCTGGGTAGAGTATCTCGATGAAGAGGGATCATGGCGGCGAATCGACCCCACTGCGGCAGTGGCACCGGAGCGTATTGAAGGCGGCGTGAGGGAGGCGCTGAGCGACGAGTTTACCGCTGCCGACCCCCTCGCTTTGCAGCGTTATCGCAACTGGGCCCTGCTCAATCAACTGCGCTGGTGGGGCAACAATATCGACTACCAGTGGAGTCGCTGGGTGATTGGTTACGATGCGGGCCAGCTCTGGCAACAAATCGGCCTGCGCTGGCCCGCACTGGCGGGGCACACTCCCAGGTTGATCCTCGCCAGCCTGATGCTGGTCGCCCTGCTGGTGAGCCTGCCCCTGCTGTTGCCCGCCCGCTTGCCGCCAGAGCGGCGTATCTGGCAGCCCCTGCTCAAACGGGGCAAACACAGTGGCTACCCACCCCAGCCCGCCGAGAGCATGGGGACATGGTGCGAGCGGCTGGCACGGCTGCGTCCCGACCTTGCCCACTCCCTGCTAAAGAGTGCGTGGCTCTATCGACTCTGGCGTTATGCCCCCCTCAGCGAACGGCAACAAGGGCGCTGCAGGCGCCAGTTACGACGGCGTGTCAGACAGCTCGTTCGGCGCTGGGATCAACAGCCAACGAGTGCGCCATAAAAGAAGGGGGAGCCACCGGCTCCCCCTTCAGGTTTTAATCAAGAGGTCTGACTCACCGCTTGTTACTTTTTGGTCGGATTGTCCCAGATCCCCTCTTCCAGCTGGGAACGGATCTCGGGGTATTTGTTGGCATCGAAGGTGGGCACCTTGCCCAGCCGGAGCTGGTCGTTGTAATCCTTGGCCAGCTTGATGGCAACGCTGGAGAGCAGCAGGATCGCCACCAGGTTGACGATGGCCATCAGCCCCATGGAGACATCCGCCATGGCCCACACAATCGGCAACTCACCCACGGCACCGAACATCACCATCCCCAGTACGAACACCCGGAACAGCATCAGGCCACCCTTGTGGTTGTGCTCGAGGAACACCAGATTGGTCTCGGCATAGGAGTAGTTCGCCACGATAGAGGTGAAGGCGAAGAAGAAGATGGCCGCCGCAATGAAGATGTTGCCACCGCTGCCAATCTGGGAGGAGAGCGCCCGCTGGGTCAGCTCGACACCGGTCACGCCGGAACCCGGCTCAAACTGACCTGACATCAGGATGATGGCGGCGGTACAGCTGCAGATAACGATGGTGTCCATAAAGACGCCCAGCATCTGCACATAACCCTGAGAGGCCGGGTGCGGCGGATAGGGAGTGGCAGTTGCCGCAGCGTTGGGCGCAGAGCCCATCCCCGCTTCGTTGGAGAAGAGACCGCGCTTGATACCGTTGATCATCGCCTGGGAGATGGCATAACCCAGCGCACCCGAGCCTGCCTGCTCAATCCCAAAGGCGGACTTGATGATCAGCATGAAGACATGGGGCAACTCGGTGATGTTCATCGCCACGATCACCAGCGCCAGCAGGATGTAGGCCAGTGCCATAAAGGGCACTACCAGCTCGGCAAAACGGGCAATGCCACGAATGCCACCGAAGATAATCAGGCCGGAGAGCGCCACCAGCGCCAGACCGCTGACCCAGTCAGGAATGCCAAACGCCACCTTCATCGCCAAACTGATGGAGTTGGCCTGCACCGCGTTGAACACCAGACCAAACGCCAGGATCAGGCAGAGCGAGAAGACCACCCCCATCCAGCGCATGCCAAGGCCTTTCTCCATGTAGTAGGCCGGGCCACCACGGTAGTTGCCATCCTCATCCTTGACCTTATAGAGCTGGGCCAGGGTGCTTTCGACGAAGGCGGTCGCCATACCGATAAAGGCAATCAGCCACATCCAGAAGATGGCGCCGGGGCCACCCAGATAGATGGCGACAGCCACACCGGCCAGGTTGCCGGTGCCGACACGGGCGGCAAGGCTGGTACAGAGGGCCTGGAAAGAGGAGATGCCCGCGTTGTCCGATTTACGGCTGTTTTTCAGCACGGAAAACATGTGGCCAAAGTGACGGATCTGGATAAAACCCAGGCGGAAGGTGAAAAAGATACCGACCCCGATGAGCAGGTAGATGAGCACAGCTCCCCACATCAGGTCGTTTAGCATCGCAATCAAGGTGTCCATAATTCTCTCGTTGTTATTCACATCCATGGTCAGTCTGCGCTGACCGTTTTCTGTCTGTCGTTTAATTAGCGTTTCGCTAAAGGGGCGGAATCTAGCACAGCGGGAGAGCCCGGAATAGTGATCCCGGTCACGCGAGACACAAAAAACGAACGGTAAAAGCCCATAAAGCTCCATTTAAATCGCAAACTTTCAACAAACTCAATAATTCAATCAGACAGGCCACCATTAAGCCCCATAAGAGAACCATTTTGGTATATCCCTGATGAGCTATCCGAAAACGCAAACGCTTGCATGAAATGGCTTTCAAACGGAGACATTTCGCCAAACGTTTTCGCTGTAATTAAATTTCAAGTACGTAGTGAGATAATTTATGTGATCGACGACACAAATATGGATATTGGCTAAAAAAGTTCAGCTGAAAGCAAACCGGAGCGAGGTCGGAACGAAATGTAAAAAACCTTACTAATCATATAGTTTCAAGCCATAAAACGGGATAACTCAACAGCCTGAATGTTTAACAACCAAGCGCCCCTATTGCAGGATGCACCACATCAGTATTAATTAGGCAGGCAATGACGATGGGCCGCCCCCATCGCGCTTTTCTGAGCCTGAGGCACCAAGATCCTGTAATTTTATTTCAGAACCACCGTCTCAAGCCCGCAACCCAGGGATTACTCCCTCATTAAGAGATGATATTCGCTATGGCCGATAAATTAACCCAGCTGAAAGCCCTGACCACTGTTGTTGCAGACACCGGTGATATCGAAGCCATCAAACGCTATCAGCCCATCGATGCCACCACCAACCCCTCTCTGGTTCTGAAGGCCTCCGAGATCCCCGAGTACGCTCCGCTGATCGAAGACGCCATCAAGTGGGCCAAAGCCCAGAGCCAGGACAAGGCACAGCAAATCATCGACGCGGGCGACAAGCTGGCCGTCAACATCGGTCTGGAAGTGCTGAAGATCGTTCCGGGCCGCATCTCTACCGAAGTGGATGCCCGTCTCTCCTTCGATACCGAAGCCAGCATCGCCAAGGCCCGCAAGCTGATCCGTCTTTACAACGAAGCGGGTATCAGCAACGACCGCATTCTGATCAAGCTGGCCTCCACCTGGGAAGGGATCCGTGCCGCCGAAGTGCTGGAGAAAGAGGGTATCCAGTGCAACCTGACCCTGCTATTCTCCTTCGCCCAGGCCCGTGCCTGTGCCGAAGCCGGTGCCTTCCTGATCTCCCCGTTCGTGGGTCGCATCCTCGACTGGTACAAGGCCAAAAATGGCCGTGATTACACCGCCAGCGAAGATCCGGGCGTGGTCTCCGTCACCTCCATCTACAACTACTACAAGCAGCACGACTACCCGACTGTCGTGATGGGCGCCAGCTTCCGCAACACCGGCGAGATCCTGGAACTGGCCGGTTGCGACCGCCTGACCATTGGCCCGGCCCTGCTGGAAGAGCTGAGCAAGACCGAAGGCGCCGTGGTACGCAAACTGGACTACACCGGTGAGCGCAAGGCCAAACCGACTCCGATGACCGAAACCGAATTCCGCTGGGAACTGAACCAGGATGCCATGGCTCACGAGAAGCTGGGCGAAGGCATCCGCATGTTCGCCATCGACCAGGGCAAGCTGGAAACCATGCTGGCAAGCCGTCTGTAATCAGTTCTTTTTTCTGATAAAAACCGGGCCCCTACCAAGGGGCCCGGTTTTTTTCATGGGCTTTTTTAGCGCTGTCATAGAGTCGTCACGAAAACGTTTTAATTTCAGATTCGTTATGTTATACGGGTGGTGAAAACGATAAAAACCAAGGAGGGAGCCATGGAAATGTTCAACTTCGATTATGACGAGGTGGTTGAACTCGGTTCGCGTAGCCGCGGGACAACGGGAAAAAAACGTAAATGGCGTGAAATCGAGGCGTTGAAAGACAAACATCGCCTGCAGAAGGAGCTGCAATCCATCGATATCGCCTATGAAGGTCTTACAGACGAGATTGAACTGTAATACTGCCAGACACCTGTAAAAGCGCTCCGCACAGTCGGGGCGCTTTTTTCTGCCGCAATCGGATGATCACGTGGCTTGTCATGCCATCGCCAGCAATACCAAAGGATACTGTAGGCTACTGACAGCCCTCATGAACAGCGTGGCATACCAACCCTGCCCCTCACCCGCGAAGACTGAGCTGTGCCGTTTCAGGGCGCATTGGGGCAATCACCGCAAGACAAGTCATCAGCAATAAAAAACCCCCGTCGATGACGGGGGCCTGAACACTCGGGGCTGACGGCTGCGCTTAGCAGTAGCCGTAGCCCAGCAGACGCTGGTAGCGCTGCTCCAGCAGTTGCTCGGTATCGAGCGGACGCAGGGCGTCCAGATCCTGCTTGATGCGGGCCTTGAGGTTTTTGGCCATCTTCTCCACATCGCGGTGAGCACCGCCGAGGGGCTCGTCGATCACGTGGTCGATCAGCTTGAGCTCTTTCAGACGCTGGGCAGTGATACCCATCGCTTCGGCAGCTACGGAGGCCTTGTCGGCACTCTTCCACAGGATGGAGGCACACCCTTCCGGCGAGATGACGGAGTAGGTGGAGTACTGCAGCATGTTGACGCGGTCACCCACGCCAATGGCCAGCGCACCACCGGAGCCACCCTCACCAATCACGGTGCAGACCACCGGCACGGTCAGACCGGCCATCACTTTCAGGTTGCGGGCAATCGCCTCGGACTGGCCACGCTCTTCGGCACCGACGCCAGGGTAAGCGCCCGGGGTATCGATAAAGGTGATGATCGGCATCTTGAAGCGCTCGGCCATCTCCATCAGACGCAGGGCCTTGCGGTACCCTTCCGGACGCGGCATGCCGAAGTTGCGCTTGATCTTCTCTTTGGTCTCGCGACCCTTCTGGTGACCAATCACCATCACCGGCTCGCCGTCGAGACGGGCGATGCCGCCGACGATAGCCTTGTCATCGGCATAGGCGCGATCGCCAGCCAACTCGTCGAAATCGGTGAAGATATGCTCGATATAGTCAAAGGTGTAGGGGCGCTGGGGATGACGCGCCATCTGGGATACCTGCCAGGCACCCAGATCACCGAAGATCTTCTTGGTCAGCTCTTCGTTTTTCTTCTCCAGCCGGCGGATCTCGTCTTTCAGATCCACGGCGTGATTGCCTTCACTCACATGTTTGAGTTCATCAATCTGCGCCTGCAACTCGGCAATCGGCTGTTCAAAATCCAGAAAAAGACTCATAGGGCCTTAGAACCTCTAATCAAAAACCAATTCAACCCGCTCTCGTCCAAGCAGGACTCGCAAGTCATCTATCAGTTGATCGGTGGGCGTCACCCGCCACTCGGTACCGAGCGTCAATCGCACCCGGGAGCCGGGGCGACGATAGTTTACCTGAACCGGACAGACTCCGGCACGGGCGGGCTCCAAAATCTCGCACAAACGCGGGAAAAAGCGATCATCAATCCGCTGTTCATCGAGGGAGATGCGGATTGCTCTGGCAAAACGCTCCCTCGCATCGTTGATATCCAGTAATTCTCGAGCCGACATTTTAAGGCCACCGGAGAAGTCATCAAAGCTGACCTGTCCAGAAACCACCAAAATGCGGTCTTTTTGCATCAATTCTTCATATTTTTCCAGCGCTTCACTGAACAGGGTCACATCGAGGCGACCGGAACGGTCGTCCAGGGTGAAGATCCCCATCTTGTTGCCACGCTTGGTCACCATGCTGCGGGCCGCAATCACCAGCCCCGCCGCCGTGGTTACGGTATCGCGGGAGGTGGGATGCAGATCGCACAGGCGACCCGAGGTATAACGACGCAATTCGCTGCTGTACTGGTTGATGGGGTGGCCGGTGAGATAGAGTCCGAGGGTCTCGCGCTCCCCTTCCAGCCACACCTTGTCAGGCCAGTGCGGCACGTTGGCAAACGCCTTCTTGACGTCGTCAATCTCTTCGGTGAGCACGCCGAACATGTCGACCTGCCCCACTGCCTGCGCCTTGGCGTGCTGCTCGGCGGCCCGCATCGCCTCCTCCAGGGTCGCCATCAGGGCGGCGCGGTGCGGGCCGAGCCGATCCATGGCGCCGGAGAGGATCAGCTTCTCCATCACCCGCTTGTTGAGCTTCTTGATGTCGACCCGGTTGCAGAAGTCGAACAGATCGCGGAACGGGCCGTCCTGATCCCGGGCGCTGAGGATAGCGTCGATGGGGCCTTCACCGACCCCTTTCACCGCCCCGATGCCGTAGACGATATGACCATCTTCGTTGACTGAGAAGCGATAGCGACCGGTGTTCACATCCGGCGGGATCACCGTCAGCCCCATCCGCTGGCACTCGTCTACCAGGGTCACGATCTTGTCGGTGTTGTCCATATCGGCGGTCATTACCGCTGCCATGAACTCGGCCGGGAAGTGGGTCTTGAGCCAGAGGGTCTGGTAGGAGACCAGCGCGTAGGCGGCGGAGTGGGATTTGTTAAAGCCGTAGCCCGCAAACTTCTCCACCAGATCGAAGATCTTCATCGCCAGTTCGCCGTCGACGCCATTCTTGACGGCGCCCTCCTCGAAACCGGCTCGCTGCTTGGCCATCTCCTCGGGCTTTTTCTTACCCATCGCCCGGCGAAGCATATCCGCGCCACCCAGCGTATAACCCGCCAGGGTCTGGGCGATCTGCATCACCTGCTCCTGATAGAGGATGATGCCGTAGGTCGGTTCCAGAATCGGTTTCAGGCTCTCGTGCTGCCACTTCTCGTCCGGATAGGAGATCGCTTCATTACCGTGTTTGCGGTCGATGAAGTTATCCACCATCCCTGACTGAAGCGGGCCCGGTCGGAACAGCGCCACCAGTGCGATCATATCTTCGAAGCAGTCGGGGCGCAGCCGTTTGATGAGATCCTTCATACCGCGGGATTCCAGCTGGAATACCGCTGTGGTCTCGTAGCGCTGCAGCAGGTCGAACGACTTCTTGTCATCGATGGGGATGGCGGCAATGTCCACCGGCGGCTTGCCCTCTTTGGCAAGACGCGGGTTTATCATGCCGAGCGCCCAGTCGATGATGGTGAGCGTTCGCAGACCCAGGAAGTCGAACTTCACCAGACCGGCGTACTCCACGTCGTTCTTGTCGAACTGGGTGACCGGGTGATGGCCCTCATCATCGCAATAGAGCGGCGCAAAGTCGGTGATCTTGGTGGGCGCGATCACCACGCCACCGGCGTGTTTACCTGCGTTACGCACGACCCCTTCCAAGCGGCGGGCCATGTCGATGAGGTCTTTGACCTCCTCATCCTGCTCGTAGAGCTCGGGCAGCTTGGGCTCGGCCTCGAATGCCTTGGCAAGCGTCATGCCCGGATCCGGCGGGATCAGCTTGGAGATGCGATCGACAAAGCCGTAAGCGTGACCCAGCACCCGGCCCACGTCCCGCACCACCGCCTTGGCCGCCATGCTGCCGAAGGTGATGATCTGGGAGACCGCATCCCGACCATACATGTCGGAGACGTGCTCAATCACCTCGTCGCGTCGGTCCATGCAGAAGTCGACGTCGAAGTCGGGCATGGATACCCGCTCGGGGTTCAGGAAACGTTCGAACAGCAGGTCAAATTCCAGCGGGTCGAGGTCGGTGATCTTGAGGGCGTAGGCCACCAGAGAGCCCGCCCCCGAGCCCCGGCCCGGACCAACGGGGATGCCGTTGTCCTTGGACCACTGGATAAACTCCATCACGATGAGGAAGTAACCCGGGAAGCCCATCTGGTTGATCACTTTCAACTCGATGTCGAGACGCTCGTCATACTCGGGACGGCGCTCGGCCCGCACTAGCGGATCCGGGAACAGGAACTCGAGACGCTCCTCCAGACCCTCTTTCGACTTGGCCACCAGAAAATCTTCGGTAGTCATGTCGCCGGTCGGGAAGTTGGGCAGGAAGTACTCGCCGAGACGCACCGTCACGTTGCAGCGCTTGGCGATCTCCACCGTGTTTTCCAGCGCTTCGGGGATGTCGGCAAACAGCTCCGCCATCTCCTCTTGGCTACGCAGGTACTGCTGCGGGCTGTAACGGCGCGGACGACGTTTGTCCATCAGGGTGTAACCATCGTGGATGGCAACCCGGATCTCGTGGGCGTCGAAGTCCTCGGCGTTGAGGAACACCACCTCGTTGGTGGCCACCACCGGCAGCTCGAACTCGGTGGCAATGGCCACCGCCATGTGCAGGTAGACCTCTTCGTCGGGTCGACCGGTGCGCAGCAGCTCCAGATAATAGGCGTCGGGAAAGTGGGTCTGGTAGAAGGCGAGACACTGCTCGGTCATCTGCCGGTTGCCCTTGAGCAGGAACTTGCCCACATCCCCCTCGCGGCCGCCGGAGAGGACGATCACCCCCTTGGCATGCTCGGCGAGCCAGCTCTTGTCGATGACCGGCCGCCCCTGCACGTGGCCGCGCTGGTAACCGCGGGAAATAAGCAGGGTGATGTTCTGGTAGCCGTCATTATCCATAGCCAGCAGGGTGAGACGGAACTGCTCGTCGCCGAGCTCATCGCTCTGCACCCAGAAGTCGGCCCCGACGATGGGTTTGATCCCCTTGCCGTGGGCAGCGCCATAGAAGCGCACCAGACCGCACATGTTCATCTGATCGGTCAGCGCCAGCGCCGGCATGTTGTTGGCCGCCGCCGCCCCGACGATGGGGTTGATCTTCTGCAGGCCATCGACCATGGAGAAGTCGGAGTGGACTCGCAGGTGGATAAAACGGGGGTCAGCCATCGTCATCTCCTCTCGCTGCTCAAACTAAATGGCATGGTCTACTCGATCCCCAGTGCACGGCGCACCGGTTTGAAGCTCTTGCGATATTCGGGCAACGGGCCACGCTCGGCCAGAATGGCGAGGTGCTCAGCGGTCGGATAACCCTTGTGACGGGCAAAACCATATTCGGGATGACGGCTGTCCAGCTCGGTCATCTCCGCATCGCGGGTCACCTTGGCGAGGATCGAGGCGGCGCTGATGGCGGCCACCAGGCTATCGCCCTTGACCACGGCGCGCGCTTCCATCGGCAATGCCGGGCAACGGTTGCCATCGATAAAGACCAGCTCGGGCGTCACCTTCAGTCCCGCCACGGCGCGCTGCATCGCCAGCATGGTGGCATGCAGGATGTTGAGCTCGTCGATCTCCTCCGGAGTGGCGCGACCGATGGCCCAGGCGAGCGCTTTCTCTTTGATCTCGTCAAACAGGGCGAGGCGCTTCTTCTCGGAGAGCTTCTTGGAGTCGTTGAGCCCCGCGATCGGATTGGCGGGATCGAGAATGACCGCAGCGGTGACCACGTCACCCACCAGGGGGCCACGGCCCACTTCGTCCACACCGGCAACCAGCTTGTCGTCAGGAATATCGATCATCATCTTGTAGCCTTGAATCAAAACAGGCCCCGTGGGGCCTGACAGGGGTCGACTGGCGCGGCATCACCGCTCGGAAAACGGATTAACGGGCTGCGCGGCGCAATCGACGGTCCGAAATAGCGTTATCTGCCGAGCAGATCCGCCACCGCATCAGCAGACTGCGAGTCGGCATTGCAGCGGATCAGCTGGTGCAGCTCGGTGAAGGTGTTGACCAGTGCACTGTTGTCGTGCTCGAAGTACTTGCTCACCTCTTCCACCAGATTCTCCGGGGTGCACTCGTGCTGGATGAGTTCCGGCACCAGCATGCGACCGGCGAGCAGGTTGGGCAGAGAGACAAATTCGGTCTTTACCAGTCGCTGGGCCAGCCAATAGCTGAAGGGCTTGAGCTTGTAGCCCACCACCATCGGCTTTTTCACCAGCATGGCTTCGAGCGCAGCGGTGCCAGAGGCCAGCATCACCACGTCAGCGGCGATCATCGCCTCGCGGCCCTGCCCTTCCAGCAGCACCATGTCGAGACCCGGCGCTACCTCGGCCTTGATGGCCATAAACTGCTCGCGCCGTTTCTGGTTGACCAGCGGCACGATGAAGCCGAGATCCGGATAGCGCACCGTCAGGTGTTTGCACGCCTCGAGAAACAGGGGGGACATAAAGCCCACTTCTGCGGTGCGGCTGCCCGGCAGCACTGCCAGCCAGCGGCGATTGGCATCGATACCGAGATTGCGACGCACGGCTGCCTGATCCGGCACCAACGGAATATCATCCGCCATGGTGTGACCGACAAAACGGCAAGGGGCATCGAAGCGGTCGTAGAAGGCTTTCTCGAAGGGCAGGAAGGCGAGCACCATGTCGGTGGCGGCCTTGATCTTGTGAATGCGGTTCTGGCGCCAGGCCCATACCGAGGGGCTGACATAGTGAACCGTCTTGATACCGGCGCGGCGCAGTTTCAGCTCCACTCCGATATTGAAATCCGGTGCATCCACGCCGATGAAGATATCGGGTGGATTGGCAATAAAGTGGCGCAACAGTTCGCGACGGACCTTGAGAATGCGCGGCAGACGGCCCAGCACCTCGGTGATCCCCATGACGGAGAGCTCTTCCATCTCGAACAGGGCCTTGACGCCGAGGGCCTGCATCCGCGGCCCGGCGATCCCTTCAAACTGCGCATCCGGGTAGCGGGCTTGCAGCTCGCGCACCAGACCGGCAGCCAGAATGTCGCCGGAGACTTCTCCGGCGACGATACCGATACGAACCGGATCAGGCACGGATGATCCCGCGCTCGTTATCTTTGAGGAAGTCCACATAGAGCTGGACGGCCGGTTCGGCTTGCGCCATCTCGATCAGCACCGGCAGCACCTCTTCGATGGTCTTGCCGGAGCGGAAGATCTCTTTGTAGGCACGCTTGACGGCAGAGATAGCCTCAGCGCTGAAACCGCGGCGACGCAGACCTTCGGAGTTGACCCCGAACGGCTTGGCATAGTTGCCGGCAGCCATCACGTAAGGCGGCACATCCTTGTTCAGGGCGGCGCAGCCACCGACGAAGGCGTGGGAACCGACGCGGCCGAACTGGTGAATGGCGGAGAGACCACCAAAGATCACGAAGTCACCGATCACCACGTGGCCCGCCAGGGTCGCGTTGTTGGCGAAGATGCAGTTGTCACCGATGATGCAATCGTGGGCAACGTGAACGTTGACCATGAACAGGTTGCCACTGCCCACCTTGGTCAGGGATTGATCCTGAATGGTGCCACGGTGGAAGGTGCAGTTCTCGCGAATGACGTTGTTGTCGCCAATCTCGAGGAAGGTGCGCTCACCGGCGTACTTCTTGTCCTGGCAATCCTCACCGATGGAGGTGTGCTGGAAGATCTTGTTGCCGCGACCAATCTTGGTCGGGCCCTTGATCACCACATGGGAACCTACCCAGGTGTTGTCACCGATTTCCACCTCGGCGCCGATGACAGAAAAGGGGCCGATTTCAACCCCTTTACCGATCACGGCAGACTCATGGACGATGGCAGTATCGTGAATGATGGCAGTCTGGTCGATCACGTGTGTTAAACCTCGCGTTTGGCGCACATCAGCTCGGCGGTACAGACCACTTCACCGTCGACGGTGGCGACACCGGTGAACTTGGCAATACCGCGACGCTCTTTCAGGAACTCCACGTCGAGCACCAGTTGGTCACCGGGGCCGACCGGACGCTTGAAGCGAGCGTTGTCGATTGAGGCAAAATAGTAGAGTTCGTTGGGAGACGGCTTGCCCACCATGGTAAAGGCCAGGATACCGGTGGCCTGTGCCATCGCTTCCAGGATCAGTACGCCCGGGAACACCGGCTTGGCCGGGAAGTGCCCCTGGAAGATCGGCTCGTTGAACGAGACGTTCTTGATGGCACGCAGAGTTTTGCGTTCATCGCTGATCTCGTAGTCGTCTACACGATCCACCATCAGAAACGGATAACGGTGGGGCAGCAGATCCATGATTTCCTGGATACCCAGGCTCTTCTTTTCAGTAGTCAAAACAGTACCCTATACCAATCGTGATTATTCTTGATCCAGCTTCTTCTCAAGCTTGCTTAACCGCTTGTGCATCTCTTCGATACGCATCACCCGGGCGGCGGTCTTGCGCCACTCTTTATTGGTTTGCAGAGGGATGCCGGAAGAGTAGACACCGGGCTCGGTAATGGGTCGCATCACCATGGCCATACCGGTGACGGTGGCCTGGTCGCAGATCTCCATATGCCCGTTAAAGACGGAAGCGCCGCCAATGATACAGTATTTGCCGACCTTGAGACTACCAGCCATCACGGTGGAGCCCGCCACGGCGGTGCCGTAGCCGATCTCCACGTTGTGGGCGATCTGGCACTGGTTGTCGATGATGACGTTGTCAGCGATGCGGGTATCTTCCAGCGCACCGCGATCAATGGTGGTACAGGCACCGATCTCGACCCGGTTGCCAATGGTCACACCGCCGAGCTGGGGGATCTTGATCCACTCGCCACGCTCGTTGGCATAACCGAAACCATCGGCCCCGATCACTGTGCCGGATTGAACCAGACAGTCGGAGCCCATGGTCACATTGTGATAGAGGGTGACGTTGGCCCACAGCCGGGAGCGGGCTCCCAGCCGGGTATTTTTGCCAACAAAACAGCCCGGGCCAATGCGTACATCGTCACCCAGCACGACACCGGATTCGATCACTGCATTGGCGCCGATGGCCACTCTCTCGCCCAGTTGCACGTCAGCCGCGATAACGGCACTCGGATGAATATCCGTGGCCGGCTGCGGGGTGGTGTCCAGCAGTTGGGCTACCCGGGCAAAGCCCACATAGGGGTCTTTGAGCACCAAGGCATTGGTGGGACAAAATGGCAGATCCGCTTCTGTAATGAGCACGGCGGTCGCCTTGCTCTGCTCCAGATAGTGCCGGTACTTCTTGTTGGACAGGAAGGTGATATCCCCCTCCCCGGCCTTTTCCAGTGTCGCTACCTTGCGGATTTCCAGGGTTCCGTCGCCATGGACCTGGGCCCCCAGTTGCTGGGCCAGCTGTGCGAGAGTGAATGCCATCAATTAGTTGCTCTTGCTTACCTGAGAAATAACCTGGCCGGAGATGTCCAGCTTGCTGGCGGCATACGGGGCGGCATTGCGCTCCAGCACCAGATCGTAACCATTGCTCTTGGCGATGGAATCGATGGCTGCCTGCACCTTGGTCAGGATCTTGTTGCGCTCTTCGGACTGACGGCGGCCGTTGTCCTGCTCAAAGGCTTGACGCTTCTGGTTGAACTCCATCTGCAGCTTGGCCAGCTTCTCCTGATTCTGCTTCTTCTGCTCGGCGCTCATAAAGGCTTCATCCTTGCGGAACTTTTCGACCAGCTTCTGGCCTTCCTGTTCCAGCTTCTGCAGCTCACGCATGCGCGGCTCGAATTCACCTTTCAGCTTGGCTGCAACGGCTTCACGCTGGGGCAGCTTTTGGAAGACTTCGCCCATATCAACCACGGCGATCTTGGTCTCAGCGAAGGCAGAACCCATGCCGGCAGCCATCAGTGCAAAGCTCAAACCAGCTACTTTCAACGCTTTATTCACACTTACTCCTTGTTCCCTCATGGCGAGGGCTACCTGATTTACCCGATTATGCAAGCGGCGTTAGGACCGTCTTGTTACCTGGTGAGGCACGCATACCGCGCGTCCCATCATTGAAGACCCCCACCGCATGGGTGGGGGCGAAACTCTGCTTAGAAAGTACGACCGATGTTGAAGGAGAAGAACTCGGTGCGATCCCCTTCGTATTTCTTGATCGGCTTGGCCAAGGCGAACACCAGCGGGCCCATCGGCGAGAGCCACTGCAGGGAGACACCGGCAGAGACCCGGATATTGCCCGGGCTGGAGTAGTCCTGGCTCAGATAGTTGCAATCAGAACCGGCGGCGCAAGGATATGCTCCGTTGGCAAAATCAGTGCTCCAGACGGTACCTGCATCCATAAAGACGGTGGAACGGATCTGCGGACGATAGGTCTCGGAGACGAACGGGGTCGGGAAGACCAGCTCCAGTGTTGCAACGGCCAGAGCGTTACCGCCCACCGAGGTGTCGGAACCTTCATAACTGCCGGTCTCACAAGGTTGACTGCCAGTACAAGTGCCAACCCCCGGTTTGTTGTAGGTCTTGTAAATCGCCTTGGGACCAATGGTGTTGCTCTTGAAGCCACGTACCGTATCGAAACCACCGGCATAGTAGTTCTCGAAGAACGGCAGCATGGGGTCATCGCCATAGCCGTTACCGTAGGAGACGCGCCCCTTGCCAATCATCACCCAGTTATGATCCGCATCGAGCGGGAAGTAATGGGCATCTTCAGCGGAGAGCTTGTAGTACTGCAGTTCCATGCCCGGTACAGTCACCTTGGCGTTGACACGCTGGCGGTCACCGGCGGTCGGGAACATCCCCTTGTTCAGGGTGGAGCGGGTCCAGCCAGCAGTGACATCGACGGTCACAAAGTCGAGGTTGGAACCATCCTGTGAATAGAGATTCCAGAACTGATCCATCTGCACCGACTGGCGGTTATCGTTCCACTGATCCCAGCAATAGGTATTGCCGTCAGTATCCGGATTGTCCTTTAGACATTCCTGATAGTTCTGGCTATTGAATGAGGGACGACTCAGCTTGGTGCTCTCGATACCGGTACTGAAGTCGAGACGGTTGAACTCGTTGACCGGGAAGCCGCTGGAGAGACGGAAACCGATGGTTTCGTTCTCGTAATCGACGATATCGGCATCATCGGCGCGGAACTGGTTGTAGTAGACCCGACCACCCAAGCTGACACCATCTACGGTGAAGTAGGGGTCGTTGTAGCTCAGGTCAACGTTCTTGGAGTAGTCGTTGGTGCTGGCGTTGATGGAGACCGTTTTACCGGTACCCATAAAGTTATTCTGAGAGATCCCCGCCTGCAGGCTCAGACCCGATTCGGTACCATAACCGATACCGGCGTTGATGGAGCCGGCTGGCTGCTCCTTGACCTTGAAGTCGAGGTCAACCAGATCATCGTTGCCCGGCACCCGCTTGGTGTCCACTTCGACGCTCTCGAAATAACCAAGACGGTTGAGACGGCTCTTGGACTGCTCGATGTTGTCGGAGGAGAGCCAGGTACCCTCCATCTGGCGCATCTCGCGACGCAGCACCTGATCTTCGGTGGTGGCGTTACCGCTGAAGTTGATGTTGCGCACATAGACACGGGGGCCAGGCTCAACGTTGACGATCAGCTCCACTTCTTTGGTCTTGTCATTGACCTGCGGGAAGGTGACCACTTTCGGATAGGCGTAGCCGTAACGGCCGAGGAACTTGGAGAGCACCTCTTCGGTATGAGTCACCTGACTGGCGGAGTAGGTGCTGCCGGCAGCGATCGGGATCAACCCCTTCATCTCGCCACCGCGGTCGATCAGGTCACCCTTGAGCTGGACACCGGAGACCTTGTACTGATCCCCTTCCTTGATGTTGAGGGTGACGTAGACGCCCTTCTTGTCGGGAGTCATGGAGACCTGGGTAGACTCCTGCTGGAAGCGGATATAGCCGCGGTCCATGTAGTAGGAGCGCAGGGTCTCGATATCACCGGCCAGTTTCTGCTTCTGATAGCGCTGGTCGGCGGTAAAGTTCCACCAGGGCACTTCGTCGCGCAGGGAGAGCTGGGCAATCAGCTTCTCTTCAGGGAAGACGCTGTTGCCGACGATGTTGATCTGCTGGATCTTGGCCGCTTCCCCTTCCACGAAGGTGAACTTGAGGTCGACCCGGTTGCGCGGCAACGGGGTGACGATGGCCTTGACCTTGGCGGAGTATTTACCCACGCCATAGTAGAAATCTTCCAGCCCCTTCTCGAGGGAGGTGAGCACGGTGCGATCCAGCGGATCACCCACACGAATACCTGAGGACTCCAGACTCTGGGTCAGTTGCTCCTCTTTGATATCCTTGTTGCCGGCAAACTCGATGCTGGAGATGGTCGGCCGCTCCTTGACCATCACCTGCAGCACCTGGCCGTCACGGTAAACCTTCACATCCTCGAAGTTACCCGAGGCATAGAGCTTTTTGATGGCGCTGGCCAGAGCCACGGAATCGACGGTATCACCGACCCGGATCGGCAGGTTCAACAGTGCGGCACCCAGGGTCACCCGTTGCAGACCTTCGACCTGGATATCTTGCACCACAAAAGAGGCAGGGGCCGCCTGGGCCAGGAAACTGGCACCCAGCAGGCAACTCAACACCAATGCTTTTTTAACAGCCATTTTGTTCTTATGTGTCCTTGTTGATGCTCTGGCCTCAGAGGCGAGCGAAATCGTTAAACAGCGCAATGCCCATCAATAACATCAGAATGGCGGCGCCGATCCTGAAACCCACTTCCTGTATTTTCTCTGATACCGGCTTGCCGGTGACCGCTTCGATCAGGAAATAGACCAGATGGCCACCATCGAGCACCGGCAGGGGGAACAGATTGATAATTCCCAGGTTGACGCTGATCAGCGCCAGAAAACTCAAGAAATAGACCAGACCATAGTCGGCACTGCTGCCGGCGCCCTTGGCAATGGATATGGGGCCGCTCAGGTTGTCCAGCGACACGATGCCACCGATCAACTTGCCAATCATGTCAAAGGTGAGCGTGATCAGGCTCCAGGTCTTGTCCGCGCCATGCCACAGCGCCTGCAAAGGCCCATACTGTAACAGAATTCGATATTCATCCGGTAATGGAACCAGTTGCGGCGAGAGACCGACGAATCCTACCAGCTTGCCCTGCACCTTGCGGCTATCAGGGGTCAGGGTCACGTTGAGATCACTGTTGTTGCGCTCAACCACCACTTGCAGGGGTTCGCCCGGAGCCTGCTGCACCAGCTCGACAAACTGGGCCCACGCGGTAATAGGCTGATCGCCGACCTGTTTGATACGGTCACCAACCTGCAGCCCCGCCCTTTCACTGGCACTCTTGGCCACCACGGCAGCCACGACTGGCAGCACTTTGCCACTCAGGGGGACGATCCCCAAGCTGCCGATGGGCGACTCTTTATCCGGATCGAAGGTCCAGCCGGTCAGCGACAAGGTTTTATCGGTGGCATAGCTGGTATTGGGTGCCTGCACCTTGAGAGTCACTGCATCATCACCCAGATGACTGATAAGAGCGTAGGTGACGCTCTCCCAGTCACCGGTCTGCTCATCGCCGACCCCGACAATCTCCATCCCCGGCAGCACACCCGCCTCGGCAACGATGGATGCCGGACGCACTTCACCGATCACCGGCTTGACGCTCGGCACCCCGATGATAAACATCAGCCAGAGGGCAAACAGGGCAAAGACGAAGTTGGCCATAGGACCTGCGGCGACAATCGCCATCCGCGCCCAGACACTCTTGTGGTTGAAGGCATACTGCTCGTCACCGGGCTTGAGTTCATCGACCCGGCCATCGAGCATCTTGACGTAACCACCGAGCGGGATCAGCGCCAGCACATATTCGGTGCCATCTTTACCCATCCGGCGCCAGATCGCCTTGCCAAAACCGATAGAGAAGCGCTCAACCTTGACGCCACAACGACGGGCCACCCAGAAGTGACCAAACTCGTGCACCGCGACCAGCAGGCCCAGCGCAACAACAAAGGCACCGATATTCCACAACACACCGCCCATCAGCCAAGCTCCTCAATCAAAGTGTGAGCACGGGCTCTTGCCGCACCGTCCAGGGCAAACAGATCATCGAGCGAGCCGATGGCGCTGCTCTCCAGCGCCAGCATCACTGCCTCGTTGATCCGGGCAATATCCATAAAACCGATGCGCCCGGCCAGGAAGGCGGCAACCGCCTCCTCGTTGGCTGCATTAAGCGCAGTGGTCGCCGCTTGTCCCTTCTGGCAGGCATTGATGGCCAGCGCCAGACAGGGGTAGCGATCATAATCAGGCCGGATAAAGCTGAACTCTCCGACACTGAAGAAATCCAAAGGTTCCACACTGGAGGGGATGCGATTGGGATAAGCCAGCGCATGGGCGATGGGGGTACACATATCCGGATTGCCAAGCTGAGCCAGCACGGAGCCATCCTTGTACTGCACCATGGAGTGGATCACCGACTGCGGGTGGATCACCACCTGGATCTGCTCGGGCGCAGCATTGAACAGCCAGCGCGCCTCGATGTACTCCAGCCCCTTGTTGATCATGGTGGCGGAGTCGACCGAAATCTTGGCCCCCATCGACCAGTTGGGATGGGCGATGGCCTGCGCCGGTGTCACCTTGGGCAGCTCGCCGATCTCGGTGTAACGGAACGGGCCGCCGGAACCGGTCAGCAAAATCTTGCTGATCCCCGCCGCCGCCAGATCGCAAAAACCGGGCTGGCGCTGCACGGCAGTCGGCAGACACTGGAAGATTGCGTTGTGTTCGCTGTCGATGGGCAGCAGCTCGGCGCCATGCTCGCGCACCGCCTCCATGAAGAAAGCACCGGACATCACCAGCGCCTCCTTGTTGGCCAGCAAAATTCGCTTGCCGGCACGTACCGCGGCCATGGTCGGGGCCAGTCCGGCCGCACCGACAATGGCGGCCATCACGCTATGGGCGTCCGGGTGAGCGGCAACCTCGCAGAGGGCTGCTGCACCAGACATGACCCGGGTCGCACTGCCGTGCGCTTTCAGACGGGCAGCGAGTTCACGGGCGGCATCCTCATCGACCATCACGGCAAAACGGGGGGAGAATTCGAGGCAGTCCCGCAACATGGCATCCACGTTGCGGGCGGCGGTCAACGCCAACACTTGCCAACTGCCCGGGTTATGGCGCAGCACTTTCAAGGTACTCTGACCAATGGAGCCAGAGGCCCCCAGAATAACCAGTGATTTGTGCATCAAAACTCCTGACTGAGTAGCAGATAACTGAGCAGAAACACCGGCAGGGCGGCGGTCAGGCTGTCGATCCGGTCGAGAATGCCGCCATGACCCGGCAACAGGGTGCCGGAGTCCTTGATACCGGCTTCGCGCTTGAACATGCTCTCGGTCAGATCACCGAGTACGGAGGCTAGCACCGCCAGCAGAGAGCAAAACAGCACGGTGATCATCTTGGCAGGAACAAATCCCATCGACCAGGTGACACCGATGGCCAGCAGGCTGGCGGTAAAGAGGCCGCCGCACATTCCTTCGATGGTTTTGCCCGGACTCACAGCCGGTGCCAGCTTGTGCTTACCGAACGCCTTGCCGAAAAAATACGCGCCAGAATCTGCCGCCCAGACCAGTCCCATCACGAACAACAGGATCCAGGCGCCCATCATGGGGTCATGGTAAAAGTTGTAACCACGGATGGCGACCAGCGACCAGAAGAAAGGAACCAGGGTCACCAGACCAAACAGCGACTTGAGCCAGATAGACTCTTTCCACAGCTTGGCGCTTTGGGGATAGCGCAGCACCAGCAGCAGACCCAGCAGCCACCAGCTTACCGCTGTCCAGAGCACGCCCATCACGAGGGGGTGCAGGTGGGGCGTCCAGAGTTGCTCCACCGGCAACCAAAAGAGGCTGGCACCGAGCAACAGACAAAATACGATGGGCAACCATTGCTGCGGAGCAGCAGAGACAAACCCGCTCCATTCGCGACTGGCCAACAAAAACACCAGCGCTGCCAACAGGGCAAAAAATTTCAATGGCAGAAAGAAGAGCGCCCCCAACACCAGGGGGATCAACATCAAAGCAGTAATAATTCGTTGTTTTAGCAAAAGAAACCTCTCTCTTGGGAGCGGGGTTTAGCCGGTCTGCTGCTCGGCGATCAATTCCCGTATCTGTTCACCCGTGCAACCGAAGCGACGCTCGCGGGCAACGAAAGAGGCGACCGCCTCACTGAACTCGGCCTCGTTGAAATCGGGCCACAATACCGGGGTAAAATAGAGCTCGGCATAGGCGAGCTGCCATAACACAAAGTTGCTGATGCGATGATCGCCACCGGTGCGGATCAACAGGTCCACGGGTGGCAGATCGGCCATGCAAACCTCACGGGTCAACATGGATTCATCAATGTCGTCAGCGGCCAGTTCACCGGCCGCCACTGCTTTGGCCAGCTTGCGGGCCGCCTGAGCGATATCCCACTGGCCGCCATAGTTGGCCGCAATGTTCAGGGTCAACCCCTTGTTATTGGCGGTCAAGGCCTCCGCCTTGGCGATTTTGGCCTGCAACCGCTCACTAAAGCGAGCAGTATCGCCAATCACCTTGAGCCGGATCCCGTTGTTGTGCAGTTTCTGCACCTCACGACCCAGCACTGTGATGAACAGTTCCATCAAGGCACTGACCTCCCCTTCCGGGCGGCGCCAGTTCTCACTGGAGAATGCAAACAGGGTCAATGCCTCGATCTTGGCACGCGCAGCAAAGGTAACGGCCTCGCGCACTGACTTGACGCCCGCCTTGTGCCCATAAACCCGCATCTTGCCTCGGTTCTGGGCCCAGCGACCGTTACCATCCATGATGATGGCGACGTGACGGGGTAAAGACGAGTTGGCACAATCACCCAACGCAGCCAAAAGCGACATGTAATTCTCCCACAAAGACAAAAGCGCCGTGCAGGGGCACTACACGGCGCTCGTAATATACCTTTCAGACGGTTAGATTTCCATTAGCTCCTTCTCCTTTACGGCAAGGGCCTCATCGACCAGCTTGATGTAGGAGTCGGTCAGTTTCTGGATCTCTTCCTGGGCGCGACGATCGTCGTCTTCGGAGATCTCTTTGTCCTTCAGCAGCGCTTTCAGATCAGCGTTGGCGTCACGACGGATGTTGCGCACGGCAACACGGGCGTTTTCCGCTTCGGCACGGACGATCTTGGTCAGGTCGCGACGGCGCTCTTCGGTCAGCGGCGGCAGCGGCACGCGCAGGGTCTGGCCATTGCTGGACGGGTTCAGGCCCAGATCGGAGGTCAGGATCGCCTTCTCTACCGCCTGGATCATGGAGCGGTCAAAAATGGAGATGGAGAGGGTGCGAGCATCTTCTGCCACGACGTTGGCCAACTGTTTCAGCGGAGTGGCAGCACCGTAATACTCAACCTGGATGCCGTCGAGCAGGCTCGGGTGAGCGCGGCCGGTACGGATCTTGGACATTTGAGTCTTGAGCGCTTCTACGCTCTTGCCCATACGGTCCTTGGCGTCGTTTTTAATCTCGTTGATCACAGTGGTTTTCCTTTTGGCGAACGAGCCGCTACACGGCCCGTGTCTATCTTATTTACTGAGGTGATGGATAGGATAAGAGCGCCAGGTGGCTCACTTTTATCTTATTTACCAACGTGGTGGATCAGAGTGCCTTCCGGTTCACCCATGACAACCCGGCGCAGGGCACCCGGTTTGTTCATGTTGAACACGCGGATCGGCAGATCATGGTCACGTGCCAGGGTAAAGGCAGCAAGATCCATCACCTTGAGCTCTTTTTCAAGAACTTCATCATAACTCAGTTCATGATACAGCACGGCATCCGGATTCTTGACCGGATCTTCGTTGTATACACCATCAACCTTGGTGGCTTTGAGCACCACGTCAGCTTCGATCTCGATCCCGCGCAGGCAAGCCGCAGAATCGGTAGTAAAGAAGGGGTTGCCGGTACCGGCAGAGAAGATAACGACTTTGCCAGCACGCAGCTGGCTGATTGCCTCGGCCCAGCTGTAGGAGTCACAGACCCCCTGCAGGGAGATGGCAGACATCAGACGGGCATTCACATAAGCACGATGCAGGGCATCACGCATGGCCAGACCGTTCATCACGGTTGCCAGCATACCCATGTGGTCGCCCACCACGCGGTTCATGCCCGCTTTGGCAAGACCGGCACCACGGAACAGGTTGCCGCCACCGATGACCAGACCGACCTGAACACCCAACTCAACCAGTTCTTTGATCTCTTGGGCCATCCGCTCCAGCACCGCGGGATCAATGCCGAAACCCTCGGATCCTTGCAGGGCTTCACCACTCAACTTCAGAAGAACACGTCTGTATGCAGGTTTGGGATTGGTACTCATGTCACTGATTCCTGGTCATATAAAGACCGCGACATAAGTCGCGGTCTGGGGAAACGGAAAAACCGGTTCGATTAGGCCTTTTGAGCGGCCGCGATTTGGGCTGCAACTTCAGCAGCGAAATCGGTCTCTTGCTTCTCGATGCCTTCGCCCACTTCGAAACGGGTGAAGGAAACAACGTCAGCGCCTTCTTTCTTCAGCAGTTCGGCAACGGTCATGGAAGGATCTTTCACGAACGGTTGACCAGTCAGGGAAACCTCACCGGTGAACTTCTTCATGCGGCCTTCAACCATCTTCTCGGCGATCTCTTTCGGCTTACCGGAGTTGATGGCGATGTCGATCTGGATTTCGCGCTCTTTGGCAACGACTTCAGCAGACACGTCTTCAGGCTTGACGAATTGCGGGCTGTTGGCAGCAACGTGCATGGCCAGATCTTTGGCCAGCTCGGCAGAACCACCGGTCAGCTTGGTGATAACACCAATGCGGGAACCGTGAACGTAGGTACCCAGGTTGTCACCTTCAACCAGCATCACGCGACGCAGGTTCATGTTCTCACCGATCTTGGCGATCAGGTTGGTGATGGTCAGCTCGACGGATTCGCCGTTACCGAAGTCAGCGGCTTTCAGCGCGTCAACGTCAGCAATTTTCTGGGTCGCAGCGATGTCAGCGATCTTCTGGCCCATTGCCATGAAGCTGGCATCTTTGGCGACGAAGTCGGTTTCGCTGTTCAGCTCGATCATGACGGCAACGTTGCCTTCGGTGCGAGCAAAGATAACGCCTTCAGCGGCGATACGGCCAGCTTTCTTGGCGGCTTTGGCCTGACCGGATTTGCGCATGTTCTCAATTGCCAGCTCTATATCACCAGCAGCTTCTTCCAGTGCTTTTTTGCAATCCATCATGCCAGCGGCAGTGCGCTCGCGCAGTTCTTTTACCAGGGCGGCAGTAACGTTAGCCATGTCCAGTATCCTCGGTCTTGAATTGACAAGAAACAGGGGCCACAAGGGCCCC
Source organism: Aeromonas sp. R4-2 (assembly GCF_040908295.1). Lineage (NCBI taxonomy): Bacteria > Pseudomonadati > Pseudomonadota > Gammaproteobacteria > Aeromonadales > Aeromonadaceae > Aeromonas > Aeromonas sp. R4-2. Next base: position 307,324 of record NZ_JBFODL010000014.1, on the reverse strand, counting down.
TGCTAACCAATTACATCAGCTTGGTTAATAAGGGCTTTACAGTCCTTATCAATTACTCAGCTTCAACGAAGCCATCTTGTTCGGCTTGAACAACGATGTCCTGAGCGCGAGCTTCCAGTACGGTGTCAGCAGCAGCATTCAGGTACAGCTGTACGGCACGGATAGCGTCGTCGTTACCCGGGATGACATAGTCAACGCCGTCCGGGTTGGAGTTGGTATCAACGATGGAAACTACCGGGATACCCAGGTTATTGGCTTCTTTGATAGCGATATGCTCGTGGTCGGCATCGACAACGAACAGAACGTCAGGCAGGCCGCCCATGTTCTTGATACCACCCAGGCTCTTCTCCAGCTTTTCCATTTCGCGAGTACGCATCAGCGCCTCTTTCTTGGTCAGCTTGTCGAAGGTACCGTCTTGGCTCTGGGTTTCCAGATCTTTCAGGCGCTTGATAGACTGACGAACGGTTTTCCAGTTGGTCAGCATACCGCCCAGCCAGCGGTGGTTTACATAGAACTGGTCGCAACGCTCAGCGGCTTCTTTTACGGCTTCAGACGCGGCACGCTTGGTACCAACGAACAGTACCTTGCCTTTCTTGGCAGCTACGGAGCTGATGAAGTTCATGGCATCGTCAAACATCGGAACGGTTTTTTCCAAGTTGATGATGTGAACTTTGCTGCGGGCACCGAAGATGTAGGATTTCATTTTCGGGTTCCAGTAACGAGTCTGGTGACCGAAGTGAACGCCGGCTTGCAGCATGTCGCGCATAGAAACTTTAGCCATTTTATACCTCTGTATTGGGGTTAGGCCTCCACACATCCCATATAACCGACCCGTTAAGGCACCCCGGCATATGTGTCGATGTGTGTGTGTTGTTTAAGTAAGGGTGATGAAATCGAGACGCAAGTTCCCCATTCCGGCGCGCTTTATACCATAACTTTGTTCAGGACACCACCGGCCGACACCCTAAACAGGTGTAAATATGGATCCCGCCAGAGGATGCTGCGACGCCGATTTGACGTTGTGATGACAATCACACTGGAAGTACGCGGGGGTTGCGGATAAAATTTTGCCCTGATTGCAAACGCATCTATTTTTCATTACCTGTCCTGTCTGCCCTCGCAGGCCCAGTGGCAGGCCGCAAGAGAGATCCCATGTCCATTAAAATCAAGACACCGGAAGAGATTGAAAAGATGCGCGTTGCCGGCCAATTGGCCGCCGATGTGCTGGTCATGATTGCGCCCCATGTCAAAGCTGGCGTCACCACTGACGAACTGAACACCCTCTGCCACGACTATATTGTCGACGTACAACAGGCGGTTCCAGCTCCGCTCAACTACCACGGCTTCCCCAAATCCATCTGCACCTCGGTAAACGATGTGATCTGCCACGGTATCCCGAATCACAAGAAGCTGCGCGATGGCGACATCATCAACCTGGATATCACCGTTATCAAGGATGGTTACCACGGTGACACCTCGGCCATGTTCATCGTGGGCGAGACCACCCCGCTGCGCCGCCAGCTCTGCAAAGTTGCGCAAGAGAGCCTCTACGCCGCCATCAAGAAGGTGCGCCCGGGTGCCTGCATCACCGAGATTGGCGCCGTCATCCAGCCCATCGTCGAGAAGGCCGGTTTCTCCGTGGTGCGTGACTACTGCGGTCACGGTATCGGTGCCGAGTTCCACGAAGAGCCGCAGATCCTCCATTACCGCAACAGCGGCAAGCTGGAGCTGAAAGCGGGCATGTGCTTCACCATCGAGCCCATGGTCAACAGCAAGAAGTATCACTGCAAGGTCAATCCGAAGGATGGCTGGACCGTAACCACCAAGGATGGCGGCGACTCCGCCCAGTGGGAGCACACCCTGCTGGTGACCGAGGATGGCTGCGAGGTGCTTACCCTGCGCCCCGATGACACTATCGACCGCTTCATCAAACACAGCTAACATCGAACCCCGGCCCTGAACTTCCAAAGCGCCGGGGTTTTTACTTCTGTTTCAGCTATTTGCCTGCCACTGTGTGTGAGATGCCATGGACGCCAGCCTGCTTTCCCCCCATTTGTTACCCGATGACCAGCTCACTCGCGACAACTGCAAAGAGTACCTGAGCCGCTTTCTCGGCTGGCTGCACGCCCGTTTTGATGCCGGCGACAACATCATCGAGCTGGTCGCCACCCGCTCCGAGTACATGGATCAGTTGCTCTGCCGGTTGTGGCAGAAGTTCGGCTTTGACAAGAGCGATCTGACCCTGATCGCGGTGGGGGGCTATGGCCGCGGCGAGCTGCACCCACACTCCGATATCGACCTGCTGCTCCTCTATGACGGCGACGAGCTGGACGAGGTGTTGGGACTGCGCATCGGCGAGTTCATCACCTTGCTGTGGGATCTCAAGCTTGAGGTGGGTCAGGCGGTGCGCAACGTGGCGGAGTGCCTCGAGCAGGGGCGCGCCGATATTACGGTCGCAACCAACCTCATTGAGGCCCGCTACATCACAGGTCGCCAGGAAGGCTTCCGGCAACTGAAAGAGGCCACCGGCCCCCAGCACTTCTGGCCGAGCGAAGCCTTCTTTCGCGCCAAGCGCCAGGAGCAGGCGGAGCGTCATCAGCAGTTTCTCGGCACCGCCTACAAGCTGGAGCCCGATCTCAAGAGCAATCCGGGTGGTCTGCGGGATATTCAAACCCTCGCCTGGGTCGCCCGCCGCCACTTTGGCGCCACCACCTTGTTCGAGATGACCAGCCACGGCTTTCTCAACCGCGCCGAGTATCGTGAGCTGCTCGACTGCCAGAATTTTCTCTGGAAGGTGCGTTTCGCCCTGCACATGGCCATCAATAAGGGGGATAACCGCCTGCTGTTCGATCGCCAGCGCACCGTGGCCCAGATGTTGGGGTTCGAGGGGGAAGGCAACACTCCGGTCGAGCAGATGATGAAGCGCTTCTACCAGACTGTGCGGCGGGTCTCGGAGCTCAACGAGATGCTGCTGCAGCTGTTTGACGAGGCGATCCTCGGCAACACCGCCATGGATGTGCGCCGCCTCTCCGACGAGTTCCAGCTTCGTGGCCGCCTCATCGATGCGGTGGATGCGGAGCTGTTTAGCCGTGAACCGGCCGCTATCCTGCGCCTCTTCTATCAGATGGCCCAACACCCCGAGATTGCGGGTATCCACTCGGCAACCTTGCGCCAACTGCGCGAGGCGCGCCGCAAACTCAACTGCTGGTTGCAAGACTTACCCGACTGCCGTCGCCTCTTTATGGCGCTGCTGCGCCACCCCAACGGCATCGGCCTGCCGCTCACCCTGATGCACAAGTACGGCATTCTGGCGGCCTATCTGCCCCAGTGGAACCTGATCGTCGGCCAGATGCAGTTCGACATGTTCCACGCCTACACGGTGGATGAGCACACCCATCGGCTACTCAAGAACATTCACCAGTTTCCCAATCCGGCCAGTCGCCAGAGCCACCCGCTCTGCCACGAGGTCTTCACCCGGCTGCGCAAACCGGAGCTGCTCAGCATCGCCGCCCTGTTCCACGACATCGCCAAGGGACGGCGCGGCGATCACTCGGAACTCGGCGCCGTCGATGCGCTGGAGTTCTGCCAGCTGCACGGTCTGGATCGCTACGAGAGCAGACTGGTCGCCTGGCTGGTGCGCCACCATCTGCTGATGTCGGTCACCGCCCAGCGCCGCGATATCTACGATCCCGACGTGGTCACCGACTTTGCCCAGAAGGTGCGCGACGAGCAGCATCTCGACCTGCTCTACTGCCTTACCGTGGCCGATATCTGCGCCACCAATGACACCCTGTGGAACGACTGGAAGGGCACCCTGCTGCGGGAGCTCTACTTCGCCACCCAGAAGGCGCTGCGCCAGGGGTTGGAGAACCCGCCCGACATGCGGCTGCGCATTCGCGAAAACCAGCGTCAGGCCAAGCAACTGCTGGCGCAACGGGATGTATCGGAAGAGGCAATCAATCAGCTCTGGGCCGATTTCAAGGCCGACTACTTCCTGCGTCACAGCCCGGAGCAGATCGCCTGGCACTGCCGCCACATCATCGAGCATGGCGACAATCCGGCACCGCTGGTGATCATCGGCAAACACCCGACCCGCGGCGGCAGCGAGGTATTTATCTACTGCCGCGATACCCCGAATCTGTTTGCCACCGTCGCCTCGGCACTGGATCAGAAGAACCTCAACATCCACGACGCCCAGATCATGAACTCGCGCAGTAACTATGTGCTCGATACCTTCGTGGTGCTGGAGCCGAGCGGCGAGCCCATCAGCCCCAACCGTACCGCCACAATCAAGAAAGCGCTGGAGAAGGCGCTGCAGGAGCCTGGCAAGCTGGTGCTGCGCAACAAGCCGCTGTCGCGGCGCCACCGCCAGTTCAGCGTGCCGACCCGGGTGGTCTTCCTGCCCCGCTCTTCGCCCACTAAAGGGGAGAGCCGTCACACCCTGATGGAGCTGACCGCCCTCGATACCCCCGGCCTGCTGGCCCGGATCGGCGCCGTTTTCCAGCAGTGCGGCCTGTCGCTGCACGCCGCCAAAATCGCCACCTTCGGCGAGCGGGTCGAGGACTTTTTCAGCCTGACCAGCCTCGATGGCGAGCCATTGACCGCCGAGCAGCAAAAACAGCTGGAAGAGCGACTGGTACACCAACTCAATCCCCAACAGTCGGTACTGGATTAAGCGAAGAGTGATTCGAAAGAGGCTGGTTGTCGGGCGTTTTTTGCCATACCAAACAACTGGTTGGCGCACACCTGATGAAGAAATGGCCGCTGGCCGGAAGAATTCCGGTCAACCCCTTAAAAACAGTCGGAAAAGTGTGATACAACAAACAGAATTTTTTAAAGGAAACCTGTCATGACCGAGTTGCAACAGATCATTGAAGCGGCCTTCGAGCGCCGCGACACCATTACTCCGGGCTCCGTGGATAGCGCCACCAAGTCCGCCATCCTGCAAGCCATCGACCTGCTGGACTCCGGCAAGGCACGGGTTGCCGAGAAGATCGCCGGTGAGTGGGTTGTCCATCAGTGGTTGAAGAAAGCGGTACTGCTCTACTTCCGCATCAACGACAACGGCATCATCAAGGGCGACGATGCCCAGTACTACGACAAGGTTCCCCTCAAGTTCTCCAACTACACCGCCGAGCAGTTCAAGGAAGCGGGTGTGCGCGTGGTGCCGCCGGCAACCGCCCGCAAAGGCTCCTTTATCGCCCCCAATACCGTGCTGATGCCCTCCTACGTCAACATCGGCGCCTTCGTTGACGAAGGTACCATGGTCGATACCTGGGCCACTGTCGGCTCTTGCGCCCAGATCGGCAAAAACGTCCACCTCTCTGGCGGCGTCGGCATCGGTGGCGTACTGGAGCCACTGCAGGCCAACCCGACCATCATCGAAGACAACTGCTTTATCGGTGCCCGCTCCGAAGTGGTTGAAGGGGTGATCGTTGAGGAAGGTTCCGTCATCTCCATGGGCGTCTTTATCGGCCAGTCCACCCGCATCTATGACCGCGAAACCGGCGAAATTCACTACGGCCGCGTACCGGCTGGCTCCGTGGTCGTCTCCGGCTCCCTGCCCTCCAAATGCGGCAAGTACAGCCTCTACGCGGCGGTGATCGTCAAGAAGGTCGATGCCAAAACCCGCGCCAAAGTCGGCATCAACGCCCTGCTGCGCTCCATCGACGAGTAATCAGCATTGCTGTGACCCAAAAGGGCGCCTGATGGCGCCCTTTTGATTTTGGCGCCCCTGTCACAGGCAAGCCATGAGGCATCGGTTAAGATGGATGGGACAGGATCGTTTCAAACCGAGGAAGCCTGATGTACGAGAATCTGAAGAGCCTGGGGATCCAGGATCCCGCCTCCGTCGACAGCTACACCCTGCGCCAGGAGGCCAACCACGACATCCTCAAGATCTACTTCAAGAAGCAAAAGGGCGAGTTCTTCGCCAAGAGTGTCAAATTCAAGTATCCCCGCCAGCGCAAGACCATGCTGGTCGACTCCGGTACCCATGAGTACAAGGATGTCACCGAGATCAACGCCAACCTCAAGTATGTGGTGGACGAGCTGGACAACCTGACCCAGGGCGTCCATCAGCAGGCCGACCCGGACATCAAGCAGAAGATCCTGCGCGACCTGCGCCATCTGGAAAAAGTGGTACAGAACAAGATCAGCGAAATCGAACGGGATCTGGAGAAACTCTAATCCCCCCGACTCGACAAAAGAGCGCCCAGGTGGCGCTCTTTTTATTGGCTGGCTTTATGGGACTATGGGGTTATCTGGCAATGCCGTGCGATAAGGTGAGCGGAGCACACCACCTTGTGCTGTTGGGCCACCATTGGGCAACCCGTTACATATCGCCCCTTCGAAAACACAACCCCTGCCAAGCCCCGAGACACGCTACAAGCAACCACAAATAGCAAGAGGGAGGCTTTCGCCTCCCTCTTCAAACACGCTGATATTCAGGCAACAGAATTAGTTGCTCTTCATCCAGATGTCCATGTCGGTTTTCAGGTTGTCGGACTTGGTACCGAAGATGGCTTGAACGCCGGAACCAGCCACTACCACACCGGCAGCACCCAGTTTCTTCAGACCAGCCTGGTCAACCTTGGCAACATCTTTCACACCAACACGCAGACGGGTGATGCAGGCATCCAGAGAAGCGATGTTCTCTTTACCACCGAAGGCGGCAACCAGAGCAGCAGACATCTCGTCTTTGCCTTGGCCAACAGCCTCTTCAGTAGTCTCGTCTTCACGACCCGGGGTTTTCAGGTTCATGGCACGGATAACGAAGCTGAATACCACGTAGTAGATGGCCGCGTAAACCAGACCCAGACCTACCAGCAGCAGCATGTTGTCGGCACGCGGTGATTGCACCACGAAGTCGATGAAGCCGTTGGAGAAGGTGTGACCGTGTACGATACCCAGAGAGTTGGTCAACACATAAGCCAGACCAGCCAGTACAGCGTGGATTGCGTACAGAACCGGAGCGATGAACAGGAAGGAGAATTCAATCGGCTCGGTGATACCGGTCAGGAAAGAGGTCAGGGCTGCAGAGGCCATGATACCAACGATCTTGGCGCGGTTTTCCGGCTTGGCAGCGTGAGCAATGGCGAACGCAGCAGCAGGCAGACCGAACATTTTGAACAGGTAGCCACCAGCCAGCTGACCGAAGCCGTTACCGGCAGCGCGGGAAGCGTCATCAGCAGTCAGGAAGCAGGTCATGATACCGTGAACAGTTTCACCGGCACCGTTGACGCAGGTACCAGCCTGATAGAAGAACGGTACGTTCCAGATGTGGTGCAGACCGAACGGGATCAGGGAGCGCTCAACCACGCCGTAGATACCGAAGGCCAGTACCGGGTTCTGGTTGGCAGCCCAGTCAGAGAAGGCACCGATGGCGCCACCCACTGGCGGCCAAATCACGGACAGGATCACACCCAGACCGATGGAGAGGAAACCGGTGATGATGGGTACGGCACGTTTGCCCGCGAAGAAGCCCAGGTATTCTGGCAGCTGGATCTTGTAGAAACGGTTAAACGCCCAGGCGGCGATACCACCAGCCAGGATACCACCCAGCACGCCGGTTTCGATGGTTTCAACACCCATCACAGGTGCCATGACCTTAAGGGTTGCGACCATGATGCCGTAGCCAACGATGGCTGACAGACCAGATACACCGTCGTTATTGGTAAAGCCCAGAGCAACACCCACTGCAAACAGCAGGGCCATCTGGCCAAATACGGAACCACCGGCTTGCTCCATCAATTGGGAGACAATTTCCGGCATCCAGCTGAAGTGGGCAGCACCCACCCCCAGCAGAATACCTGCGACTGGCAAGACTGATACTGGCAGCATCAGCGCCTTACCAACCTTTTGCAGATTAGAGAAAGCATTTTTGAACATTGTGTGCGCTCCTGAATGGATTGTCGTCCCTGAACGATCTATCTGGATGAAATAAGCACTGATTCATTCAGATATCTTCGAGTCGGGCTTGTTTATTTTGACCATCAGAATATAACCCAGCGGGTCATAAATTGCTGCTTTCGAAGGCGGGGGAATATTGAATTTGGAGGGAAGATCACAACTTGTTTAGCGGCTAAAAAACGCCTCTAATATAAGTTAATAATCCGCATTATCACTTTATTACAAAGACATATAAATAGCAGTTTCACTTTGTATTTTAACAATGCAGTTTATATCAAATAGCAACTCAATGTAACTCAATGTAACGGCGTGATTTTTATTTATTACAGTCTACCGATTAAAAAGGCCTCCAACAAGGGAGGCCTCAACAAATATATCTGACCAGCAAACGGTCGTATTACTCTATTTTTGCGAGCGCTTGACCGCATCAATAAACACGCTTTTTGCTTTGGTTGAACCAGCCCGCTCGGCCTCGTTCACCAGCTTCATCGCCTTGTCGATATCCCCCGCCTTGACCGCTTTTTCGATCTGGCTCTGGTAGAAGGCTTCAGTTTCACTCAACATGGCAGGAGCAGGTTTGGCTGCGACCGCAGCTGTTGCAGTTGTGGTAACGGCTGCGGTAGTCGCTATCGCTGCAACCTGCTGACCCTGGCTCATGGCCACCTTGTCGGCATATTCGGGTTTGAATACCGCTTCAAGGCCACTCCCACGGGCCATATCTTTGACTTTGATCTGCACCAAACCCCAAGGGGAGTGCGGAATTACCGGATCCTTGATATCAGGCTCAACGGTACCATTAGCGCGAGCAAATGCTTTTGATGGATGCAGGATTGTTGTGCTGCCTGAGAGCTTATCCGCGGGCGCATAAACGATCATGTATGTTTCGCTGGCCGGGTTGCCAGGCATGCTGCGGTCAACAAAAACACGCCCTTCAATACGGTCGTTATCGAGCAAGTGAGCAGGTTGATAGCTGAATACTGACTCACCCAGGACCCGAGTCACCTTGAACTCGGCATCCAGCATAATAACCTTGGGCACCATCACGGTTTTACTCACCTGTGATGCCAGGCTGATCGCCAGATTGCCGGTGTTGGTCGGTAGGCGATAAGCCGCAAAGTAACTCATCCCCTCATCAAACTGAAAAGTGGGTTGCTTGCCATCGATCGCCAGCAAGGTCTCACCTTCAGGCAAGGGGGCATAACTGAAATCTTTAAACGCCACACAGCAGCTGGAGGCTTTGGCCAACGCTTGCTTGGCTTGATCTGCATCGCTCAAGATCGAGCCATGTTCTTGCAGAGGAACAACCATGTTTCCGGCACAACCGGTTAATAGCGCAGTGATTACGGCTGCAATAGACATCTTTACCCGTTTCATTTTTCTTATCTCCATAATCCGGTGGCCGTGATCCGGCGAAACAAAACTGCCCCCATAAGGGGGCAGTCACTAACTTAACTTAAACTTTTGCTTACCACCAAGCTTCTGCTTGCACACCAAACTGGTAGGTGTCTTTGGAGGTATTGCCTTCGAAGACTTTCTTGTCTTCGTCGTTAGCCAGATAGGAGGCGAACACACGAATTTCCGGACGGGCCCAGAAGCTGGAACCGGCAGACCAGGCTTGAGCCAGGGTCAGCTTGTAGCCAGCATCTTTGTCTTCGCTACCATTGGTAGACTTGTTGTTGTCCTTGAAGTAGCCGCCTTCAAAGATGGTCTTGTTGAAGTCATCCCACTTGTACATCGGGCGGATAACAGCGGACATGGTTTCGTACTTGTCGTTGCCATCCCACATTTCGTTGCCTACACCGTAAACCAGCTGATGACCCATCTCCCAAGAGTTGCCCATCGGAACAACGCCCCAGTTGATGATACGGAAACCATCGGCACCGTCTTTGGCTTCAGCGCCGTACCAAGAACCATCACCGTAGAAAGCCATGGTCTTGGAGTAACCTTCGGTACCGTATTGCAGCACGGTTTTGTTGAAACCACCGAGGATGCCTGCGGTCAGTTCAGCAGTCAGCATGACGCCATCTTGCGGATCTTTCTTCAGTGCTTTCTGATCATTGGTTTCATTGACCAGAGCGTAATCCACGCCCAGTTCCAGAGAGGCATCGGTCCACAGCGGGATGCCGGCATAACGCAGATCCAGAGTATTGACGTTCAGATCTTCGTTCTTCACGTAGTTTGGAGCTGCACTGGTACCGGTATTGGTGTACTCGCCGAACACGTCTTTTGCGCTACGGTCGTTACGTACCCATGCGAAAGAGACTTTACCCGGACCAGCCTGGATGCCTTCGATACCAGCACCAGCACCGGAGATGTTCCAGTAGTAGAAGTCGGAGATGTGGATGTCATGGCGTTGATAGTAACGCTTACCAGCCCACAGGGTTGCTTCAGGAGCAAAGTTCAGCAAGCCTTTGGCTTGTACGTTGAACTGACGCAGAGCGAAGTCAGAATCACCATTGCACTGCTTGGCATCGAAGTTACAAACAGTACCGGTACCTTCCCAGTCGTTTGAACCGTTGGAAGCCATGGCAAACATGGAATCAACATAGAAAGTCTTGCCATCTTTGTTGAATACTTCCTGACCCAGTTGCACTTCACCGTAGGTATCATTTTCGTTACCCAGACGGCCAACTTTATTGACGTTGTATTTAACCATGTCGCCGTCGCCGGAAACACCGACGCCGGAACGGAAGTAACCGTGGAAATCTACGGCAAAGGCGGCTTGGGAAGCCAGGGCGGCAGTAACAGCTGCTGCAATCGGGAGCCACTTCATTTTCATTGTCATATTCCTTATTTCCCGCAGTGAGGAGTGTGATCCTGAATATTCAACTTCTTATCACCATGTAATCCTGTTGGTGATAACCGAGGTTGATTATAGGGAGCGTATTTCACGACAAATATGAAGCGACTCACAAAATGGCGACAAATCGCTCGGCAAACGATAGCCACAACACCTGTCAGCAAAAAAACGGCCAACAAGGCAACAGTTAACCAATAAAACCGCAAAACAAGCAATCACACCAAACCTGAAAGCGTTACCAGCAATTAATTCGCGACTGAACCAAAGTCGTTATTTTACGATCGAATGACAAAAACATGACTGAGATCGCTTTCAAGATTGAACTTTTATTTGGAGAACGGGTCTGCGGTGCGCTTGAAACCATTACGCCGATGGAATGCCAAAAGGAGAAAATATCCCTCCGCCACTATCGACAATAAGAGTGGGAAATATGCTTGCTGAGTGAGATGACATTTGTGCAAATAACAATCCCCTGCCGGTTAAGGATCAGGGGATTGATATGGCTCTTTTTCAGAGAATATTCAGGGCTGAATATCCCACTTTTTCAGCCAGCTGAGTGCCACCTGTTCGGGTTCATCGTGCACGGTAGCATCCAGCTCCAGCGGGGGAATCACTCGCGTGGCGCCCAGCTCTTGCAGCAATCCGTCCAGCCGACGGCCCGCGCCACAAAAATGGTCATAGCTGCTGTCCCCCATGGCAATCAAGGCATACCGCAGCCCCTTGAGCCAGGGCGCCTTGTCAGCCAGCTCGCTGGCAAAGGGCTGCAGATTGGGAGGAATGTCCCCCTGCCCGGTGGTGGCACTGACCAGCAATAAAAAACGGCCGGGGTCGATGTCCGCCAGCCGTGCTTCTTCGTGCAGGGTGCAGTGATGCCCCTTGCGTTCCAGCTCATCTGCCAAGGTCTCGGCCACCAGCATGGCTGCGCCGTAGACAGTTCCTACCACGATATCGATCTGCGCCATTCTCCTCTCCCTGCTTGAGTCACTCTTTTGAACAACTCTATCAGCAAGCTGGCGTCAGATGCCACCGGTTCAAGGCTGAGGCTCAGGCGCTTAGTAGTCGCTCTCGCTGGCGGGCCAGCCCAGCTCGGCAAACAGGCGCAACACATCCTGACCAAGCGGCGCCTGGATCCGCATCGGCACCTTGAGCACCGGATGGGTAAAGCTCAGGGTGCGGGCCACCAGCAGCAGCCGTTCGCAGCCGAAGTGCTCGCGAAAGAAACGGTTGTGGCGCCCATCCCCGTGGGTGGTATCGCCCACAATAGGATGGAACAGATGATCCATATGGCGGCGCAACTGATGCTTGCGGCCGGTCTTCGGGAACAATCTGACCAGACTGTAGCGACTGGTAGGGTGCTTCTTGGAGACCACGTGGGGCAGCTCGACCTTATGCAGGCGCCGGAAGGTGGTGACGGCATCCTGCGCCGGGCGATCCGGGTTGCTCATGGCATCGGCAATCTTGTCCAGCTGCTCCTTGAGGGGATAGTCGATCACCCCCTGCTCGGGCGCCCAGCCACGCACCAATGCCAGATACTCCTTGTGCACCTGACGTTGGGTAAAGGCTTCGGTCAGTGCGCGGGCAATCACCGGATCGAGCGCAAACAGCAGCACACCGGAGGTGGGTCGGTCGAGGCGATGCACCGGATAGACATGGCGACCACCGATGAGATCCCGGGTCATCTGCATGGCAAAACGGGTCTCGCCCTTGTCGAGCCAGCTGCGGTGCACCAGCAGACCGGACGGCTTGTTGACCGCCACCAGCCACTCATCCTGATAGAGCAGGGTCAGCTTCAGGTCACTCTCTTCTCGGGTTTGCGCTGGCATCATTGTTCGATCACTTTGCCGGAAAGCAGCAGATCGAAGCGGGCGATCAGGCGCAGCAGCGCTTCTGCTTCGGCCAGATCCTCTTTGTAGACTTCGCTGGCCATGGGATAGAGGGAGACGCTGGTCGGCAACGGCGCCTGCAACATCACCAACTGCTCCATGCGCGGGATCAGCACGAACTGCAGCCACTGATCAAAGCTCAGGGTATCGACACAAAAAGGCAGGGTGCTTGCCAGGGCTTCGTCACCGGGATGGTCAGCTTGCCAGCGCTCAAGGCGCTGCAACTCGGCGGTGAGTTCCCCCAACAGGCCAGCTACCAGCAAATATTGATTCATCTCGCTCTCTTCCTCATAACCACAGATTGATCCGCTGACCCGACAGGGTCAGTCAGGATGCCGGTACATTCGATCGCGCAGCACCGGCGATTCAGCCGGCTCGTCGACATACACGGCAGCCAGCACGGCCTGCCGCCGTTAAAAAAGGGCGATACTATACACCTCCCCCCGCATGGCTGCCATGTTGATATCTACCGCAACGCGCGTCTGCTGCCACTGGCTATCCTCGGCAAGGGCCTTATAATCGGCCCGCATCACCATTAGCCGGATCTCACCATGTCTGCGACGCCTACTGCCATCAATACCTTGACCGAATTTCTGACTCAGGCTGGCACCCAGTTCCAGCTGTTTGACATGGGCCGCCAGGTGCGGCCACTGGCAAGCGACACCTTTGTCCGCATCGAACAGCAGCAGGAGCCCTACCCCTGGCCGCTGCAGCAGCACGCCTGGCTGGGTGTGCACTTCTTCCAGCCGAGCGAGTCTCGCCACTACCTCTGGTTCCTCAAGTTTGCCCTCGATGAGCGCGGCCTGCTGATGTCAAATGGCCCCAAGCTGTTCATGGATCAGGTGGTGGAGACCCTGGGCTACAAGCTCACCGGCGATCTGGACGAGGAAAAAGCCCAGCGCTTGGCCGACAATCCCTACACCTTCCGCCCGGCGGAGGCAAAAATGGCCAGTCTGCACGCCAAGCTGGCGCGCCAGCTGGAGCAGGCCCCTTCCGCCTATTACGATGCCCTCTGCCACTATCTGGCCGCCCCCAACGACACCGGTTGGCAAACGCTGGGGCTGCAGGGCTTTGCCGATCTGGCCGAGCGACTCCATGATGAGCGCAATCTGGCGCTGATCTGCAAGGCGCTGCCCAAACTGCCGCAAGAACCGCTCTACGCCCTCTGCCAGAGCCTTGAAAACGCCCCGCTGCCGCCGGCAGTACAAGGCGCCCTGCTCGAGCGGATCGGCAAGGAGCAGGAGTGCGCCGCCCCCAACCCGGAGACCCTGGCCTACCTCTGCCGCGCCATGGCCTCCTGCCCCGGCAGCACGCTGCGCACCAACAAGCTGCTGACCCTGCTGCAAACCCAGCCGAGCCCTGCGCTGCTGCTCGCCATTGCGGGCCGGCTCTGGCCCGATCTGAAAGATGCCAATCTGCTCAGCCACTATCTGGAACAGCTGGCGCTACAACCGACGCAGTTCTTCAATCAGGTTTTTGCCGAGTTGGTCACTTTACCGGCCCTGCGCAATGATATGCTGGCCAGACTGCGTGACCCCGACCGCAGCGATGCGCTGGGCAAGGCCATCGGCCGTCTGTTTGCATCGGCCTGATCCCTCGCCTCCCCCTCACGCCACGAGGCAACACGGCGGGAAATAGAAAAGGAGATCGGGGGTGCCGAGCAGGACTCCCGGTTATCGACATCACGATAAGGAAGCCCGCCTATGGGAGAGATGCTCGGAATTTTGTTGCTGATTGCGATTGCCGGCCTGTTCTGGCTGCAACGCCAACAGGCAGAAGTGGCTTGGCAATACATGCGCCGCTACTGCCAACACCATGATCTGCAACTGCTGTCACTGGCTCGCCATCGGCGGGAGCTGGCCCGCAATCCTCTGCGGCTGCTGACCCACTATCAGTTTGAATTCTCCAGCGATGGCGAGAGCCACTATCAGGGCACCCTCAAGATGCAGGGGCTGCACGTCGTGGGCGTTGATCTGCCCCCCCATCGCATCCCCTCTGCCTGATCTCCAATCTCGTCTCTGCGCCCGATGGCTGTGCCTGTCTATAATCTCAGGGATTAAACAAAGGGAGAGACGAGATGGAACCCCTTGTCCACGATCTGCCAGCCCTGTTTGCCCAGCTCGGGATGGCCAACGACGAGCTGAGCCTGCACCGCTTTGTGCACGACCATCACCTAGACAATGAAACCCTGTTGCCGGAGGCCGGTTTCTGGAACGCCGCCCAGGCCAGCTTTCTGCGCGATGCCCTGTGGAACGACTCCGACTGGTGCGAGGCGATCGACCAGCTCGATGTGATGTTACGCCAGCCCCGCTAAGCCGCCCGCCCCTTTCCTCCCCTGCTGGCTTTGGTTAAGATCCCGCCCCGATATCGATCCCCCCTTCTCACCCAGAGCATGCTTATGTCCGCCCACGAGATCATCCGAATTGCCAACGAGCTGGCCGCCAAGGACCTGACGCCCACCACCGCCATGATCAAGGCCCGCCTCACCCAGCCTGTGCCGATGGCCGAGCTGCTGAAAGTGCTGAGCCAGTGGAAGCAGCAGCCAGTTGCGACCGCCGAGAGCGAGATCCTGCCAGAGGCTGTGCCTCAGCCAGCACCGGAGCTCACCCTGCAGCAACTCGCCGAACAGCTCGCGCGCATCGAACAGAAGGTGGATCGCCTGACCGACCTGCTCATCCAGCAGGGGCAGCGCTGAGCCATGTATATCGTCGAACTCTGCTTTGAGTGCTACCGCGATACCTCCCTTGGCGAGGCCGAACGAGCCATCGTCAACTACCTCGACATGCTGCGTTATCAGGGCCAGATCCTCGGGCGGGAGTTCCCCACCAGCATGCACGACGGCTATTTCGTCAGTCGGGTAGTCTGCCCGGAGCAGGATAGCCTGCACCCCGACAACCAGAGCGAGCAGGTCAAACTGGCCGAGCAGCAGCTCAATCAGGCCGGGCTGCTCGCGCCGAAACTCCAGCTGCAGGGGGCGGATCTGCTCTCCGACAGCACCGACCCTTGCGGCCAGCAGGGCGAGCGGCCGAGCTGGATGATGCTCTACACCAGCTTTTTGCACACCTGCTCGCCGCTGCGCTGTGGCGACCACTTCGCCCCGATTCCGCTCTACCAGCTGCCCGCAGTCGCCAACGGCGATCAGAAGCAGATCATCAAGTGGCAGGAGGATTGGGAGGCGTGCGATCAGTTGCAGATGAACGGCTCCATCGCCGAACATGCGGCGCTGCACGAAATCGGCGAAGTGGGCAGCCGTCTCTACCGGCGCGGCAGCGATCTGGCCAAACGGTTGGAAGTGCTGAGCGGCATCCCCACCTACTACTACCTCTACCGGGTGGGCGGGTTGAGCGCTGCCGAAGAGAAGGCGCGCCCCTGCCCCAGCTGTGGCGGTGAGTGGGCGCTGGCAGAGCCGCTGCACGAGATCTTCGACTTCAAGTGCGACAGCTGCCGTCTGGTCTCCAACCTCTCCTGGGATTTCAAGGATTAAGCGCGTTCCCTGTACACGATGCCATAAAAAAGAGCCTTGCCGCATGGCAAGGCTCTTTTCGTTCCGATGAGTAACCTTGGCTCGAGCAGGTGCTATTGCGGCAACGTCTCCAGCCGTTCCAAAAACGCTGGCAAGGAAGACGCCAACGTCAGACGGCGACCAGAATCGAGCCACTCCAGCCACACCTGACCACACTCGTTATCCAGCGAGATGAGCGTCATCTCGTTGCGGGTGGTGGCAATAAAGATGGAGGGGGTTCGTTTTAGCTTGCGCAACATCAGCAGATGGCCGATGAGGTTCTCCTTGAGCAGATCGAGATCCTCGTCGTTCCACGGCAGGATAAGTTCAAGGCGCAGCCCCTTGAAGAGGCAGGGGATGGGGCGGCTGAACCAGTGCCCGAACAGGGCAATGGCGCTGGGATGAATTGTCAGCTCAAGGGCATCGGCCATGGCCGTAAAATCGGCGGGCTCGGAGCGATAGTGAGGACGCCAGGCCACCCGACCATCGGCGGGCTCACCAAGCTGGCAGGGGGAACGCCAGTCCGCCTCCCACTCGCACAGGGGCAGGCCTCGTCTGGCCTCGCCATCCCGTTGCCAGCGGGCAAAAAAGTGCTCCAGGGCAGACAAAACTTGATCCGACATCGAAAATCCCCACAATTGCTGGCAAAGTCCGCTATTGCACCACCAAACCCGGTAACAGACAAGGTTGCCAGCCGACCTTGCGACCCGGGAAACAGAACCTGGGATACAGAGAGGCCGACGCCCAAGCCAAACGGCTGCAACCATCCGGCCCAGCAATGGCCTGTTTCATTCCACTCATCATGAGCACATTACGTGAGCAACCCTGTGAGCAAACAAGATAGATACGCCGGGGCCAGCGCCCTGACCGGCCTGAGCCTGGGCCAGCAATCCGATTACATTAGCCAGTACACCCCCTCCCTGCTGCAGCCGGTTCCCCGCAGCCTGAACCGGGATGATCTCCAACTGGGCGATGATCTGCCCTTTAGCGGTTGCGATGTCTGGACCCTCTATGAGCTCTCCTGGCTCAACGCCAAGGGCAAGCCGATGGTAGCGGTGGGGGAAGTGAACATTCCTGCCACCAGTGCGAACCTGATCGAATCCAAATCCTTCAAGCTCTACCTCAACTCCTTCAACCAGACCCGTTGCGACTCTATCGAGGCAGTCGCCGCCATGCTGACCAAGGATCTGAGTGCCTGTGCGGGCGAGACCGTCAAGGTGACCCTGTACCCCCTCGACAAGGCGCCGCACCAGATTGCCCAGCTGCCTGGCGAGTGCATCGATGAGCAGGATATCGAGGTAGACAATTACGAGTTTGATGCGTCCTTGCTGCAAGGGGCAGCCGGTAGCGAGCTGGTCGAGGAGACCCTGCACAGCCACCTGCTCAAATCCAACTGTCTGGTCACCAGCCAACCCGACTGGGGCTCTGTGGTGATCCGCTACAAGGGGCCGAAACTCGATCGGGAGAAGCTGCTGCGCTACCTCATCTCGTTTCGCCAGCACAACGAGTTCCACGAGCAGTGCATCGAGCGGATCTTTATCGACCTCAAGCACTATTGCCAGCCTGAGCAGTTGACCGTCTATGCCCGCTATACCCGCCGCGGCGGCCTCGACATCAACCCGTTCCGCTCCGATTTCGAAGCCGTGCCCGCTAACCTGCGTCTGATCCGCCAATAAAGTCGAGTTGCGACAGAGAGGGCAGTCGCACTGCCCTCCATGACGGGCAAAAAGGTTTCAATCGATGCTTTACGCAGCTGGGATAAGGGGGCTGGATAATAAAATCCAGACGAAACCCACTTGCCGGCCACCAGCAAACCACAGTAAACGCTGGACTCGCAGGGGGGGGCTTGGATAACATGCCAACACCTCTGCGCCGTCCTTAATCCAATGAATCAACTGTTTTTTCTGGCCATGATGATGTCCTCCCTGTCAGCTCCGAATCTGGATCTGGACAAGGAGCAACTCTCAATCGATCTGCAACAAGCGCAATCGATGGTACTGACCGATCCTGCCAGATGCGTCCAGATCACCACCGCCTTCCTGACGCGCGCAGCCAATAATCCCCAGCAAATCATCAGCAATCGCCAGGAGTTCGGTTATCGCGAACCCATCCTGAGTTACAGCACGGCGGCCCAGACCATAGGCGCCCACTTGCTCAAAGGGGAGTGTCTGCTGCAACTGGGCCAATATCAGGCCACCCAGCAAGCGCTCGACAAGGCGATGGCGCTGGCAGACAAAGAGCAGCAACCGGAACTCAAGGCCCACGGCCTCTATCTCAAGATCCGCAGTCAGGCCCTCAAACCGGATAACCAGAGCACCAGCCGCGCCCTGATGGATCAACTGGACGAACAGTTGGCCGTCCCCACGCTCAAGCAGAGCCAGCTGCAGATCTATGGCCGCCTGCAACGCACCAGCTACGACATCGAGAACCAGCACTTCGATGATGCCAAGGCCCACTTGGCAGATGCGCGGATCTGGGCCGCCAAGACCCCCAATCCTCTCGCCAGTGCCTGGGTCAGCGCCATCAGCGGCGATCTTTATCGCGCGCTGCAGCAGCCACAGCTGGCGCTGGGGGAATATATCGATGCCCAGCAACAGGCCAAAAGCCTCAATGACCCGCTCTTTCTCGGCCTGCTGTCGAACCAGATAGTCAAACTCTACCAGCAGGAGCAGGAGCCCCAGAAAGCGCTGCAGTATGCCAATGAGGCGGCCAACTACTTCCACTCCATCGGCAACCCTTCCCTGCTGTGTGACTCCCTGATGGTGCTGGCGCGGCTCAATCGCGAGCAGGGCGACCTCAATATGGCGCTGGTCTACTTCTTTAATGCGCTGGATCTGCTCGATGAGGGAAGCAACCGACCGCAAGCCTCCCTGCTCAAATACGAAATCGGCAAAACCTACCTGCAAAGCGGCAACCTCTCGCTGGCCAGCAACTACCTCAATGCGGCCCGCCAGTCTCACGAACTGAGCGATGCCAAAGAGCCGCTGATCGATACCCTGCTGCTGCTCGGCGAGCTCTATCTGAAGAAGCAGGAGGCCGCCATTGCCATCCTGCAGTTGGAGAACGCCCGCGCGCTGGCCAATCAGCTCGGCGATACCCGCCGTCAGTACGAGGTATTCCGCCTGTTGTCGCTTGCCTACGAGCAGAAGGGGTATCTGCGTCAGGCTCTCGACAGCTACAAGCGCTTCCACCGTCTTGGCGAGGAGGTGCGCCAGCAGGAGCAGGCCATGGAGCAGGCGGCGATCCGTGACAACTATGTCCAGGTCGAGCGGGTGCAACATATCAAAGAGCTGGAGCAGCGACTTAACAACAGCCAGCATCAGCAGGAGCGCTATCTCTGGTCGAGTATCACCACCAGCCTGCTGCTGGCGCTTTTTATCTACCTCTTCTTCACCCTCTGGCTCAAGCTGCGTACTGCCCGCCTGCAACTGAAACGGACCAATGAGGCCCTGCTGATCGAGCCACGCTCGGGGCTGGCCAACTGGCAGCGGCTGATGAACCGCTGGCCGCGGGAGATGGCAAAGCGCCAGCTGAAATCGGATCGCTGGTACCTCAGTGAACAACCCTCCAGCGAGTTCGATGACAAGCTGCACTATCTGCTGTTCCGGGTGCCTTTCCTGGTCAACACACTGGAGCGCCACGGCTATCAGGCCAGCAGAGAAATCGAGCAGGCCTTCGGTGCCTATATGGACACCCTGACCCCGCAAGATGGCCGTATCTATGACTTGCGTGAAGGACACATGCTCTATGTGGTGCCACAACGCCACGTCACCAACCTGCATCAACTGGCGGGAGACCTGCTGACCGCCATCGCCGCCTTCCCTTGCAGCTATCCGCTGGATCGCCAGATCAGCCTCGGGATTGTCAGTCACCCCTTCCTGCCGAAAGCGGCGACCGCGCTCGATCACAATGGCCTGTTTGACCTCTGCTATCTCGCCCTGTCGGGAGCCATTCAGCTCAGTGAAAAATGCCAGCAAAACGCCTGGTTGGAGCTCGCGGCGATCGATTGCCAACAAGCGGCATTTTTTAATGGAGATGTGTGGCAATGCGGCCTGATGGCAATTGACAAGGGACTGGTAAAAGTCAATTCTTCTCATGAAAAGCAATGGGTTAATTGGCCCAGCCTTGCAAGGAAGCCGGCAGCCGATAACCACCAGGAAATAATGTAGATAACAGGCGAGGATCGAAACCAGGTTCGACCACTGTTGCTATCCAACACCAAAAACAATAATGACAACAGGGCGACCTGATAATGAATGACATCGCTGCCGTAGCAGGACAATTGGCAAGACTCAGGGAATCCCTTCAGCAGAAACAGCTGGAACTCGACGGCGTGCTGTCGTTTTCCGATGCAGAGCGTGCTCGCGGCATCCAGTTTATCAACAAGTTGATGCTCTCCTGCCGTGGCTTCGACCGCGAGCTGGACAATCGCTTCGCCAAGCTCAAGCAGAAACTGGATAACAATCCCGCATTTACCTCGCTGGACGCCGACCTGCTGGCCATTGAAAAATTGCTGCAGCAGCACAGCAATGCGCTGGAAGAGTCGATCACCCTGACCCAAACTGCCATCGATCTTGGTTCCAAACAGCTGAAAAACATCAAGGGCTTCCCGGAAGAGACCCGCAAGTCCCTCAAGGAATTTCTGGCAAGTCCCGCCGGTTACGGCATTGCCGATCACCAGAAGAAGGTGATCAAGCTGCTGGAGTTCTACCAGCAGGCGATCAAGATCCAGCTGCTGCCAAGCCAACCCCTGTTGGCACCGTCAGGTGCAACTCAACAAGAAAGCGATACTGCCAGCAACGATGGCCAGCCCGATGTCGACCCGTTTGACCTCAAGGATCACGCTCGCATCGCCGATGAGCTGCAGCGGCTTATCACCGAACTCGACTTTGCCGGCGCCATCGGCGAGAGCCTGAGCGACATTCGCCGTCAGCTGCTGATCGGGATCAACCCTGCCCTGCTGGCGGAAACCTGCCTGCAGGTGATCGAGCTCATCATCGAAGGCACCCGTGAGGAGCGTAAAGCCTCCCGCGCCTTCCTCAGCTCCCTCAACGAGAGCCTGTCCGCGGTACATGTCGGCTTTACCGAATCCCTCGATGAGGGGCGTGCGCTGCAAAACGAAACCCGCGAGACCCGCGAGGCACTGGTCAACGAGTTGCAGGCGATCGATCACTCCCTGGCCAGCCATAACTCCATCGATGCGCTCAAGCGCGCCATCTCCGGCCATATGGGCGCCATCAACCTGCTGCTGCAAGAGCGTGACAGCACGGCGGCGCGGGAGCGTCACCTGCTCACCCGCCTCTCCACCATGGAGTCCAAGCTGCGCTTGATGAAGGAGGAGACCGCCGAGTACAAGAAGCGGCTGACCATTCAAAAACACAAGCTGTTCCTCGACAGCCTGACCCAGGTACACAACCGGGCCGCCCTTGATGAACGGCTGGAGCAGGAGTACAAACGTTGGCTTCGTTACCGCACTCCGCTCTGCATGGCGATCATCGACATCGATCATTTCAAGAACATCAATGACAACTACGGTCATATGGCGGGTGACAAGGCGTTGAAAGTAGTCGCCAAAGCGCTGCAGAGTGCACTGCGTGACACCGACTTCATCGCCCGTTTTGGTGGAGAAGAGTTCGTGGTGTTGCTGCCCAACATCAACCCGGACAAGTTCCAGAAGCCGCTGGAGACCCTGCGCCAGACAATCAAGAGCATCCCGTTCCGTTTTCGCGATGCCAAGGTGGAGATCACCATCTCCATCGGCGCAACCCTGTTCAAGGATGGGGACAACCCGTCAGATGTGTTCGAGCGGGCGGACAAGGCGCTCTACCACTCCAAGCACACCGGTCGGGATCAAGTGACACTGGCCTGACAAGCGGCTAAAAAAACAGCGAACAGTCGGCGCCCTATTTCCCTCCACCCTCTGTTACCACTACTATCGATCTCAGGGGATGCAACATAGCGTCCCCTTTTCTCCCCAGGGAAAAACACAACGATAACAAGTGAGTAAAGGGGAACCTATGATTACGCACATCAATCCCGTTGGCAGCATGGATTTGCTGTCACAGCTTGAGGTGGATCGCCTCAAGCAGACTGCCTCCAGCGATATCTATCAACTGTTTCGCAACTGCTCGCTGGCAGTGCTCAATTCAGGTAGCCATACCGACAGCTCCAAGGAGATCCTGGAGCGCTTCAAATCGTTCGATATTCATGTGATCCGGCGCGAGCGCGGGGTCAAGCTGGAACTGTTCAATGCCCCCGAGCACGCCTTTGTCGATGGCGAGATCATTCGCGGCATTCAGGAGCACCTCTTCTCGGTGCTGCGCGACATTCTCTATGTCTCCAATCAGCTCGAGTCCAACCGCCAGGTCAATCTGACCAACTCCACTCATATCTCCAACGTGGTGTTCGCCATTCTGCGCAACGCCAAGGTGATCCTGCCCGGCGCCGACCCCAACCTGATCGTCTGCTGGGGTGGCCACTCCATCAACGAGATCGAATACCAGTACACCCGCGCCGTGGGCAACGAACTGGGCTTGCGTGAGCTGAACATCTGTACCGGTTGCGGTCCGGGCGCCATGGAGGGCCCGATGAAGGGGGCCGCCGTCGGCCATGCCAAACAGCGGGTGCGCAACGGGCGCTACATCGGCCTCACCGAACCCTCCATTATCGCGGCCGAACCACCCAACCCCATCGTCAACGAGCTGGTGATCCTGCCGGATATCGAGAAACGGCTGGAAGCCTTCGTACGCCTCGGCCACGGCATCATCATCTTCCCGGGTGGGGTCGGCACCGCCGAAGAGCTGCTCTATCTGCTCGGCATCATGATGCATCCGGCCAACGAGCGGCAGCCGATGCCCATCATCCTGACCGGCCCGAAAGAGAGTGCCGACTACTTCCGTGCCATCGACGACTTCATCAAGGCGACCCTCGGTGAACCGGCAACCAAGCTCTACCGGATCATTGTCGGCGATGCACCGGAAGTGGCCCGAGTGATGAAAGAGGCGATGCCGAAAATCCGCGAATACCGCAAATCGGTCGGCGATGCCTACTCTTTCAACTGGTCCCTCAAGATTGAGCCGGAGTTCCAGCTCCCCTTCGAACCGGATCACGCCAGCATGGCCAGTCTGGATCTGCACCGCAACCAGCCGCCCCAGTTGCTGGCCGCCAACCTGCGTCGTGCTTTCTCCGGCATCGTCGCCGGCAACGTCAAGGAAGGGGGCATTCGCGCCATCGAGAAGAAGGGCCCCTTCAAGCTGCACGGCGACAAGGAGCTGATGCACCTGATGGACAAACTGCTGGAGAGCTTCGTCAAGCAGCAGCGGATGAAGCTGCCGGGCAGCCAGTATGTGCCCTGCTACGAAATCGTCCGCTAGGATACAGATACATCATCGACAGAGGGGCGCAGCGGCGCCCCTCTTTATTAGCGCTATGCCTTCCCAACCGCCATCAATCCCCCATAAGGCGAGCGGTTTGTTACAATGGGGCGTCCCGACCGCCAAGAGTGCCCCATGTCAACTATCCGGCCACACCTGCTCATCATCGATGCCCTCAACCTCATTCGCCGTCTGCACGCGGTACAGGCCCAGCAGGCACTGACCCCTGCCCAGGCGCTGGTTGCAACCCGCGCCAACCTTATCAATACCTGCCGCAAGCTGCTGGCCAATAGCGAGCCGACCCATGTCATTGCCGTGTTTGATGGCGAGGTGCATAGCTGGCGCAAAGAGGTCTATCCGGCCTACAAGGAGGGGCGAACTCCCATGCCCCCCGAACTGCGTGAAGGGCTGGCGACCCTGCAGGATGCCTTCTGGGAGTGCGGGGTCGATGCCCTGCTCTCCGAGACCGATGAAGCGGATGATCTCATCGCCACCCTCGCCAGCGGCATCGCCAACCATGGCCATCAGGCGACCATCATCTCCACCGACAAGGGGTTCTGCCAACTGATCTGCCAGCAGATCCGGGTGCGCGACTACTTCAACAAGCGCTGGCTGGATGCGGCCTTCGTCCAGCAGCAATATGGGGTAGCCCCTGCTCAGCTGGTCGACTTCTGGGCCCTGACCGGTATCAGCGGTTCCAATATCAAGGGGGTTCCGGGGATTGGCCCCAAGACCGCCACCCAGCTGTTACAGCAATATGGCAATCTGGCAGCCATGCTCGAGGCCTGCCAGCAAGAGGACGCCGCCAAGCCACTGATCAAGCTGCGCCAACATCAGGATGAGGCCCTGCTGACCCAGCGGCTGGTGCGCTTGCAGCGGGATATTCCGCTGGGATTCAACCTGCGGGACATCCGCTACCCGCCCCAGCCGGACTAAAATGCCGAACAAAAATGCAGACAAGGGCGTGAACCATGACGAGACTCACCCTTGCTGTTGATAAAAGTGAGTAGAATGTAAAGGAATGTGGTTGGTTTGCTGAGTAAATGCTATAAAGCAGCCCCATCCTCCCCTATACCCTGGAAGTGGAACCCTCTCATGTCCAAAAGAAAAATTACCGTGATCCCCGGCGACGGCATCGGCCCCAGCATCATTGAATCAGCCATCCAGATCCTGACCCATGCGGGCTGTGACTTTGAGTACGAATACGCTGATGCGGGTCTGGTTGCCCTCGAGAAGCATGGCGAGCTGCTACCCCAGGCTACCCTGGATCTGATTGAGAAGAACAAGGTGAGCCTGAAAGGGCCATTGACCACACCGGTCGGCGGCGGTTTTACCTCCATCAACGTCTCCCTGCGCAAGAAGTTCAACCTCTACGCCAACGTGCGCCCGGTCATCTCCTTCAAGGGCACCAGAAGCCGTTACGACAACATCGACATCATCACGGTGCGTGAAAACACCGAAGGGATGTACTCGGGTGCAGGTCAGAAGCGCAGCGATGACAACAAGAGTGCCGAGGCGATGAGCATCATCACCCGCGAAGGGGCCGAGCGCATCGTCAAGTTTGCCTTCGAGCTGGCTCGTCAGGAAGGGCGCAAGAAGGTCACCATCATCCACAAGGCGAACATCCTCAAGTCGACCTCCGGCCTGTTCCTCGAAGTGGCACGTGAAATCGCCAGCCACTACCCGGATATCCAGAGCGAAGAGATGATCGTCGATGCCGCCTGCATGAATCTGGTGATGTACCCGGAGCGTTTCGATGTCATGGTCACCACCAACCTGTTCGGCGACATCCTCTCGGATCTTTGCGCCGGTCTGGTTGGCGGCCTTGGCATGGCGCCCGGCGCCAACATCGGCGATGGCGCGGCCATCTTCGAAGCGGTCCACGGCTCTGCCCCCGACATCGCAGGCAAGAACATTGCCAATCCGACCTCGGTGATCCTTGCCTCCATTCAGATGCTGGAGTACCTCGGCATGCAGGATAAAGCAGAGCGGATCCGCGAGGCAGTACGAGCCACCATCGAATCCGGTGATCGGGTCACTCGCGATCTGGGCGGCGCGGCTTCCACCAGCGAATTCACCCAGGCCATCATCGATCGTCTGTGAGTTAATTCATTGATTTTAAAAGGGAGCTTCGGCTCCCTTTTTTATGTTTCCGAATCCTTTGCCACTCCCTAAACAGCAACTATGTTCAATAGAGAAGAAGAACAGGGAGTGTTTTTCATGAAGGGATACGGGTGCTATCTGGTGTCGGGCCTGATGCTAGTGTGTGGTACTGCCAGTGCTTTCGAGCAGGATCAACAGACCCAAACCGCCAAACTGCCACAGCAGGAAAAACGGACTGCCACCGAGGTATGGCGCTCGAGCCTGAATACCAACGACCTGCTCAAGGCACCCAAACCCCTGTCGTTTGGTATTGAAGTCTCCACCGACAACTTTGGCAATCAAAAGATCACCTCCTACCCGCAGCTTAATCTGACCCCGGAAAAGAGCGTCAGTCTGTCGGTCGAACGCTTCAGACCCAAGGTCAAGTTCAAGGCTGGCGGAATGAACACCGCCCTCAGGCTGAGAGGAGACGGGATAAAGATGCAATTCAATCCGGTCGACAAAACCATCCCGCTGCAGATAGAGATCAAGGTGACCGACGACGAATCCTCCCTGCGCCTCGATTACCGTTTCTGATATTTTCCGGCAGCTGAATAGCAAAAGGCCGACAGGTTTCCCTGTCGGCCTTGGTATTTATCGTACGGGCAGAACTGCTACATCACGCCTTGGGCTCGAGTTTGGAGACCCAGTACTTGTTGTAAACATGCACGGTGATCTCTTCTCGATCGTGATAGAGCTGCTTGGCCTGGATCACGAACGCGTTGTCGATCTCCTTGAGCATCTCGCGCAGCACCTCGATATTGTGCACCGACTCGGCATAACGCTTCTTCATCGGCAGCTTGAGGTTGAACATCGCCTCCTGGCAGTCACCCTCACGGAACCAGTCCGCAATCATGTGAACGACCCGCGCCGGTTTATCGACCATGTCGCACACCAGCCAGTAGGTGTTCTTCTTGCTCGGACGCCACACGAAACCGTCATCCCGGATATGCTTGACCTGACCGGTATCCATCAGGGATTGGGCCATCATGCCGTTGTCGACCGCCGTCACCATCATGCCACGGCGCACCAACTGATAGGTCCAGCCACCCGGGCAGGCGCCCAGATCCACCGCCTTCATGCCTGAACAGAGACGCACATCCCACTCTTCCCGCGGCACGAACACGTAAAACGCCTCCTCCAGCTTGAGGCTGGAGCGGCTCGGTGCATCGGCCGGGAAGCGCAGGCGCGGGATCCCCATGTGGAATCCGGAGTTGTTGAACGAGTAGGAGTAACCCAGCAACACGTGATCATTGGCCATGAAGAAGGCGTGGAACACCGGACGGTTCGGCGTCTCCTTCTTGGTCAGGATCTCGTTGCTGCGCAGCGCCTGACGCAGCGGCACGGTGAACTTGCGGCAAAAGGCCGACAGCTCTTTCGCTTCGTTGGTATCCGCGGTTTCGACCCGCAGATCACCGCAAATGGTGTAGTCACTCACCGCCTCAAGGATGGGGGAGATCCTGTCCGCGACATCCAGATCCTTCAGCTCATGGGTGACCACCAGCATCTGGCGGATGAAGATGAGCTCCCGGAACGGCAGCTTGCGAGCCAGCAGGTCCGCCTGCTCCTCGTCATACAGTTCGAAGATCACATAACCGCTGTCGTCCTTGACCCGGGCGAAACCGTAGCACTGCATGTTACCGGCACGCTCGGTGATCTCTGCAGCCGCCTCTTTCTCAAAACCGGGGCGGCAATAAAGCAGCAGATTATTCATTTTTTCCTCCAAGACGACAGCCAGCCCAGATCAGGGCCGCCCATCCCAACATAAAACAGAGGCCACCGGCCGGGGTAATCAACCCCAGCCCCTTGCTGCCAAGCAGCACCATGGCGTAAATACTGCCGGAGAATCCGATGATCCCCAGCACAAA
Source organism: Aeromonas sp. R4-2 (assembly GCF_040908295.1). Lineage (NCBI taxonomy): Bacteria > Pseudomonadati > Pseudomonadota > Gammaproteobacteria > Aeromonadales > Aeromonadaceae > Aeromonas > Aeromonas sp. R4-2. The sequence goes on along the minus strand of NZ_JBFODL010000014.1, from coordinate 279,845 downwards.
AGCGGTGCCAGCCAGGTGGATCACCCTGCTGCGCACACCACACCAGCCCAGAACCAGCAGGGCCAATGCGTGAAAAAACTGATATTGCACGGCGGTATTGAATGCCGCCAGACGCTCGGGCGTAATGCCGGTCGCCGCCAATCCATGGGCGCCATAAGCCCCCAGCATGGTGGCCGTCAACCCGAAGAGACCGGCCAGTATCAGCCAATGTCGATGGATCTGCATCCTCACTCTCCCTCTCTCATCGAGGCTGGCAATAAAGCCAACCCTCTCGTGCTATCCATGCCGGGCCACAAAATGGCTGATGGCCGCCGCTGCATGCTGCATATTATCCTGCTCACTCACGCCACTGGCTTTACGCGGTTTGAAACCATGATCACCATCGGTCAACCAATGGACCGATACGGCGGGTGAGAAGGGGAAATCGGCCAGTTCGGCGCGACTACCGAAGGTGTCGCGCTCCCCCTGCAACAGCAGGGTTGGCACTGCAATATGCTTGAGTACCTCGCCTCGCCAGCTGTCGGGCTTGGCCGGAGGGTGGAAAGGATACCCGAGAATGAGCAATCCTGCAGCATTCATCTCACCCTCGCCTTCGCTATACAGTTCCGCCACCATCCGCCCGCCCATCGACTTGCCTGCCAGAAACAGCCGTGGATGGGCAAACTCGCGGATCATGTCGCGCCAATGGGCGAGCAGCACAGGCGCCCTGTCAGGCGGGCGGCGCTTGCCATCCTGTGCTCGCTTGGTCATGTAGGGAAAGTTGAAGCGTACCACTTCGATGTCGGGGCCAGCCAGCAGGCGTGACAACTCGGCAAGAAAGACATGATCCATCCCCGCGCCTGCCCCGTGGGCCAGCAAAATGCGAACGGGGGCATCAATTGCCCCCTCGCGGATCACATCAGGCATCGGCGAGCCTTGCCCTGCGACGCGCCTCTTCCTGCTCCACCAGCTCCAGCATCCAGTCGCGGAAGGCAACGATCTTGCCCTGATCCGACTGTTGCTCCTGGCACACCAGATAGAAAGCATTTTTGCTCACCAGCACCTGCTCGAACGGGCAGATAAGGCGGCCGGCCTCAATCTCGGGTTGTGCCAGCACGCTGTGGCCAAGCGCCACCCCCTGGCCGTGGATCGCCGCCTGGATCACCATGGTGGAGTGGCTGAAGATGGGCCCCTGATTGACGTTGGGTGCATCGATGTCGAGCTGGCGGAACCAGGCCTTCCAGTCGCGGCGGGAGGTATCGTGCAGCAGGGTATGAAGAGTCAAATCTTGCGGCGTACGCAGCGGTTTGGGCCCGGTCAGCAGCAAGGGGGAACAGACCGGGATCAGGTATTCCGTATGCAGCTTGTCCGAGCGCAGACCCGGCCAGTTGCCGCGCCCGTAATAGATGGCCACATCCACATCGTCGGTGAGCGACCCTTCGTCGAGATCGACCGCCTTGATCCGCACATCGATGTCGGGATGGCGCTCGCTGAACTTCACCAGCCGCGGCACCAGCCACTGGATGGCAAAACTCGGCTGCAGGCTCACCGTCAGCGCCCCTTTGGCGCTGCGCGCCAGCAGCTTGTCGGTCGCCTCAGAAATGGAGGCAAAGATGTCCTTGATATCCAGGAAATAGCCCTGCCCCTCTTCGGTCAGCAACAAGGAGCGGTTTTTGCGGCGGAACAGCTTGATGCCAAGATACTCCTCCAGCGCCTTGATCTGGTGACTGATGGCAGCCTGAGTCACAAACAACTCTTCTGCTGCGCGGGTAAAGCTTAAGTGACGAGCCGCAGCTTCAAAGGCCTTGAGGGCATTGAGCGGGGGTAAACGACGAGACATGACACCAGCCGACGATGAGTTTTTCTAATGGGGCGCATTATAATTTGTCGGTTGCGGGTCGACCAGTGAATAAACATAATTCGCCCAGCAATCAGTCGTCATATGGCTCACATTTTCTACTACGTGTTGGTTTACATGTGTTTTTAGTGAGTCTTTCGACTGCGATTGTGGTGTTGTGTTTCTTCCTCTGCGGGAAGAGGGGCTCAAATCTCACCGGTTTGACCCAGTCTGTCATCTGAATGTGTTTGGCGCCTCCAGCTGGATGGCGCCTTTTTTCATCCCTTCTATACCTTGAACTGCCCCACCAGCTGCTGCTGTTTGTCCGCCAGCGCAGAGAGCTCGCGACCATTTTCGGCGGAGGTCGCCGCCTCGGCCCGAATGGTGTGGCTCACATCGCGAATGTTGCTGACGTTACGGTTGATCTCGTCCGCCACCCGGCTCTGCTCCTGCGCCGCCCGGGCAATCTGCTCGTTCATCTGATGGATGGTGGAGACCGACTGGATAATCTGCTCCAGCACCTGTACCGAGAGATCTACCTTGGCAAGCGTCTCGTCAGCCTGACCATGACCATCGCGGATCGCCTTGACCACGGCGCCGGTACCGGATTGCAGTTGGCTGATCAGGGTCTGGATCTCGACGATGGCATTCTGGGTGCGACCCGCCAGATTGCGCACCTCATCGGCCACCACGGCAAAGCCACGGCCCTGCTCACCGGCCCGCGCCGCTTCAATAGCTGCATTCAGCGCCAGCAAGTTGGTCTGCTCGGCAATCCCCTGGATCACGATGAGGATGTCATTGATGTTGTCGCTGTTGGCGGAGAGCCGTTCCACCACCGGCTGGGCATCGTTGATGATGGTCATCAGCTTGCGCATCGCCTCCTGGGTGTCGGCAACGACATATTTTCCCTCTTGCGCCGCAGCATCAGTGGTGTTGGCAGCCGCCACCGCCGAGCCGGCATTACCGGAGACCTGCAACGCCGTGGCGCTCAGCTCTTCAAATGCCGTCGCCACCAGATCGATCTCCTGATACTGGGCCTGCATGCCACTGCTGGTGCGCTCGGCCACTTGCGCGGCTCGCTCGGCACTGTTGCGCGTACCGGAGACGGTATCAATCACCTGACTGATGGTGGATTGCAACTTGTTGAGGAAGCCGTTGAACCACTTGGCCAGCTCGCCGATCTCGTCTTGCCGCTGGATCTCGATGCGCTGGGTCAAATCCCCCTCGCCGCTGGCGATATCCTTGAGACGGGCAACTACAGCGCGGATGGGCGCCACAATCTGGCGCGCCATCAACCAGATAAAGCTCAGGGCCACCAGCGAGATCAGCACTCCAATCGACAACTGCGAGACCACGCTGCGATTGGCCTCACTGGCCAGCTCATCTTGCAGTTGCTGGGCCGATGCCAGTACTACTGCCCGTGGCAATTCAATGTAGATGCCCCATTTACGGTCGGTGCCACGCATGGATACCGGGACAAAGGTCTGCAACAAGGTGCCATCGCTGCTCCAGCGAGTCAGCTCCTGCCCCTGACTGAGCCAGCCTTTCAGCTCGCTGGCCAGCCCCTGATACTTCTGATCCAGCCCACGCCCCATGGTCACATCGAACTCATCGGCTCCCGCCACGCGCCCCTCGTGACTGACCAGCAAGATTCTGCCCTTGCCGTCATAGAGCTCCTTGTCCATGGTACTGACCAGACTCTGCAAAGTGGCCAGCGAGATATCGACCCCGACCATCCCCAGCAAAGTCTCCTGCTCCAGTAGCGGGACCGTCACCGAGGTCATCAATATCTGTTTATCGCCCACATCGTCCAGATAGGGCTCCAGCAGGCAGAGGGAACGGGTGCGAATACTGCAGCGATACCACTCGTTTTCGATTCCACCAGCCTCGGTCGGGCTCTCATCGGCCAGTACATCCTCATTCTGCACTTCCGGCTCTATCTTGCCGTTGTCATAGGCCCAGTAACTGGAAAAACGCCCCTTGTCGTTGGAACCCAACGCCGTTGAGCCCTGATAGTTGCTGTCTTCCCCATCCAGCTGATCAGGCTCGAACACCGCATAGACACCAAGCAGATTGGTCGATGAGGCAACGGCATCGTGCAGTTGCTGATTGACGGCGCTGCGCAGCGCCTCCGAATGGACAAAGTTCTCGGCCGCATTCTTGCGCTGGAACAACACGCTCTCCGCCAGCAAACTGGCGCGGAAATAGGCTTCATCGAGATAGCTGGTCACCTTGGCCGCCTGCTCCGAGCCCATCGCCTTCATCCAGTTCTCGGCAGACTGCTGCGCCTCGTGCATGGTGGCTTGCCGCACCTGCTGTTGCATCTTGTTCGCGTTGTAAATCGAAGAGGCAACCAGAGCGGCGGCTGTCACCAACAGACAGCAACCGGCGATCAGGGTAATCCGACCCTGGACAGAAAGAGCGCTCATGCCAATATTCCTACGTCATACAGATATGGATAGATTATCGACTTTATAAACAAAAACTTAACTCTCTCACAGCAAATCCAGCGAGAGTTGATTAACTTCACCCTCTTTTGGCAAACCCACCACCAAGCCCAGCAGGCGAACCGAACGCCCTTGCGCCCGCTGTAGCCCCTCTTTGAGCAGGGGAACGAACAAGGCTGGCTGATAGCCACCCTGACTGCGATAGACGGTGGTCTGGTGGAAGTCGGCAAACTTGAGTTTAATCCCCTGCCCCATCACCTGCTCGGCAGGACACGCCAGCTGAAATCGCCGCTCCAGCTCCGGCAGCAGTTGCTGCAATACCGTCAGGCAGGCGGCTTCGTCACAAACATCGCTCGCCAAGGTGGTCTCCACCCCGATGGTTTTGCGGATCCGGTGCGCCTGCACCGGCTGTTCATCCAGCCCCCAGATCCGGGTCGTCAGCATCTCCCCCAGCTTGCCAAAACGGCAGCACAGCTCTTGTGCAGACAAGGCCCGCGCATCCTCACAGGTGTAAAGCCCCTGCGCCTCCAGCCGCTCGGCAGTCTTGCGCCCCACCCCGGGCAGTTTGCCGAGGGGCAACTGGCAGACAAATTCGGCCACTTCGTCGGGACGAATGACAAACAGACCATCAGGCTTGCGCTGCTCCGAGGCAAGCTTGGCGAGAAACTTGTTGGGAGCCACTCCGGCCGAGGCGGTCAATCCCAGTTCGGTGACGATGGCTTGCCGGATCTCTTGCGCCATCAGGGTGGCGCTACCGCCACAACAGCGACTGTGGGTCACGTCGAGGTAAGCCTCATCCAGCGACAGTGGTTCAACCTGATCGGTATAGCGGAGGAAAATGGACCTGAGCTGACGGGAGATATCCTTGTACACCGCCATTCGCCCAGGGATCAGTACCAGCGGCGGGCAGAGTTTTTTCGCCAGCGCGCTCGGCATGGCGGAACGCACCCCGAACCGGCGCGCCACATAGTTGCAGGTCGAGATGACGCCGCGCCGCTCGGAGGCCCCACCGATGGCGAGCGGCACCTCCCGCAACGCCGGATTGTCCCGCATCTCCACCGCGGCAAAAAAGCAGTCCATGTCGATATGGATGATCTTGCGCATACCACTGTATAAATAAACAGACATGGCATCATCTTACCCCAAGGATAACCGCAGCTCTATCTCTCTCGTTGCGGCTAAAATAGTAGACTCCAAGGAGACCTTTACTACCACAATGACAAGGAGCGTTCGGGATGAAATATCTTTGGCTGGGACTCTGTTTGCTGCCGTTGACCGGCATCGGCAAGAACAACCCGACGGCAGAGTGCCGCTGGCTGTACGACCGGATTGATATACTGGAACAGGCCATCAAGAAAGGGGACAAGCTCGGCACAGAGCAAGAATTGGCACGCTGGAAAACTGAGTACAACAAAAAACAGTGCTCACAGTACGACTACTGAGCCGGACAAGATGGCGTGACCGACAACGGCAGATAACAAACGGGCCCCGATCAAAACGCTCGGGGCCCGTTTTTCAAAGCATGGCCAGCTTGATTCTGCAGCAGAGTGCGCTCAAGGCAGCACCATAGGGCCAGCAACAGTGGCAGCCACCTCATCCCCACGCAGCACCCGGACCAGTTCAAGCGCAAACTCGATGGCACTGCCCGGCCCCTGACTGGTGATAAGGCGATGAGCCTCATCCCTGACGACCCGCTCACGTGACAGCTGCGATGTCGGTAGTCGGGACTGAAAGCCGGGATGACAGGTGACGATGGCATCACCCAGCAGCGCGTGATGTTGCAAGAGCACCACAGGGGCGGCGCATATGGCAGCGCGCCAGCGGCCAAGAGCGGCCTGCTCTTTGAGCAGATCGATGGCCAGCGGGGTATCGCGGATCACTTCGCTGCCGGGCAGACCACCGGGTACCACGATGGCTTCAAAGTCCCGACGGGTCAGCTCGTCGATATGACAATCGGCCACCAGCTGCACCCCGCGCGATGCCTTCACCTGCCGAGACCCTGCAGGGCAGCAAGAGGCCAGCACCACCTCGATGCTGGCACGCACCAAGGTATCGACAATAGCGACCGTCTCTATCTCTTCCGACCCGGGAGCCACCAGCACCAGTACACTCACGTTCGACTCCTTGCTGCTTGCTCTGCCATGTAAAAGATCAGACGGCCTGGCTCTTCTCTTTAATCGCCTGATAGAGACCCTGATTGACCGGTACGGCAATGCCATGCCGGGCAGCCTTGGCCAACAGGAAGCCGGTAATGGCCTCAATCTCGGTCTCGCGTCCCAGCTCCATATCCTGATGCATGGAGGAGTAATTGTCAGCGGTCAGTTCCACCACTGTCATCACCCGGCGTTGCAACTCCTCTGCCGTGGTTGCAATCCCTTCGGCACACATCACATCCGCCACTTCCACGCAGATCTGCTGCAGGGCATCGGCAAAACGGGGGCCAGCCAGCTCGCCATTTTTCAGCTTGTAGAGGGCCGTCAGGGGATTGATGGCACAGTTGATGGCCAGCTTTTGCCACTGGCGCGTCAATACCTGCTCATCCCAGCCAGCCTGCCCCAGTGCCAGCGCCAGCTCATCCGCGAGCGCGGCATGGGCCTTGGCGGCGTCGTTGATCGGGCCAAGCCAGGTTTCACCCTTGCCAGTATGACGGAAGACAAAATGGCCGCACTGCATGGCGCCATGGCTGGTGACACCGGCAATCACCGGATTGTGCGGGAACATCTCGACCACCTGCTCGGCAATGCCCATCCCGTTGTGCAGCAGCACGATCGGCACGCCAGCATCCAGATTGCCCACCAGCGGTGTCAGTGCGGCAATCACCTGACTGGCCTTGGTCATCACCAGCAGACGCTGGATCTTGCCGGGTTTGCTGACAAACCCGCGCTCGATATTGAGCAGCTGGACATGCCCCTCCAGCGAGGTGAAATCGATCCCCGGATGGAGCGTGGACTTATGATGTTCGCGCAACAAGACACGGGTTGATTGACCACTCTGGGTCAGCAGGGAGGCAAAAACGCCGCCGAGGGCGCCACAACCCAACAGTGACCACTTTGGAGCAACGGGTGGAATAACGGGCTGTCGGGAATTTTTTAATCCGCTTGGCATGGTGTGACTCTGTCAGGGTAAGGGTTGCAATCCTCTCAACCTGTTACCGGGGATAAGTGAAGATGTCGCTGGTGGACACTAACGGGTCCATCCGTCCTGTGCGCAGGGGATTCTAGCAGAGCAACCCCATCAAAATCAGCAAATTTGCCCGTTTTCTGGTAGATTTGCCCCCCGATAACGCAACATGAGGAGCTCCGGCTATGCCGTCATTCGATATTGTCTCTGAAGTCAAAATGAACGAGGTGTTGAACGCTGTCGACAACGCCAATCGTGAACTGGCCACCCGTTTCGATTTTCGTGGGGTAGAAGCCAGCTTCGAGTTGAACAAGGAAGAGGTAAAACTGGAAGCCGATGCCGATTTCCAGCTCAAGCAGATGGTCGAAATCCTGCGCGGCGCCCTGCTCAAGCGCAACATCGAAAACAGCTCCATGGAAGTGGGTGACTCGGTTCACTCCGGCAAGCGTTTCCACCTGACCGTCAAATTCAAGCAGGGGATCGAGAAAGAGATCGCCAAGAAGCTGGTCAAGCTGATCAAGGACTCCAAGATCAAGGTACAGGTCGCCATCCAGGGTGATGAAGTACGTGTCACCGGCAAGAAGCGTGACGATCTGCAAGAGACCATGGCACTGGTCCGTGGCGCCGAACTGGGTCAACCGATGCAGTTCCAGAACTTCCGCGACTGATTTATCCACTCAGCCGTGGCGCACTTGATGACTCGCGCCACGCTATCTAAATCGCGGCCATAAAAAAACCGGAGCAGATGCTCCGGTTTTTTGTACCCCAAGTTTTATTAGAACTTGTAGGTAACAGAGAAGTAGTGGCCGAAACCGGTAGACTTGAACGCGTCAGAGTTGTCGATACCGTAGATTTCGTTGAAGTACTTCAGACCGTAGCCAACGGCATAACGGTCGGAATGCCAGTAGATACCGTGGAAGGTTCCCAGACCATCAGAATGACTGGTTTCTTTCATGCCCCAGGTGTAATCCAGATAACCTTGGTAAGAGACGAAGCTGCCATTGGAGAAGGTATAGAAAGGTTTGAACCAGTTCATGGAGAACTGTTGGCCGTTCCAGCCTTCGCCTTGACCACTGAAGGTTTCGTTAGCATGACGCTTGTACAGGTTCATACCAACTTTGCCGAACCACGGCACCATAACGTCAGCACCCAGACCTACAAATGCATCATTCAGGCCTTGTACACCACCGATGTTAAACAGGGTGGCAACGTAAACTTCTTGCACCGGACCAAAAGAGAGGTCTTGGCCAGTCAATGCATCCAGAGATACACGCGGAGCAAACTTCATGAAGAGGTTTTCTTGCTTGTGCTTGTCGCTGTGCTTGGAGTCAAAAATATCGAAGTAATCGACGTAACCATACAGGTCAAAAATGCCTGAACGACCACCAAACTCCATCTCGAAATAAGTATCGTTGTAACCATCCGGACCATGGGGCTTCTGATCGATGGTGTGCATGATATTGAACTGCATCCACTTGTAGTCATTCTTGTGGATATCACCGCTGTAGTCAGCAGCGAAGGCCGGGGTAGCGGCAGCAGCCAGCAGACCGGCAGCGATCAGAGTCTTGGTAAATTTGGCCATTTTATTGGTCTCTTGTGCGTTAGTTGAGGTTTTCCGTAGCCTGCCCACAAGGAGCGAGAGGGATTCTAATCAAATAAAATTGGGGGTGAAACAACTTCTCGGGAACTTTATCCGGAAGTGTGAATCTAATCACCCCCGATTCTACGCAAACGCTTGCTATTTGTCAGCCGTTGAGAGCAACTCACTCCCTTTTCTGGCGACAAGCACAATCAACAACAACACGGGCAAGCCCAATAAACTGGTTCCGACAAAGAAGGCACTGTAGCCAATCTGCTCCACAACCCGCCCGGAAAAACCGGCCAGCAACTTGGGTAGCAGCAACATTACCGAGCTGAACAGGGCGTACTGAGTGGCCGAAAATGCCACATTGGTCAGGCTGGAGAGATAGGTCACGAAGGCCGCGGTCGCGATACCGGCACTGAGGTTGTCGAGGGAAATGATCAGGGTCAGCAGCTCCAGGTTGTGACCAACCTGATTGAGCAGGGCAAACAACAGGTTGGTGCTGGCGGTGAGCAGCGCCCCCAAGAACAGGATGCGCAGCGTGCCGAAGCGCATCACCAGCACGCCCCCCAGCGCAGCCCCCACCAGCGTCATGATGACGCCAAACACCTTGGTAATGGTCGCAACCTCGGTCTTGCTGAACTGCATATCCACATAGAAGCTGTTGGACATCACCCCCATCACCACATCAGCAACCCGGTAGCAGGCGATCAGAGCCAGGATCAGCAGCGCCGAGCTGCCATAGCGACGAAAGAAGTCGGCGAACGGACACCAGACGGCCTCATAGCCCCAGGCCCCCGCACTCGCCAGCAGCGCAGGCCACCCTTTTTCCAGGAGCTGCGCCTTGCGTTCAGCCTGTTGTTTGCCCTGCTCGGCCAGATCGATATCCGGCTCGTGGCAAAACAGCGTGGTGATAACCCCGAGTGACATCAGACCCGCCATCACCAGATAGGTAATCTGCCAGCCACGATAGTCATAGCCACTATTGCTGCCAAACCATGCTGCCAGCGCCAGCGCACCGGCGCCCGCCATGATCATTGCCAGTCGGTAACCGGTCATGTAGGAGGCAGCCATCGCCGCCTGCAGCCGCTCGGGGGCGGATTCGATGCGATAGGCATCGATAACGATATCCTGCGTGGCCGAGGCAAAGGCCACCAGCAGGGCAAACATCGCCAGCTGGGCCAGCTCGGTCTTGGGATCACAGAACGCCATGCCGACCAGCGCGGCGGCAATCAGCAGCTGGGAGAAGAACATCCAGCTACGGCGACGCCCCAGCAGCGCGGAGAGCAACGGCAGCGGCATGCGATCCACCAGCGGCGACCACAGCCATTTAAAGCCATAGGCGAGCGCCACCCAGCTCATATAGCCGATATCGGTCAGGCTGACATCGGCCTCGCGCAACCAGAATGAGAGGGTACCGAACACCAGTAGCAACGGCAGACCCGATGAAAAACCCATGGCAAAGAGAATAAACACCCGAAATTCGAGATAGACGGCGAGGGACTCTCTCCAGCTTGGTTTGCGGATCATGTTCAACTACCTGACGACTTTGGAAAAGTGCGTCATTTTGGCAGGTTGATGGCAGATAGCCAAGGCGAGCAAAGAGATAGGCAAAAGAAGCCCGGATAGAGAAAAGGCTCATCCCGAATGGGATGAGCCTTTTATTGTGGCCTGACGAGGGCGAGGTGACGAACCGCGTCCGGCGAGAGTTACTTGCCCGCTTTCTTGTCGACTTTCTTGTCTGCCGGAGTTTCTGCCAGCAAGACCACCTTCTTCAGAATGATGGGACTGGTCGGCACATCGTTGGCACGCAAAATGGGGCTGTAACCGGTCTGTACCTGAGCCAGCTTGTCCAGCACCTCCATCCCCTGCACCACCTGACCGAACACGGTATAACCCGCAGAGCCACCGGCGTTGAGGTTATTGTTGTCGACCAGATTGAAGTAGAACTGGCGAGTAGCGCTGTCAACTGCCTGAGTACGGGCCATGGCGATGGAGCCACGCTTGTTGGGCAGACCGCCGCGCGACTCGTTGACCACAGGCTCATAAGTCGGCAATTGCTGGAACTGCTGGTTGTAGCCCCCACCCTGCACCACGAAATCCTGGATCACCCGGTGGAAGATGCTGCCGTCATAGCTGCCATCAGCCACGTAGCGCAGGAAGTTCTTTACCGTCTGGGGCGCCTGCTTGGACGCCAGTTCCACCACGATATTGCCGTGGTTGGTCTCCATTCTGACTTTCGGGCCTGCGAACGCCAGCGGGGCGATCAGCATGGCCAGCAACCAGAGTTTTTTCATCATCAGACCCCTGCACCGTTCGGTTGACCTTTCAGGTAACCGCGCAGCGCGTCATCCGCCATGATCTGCTGCAGCACGCTACCCAGTTGCAGGTTCAGTGTAGACTCCAGGTCGGCCATGCTTGGCTCGCTCGGGCTCTCCTTGCTGGAGGACATGTTGAACTGCTTGGTCAGACGGTTGCCCTGAAAATCGGCGATCACCTGCAGGCTGACGCGGGATTTGGTGACATAGGTAAAGGTCTTCTCTTCCACATTGACTGCGGCGTTGGAAATCACCAGCGTCAGGTTGGTGGTGCCACTGTTGCCCACTTCCAGACCCTGGCTGCGCAGACCTTCGGCCAGCCGCTCGGCCATCAGCAGGTTGAGCGGACGCTCGCTGTTGACCAGCACGGGCGCTTTCTCTTTATGTTTGATGGAGAAGACGTAGGCAGCCTCACGCTTGTCTACCCCTTCCATGGTGATGCGATTGCCAGAGTAGTATTGCTGGTTGGCGGGGATCACCTGCGGATTGAGCAGCGCTGTCTCCGGCCAATGAGTTGCACACCCGCCCAGCATCAGGGCGGCCAGCAGCAAGAGTGACTTTTTCATCATGGTTTCCTTTGGCTTTAGCGTTTGATGGCTTTCAAAATAACGAATTTGCTGTTCGACGCAACGACTTGTGCGTTGGCAAACAAGCGCTTGAGTTTGTTGTGATAGTCCAGATGACGGTTGCCTACTATCCAGAGTTCACCCCCTTGAGGCAACACCCGGTGCGCATCGCTGAACATCTGCCAGGCGATATGATCGGTGATCGCCTGCAGCTGATGGAAAGGAGGGTTGCAGAGGATCCGATCCGCCGAGCCGACCGCCACCCCGTCGAGACAGTTATTGACCATAAAACGGGCGCGCGGCAGTGCATCGGGCAGATTGTGCTCGACGTTGAGCTGTGCCGAGGCAACTGCCATATAGGATTCATCGATAAAGGTCACCTCCACCTCGCTGTCTTTGGCGAGCAGCGACAGACCCAGCACCCCGTTGCCACAGCCCAGATCGATCACCTTGCGGGCACTGTGGATGGGCAGGTTGTCCAGCATAAAACGGGCACCGATATCGAGACTGGTGCGCGAGAAGACGTTGGCATGGTTGTGGATGAGCATGCCACTCCCCTCCAGCGGCCAGACAGTCGGGAAGGGGTTGGCCAGCGCGGGACGTTCTGCCTGCGGCTCGCAGTGAATGAGGCGCGCCTTTTTCCAGGCCAGCGAGGTACGGGTAGGCCCCAAATACTTCTCAAACAACTTGAGGGTGGAGGTATGAATATCCTTCGCCTTGCCGGCAGCGATAACGCGGGTTGCCGGTGTCACCACCGCACGCAATGCCAGCAGTTGCTGCTCCAGCAGTGCCTGATATTTGGAGACCTTGATCACCACCAGCGCAGGGGCATCGGGCAGCGGCGCCAGCGCATCCTGCAAGCGGATCCCGCCTGCATCCAGTCCGTTTTCGGCCAGATTGGCCAGGGTCGCCCGCTCACTGATGTAGGAGTCGGTGACGCAGCAAGGGGAGTGCGTATGTAAATAGGCGGCCAGCGCGCCAAAGCCATCATTCATGACGATGACGGGGCCCGCCTGCTCGAGGGGGGACTCCGCCAAGGTGTTGATCAGATATTCGTCAGCCGCATCCCAGGCTTGCAGGGTCTCCTGACTCTGGCGCGGATAGCGGTAGAGCGTGAGCTGGCAATGGGGAGTGTCGAGAAGGGTTTGCATAGGAAGAGTCCAACCTCGGCTTGATTCGTGTATACAGGCGCCAGGGGCGACGCAAAGTGGCGCTATTCTAGCGAGGAGCAGGAATTTCACCAGTTCGATGCGCATCAAGGGGGAAACTGACGGGTGATTTCCCTCTTACGGGGGCTTATTCCATCCCGCGACTGCCGATAGAATGGCCCGACATTCACCCTGGAAGCCGATCCGATGACCATCCAACAACTGATTGAAGCCAAACTGAGCGCCGCCCTCTCCCCCACCGTGCTGGAGGTGATCAACGAGAGCCACATGCACCGTGTGGAACCGGGATCTGAAAGCCACTTCAAGGTGGTGATCGTCAGCGAGCAATTTGCAGGGCAGCGGCTGCTGGCCCGTCATCGTCAGGTCAATTCGGTGCTGGCCGATGAGCTGGCCGGTGCCGTTCATGCACTGGCGCTGCATACCTACACAGAGAGCGAGTGGCAGGAAAAAGGCCACGCCCCGCGCACCCCGAGCTGCGTTGGCAAACCGTCACTCTCCTGAAAGCGGTTGTACCACAGGATTCTCCTCGATAACCTGCCAACAAAAATTAAACATATTTCCCCCATTGGCCCCGAAAAGGCTACATCCAAGGGGGTATATTTCGGCATCAAGGCTTTTTGCTGATAGTGGAGACAACGGCAAATACCCCCATCGAGGTATCGAAATAAAAAAACCTTTAAAACCACTACTTACAAGGTGTCGGGGGCTTATTCATTGCAGGTTAATTTTGTGATGGCACGGGGATTTTGCCCATTTGGCATGGCAGAAAATGCACCTTAAGTGGTAAACTCAAGCGCTTTTGAGTGAGCCTGCATGTTGAATAATTGTTGAGCCTGCCCACCTGGCGCAACCACAACATCGACTCATTCAACCACCCGTCGTGATGTATTTCTCGGCGCTAACCAACCTCTCCCGTAACGGTAGTGCAAGTAAGTATGATTACAATCAAAAGAGGACTGGACATCCCCGTGCTGGGTGCGCCAGAGCAAGTAATCTACGATGGCCCCGCCATCACCCGTGTTGCGACACTGGGCGAGGAGTTTGTGGGGATGCGACCTACTATGTTCGTCAAAGTAGGTGATCGCGTCATCAAAGGTCAGGATCTTTTTGAAGACAAGAAGAATCCGGGCGTTAAATTCACAGCTCCTGCCACCGGTGTGGTTTCAGAGATCAACCGTGGTGCCAAACGTGTTCTCCAGTCTGTGGTCATCGACCTCGACGGTTCCGATGAACAGGTGACGTTTGAGCACTTTGCCTCTGCCGAGCTGGCCAAGCTCGAGCGCAGCAAGGTGCAAGAGATCCTGGTCGCATCAGGTCAGTGGACTGCGTTGCGTACCCGTCCGTTCAGCAAAGTCCCTGCGGTAGCGTCTGCCCCGCGCGCCATCTTTGTGACTGCAATGGACACCAACCCGCTGGCAGCCGATGCCGAGCTGATTATCAAGGAACAGCCGCAGGCCTTCCTCGATGGTCTGGCCGTATTGACCCGCCTGACCGACGGCGCCGTCTACGTCTGTAAAGGCGAAGGCAGTCTGCCCCACTCTCCGCTGGCTCAGGTCAAGGAAGAGATCTTCGTTGGTCCGCACCCTGCCGGTCTGCCGGGTACCCATATCCACTTCCTGGATCCGGTCAGCAGCACCAAGGTGCAGTGGCACATCAACTATCAGGATGTGATCGCATTCGGCAAGCTGTTCACCACCGGTCAGATCTTCACTGACAAGGTGATCGCCCTTGCCGGCCCGAACGTGCTCAAGCCGCGTCTGCTGCGTACCCGTCTGGGCGCCTGCATCAGCCAGCTCACCAATAATGAGCTGCGTGCCGACGAAAACCGTATCATCTCCGGTTCTATCCTGAGTGGTGCCAAAGCCGAAGGTGTTCACGACTACCTGGGCCGCTACCACAATCAGGTTTGCGTGCTGGGTGAAGGTCGCGAGAAAGAGTTCCTGGGCTGGATCAACCCCAGCGCCAACAAGTTCTCTATCACCCGTACCACCCTCTCTCATCTGATGAAGGGCAAGCTGATCAACTTCACCACCACTACCAACGGTAGTGACCGTTCCATGGTGCCTATCGGCAACTATGAGCGGGTGATGCCACTCGACATCCTGCCAACCCTGCTGCTGCGGGACATGGTCTCCGGCGATACCGATGGTGCGCAAGCACTGGGCTGCCTGGAGCTGGATGAGGAAGATTTGGCGCTCTGTACCTTTGTCTGCCCCGGCAAGACAGAGTACGGCCCGATCTTGCGTGAGTGCCTGACCAAGATTGAACTGGAAGGTTAAGCGATGAGTTTCAAGCAACTTCTTGAAAATATGGAACACCACTTCGAACCGGGTGGAAAGTACGCCAAGTACTATGCCCTGTTCGAAGCGGCGTACACCCTGTTCTACACCCCGGGTAGCGTTACCCGCAACGCCTCCCACGTTCGTGATGCGCTCGATCTGAAGCGCATGATGATCATGGTGTGGCTGGCCGTGTTCCCGGCCATGTTCTGGGGCATGTACAACGTTGGTAACCAGGCGATTGCCGCCATTGCCCACATGGGCTCGGCTGCTGGTGCCAGCAGCTGGCAATATGCCCTGGCTACCATGCTGGGCGCCTCCCTCGATCCGGCTGTTGCCGGTATCGGCAGCAAGATGCTGATTGGCGCCACCCACTTCTTCCCAATCTATATCACCGTCTTCTTTGTCGGTGGTTTCTGGGAAGTGCTGTTCGCCATGGTGCGCAAACACGAGATCAACGAAGGCTTCTTCGTAACCTCCATCCTGTTTGCCCTGATCGTGCCGCCCGAGCTGCCCCTGTGGCAAGCTGCACTGGGTATCACCTTCGGTGTGGTGATGGCCAAAGAGGTGTTCGGTGGTACCGGCAAGAACTTCCTGAACCCGGCGCTGGCTGGTCGTGCGTTCCTGTTCTTCGCCTACCCGGGCCAGATCTCCGGTGACGCCGTATGGGTTGCCGTTGACGGCTTCTCCGGCGCGACGGCCCTGAGCCAGTGGGCCCAAGGCGGCCAGATGGCGCTGATCAACGGTGCAACCGGCCAGGCTATCAGCTGGATGGACGCTTTCCTGGGTAACCTGCCGGGTTCCATCGGTGAAGTCTCTACCCTGATGATCCTGCTGGGTGCCGCCATGATCGTCTACATGCGCATCGCCTCCTGGCGCATCATCGCCGGCGTGATGATCGGTATGATCGCCACCTCCCTGCTATTCAACGTCATCGGTTCCGATACCAACCCCATGTTCAACATGCCGTGGCACTGGCATCTGGTACTGGGTGGCTTCGCCTTCGGTATGGCCTTCATGGCGACCGACCCTGTCTCCGCAGCCTTTACCAACAAAGGCAAGTGGTGGTATGGCGCCCTGATCGGCGTAATGGTCGTGCTGGTTCGCGTGGTCAACCCTGCGTTCCCAGAAGGCATGATGCTGGCCATTCTGTTTGCGAACCTGTTTGCTCCCCTGTTTGACCACTTCGTCGCTCAGGCAAACATCAAGCGGAGGATTGCTCGTGGCGTTTAATAAAGATTCAACCCTCGGCACCGTCAGCGTGGTCACCGGCCTGTGTCTGGCCTGTTCCATCGTGGTATCTGTTGCCGCTGTGGGCCTGCGTTCTACCCAGCAGGAAAACAAGGCGCTGGACAAGCAGAGCAACATTCTCTCCGTAGCCGGTGTGGATGTGAGCGAAGTGGCCAAGCGCGACCTGGCCAAACTGTATGGCGAGAAGATCGAAGCGCGTCTGGTGGATCTGGCGACCGGTGACTTTGTTGACGGCGATGCCGACAACTTCGACACCAAGCAAGCAGCCAAAGATCCGGCCCGCAGCATCCGTCTTGCCGCCGCTGACGACAAGGCCAGCCTGCGTCAGATCTCCAAGCAGATCCCGGTATTCTTCGCCAAGGATGCCGAAGGCAAGATCGACAGCATCATCCTGCCCATCTACGGTCAGGGTCTGTGGTCGACCATGTATGCCTTCGTCGCCGTTGCCGCTGATGGCCAGACCATCAAGGGCATCACCTACTATGACCACGGTGAAACACCGGGTCTGGGTGGCGAGATCGAAAACCCGGCCTGGCAGGCGCTGTTCAAGGACAAGAAACTGTTCGACCAGAATGGCATGCCGGCGCTGCGCGTCATCAAGGGCCATGCTCCGGCGGGCTCCGAGCACGAGATCGATGGTCTCTCCGGTGCCACTCTGACCGGTAACGGCGTACAGCATACCTTCGACTTCTGGATGGGTCCCAAGGGCTTCGGTCCTTTCCTGGCCAAGGTTCGTGCAGGAGAAATCAACAATGGCTGACAAGAGCGAAATGAAGAAGTTGCTGTTGACGCCTGTGCTGGGCAACAACCCCATCGCCTTGCAGGTGCTGGGTGTCTGTTCTGCACTGGCGGTTACCAGCCAGATGAAAACTGCGTTTGTAATGACCCTCGCGGTCATGGCGGTCACCGCCTTCTCAAACCTGTTCATCTCCCTGATCCGCAACCAGATCCCGAACAGCGTCCGGATTATCGTACAGATGGCGATCATCGCCTCACTGGTTATCGTGGTTGACCAGGTGCTCAAGGCGTACGCCTATGACATCTCCAAGCAACTGTCGGTCTTCGTGGGTCTGATCATCACCAACTGTATCGTAATGGGCCGCGCTGAAGCGTACGCCATGAAGAGTGCCCCGCTGCCCTCCTTCCTGGATGGTATCGGCAACGGTCTGGGCTATGGTGCCATTCTGCTGAGTGTCGCGACCGTGCGTGAACTGCTGGGCTCCGGCACCTGGTTCGGCATCGAGCTGCTGCCGCTGGTGAACAACGGTGGCTGGTATGTGCCCAACGGCCTACTGCTGCTGCCGCCGAGTGCATTCTTCATCATTGGTCTGATCATTTGGGGCGTTCGCACCAAGGATCCCAAGCAGGTGGAGGCGAAGGATTAAGGTATGGAACACTATCTGAGTCTGTTGATTAAATCGATCTTCATCGAAAACCTGGCACTCTCCTTCTTCCTGGGGATGTGTACCTTCCTGGCGGTGTCCAAGAAGGTCAAGACCTCCATGGGTCTGGGTATTGCCGTTATTGTGGTGCAGACCATCGCGGTTCCTGCCAACAACCTGATCTACAACTACGTGCTTAAAGATGGCGCTCTGGTATCCGGTCTGGATCTGAGCTTCCTGAGCTTCATCACCTTCATCGGTGTGATTGCAGCACTGGTACAGATCCTGGAGATGGCGCTGGACAAGTACTTCCCGGCACTCTACAACGCGCTGGGTATCTTCCTGCCGCTCATCACCGTGAACTGCGCCATCTTCGGTGGCGTCTCCTTCATGGTGCAGCGTGACTACAACTTCATGGAGTCTGTGGTCTACGGTGTGGGTTCAGGGGCAGGCTGGATGCTGGCGATCGTTGCGCTGGCTGGTATCCGCGAGAAGATGAAGTATTCCGATGTTCCGGAAGGCCTGCGCGGTCTGGGCATCACCTTCATCACCGCCGGTCTGATGGCGCTGGGCTTCATGTCCTTCTCTGGTATCTCCCTGTAATCGGCTTTCCTGCAATCAGAAAGGAACGATAGATGGAAATTATTTTGGGTGTGGTCATGTTTACCGTGATCCTGCTGGCACTGGTGGCAGTCATTCTGTTCGCCAAGTCCAAGCTGGTGACCGCGGGCGACGTGACAATCAGCATCAATGGTGACCCGGCCAAGGCTGTGACCAGCCCGGCCGGTGGCAAGCTGCTCGGCGTGCTGGCTGGCAGCGGTATCTTCGTCTCCTCCGCCTGTGGCGGCGGTGGCTCCTGCGGCCAGTGCAAGGTACGGGTGAAATCCGGTGGCGGCGACATTCTGCCGACCGAACTGGATCACATCAGCAAGGGCGAAGCCCGTCATGGCGAGCGTCTGGCCTGTCAGGTTACCGTTCGCTCCGACATGGATATCGAACTGCCGGAAGAGATCTTCGGGGTGAAGAAGTGGGAATGTACTGTTATCTCCAACGATAACAAGGCCACCTTCATCAAGGAGCTCAAGCTGCAGATCCCCGATGGCGAGAGCGTGCCGTTCCGCGCCGGTGGTTATATCCAGATTGAAGCCCCGGCTCACCACGTGCACTACAAGAACTTCGATATTCCCGAGGAGTATCGCGGTGACTGGGATCGCTTCAAGATTTTTGAGCTGGAGTCCAAGGTCGATGAGCCAATCATCCGTGCCTACTCCATGGCCAACTATCCGGAAGAGTTCGGCATCATCATGCTGAACGTGCGTATCGCGACCCCGCCCCCGAGCAACTGGACTGCCCCTCCGGGACAGATGTCCTCCTACATCTTCAGCCTCAAGGCTGGCGACAAGGTGACTATCTCCGGTCCGTTCGGTGAGTTCTTCGCCAAAGATACCGATGCCGAAATGGTATTCATCGGTGGTGGTGCAGGTATGGCGCCGATGCGTTCCCATATCTTCGACCAGCTGCGTCGCCTGAAGTCCAAGCGCAAGATGAGCTTCTGGTACGGTGCCCGTTCCAAGCGCGAAATGTTCTATGTCGAAGACTTTGACATGCTCGCCGCCGAGAACGAGAACTTCACCTGGAACGTCGCCCTGTCTGATCCGCAACCGGAAGACAACTGGGACGGCTACACCGGCTTCATCCACAACGTGCTCTACGAGAACTATCTCAAGAACCACGAAGCACCGGAAGATTGCGAGTTCTACATGTGTGGACCTCCGGTGATGAACGCTGCCGTCATCAACATGCTCAAAGATTTGGGCGTTGAAGACGAAAACATCCTGTTGGATGACTTTGGTGGTTAATCCATGCACAGTGTTGTAAAGACCTGGCTAGCCTTCGGGCTAGCCTTTTTCTTGACTGGGTGCGGTCAGGAGACGGTCCAATCCAAACCGGAGATCCACATCACCGGTAGCACCATGGGCACTTACTACTCCATCAAGGTGGCGGACAGCGCCATCACCGATCCAGCCAAATTGCAGGCCGAGGTCGATGTCTTGCTGGAGCGGGTCAACGATCAGATGTCGACCTATCGCCCCGATTCCGAACTGTCGCGCTTCAACCAGAGCCGTGACAACAAACCGGTAGTGGTCTCCCGCGATACCGCACGGGTCGTCACAGAGGCCATTCACATTGGCCGTGAGAGCCAGGGGGCGCTGGACGTCACCGTTGGCCCCTTGGTCAATCTGTGGGGCTTTGGCCCGGACAAGAAGCCGACCAAGGTCCCCTCCGACGAGCTGATCACCCAGACTCGCCAGAAGACCGGTCTGGGCAACCTGCACGTCATCACCTCGGTGGATGCCGATACCCTGCAAAAAGACATTCCGGATCTTTACGTCGATCTCTCTGCCATCGCCAAGGGCTTTGGTGTGGACAAGGTAGCCGAGTATCTGGAGTCACTGGGTGCGCGTAACTATCTGGTGGAGATTGGCGGCGAGCTGCGGATCAATGGCGTCAACGGCAAGGGTCACCCCTGGCGCGTCGCCATCGAGAAGCCCACCGCAGGCACCGGCACGGTGCAAGAGGTGATCGTGCCCGGTGACAACGGGGTAGCCACCTCCGGCGATTACCGCAACTACTATGAACTGGATGGTCAGCGCTTCTCCCACACCATAGATCCGCGCAGCGGCAAACCGATCCAGCACCGTCTGGTGTCGGTCACCGTGATCCATCCCTCCTGCATGACTGCAGACGGGTTGGCCACCGTGTTTATGGTGATGGGGACCGAGAAAAGCCTGGCCTATGCCAACGAGCGCGGCCTGGCGATCTTCGTGATCACCAAGACGGACAACGGCTTTGAAGAGGCTTACTCCGATGCCTTCAAGCCCTATCTGGTCAAGAAGTAAGAGGTAGAGATGCAGATTTTTCTGATCACCTTCGGGGTATTCATGCTGGTGATAGCCGCCATGGCTATAGGTTACATCTTCCAGAAGAAGACCATCTCCGGCTCCTGTGGCGGTCTGGGTAGTGTCGGCATCGAGAAAGAGTGCGATTGCCCGGAACCCTGCGACAACCGCAAGAAGAAGATGGCCAAGGAAGAGGCCCGTCGCAAGATGCTGGAAGAGAACCGCATCATCTGATGACTCTGGTTTTTCGGTAAACAAAAGCGCGCCATCGGCGCGCTTTTTACTGGGCGTTAACGGTCAGGGCTGACGTTCGATATAGAGGATCACTTCGCCAAGATGGATACCGAACTTGCTGATCTCGGCACGATTGATCAGACGCTCTTCGTCCAGCAGGTACATCCAATCATCGAAGCTCACCCGCACCACCTCGCCATCCGGCAGCGCCAGATCGAGCTGATAACGCCAGTTGAGGGCAAACCCTTGGGTTTTACCCACCGCCTCCCCCACCACATCGGAAGCAGTACCGCGCCAATGACCATCATCGCCCTTGCTCAGATACCAGGTACGGGTCTGCTGGCGGCCATCATCAAAGTAGAACTGCTCGAACAGCTCTCCCTTGCCATCCTTCCAACGACCCACCATCTCGACCCGAAAGCGACTGGTCACTTCGCCGCTGCGGTCGGTCACCAGGCCGTGAGCCACCAATTTGCCATTGAAGAAACGGGCGAGATCCCAGTTTGGCCCCTGCCCCCGATAGTCATCGAGACTGGCACCACAGCCACCCAGCAGCAGAAAGGGGAGCAACAACAACCAGCGGTATGCACGATAGAAAGGCATCAGAGACTCCATGTTCAGGGTTGGCCACGCAGGCGGCGGGTCAGGGCGGGATCGCGGCTGTTGTCAGCCAGCCAGATGGCGAGAAAAGCGGCCGAGAATTGCGGATCGGCCAGAGTGCCGAGGGGTTTTTCCTGCCACCAGAAGTGGCCTACCCCGCCCTTGTCGACATAGAAGGTGAGCTTGTCACCTGCCTGCACATCGGGCCAGAGTGATGCGAGCTGGCCGAGCCAGCGCTGACGCTCGACTTCAGTGCCAAGACCGAGTCGCTGCCACTCGGCGGCAGTGGCGCTCAGCAGATCTTCCCGCTCGATGGCTCTGGCATAGGTGAGGATCAGGGCCTGCGGATAGTGACCGGGCTGATAGCGCCCGCTCACACTGTAGAGGGTGGCATCGTAGAGCTTGAACCAGAGCCAGTTCATCTCCCCCTGCCCGACCGGGCGCAACTGCTGCCAGGGGGCGGAAGAAGCCTGCACCGCGGTTGCAGTAAAGAGCGTAAACGCCAGCAGCAGCGGGTTAATTCCACCCCATATGCCAGTGGTTGGGGTCTTCCAGTTCATGCCAGTCCATCTCCTGTTCCTGCAGGGTGTTGATATCCTGCATCACCACCTGCACCAGCCGACCTTGCGCATCCCGCTGGCAGGCAACCACCAGATAGAAGCGATCCGTCAGCTCATGCTGGCTCTCTTTGGTCCATTTGGAAAAAAGCAACGAGTCGGTCGAAAAGGTGTTTGTCATGACTCACCCTCCAGCTTGACCATTACCCACAGGAGTACGGGTAACCACCACATCCAGATCACTGCCAGCAGCGCCGTGCTGATCCAGATGCCCCAGGGTAAGTTTACTGCCCCCATGGCGGCCCCCGCCACATAGGAGGAAGCACCGCCAAATACGCCAAACAGCGCCTGCTGCCAGCGAGGCAAGCGCAGCAGCCAGCGCATACCGTGGGCCAGCGTCAGGGCAAAACCGAGCCAGAGCAGCACCAGCCAGAGGGGAAAACCGGACGGGAAACGGAACAGGCCGAGCTGCCAGAGCAGGGTATCCAGCAGACAGCCGACGACCGCGATGGGGAGCAGCCGCCAGTCACGCAGGCGGCTGGGTGAGAAGATAAAGTGCAGCAGCAACATTGCCAGCAGCGGGCCCGGCTGCTGCCACTTCACCGCCAGCAACCAGTAGAGGTTGAACCCCAGCAGGTGAGCCCACTGCCACATGGTCAGTGACCGCTTACTGGCACATCACCCGACCAGCCAGCAGGCCCCGGCTTGGCGGCCTCCAGCTGCACCAGACTGATGGTGCGCTCCCAGAATCCCCCCTCGCAATAGGCAAAGTAGAAGTGCCACAGCCGGATGAAATCCTGGCTGTAACCGAGCTTGGGCAGCTCGGGCGCCAGCGCCAGAAAGCGATCGCACCAGTGAGCCAGGGTGCGCGCATAATGATGGCCGTGATCGTGCAACCGTACCAGCTGCATGTCGGTCTCCCGCGCCAGCAACCCCGCCATCTGGGAGACGCTCGGCAGGCAACCACCGGGGAAGATGTAGCGCTGGATGAAATCGACTCCGCGCAGATACTGGGCATGGCGCTGATCGGCGATGGTGATGGCCTGAATCAGCAGGCGGCCACCGGGCTTGAGCAGCCGTGACAACTGGCGGAAATAGTCGGGCAGGAAGGCGTGGCCTACCGCCTCGATCATCTCGATGGAGACCAGCTTGTCATACGTCCCCTCCAGCTTGCGGTAATCCTCCAGCAGCAAGGTGATGCGATCCCCCAGCCCCTCCCGCGCAATCCACTCCTTGGCATAATCATGCTGGGCCCGGGAGATGGTAGTGGTGGTCACCCGGCAGCCATAGTGGCGGGCGGCATAGACGGCGAGGCCGCCCCAGCCGGTGCCGATCTCCAACAGATGATCGTCAGGCCCCAGCGCCAGCCGCTCGCAGATGGTGCGCAGCTTGGCCTGCTGTCCCTCTTCCAGCGTGGCCTCGGCACTCGGATAGATGGCGCTCGAGTACTGCATATGGCTGTCGAGAAACCCCTGATAGAGGGTATTGCCGAGATCGTAGTGGGCGGCGATGTTGGAGCGCGAACCTGTCAGGGTATTGCGGTTGAGCCAGTGGCGCACCTTGTTGAACGGGAAACTGAGCCAGCCGAGGCGCCGCTCGAGGGAGTCGAGCAGGGTCAGATTCCGGGCCAGCAGCCGCACCAGCGCCACCGGGTCCGGGCTGGTCCAGAGCCCCTCCACCCAGGTTTCCCCGGCGGCAATGCTGCCCCCCAGCAACAGGCGACGATAGAAGGCAGGATCTTGCACCACCAGTTCGGCATGCAGATCGGTACCCGCGACGCCAAAGCTGTGGCGCTCACCGCCATCCCGCAGCAGCAGCTGGCCATGTTCTAGGCGACCCAGCAGATTGAGCAGCAGTTGTCTTGCCCCCTTGTCGATGAAAGAGGCAGAGAGGGTTGATTGAGCAAGTTCCATTAGCGGCTCTCCGGATGGGTAAATATCGGGGTTCGTTTGATAAAAAGACGCAGGGCCTGCCAGTAGATCCCGAGCAGCACCTTCATGGTCATCCATGGCCAGCGGGCCAGCAGGGCCACCAGCCCCTCGCGCGACAAGGGTTCGCGAGTGAGCGCCAGGGTGGCGTCAAACAGCTTGGCTTCACCGGATACGGGGTGACTCTCGATATGGATCAGAGTCTCCTGCGCGGGCGGTCTGATGCGCCAGTGATAACGCATCGCCAGTCCCATAAAGGGGGAGACGTGAAAATCCTTGTCATGGGGCGCCAGCGCCGCGAGATCCAGCAGGTAGTAGTGACGCTCGTTCCAGGGGGTGTTGGAGACCTCTGCCAGCAGATAGCGCGCCTCTCCCTGCCGGTAGCAGAAGTAGAAGTTGACCGGGCTGAAGTAGAACCCGAGACAGCGCACATTGCCAAGCAGCAGTACCCGCCCCTCGGGGTCGGCATCGCCACCCAGCTCGCTCACCTTCTGCCACACCGCCTGCTTGAGGCTCCCCTCGCTGCCTTTGAGATAGTCATGGCGGTGAAACGAGAGCAACCCCGCTCGCTCAACCCTGAACCAGCGTCCCTGTTCGAGCTGCGGCAGCTCGTCGAGATCCAGTCCCAGCATAAAGAGGCTGTAGGAGAAGGCGTGGGGCCGCGGCGCGAAACGGCGGTGGCGCACCGAGCCTTGCCAGATGGCGCTGGTGACACCGGCCAGTTCGTCGGCCCCCTCATGTTCGGTGACCACGGTGGCACCGTTCATAGTTCGGCTCCGAAGCGCCTCGCGACATCCAGCGCGCTGCGCACCCCATCCTCATGGAAGCCGTTGTACCAGTAGGCACCGCAGAAGTGGGTGTGCTGCTGGCCGCAGATCTCCGCGCGCCGCTGCTGGGCGGCGATGGAAGCCTGATTGAACACCGGATGGTGGTAGACGAAGCGGCGCAGCACCTTGCTCTCATCCACCTTGCCCCTGGGATTGAGGCTGACGCAAAAGGGCTCCGGCGAGTTCACCCCCTGCAGGATATTCATGTTGTAGCTCACCAGCGGCCGCGCCTCGTCGTTGCCATCGAGCTGATAGTTCCAGCTAGCCCATGCCTTGCGACGGGTGGGCAGGCAGCGCGCATCGGTATGGAGCCAGACATCGTTGGCCTGATAGGGCATGTCGCCGAGGATGGCTTGCTCCCGCTCGCCGGGATCCGCCAGCAGCGCCAACGCCTGATCGCTGTGGCAGGCGAAGATCACCTCGTCAAACCGCTCCTCGCCGTAACTGCTCTGGATCATCACGCCGTCCGTGTCCCGCCGCACGCTCTGCACCGGACAGGCGAGGCGGATCTGCGGCTGCCAACCCGCGGTAAGGGGGCCGATATATTCCCGCGAGCCACCCGGGATCACATACCACTGGGGGCGATTGGCTACATCGAGCAGGCCGTGGTTGGCAAAAAAACGCAGGAAGAAGCCAAGGGGGAAGGCGCGCATATCGGCCAGGGTCGATGACCAGATTGCCGCCCCCATCGGCAAGATGTAGTGGCGGGCGAAGTAGTCGCTAAACTCCCCCGCCAGCAGAAAGTCTCCCAGGGTCAGCTCGGGGCCAGCCCCTTGATGTTGCCCATCCGCCAGCCAGGCCCGTGCCTCCCGGTTGAACCGCAAAATCTCGGCGACAAAGCCGTAGAAGCGCGGACTCAGCAGATTGCTGCGCTGGGCAAACAGGGTGTCGAGGTTGTGGCCGTTATACTCCAGCCCCTCCGGGCTCTTCACCGAGAAGCTCATCTCGGCCGGTTGCCGCGCCATGCCGATCCGTGCCAGCAACTTCAAGAAGTTGGGGTAGGTGCGATCGTTGAAGACGATAAAACCGGTGTCGATGGCATAGCTGCGGCCAGCCTGATTCACATCGACGGTGGCGGTGTGACCGCCCAGAGTCGGCGCCGCCTCAAACAGGGTGATGTCATGGAGTTTGTGGAGCAGAAAACCGGCGGTAAGCCCCGAGATCCCTGAACCGACGATGGCGATCTTTTTCTTCATGAATGGCTTCCTTTCGATACGAGTGCGCGGCCAAGGCGCCGCCAGAGCCCCACCGGCAGCGCACCAAGCAGGCGCAGCAACCAGATGAAACGGCGGGGAAAGTGGATCTGGTGACGACCAGCGGTCAGCCCGTCCATGATGGCGCGAGAGGCCTGCTCCACCGTCACCAGACAGGGCATGGGAAAATCATTTTTGGCGGTGAGCGGCGTCTGGACAAAGCCGGGGCGGATCAGGGTCACCCCGATCCCTTTGCTGGCCAAATCGAGGCGCAAGGTATCCGCCAGATAGTCGAGGGCCGCCTTGGAGGCGCCATAGGCCTCGGCCCGAGGCAGCGGCAGCCAGCTCACCGACGAGCTAACGATGGCCAGCCGTGACCCAGCCCCGAGCAACGGCAAGAAGGCGGCCAGCGCATGGCCGGTGGCGGTCAGATTGGTGTCGATGACACGGGCAAACAGCTCGCTGTCAAACCCCTCCGCCACATCCATGTACTCGCAGTTGCCTGCGTTGAGGATCAGCAGATCGAGGGATGGCAGCGTAGCAGCCACCCCGCTCATTGCGGCCAGATCCCGGGCATCGAACTGCAGCGGCGTGACGCCGTGCAGCCCCAGCGCCTGCAGTCGTTCGCCATCGCGGCCACAACCCCACACCTGCCAGCCTGCCCGCCGGTAATCCAGCGCCAGTTGACGACCGATGCCGGAGGTCGCCCCTGTGATCAGCACCCGGCCGCTCATGCGCCAAGCCTCATCTTGATGGTGCGCACCACTGGCCCGAGCAGCGGCAACTGCTCGTAGAGCATGGCGCCCAGGTCAAAATAGTCCCTGTGCTGGCACACCTTGCCCGCCTCGTCGAATTCGAGGCGGGTGGCCCCCTCCACCGTCACCGGCTCACCACCACGCAATCTGGGGTGAGAGAAGGTCATGGTCCAGCCGAGCCAGGCCTGCGGCCCCTGCTGCTGCTGACTGGTGATGACGAAACGGCAGTAGGCGAGGCGCTGATAGAGGGCGGCAAAATAGTCGCCAAGGGCCGCCAGCCCCTCGATACGGTGGGCCGGATCGGTAAAGACCACCTGTTCGGCATAGACCTCGGGCAAGCGGTGCAACTGCTGTTTGTCCAATTGCTGATAGAGGCCAATAAAGCGGGCCAGCGGCTCGTTCATCCTATTTCTCCAGAGAGCGAAACATCTCGATGGCTCTCACCCGGGCAACGGCGTGATCCACCATGGGTGCCGGATAATCCTGTCGCCCCTTGAGCCGCAGCCAGTCGTGGGGCTGATGCACATAAGCGGCGGGAATATCGGCAAGTTCAGTTACCCAAGTACGGATAAACTCCCCTTGTGGATCAAATCGTTGCCCCTGAGTGGTGGGGTTGAAGACCCGAAAATAGGGCGCCGCATCGGCGCCGGTGCCCGCTGCCCACTGCCAGCCGCCGTTGTTGGCCGCCAGATCCCCATCGATCAGCCGACTCATGAAGTAATCCTCCCCGAGCCGCCAGTGGATATGGAGATCCTTGGTGAGAAAACTCGCCACTATCATTCGCAGCCGGTTGTGCATCCAGCCGGTGGCGTTGAGGCAGCGCATCGCCGCATCGACGATGGGATAACCGGTGCGCCCCTCGCTCCAGGCGGCGAAGGCATCCGGGTCCCAGCTCCACGGCAAGGCTGCCGTCTCGGGTTTGAAGGGGCGATTCATGGAGAGGGTCGGGATCAGCACCAGCAGGTGGCGATAGAACTCGCGCCAGACCAGCTCATTGAGCCAGACAAAGCCGGGCTGGGCATTCGACTGGGGCCGATAGCCAAGCCGCTGCTGGAGCGCCGCCACGCACTGACGGGGGCTGATGATGCCCGCCGCCAGATAGGGGGAAAGCACAGAGGTGCCCGCGATGGCAGGAAAATCCCGGGTCTCCCCATAGTCAAGCACTGCCTGCTCCAAAAAAATGTTCAAACGACGCAGAGCTTCTGCCTCCCCCACTGGCCAGCGGGGATCCGCCGTCAGCTCGCCGAGCACCTCATCAACCCACGCACGTTCGGCCAGCGGCTGCCACGGCAGTGGCTCGCCCCGTGGCGCAGGAGCGCGATGAATGACAAACCCCTCTTCATCGAGGGCCTTGAGCCAGGCTCGGCTGAAGGGAGTGAAGACCTTGAACATCTCACCCGAGCCGGTCAGCACCCGCCCCGGCGGCAATACGCAACAGCCGTTGAGCCAGTGACAGCTCACCGCCAGCTCTGCCAGCACCGCGCTGACGGCATGGTCGCGGCGCTGCTCGTCGATCTCGATAGCCTGATTGGCGTAGAGCTGGGTCACCCCCAGCTCGCGGCAGAGGTTTGCCAACGCAGCGGGCGTCTCGGCAAAAGTCTCCACTCGCAGCAGATGGAGCGGGATGCCGAGGGCCGCCAGCTCGCGGCCCAGCACATCGACCTGCGCCAACATAAAGCGCTGACGAATCGGGGCCATTTTGTGCTGCCGCCACTGGGTGGGAGAGATGATAAAGAGCACGGCGACCGGTTCATCACCGGCGCAGGCATGCCGTAGCGCCGGGTTGTCGGCAAGGCGCAGATCGTTGCGCAACCAGACCAGCTTCATGATTTTTTCCTCCCGCGTCCGCTGGCACCAGCCGCAGCAGGTGCGTCCACCATCAGCTCGGCAAGGCTCGCCTGCCAGCCGTGGGCTTTAAGCCACTCATCGTCGTAGAGGCGCCCCAACTCGCCAAACAGACGCGTACCGACGGGCCATCCGGCGGCCAGCTCCTGTTTGCCAAGACCAGCTCCCAGCAGCACCAGCCAGGGGGTAACGGCACGTCCTTCCAGCAGGCTGGCATGACGGGGCTCCACCTCCCCCAGCAGTTGCACCTCATAACCCAGACCGATCAGCTCGTAGGCGGCCCAGACCAGATCGAGGGGGCCAACCTGTCCCCAGCTCGCCAGCGTGATCGGCACGCCCTTCTCCTGCTCGATCAGGTGGCGGGCGAAGCGGGTATGGAGCCAGCCCAGCCACACCTGTTGCAGCAACTCGCCATCGGGCCGCTCGCGCCACAACCCCAGCAGCCGCTCCACCAGCGGTTGCAGTACCCGGCTGCGCACCAGCTCGAACGGGTAGCTTGCCAGCAGATCGTTGAGCTCGGCCTCCGCCTTGCGCTGGTTGAAGGCGAGCAGCGCCTGACTGAACTGCTCCAGGGTCTGCTGCCAGTGATCGCTCACCGGCGCGGAATGGGGTTCGCTCAGGAGCCCCTTCACCTGCCCGATACTCACCCCCCGCTCCAGCCAGCTCAGGATTTCGCCGATTTGGCGGATATCCTGCTCGCTGTAGAGGCGGTGGCCCTTTTCGGTGCGGGCAGGTTGCACCAGACCATAGCGGCGCTGCCAGGCACGCAGGGTCACGGCGTTGACGCCGGTGAGACGGGAGACCTCGCGAATGGGGTAGATCCCCTCATCAGCGAGAGGAGCAACTTCTTGCGATAAATCAGACATGACAACGTCCATCAAACAGAGGGGTAAGGCTCCCCGGCGCAAACCATGCGCCGGGGCAACAGAACGGATTCAGAGCCCGTAACGCAGTTTTAGCGTGTTGGGATGAAGGTCGAGATAGACCTGCTCGACCGCACAAAACAGAATTCTCAGAGCCCGTAGCGCAATTTGAGCGTATCGGGGTGCGGATTGAGATAAACCTGCTCGGCGAGATAGGGATTGGGGTACTCGCGCAGGTAGTGACGGATCAGGGTGAGCGGCACCAGCAAGGGGAATATGCCGGTGCGGTACTTGTCGATGGTATCGGCCAGCTCCTGCTTCTGGGCCGGGGTCAGCACCCGCTTGAAGTAGCCCTGCAGGTGCATCAGCACATTGGTGTGGCTGCGGCGGTTGGCTCGCAGGGTCAGCGCCGTCATCAATCCCTTGATGTAGTTGTCGGCCACCTCCTGCAAATTGGTGGACTTGCCCAGATTGCCGAGCAGCTTGCCGAGCGCCCTGTAGTGGGTGGTGGCGTGGGAGAGCACCAGATACTTGTAGCGGGAGTGGAAGCGGATCAGCGCAGAGGCGGTAATGCCGCGGGCGCAGAGTTGCTGCCAGTCATGGTAGGCGAAGACCCGCAGCACAAAGTTCTCCCGCAGGATGGGGTCGCACAGGCGGCCATCCTCTTCCACCGGCAACAAGGGGTTGGCCTCCATCAACGCCTTGGCAAAGAGGCCAATCCCCTCCTTGGCGCTCCCCTCGTTGTTGGCACCATAAATTCTCACCCGCTCCATACCGCAGCTGGGTGATTTGGCACAGAGGATGTAGCCGGAGATAAAGTCGAGCTGACGAGCCTTCTGCTCGCTGAAGGCAATCAGCTGTTCGGTGACATCGAAGCTACCGTTGCTCGCCTCGGCGCGGATCTCGCCGTTGCGCTTGACCAGCCGGATGGCGGCGCGAGGCGCCCCCAGACCGATAGCCATCTCGGGACAGACGGGGTGATAGTCAAAGTGAGCGCCAAGATCCCGTTCACAGAAGCTGGAGCGCTTGTGGCCCCCATCGAAACGTACCTCTTGTCCCAGCAGGCAGGCACTGATACCGACTTTAATCTTGTACATGATGACGCTCCTTGTATAAGCATTGATTCAGTTATAGCAGTTATACAAAAAAATGAAAGTTGTATAACTATTTGCGACTGATACGACACAAGGAGAAAAAAGGGATCACCGGAAAAAGAAAAAACCCATGGCGAACGCCATGGGTAAAAATCAAGACACTACGGACTACGGGAAGGAAAATTAGAAGCTGTACTTCACACCCAGGCTGGAGATGGAACCTTTTTGCAGATCCCAGTTGCGATAGGTGTAATCGGCTGTCAGTGCCCAGTTCTGGTTGAGCTTGTAGGCACCGCCCACCTTGAAGTCGTGCATATCATCGGTCATGTTGGCGTAGCGGTAGGCAGTGGAGAGCTCGACATTACCGATGTCATAGCGCAGACCCACTTCACCGTACATGCTGCCGCTATCTTTGCGAGCAACAGCATCCCACCCTTTGTTAGCGATATCGCTGGCAAGTTCACGCTCCAGCATGTAGCCGGTCAAACCGGTTTCACCGTAGAGGTTCAGACCCGTGCTCAGCGGGGTAAATACACCGACACCGATGCTGGAGATCGACATGCTGTCGTTGCCGTTGCTGCGAGAGGTGTATTCAGTGCTGCCGCGACCATAGAAATTGGAGCCGAAGCTCTTGGAGAGATCCAGGCTCAGACCGCCAAAATCACGGGTTCCTTTGCTGTCATTGCTGAAGGTACCGTTGAGATAGTCGGATTTGGTGTGCGCCCAGGTGGCGGAACCCTTGGCGTAGCTAAAGGCATCCTGCGCCATGACGGAAGTAGAGGCAAACCCGGCCAGAACCAGAAGAGAGACAGTTGCTTTTTTCATGATGATAACTCCATGTGATTGGGCCCGTTGCTAGCGAGCTGGTATGGAGTCATTGTGCGATCAGGTTCCCGGCTTGCCGAGCTGCAAGCTGTTGCAGAACCATGTCAGATGTAAGCAGATATTGCAGGGGGTGTCAGCGGCAACAAGTTGCCGGCCCACACGGTTTGCATGGGCCGGAACAACGCCAAATCAGCGGAAGACCACCTCGTCAATTTCAACCCGCACCAGCGGCTGACCGGTCAATCCGGCAGGACGGGGGATCTCGAGGACCAGCGACGGACGGGCTTGCCCCTTGCGCAGATAGGTTTCCGGCAGACGATTCTCGGCAACCCAGAAGCGGGCCTCCTGACGACTCAGCTGCACCCCGTCAGCACTGAACAGGGTCACCATGCCACGTACCCCGACCACATTGCGGGTGCCGGTATTGCTCACCATAAAGGTCAGCACCAGCGGGTCAGATCCCTCGATCTTGTCCAGCTTGACCACCACACCGTCACGCGCCATCTGGGCAAGCAGTTCCGGATTGGCCTTGGCCTGATCGGTCAGCACCGGAGCAGCGACGGCCACCACGGCCCCACCCTTTCCATCAGCAGCCACGCCCTGTACGGACTCGGCCGGTTTGACCACCAGATACTCCCAGGTGAAGTCGTCGTTGAGCTGAACCTGCCGGCCATCGGGCAGCGTCACCTGAGAAAGAGGGGCTGCCTGCGCCAGTACGGGGGAGAGGCACAGGGCAATCAGCAGACGGGAGAAGGGTTTCATAGGGCGAAGCTCGGTCACGGGTGAAAGGGCGACAGTATAAACAGTCCCATCGCCCCTTGCCTATGACAGCACTCACGTTCTGGCACCCGCATCGCTTGCCCGCAGGCTAGATGGCGAGATCGTGCCGCTCTTTCTGTGCCATATCCAGGGTCACCAGATCGAACTTGCTCCCCTTGAGGGCGGACAAAATATCCGATTGCATATCAAAGGCCTGCGCACGCTGATGCTCGGGCAGACGCACCCGGGCCAGGGTGGTGGAGCAGTCGCACAGGGTATGGAAAAAGACCTGTGCCTCGTCCAGCCCCATGTCAGCCAGCATCTGCTCGGCTTGATCCACCATTCGCAGATAACGCTGCTCAAGCTGCCGTGGATTGGTGAAGCGATTGCTGAGGCAACCGTTGCTCCCCTTGCCCCAACGACCGAGCTGACGCTTGTTGAAGCCGTAACGATAATCGCGGCGCATCAATCCGTTGTCGGCAAAAAACCAGATTGAGTTGGCAGGCAGAGACCCGAACTGGGCAAGATAATCAGCACGCTCCTCCACCGCTGCCGGAACCAGCAACGGCAGATGAGTCCATTCCGGACGAGTCTGCACATACTCACCAATGCGACGAACCGGGTCGATCAGCCCTTCAATATTTGGCAGGCGATCGCAAAAGACGATCTCGTCACTCTTGATGACCCAGTGATCGATGCCATAACGCTGGCAATAACGGCGGGCACGGGCCACTTCGCTGCGACTGCGGGTCGGATTATCGAGGGTAATTGCGTGGATTTTCACACCGGCAGCGCGGCACAGCTCGATGCTGTAGCAGGATTCCAACCGTCCCGAAAAAGAGACAACCAGCTCGTCAAAACTTGCCAGTCGCTCAATCAGCAGCTGTTCCCTGGCTTGAAAAGAGTGATCATATCCCTGATTCAGTACAACTACATTGGCACCCATTAAACAGCTCCGGATGATGAACAGGTGCAGTATTGTGCGGCAAACAAACTGAATAGACCCTTAAAGAGTCTGGTTAAAATTAAAACTTGATGATTATTTCCTGTGATTCTGCTGCTAAATCTTCATTTTGGGCGTCATAAATTCGTAATCTTGCTTGGTGAACCCGATGGGCTCGCAAGAAACCCTGCGCCTGATCCAGCGAGGTGAAAGTCAGGCGCCCTCCCTCGCTGTCAGTCAGGCAGAGGCACTCTCCTTCTGCCTCAACACAGAGCTGATAACCGCTGCCATCCTTGCAGGCGATGATCAGGGTCGCCTCGGGATAGTGACTGAGCCAATTGCGAAACCGGCCATGCTCCATAGTGCTCCTACAGGGGCATCACCCCTTGCCGGCGGCGGGCAAACAGCCCAGCTCACCCAGTTGCTGGCGACAACTCGCCGCGTCGGTAAAGACGATCCCCCTGATACCGAGGGCCTCGGCGGCCGCGATGTTGGCGGGACTGTCATCGATGAAGATGCACTCTGCCGGTTTCAGATCGAACGACACCAGCAGATAGCGATAGATATCCGGCTCCGGCTTCATCATCCGCACCCGCGCCGACACCACCTTGCCGCTAAAGAAGCGCCAGAAATCCTGATGCTGCTCCAGCCAGTCGATGCTGGCATGACCCATGTTGGAGAGGGCATACAAGGTGTGCCCCGCCCCGTGCAGCTCGGCTATCAGGGTTAGCATAGCGGGATCTGGCAGCAGGGAAGCGGGAACTGCCTGTAAAATGGCCAGATTCTGTGCCGTCGAGAGGCCGGTGCGCGCTTGCGCTTCCCGGGCCATGGTGTGGAGCGACATGGTGCCTCTGTCCACCTCCAGCCAATCCGGGTGGTTAAAAAGCAGCTCGGCCAACTGTTCGGCCCCTTGCGGGCCACGCACCGAACGCACTATGTCTACCGGATTCCAGCTCACCACCACCCGTCCCAGATCGAAAATAATCGCCATCGTCTTTACCTCCCCCACTGGGTGTCAGTCATCAAAACAGAGTCAATAGAACATCGCTAATACGCCATTTTCTTAACCGGATACCCTGCCCCCATCCCCGCCTGCGGGCAAGTTTTACTTGCATCAGACCGACAAATCCCTTAATGGTTATGACGTTACTTCAAGGACACACCTATGCACGCACCATTCTTCTTTGCTTTCTCGTTTATCCGGCCCGCTTGAGGGAAGGCCTGTCGTCGTGTGAACAGAAAGCAAAGACGAATCGAGCCTCCCCTAGCGGAGGCTTTTTTTTGCATTAATATCAATCGATTACTTGGATAGGGAACAATCATGGCAACGCTCGACGAGATCAGACAAGACATCACCCGGTTGGATCAGGAGCTGCTTGCCCTGCTGGCGAAACGCAAGACCCTCAGCATCGAGGTCGCCCGTGCCAAGCAAGCCAACCCGCGCCCCATTCGTGACCACCAGCGGGAGCAGGAGCTGCTGGTTGCCCTGATCCAGAAAGGACGCGTGCTTGGGTTGGATGCCCAGTACATCACTCGCATCTATCACACCATCATCGAAGACTCTGTGCTCTCCCAGCAGGCCTATCTGCAGAGCCTGCTCAACCCGGAGCAGCAGGAGCCGATGACCAGCGTCGCCTATCTGGGGCCGCGCGGTTCCTATTCAAGCCTAGCCGCCCGCAAATATCTGGCGCGCTACAAGGATCAGGTGATCGAAGTAAACTGCCAGAACTTCCGCGAAGTGCTGGATGCGGTGGAGTCGGGTCGCGCCGCTTTCGGCGTGCTGCCCATCGAAAACACCAGCTCTGGCTCTATCAACGAAGTCTATGACGTGATGCAACACACCAGCCTCTCCATCGTCGGCGAGCTCACCTACCCCATCGAGCACTGTATCCTCACCGCTGTACCGACCGAGCTGAGTCGCATCAAAACCTTCTATGCCCACCCGCAGGTGTTCCAGCAGTGCTCCCACTATCTGAGCAAGCTGGAAGGGGCGCGTCACGAGATCTGCGACTCCTCCTCCAGTGCCATGATGAAGGTGAAAGAACTGGCCAGCCCGGAGGCCGCCGCCATCGGCAGCGCCGCCGGTGGCGAACTGTATGGTCTGGATGTGCTGGCCGAGCAGCTTGCCAACCAGAAAGAGAACTACAGCCGCTTCATCGTGGTGGCGCGCAAACCAATCGACGTGGCACCGCAGATCCCGGCCAAAACCACCCTCATCATGTCCACCTCCCAGAAGCCGGGTTCGCTGGTCGAGGCGTTGCTGGTACTGCGCAGCCACGAGATCAACATGACCAAACTGGAGTCCCGTCCGGTGCAGGGCAACCCGTGGGAAGAGATGTTCTATCTCGATGTCTCCGCCAACCTGCAGACCCCGGCGATGCAGGCCGCACTGGTGGAGCTGACCAAGATCACCCGCTATATCAAGGTGCTTGGCTGCTACCCGAGCGAGGATGTGAAACCCACCGCAGTGCCGCCGGTGCTGATGGGGAGCTAACCAGCCCACAACGACAAAAGGCGAGCACCCTGCTCGCCTTTTGTTTTGATGCCGGTTTTCACGGCAAGCCCATCAACTCAGAACTGACCGGCCATCAGCTGGTTGATGTTGTAGAGGGCACGGGTATCGAGCTCCATCTCGGTGGCATAGGTGTTACCGCGCGGATAAGAGGCAACCACCCGGGCACCACGCACCACACCGGCGACCGACACATCCAGCGAGTTGGAGGTCTGGGTCAGGTCACGATAGCTGCTCTGGCCGCGCACCTGCTGACCATTGAGCTGCTCGGCCAGCTCGCGATATGCATCCATCTTGGAAGCGCGAATGGCTTGCAGCATCTTCTCCGACTGGGAGGGACCGGGCTGGATGTCGATCACCGCATAGCCCACGGCCTTGAGCACCGGAAAATCATCGGGCTTGCCACCCTGGGTGTAATCCACCACCCGGTTGTAGCTGCAACCGGTGAGCAGGAGTGCCAACAGGCAACCAAACAGGATCTTCATGACTCGCTCCTCACGGGGTCAGATTGACCAGATGACCGCCCGGCCGGGCCTGACTGTCACGCATCAGATAACCGCGATTGATCGATGCCCGACCAAACGAATTGTTGGCACCGAACAGATATTTTTGCGGGATCAGGCTCTGGGCCGTGGTCTCCACCATCTTGGTGCGCATGTCGATAACGCGGGCATTGACCAGAATTCCCTTGCTGTTGCGGCTGAAGGTGCCGACCAGAATGCGGGAGATCGGCAAACGGGAAGAGAGCTCCTTGTAGTTTCGGCTCAACACGAAGTCCCCCTGCGGTGTCACCTTGATACTGCCGGTCAGCTTGAAGTCCACCACCACCTCGCCGCGACGGTTGAGCTCGTAGATAAAGCTCTCCTCAATCTGCTGCCCCATCCAGTTGGTATCCTGCAGGGTGTCGAGATCAACGAAAGAGGCCACCGCGATAGGCTCGGTCAGGGTGGTCAGCGATTTGCGCTCCATCAGCTGATCGGTCATGCGCGCCACCAGCCAGTTGAGTTCCATCCCCTGCGCCGCCTGGCGGGGGTCACCCTGATCCCGATTGATAGGGTCGGAGCCACACCCGGTCAATGCCAGGGCAAGCGCCAACGCCGTGATGAGTTTGTTCATGGATACCTTTCCTGTATCTGCACCTGACTTATTATCGGACGCGCCGGACAAAGCTTGAGCCGGGAATGAGGCATGATTCTTGCTTTTTAATGGACATCGTCAGCGCCAACGTGCGCTGCCACTTGGAACGTGTTGTGATCCATGTCGGCCAGCAGGCGCCATTTCTTCAAAATGGCTCGGCGGCCCGCCAACTCAAGGTATCTGCTATGAAATTACCGCTGCTGTTGACCCTGCTGCTGGCCAGCCTGAGCGCCCGAGCCGAGCTTATCGAAGCGCAGGGCAGCGCCGCCATTCTGGGGGGCGATGAGGTCTATGCCCGCGAGCAGGCGACCCGCGACGCCCTGCGTCAGGCGCTGCTGGCCAGCGGCGCGGCCGTTTCCAGCGTCCAGCGTCTGGAAAATGGCAGCCTGCGCTCCGAGCAGATCCAGATCCGCTCCGGCGGCGACATTCGCCAGTATCGGCTCAAGCGGGAAGAGGTGCGCAACGGCCGCATGTATATCACGCTAGTGGCCGACATTCAGGCCGAGCGCCAGATCTGCCAGACCCAGCACTTCGCCAAGGATTTGACACTGGTGAGGCTGCGGATGCGCTACCCCGATCAGGCCAGCTACGGCGCCATGGACGACATGCCGGAAAACCTCTCGCGCCGGCTGTTCGAAACTCTCGCCAATGCGCCGCAAGGGGTCGCGGTGCGCCAGTGGCTGGATGAAAACCTGCGCATCGACCCGCTCCATCTGCAACAGGGGGATCGCAGCGCCCTCGAAGAGATAAAGGCACTCAGCCTGCGCACCGACAGCCAGTATCTGGTGCTCGGCAGCATCGACGATCTCTCCATCGAGCCGCAGGGCAACCAGCTGACCAGCTGGTATGAGGATCCGGTGCGCAACTTTCGCATGCAGCTCTACCTGTTCGACGGCATCAACGGCAGCCTGGTCAACCGCAAGGTCTACGAAGGGCGCGCCACCTGGACCTTTGGCAAGCGGGAGCAGGTGGGCAGCAGCAGCGGCCAGTTCTGGCAGTCAAGCTACGGCCAGGAGGTCAGCTACCAGTTGCAACAGGCCGCTCAGGATCTGGTGGCCCAGCTCACCTGCGCCCCGGTCACCGCCCGGGTGGTCGGTCAGAACGAGCGCGGCCCCTACATCAATCTGGGACGGCGCAACGGCGTCAAGCTCGGCGACCAGTTCCGCATCCAGCACAACGCCGACTTCATCGATCCCTACGGCAAGTCGCGCATGATGCGCAACCCGGCCGACGGCCTGTTCGAAGTGGTGCAGATATTCGACGATGGCGCCATCATCAGCAGCCAGAACAAATATTCACCGTTTAACATCCAGAATGGGGATTTGGCAGTATTGGAATAAGAATCAAAGGTTTAAAAGGGAGTTGCTTCTTGTATAATGCCCGCCACACAGCTCCCGTAGCTCAGCAGGATAGAGCGGTCCCCTCCTAAGGGACAGGCCACTGGTTCGACTCCAGTCGGGAGCGCCATACAAAACAAGGGGTTAGCATCTTCATGATGCTAACCCCTTGGTCATTTTTGGCGACAATGAATCCGACCATCCAACCGTAATGACCCTATCCTTTCTGCGTTCAGAGCATGCACGCTCTCTGATAGACTGCTTCTCTTTGGCTTATCTTTGAGGGCCAAGCCCAGCTTCATCTTGCAAAGGAGTGTTGGATGTCCGGATGTTCCTGGTGGGATAGATCCACCGGTTTTGCCTTGCTGACCATTGTGTTGTGGGCCTCGCTGGCGGCACTGACGTCACGGGTCACCAGCGTGTCACCACTGGTGCTGGTCGGGCTGGTGCTGTTTTTCTGCGGGGTCGGGGCCTTGCCGTTCTGGCGCCAGTGGCGTGCTCGCCCTATTACCTGGCTGGTGACGGTTACGGCATTGCTGCTCTACCATCTGCTGCTCTTTATGAGCTTTCGCCATGCCCCGGTGCTGGAGGCCAACCTCATCAACTACCTCTGGCCGCTCTGCATCATTCTGTTCACCCCGCTGTTGTTGCCCGGCCATCCACTCCATGCCCGTCACCTGCTGGCTGGCGCCTTTGGTCTGGCGGGTTCCATGCTGGTGATGGTCAATGGCGAGCTGCAACTGCAACAGACCTATCTGCCGGGATACCTGTTGGCGCTCGGTGCAGCTGTCGTCTGGGGGGCCTATTCGGTGCTATCACGCCGTCTGCCGCCAGCCCCTGCCGTGGTCACTGCGGCAGCCTGCCTGCCCGCAGGTTTGCTGGCGCTACTGCTTGCCCGTCTGCTGGAGGGGCCCCTGCCGCTCGCACAGATCCCCACCAGTGACTGGTGGCTGATCATCGGGCTGGCGCTGGGCCCGATGGGGGCGGCCTTTGTGACCTGGTATCTGGCACTGCGAGACGGCGATCCACGCCGGATCGGTGCCCTTGCCTACCTGACACCGCTGCTGAGTACCTTGCTGCTGGTGTTGCTCAATGGAGAAACGCTGACTTCGCGCCATCTGCTGGCCGGTGCACTTATCATGGGAGGCGCCCTGCTCGGTATGCTTGGCCAACGCAACAGCGCTCAGGTATCCCCAACCAGTTAAGCCGGCAAGATAGGACCACCTGACCATGCTGTCATAAAAACGCCATCATCCCTGTTTAGGCTCTGGCCACGCTCCCCCATGGTCTGTGCTGACAGGAATTACCCCGTGAAAATCGCCCATTACGCCACCCTCTCCTCCCTTGTTTTGTTACTGGTCGCGGGAGGACAGGCGCTGGCCCTCTACCACGGCTGGCAACAGCTTGCCCATACCAATCAGGCCCAGCATCAGCACGAGACGCTGCAGCAACTGGTGACGGTGACCCTGCAAAACAGCCTGCGTGACTACCTCAACAGCGGCGATCCACAGCAACTGACCGCTGCGGAGAAGATCCGCCAGCAAGCGCTCTCCTCGCTGGCCGCTCAGGATGATGCCGTGGCGGCCCCGCTCAGGCAGCAACTCGAACAGATGGCGCAGCGCATCGCGCACGACTATCAGGCAGCAGGCAAGCTCTCGGGCAACAGCCAGTTGCTGCTACAAAATGCCGAGAGTGAGCTGGGCAGCCAGGCCATGGCGCTGATCCGCTATGGGGAGCAAGGCGCCAGCACGGAACAATCTGCCGCAGCAGAGCAATATCGCAGCGGCGCAGCCGAGATCCTGGCGGGCCTGCCGCGCCTCGCCCATTTGCGCCAAAGCTATATGGAGCAGGGCAATGAAAAGCTGCTCGAAGGGATCCGCTTCGAGCTGGAAGCACTACAAAAACAGGCGCAAGCGCTGCAAGCCTTGCCGCTGCTCGGCCTGTATGAAGAGGCGCCCGCAGATGAGTTCACGCTGGGGGAGCCGGTACGCAAGGAGCTGGGGGATCAACCGCGCAGCGAATTACGCTCGC
This sequence comes from Aeromonas sp. R4-2, assembly GCF_040908295.1. NCBI lineage: Bacteria > Pseudomonadati > Pseudomonadota > Gammaproteobacteria > Aeromonadales > Aeromonadaceae > Aeromonas > Aeromonas sp. R4-2. The sequence goes on along the minus strand of NZ_JBFODL010000014.1, from coordinate 239,575 downwards.
TGCTGGGCCGCTATCCGCAGGAGCTGGCCAACAGCCGCACGGCGCTGCAACAGCAACAGGCTGGCCGCCAGACCGTGCAGCAAGACATCATGGCCATGTTGCAAGCGACCAGACAGATGGGGGAACAACTTGCCCGCGAACGGCAAGCCGTCAATCAGGAGCTGGCCACCATCCTCGGCACGCTAGCGCTCTGTCTGGTGATAGTCGCCCTGCTGTTTGCGCTGGTGCAACGACGCTGGCTGCTCACCCCCTTGTTGCGACTGCGCGGAGCCTTTCTGCAGCTCGATCAGACGGGGCAGGCCGAGCCGTTGCCTACCGGGCGCGATCGCAACGAGCTGGCCGATATTGTTGCCAGCTACAACCGGCTGATCGGTCGCCTGCAACTGGACCAACAACAAAAAGAGGGGCAGCTGTCTGCGGTATCCCTCAGTCTGCAAGGGATGGTCAGCCAGGTTGACGAGATCCACCACAGCACCCGCACCACCGAACAGGTGGTCGACGAGAGCGGTCAGATGATGGATGAGCTTAACCAGCTGGCCGGAGAGGTCCATCAGGTCGCCGCCGACATCGCCCAGCATGCCCACCATAACGAACAGGCGATGAGCCAGAGCGAAGATCTGGTGGGCAGCATGCTACACGCCACTCATCAGACCGGACTGGCGATTGGCGAAAGCGATGAGGCGCTGCAAGCCCTCACCCACTCGGTTGCCGATGTGACGGCCATTGTCGATGTGATCGGTCATATCGCTCAGCAGACCAACTTGCTGGCCCTCAACGCCGCCATCGAAGCGGCCCGCGCAGGGGAACAGGGACGAGGCTTTGCGGTGGTCGCCGATGAGGTGCGCCACCTCTCGGCCAATACCCAGCAATCCCTCAACCAGATCACCGATATTCTGGGGCGCCTGACCCAATCCGGCGAACAACTTGGCACTGTACTGAACCGGATCACCAACGAATCAAACCGCCAGCGGGCGCAGGCGGAACAACTGCGCCAGACCACCCAAGCAGTGCGGGAGATCGCCCGCAACACCGCAGTGATCGCCCTGCAGGGCGCCGACAACGCCAAAAGTCAGGAACACAAGCTGGCCAGTTTTGCCGATCTGATCACCCGTATCCATCAGCATGCCCGTCAGGTGAGTCAGCTCTCGGTGCAGGTCTCCTCCCATATCCACCATCAGGCGCAGCAGATCCCCCGCATCCTCGGCCAGCAAGGCTGAACCCTATTCGCCCCGCCTCCCCACCAGATCACTTTCCCTCAACCAGAGGGAAAGTTTTTTTGTAGCACAAAATTATCTGTTATCGGCAGGTTAACCGACACCTCTTCCGCCGTACCGGATGAAAACCCGCACTGGCGCTGGTCGCAGCCTCAAGAAAACGCTCTCATCACCGTGATACCTGCCATGAGGCTGTTTACGACCTTGCCCATGATTATTTGCACTCGGTCATACTTTTGAAACGTTGAGGGAACTTTTCATTGATATTTCGCACCGCGAACGTACTCTTGGGGTTGTCCGATAGCCAAGAATCGGAACATAAAAAAACAACATGTGATGATCAGGACTGCCAACTACAGATGTGCCAAGACATCCGGGTTTGCAGGTAGCCAAGACAAGATTTTTTGCCCTTCGGGGTTTTGATTGCAATGCCAATACCGAGCGGTAGGCCCGATGCCAACTGCCGGAAAAAAAAGCTAAGTCCATAAAATCAGGAGCAATAAAAATGGAAAAAGTGATCTTCAAGCGCGCCGCTTTGAGTGCCGCTGTGGTAGCCGCTCTGGTCGCCCCCGGTATGGCGTTGGCAGCTCAGGACATGATGAGCCCGGAATACGGCCAGTCCTATGAAACCTTCGTTAAAGACTCCAAACTGACCGGCGGTCTGTTCTACTTCCAGCGTGATCGTCAGCGCATCGATGGTGACCCGACTGCAGCCAAGAAAGAAGGCAAATACCAGTCCAACCTGAGCCATTCCACCGTTCAAGCCGCTCTTAACTTCAACTCCGGTTATGCCTGGGACACCGTAGGTCTGGACCTGGGCGGCTTCGGTGCCTATGACCTGGCCGTTACCGAAAATCACCCGGTCAACCAGGAAAACGAATTCTCCTTCGCTGGCCGTTCTTGGGGCAACAACGCCAAAGATGGCTCCCCTGAAGGTGGTTTCAGCCTCTCCAACGCAGCGATGAAGCTGAAATTCCTGGACGGCGGCATCACTGCCAAGGGTGGTTATACCCAGCTGTATGTCCCTGGCCAAATCGGTGTTAACTGGTCTTATCAGCCGGGTACCTATCGTGGTGGTCAAGTTGAAGGTAACTTCGGTGGCCTCTACCTGACCTACGCCATCGCTGACGAGTACAAGGCCCCCTGGTACAAAGAGACTCAGGTATTCTCCCGTGCCAAAGCGTGGATGGATCCGTTCGCTGATGAAAACGTCATCGACTACATCCACGGTATCGCAGCCCGTTACACCTTCGAAAATGGCACTGCAGTGACCGGTTCTTTCGGCCAGTCCGAAGGCTACATGGATAGCTACCACTTCAAACTGGCTCACAAGTTTGACGTACTGGGCGGCCTCTCCACCAGCTACCAGTTCTACGGTTCCGAGACCGAGACCTACACCAAGGGCGCTTCCCAGATCGAGACTTATGACGGTCTGGCATGGCAACAAGCTCTGACAGCCGCCTGGGGCATGGGCCCGTACGGCTTCCGTCTGGAAGGTCTGTGGACCAAGGCTGAAGGTGCGGAAGGCAACTACCTGCCCCGTCTGACCCGTGGCTACGCCAACTCCCAGGGTGCCAACGAAATTTGGTGGGACTCCCGCTCTGACTGGAACGCCAACAACGAGAAAGCGCTGTTCTTCGGCGTGACCCGTTCTCTGGATGACCTGGTTGGTGCGCCTGGCTGGTCCGTCGGTGTATCCGGTGCTTACGGTTGGGATATCGAAACCGGTCAAGGCAAGAAAGCAGCCAACGGTGAAGATACCGAATGGGCAGCCAACTTCGATGTCACCTATACCGTGCAGGATGGCAAGCTGAAAGGCACCCTGTTCAAACTGCACTACACCGACTACAACAACGACATCAGCCAGGGCGGCGGTTGGACCGATTACCCCAACATCTTCGCCTCCGAGCACGACGTCAAGTTCCACATCATCATGCCGCTTACCTTCATGTAATCAGGCAATACGATGTCAGCAAACCGGGCCACTTGGCCCGGTTTTCTTTTTACCGGTTGGCAGGCTAACATGCGAGCCGGATAAGGATTTTATCCGCTCACCAGCCCGCACGCTTTTATCAGCAGTAACAAGGACGCCATCATGCCCCGTTTTGTTTTGATCACCGGTTGTTCCAGCGGTATTGGCCTCGCCGCCGCACAGGCGCTCGGGCAGCACGGTTTTACCGTGATCGCTTCGGCGCGCAAGGCGGAAGATGTGGCCCGTCTGCAGCAACAGGGATTGCTGGCAGTACAGCTGGATCTGGCAGACCCAGCGTCCATCGAACTGGGGGCCAGTGCGGCGCTCCATCTGGCAGGCGGGCGCCTCTATGGCCTGTTCAACAATGGCGCTTATGGCCAACCCGGGGCGCTGGAAGATCTGCCCACCGAGGCGCTCAGGGAACAATTCAATACCAACCTGTTTGGCTGGCACCATCTGATCCGACAGGTGCTGCCGCCGATGCTGGAGGCCAAAGAGGGGCGGATAGTGCAGAACAGCTCGGTGCTGGGACTGGTTGCCATGAAGTATCGCGGCGCCTATAACGCCAGCAAATTTGCGCTTGAAGGTTATAGCGACACTCTGCGCCTCGAACTGGCGGGTAGCGGGGTACATATCAGCCTGATTGAACCGGGCCCCATCGATACCCGTTTTCGTGCCAATGCCCGCAGCGCCTTCTTGCGCCACATCGACCCGGCCCAGAGCCGTCATCAATCGGCCTACCGCCAGACCCTGACGCGGCTGGAAAAAGAGGGGGCCACCAGCGGCTTTACCCTCCCAAGCGAAGCCTGCATCCCGCCGCTGCTCCATGCGCTGACCCACGCCCATCCCAAGGCGCGCTATCCGGTGACCACGCCGACCCGGCTGTTTGCCTTCTTGCGACGGGTATTGCCCACTCGCTGGCTCGATAAACTGCTGGCCAAATCGGCCTGATCCCGTGATTTGCGGTGAGCATCAAGGTGCCTAGGTTGGGTTAGCTGCGTAACGGCATCACCCGTCCCGCCAACCTGGTTTGCCCCTCTCTTCAATAGTGCTCGCCATTGCTGTAGTAGGCGCTCTTGACCAGAGGGATCACCTGCACCACCACATAGGTCTGCTCCCCCAGCACTCGTTTCAAATGGCGCGTGATAAGGCGCGCGGCGGCGTCCTGCATCTCTTGTGGCCGCTCGAACCAGTGCAACTCGACAAACGGAAAACCCGCCTCTGGCTCACCGTTGCGGATCCAACAGCTCTCCACCCGCTCCATGGTGACAAACTCCGGCTTGCCGCCGGTCAGCTCGCAAAGCTCGGCCAGCAGCGGGCAGCTCACCTGTTGCAGGGTATCGAGCGTCACGGCGCGAAAACGAAGATGGGGCATGGCAAACCTCTTGGTTATCTGAAATGAGGACTTATCATAGGGGTTATTGTCAGCAAGAGAAGTCACTCGGCGCACATTAAGGATCCCCATGAGATTTCATCGCACCCTCTTTGCCTTCCTGCTCTGCCTGCTGCTACCGCTGCACGTCTTTGCCGATCCCGCCTTCTATCGGGTGAGCAAGGGCAACCAGCAACACTGGCTGCTGGGCTCCATCCATGCAGGTAAACCAGCCCTCTATCCTCTGCCCGAGCCAGTGGAGCGTGCCTGGCTGCAGAGCCGCTCACTGGTGATGGAGGTGGACATGAACAGCATCACGCCGGATCAGTGGCAACAGACCGGCTCCCTCACCCGACTGGTGGATGGCAAACCGCTCAAGGATCATCTACCTGCCGAGCTCTATCAACGCACCCTGATGGCGGGCGCCCGCTATGGCATCGACGAGGCGACCCTCACCACCCTGCGCCCCTGGTTTGCCGCCATTACCCTGACCCAGGCCGCCATGGCCCGCTCCGACTTAAAGAGTGAACTCGGGATAGACCAGCACTTTGCCACTCGGGCCGCCAAAGAGGGCAAACCGGTAGTGGGTTTTGAAACCCTGCTGGAGCAGCTCGGTTATCTGGCCAGCGTGGGTGACAACCAGACCCTGATGCTCGCCAGCACCCTGGATGAGCTACCGATGCTGGAGAGTGGTTTCGCCGCCGTGATGAAGGCGTGGCAGCAGGGAGATGAGGCGACGCTCATCAATCTGCTCAAGGAGGAGATGGCTCCCCCCGCGCTACAAAGCTGGATGGAGCAGACCCTGCTGGCCGAGCGCAACCACAACTGGCTGAAGAAATGGTCCACCCTGCCCAACGAGAGCTTTATCGTGGTAGGCGCCCTGCACCTTTACGGCGAGCAGGGGTTGCTGGCGTTGCTGGAGCAGCAGGGGTGGCGCATTACCCCGCTCACCACACCGGGCCCTGTGCAGGCTCGGTAGCAAGGAGTCCAGTGAGAACGATCACAGATCGCGCTGGTTATTAAACAACCTGCAAGGGAGTTGATCGGGATCATCCCGGACGGGGCAAAGAGGTATTTATCATGCCTGTCATCAACCGGGTGACAGGAGCAATAAAATGGACTTTTGGCTGGACCTGATGTTTGGCAACAGCGTGGGATTGATGTCGATGCTGGTGATTATCGGCACCTTCTTGCTGATCAGCTCTTACGCGGCCTACTTCATCTACAAGGTGATGCACTCGCAACCGCCTCATTCACAGCAACCCCATTCTCAACAGCCCAAAGAGGGCAAGTAATCCTCTGACCACAGGCGGCAGTTCACACTGACCGCCTGTGCTGTTTTATGGTTCGCGACTGTGATTCCCGGGCCAGGATGCACCAGTGTCCATGCCGGGTGCCCCTTATCCCCTCCCCCTTTCCCCGTTTTCTGTGCCGGTTGCGACCGTTATAATGACCCCCACTTTTTCTTATGGGGAGCCTGCCGTGTCTCATAACGACGAACTCTCGCTATTTATGAATGAAGTGGCCGACGTGCGGCCCATTCGCAGCGACAACATCCATCCCCATGCGGCCAAATCCGCCCCGACCGAGGCGCAGCTCGCTCGCCGTCAGGCTGCCACCGCCGAGCAACTCGCCCTCGACCACCTCACCATGGAGGCCATCGAGATGCGCGATCCGCACGAAATCGTCGGTTTCAAGCGCGATGGGGTGCAGGAGGGGGTCTACAAGAAGCTGCGGCTCGGCAAATACGAGCTGCAGGCCAGCCTGGACTTGCACCAGAAAACCCTCAACGAAGCGCGCCAGACGCTGGTGCAATTCATTGCGGATTGTGAAGTCCGGGATATCCGCTGCCTGCTGATCCTGCACGGCAAGGGGGAGCGCAGCACCCCGCGCGCCCTGCTGAAAAGCTATGTCAGCGCCTGGTTGCCGCAACTGCCCGCCGTCATGGCGCTCCACAGTGCCGAGCGTCGCCACGGCGGCAGCGGTGCCCTCTATGTGCTGCTGCGCAAAAGCGAACGCAAAAAAGCGGAAAACCGCGAGCGGCACCAGAAGCGGCTCGGCTAACCCGCCTCTCGCCACTACGCCTTTGGCCCACCTGCATGATGGTGGTCAACTATACAGCGGCGGTGTTAGCATCGAACGGCCCCGAGCATGCCAGGTACGGGGCGGCATACCATCAGGGACGATAACAAGGACAATCCCATGTCATATCAAAAGCTTGAACAACATCAGCAGCAGATCCACCGCTTTAGCCACCTCGCCGCCATCTGCGGCTGGGATCAGGCGGCCATGATGCCGGAAGGGGGCAACGATGCTCGCGCCGAAGCGATGGCCGAACTCGGTCTGCTGATCCACCAGAAGCGCACCGCTCCCGAGCTGGGCGACTGGATTGCCAAGGCCGAGAGTGAGCCGCTCGATGAAGTGCAACGGGCCAACCTCGGCGAGATCAAGCGCCAGTGGCAAGATGCCAGCCTGCTGCCCGGTGAGCTGGTCGAAGCGCTGTCGCTCGCCGGTAGCAAGTGCGAGCACGCCTGGCGCAGCCAGCGCAAGAACAACGACTGGGCCAGCTTTGCTCCCAATCTCGAGGAGGTGGTGAAACTCTCCCGTGAAGTGGCACAACTGCGGGCCGATGCGCTTGGCGTGCGCCCCTACGACGCCATGCTGGCCCTCTATGAGCCCGGCATGACCAGCGCGCGCCTGGATCAGATCTTCGGCGATCTGGCCAGCTGGCTGCCGGCTCTTATCCAGACCGTGAGTGAACAGCAGAAGGGCGATGCCCTGCTGCTGCCGCAAGGCCCCTTCCCCATCCCCACCCAACAGGCACTCGGCCAGGAGGTAATGGGGCTGCTCGGCTTTGATTTCGCCCACGGCCGCCTCGATGTGAGCAGTCACCCCTTCTGTGGCGGGGTGCCGACCGACGTGCGGATCACTACCCGCTATAACGAGCAGGAGTTTGTCTCCAGCCTGATGGGCATAGTGCACGAGACCGGTCACGCCCGTTACGAGCAGGGGCTGCCGCGCCATCTGCTGGGTCAGCCGGTGGCCGAGGCCCGCTCCATGGCAATCCACGAGAGCCAGAGCCTGTTTTGTGAAATGCAACTGGGCCATCATCCGGCCTTCCTCGCGCTGCTGGCACCACGTATTCGTCACCACTTCGGCGAGCAGGCGGCGTTTGCGCCGGACAATCTGGCCAAGCTCTACAGCCGGGTCGAGCCGGGCTTTATCCGGGTCGATGCGGACGAGGTGACCTATCCGGCCCACGTTATTCTGCGCTACGAGCTGGAGCGCGATCTGGTGGAAGGGAAGATCGAGGTGGCCGACATCCCCGAGCTGTGGGATGCCAAGATGCAGCAGTGGCTGGGGCTCTCCACCAAGGGCAACTACCGCAATGGCTGCATGCAGGATATTCACTGGACCGACGGCTCGTTCGGCTACTTCCCGAGTTACACCCTGGGTGCCATGTATGCCGCCCAGTTGCGCTTTGCCCTCGAAAAAGAGCTGGGCAGCATGGGTGAGGTGATCGCGGCGGGCCGCCTGCCGGAGATCTTCGGCTGGCTCGGACGCAACATCTGGTCACAGGGGAGCCTGCACAGCACCGACGAGCTGGTGCGCCGCGCCACCGGTGAAGCGCTCAACCCGCACTGGCTGCGCCAACATCTGGAACAGCGCTACCTGAAGTAATGAGCGCAGCAAGCTAACAGCAGAGCGGGGCCCTTTTTAGTTGACCACTACAGGGCCCCGTTTTTATGGCGGTGCATGGCATAGCACGCCCCACCACAATCCTGCAAAAAGAGAGGCTTCAGAGAGGATCAGGGGAGCCCAGCAACTCGCGCAGTTGCAGGATATTGCCCTCAGGGTCGAAGGCGTTGCGCACCACAAAGCCGGGCCCCGTCCACTGCTGTGACAACAAACCGCCGCCGAGATCCGCCGCCTTCGCTTCTGCCCAGGCGAGGCTGGAGACGGTGAAGAACAGCTTGATGGCCCCCTCTTCCCGCAGTGCCGGCGGCCGCTTGATAACAACTTGCCCGACATAAGGCTCAGGAATGGCATGGATCAGCAGCTGGATATCGCTGTTTTCCAGCACCACCAGCTGCTCATTCTGACTGCAGACCACCATCTGCAGCAGGGTACGATAAAAGTGGGTAAGCAGGCCCGGATCCTTGGCATAGATCAGGGCACCGGCACGAGCGGGGCCTGGCATGGAGCACTCCTCAACAGTGAACGGCTGGCTGGACAGATCTCCACCTTCTCACAGTTGCGCGCCCCGTTCGATCCTTTTTAGCGGCTCGCCAGCCTCACTGCACAAAGTGCCACTGCCGCAGTGCCAGTGTCGGAGGCGGCCCCTTATCATCCCCCAGATCTGCCATGCCCAGCGCCTCGTCATAGTGCACACCGCCCGCGCCACTCTCGGTCAGGTGTTTTGCCCGCACCGCCCCGTACAGACCGCCACTTCCGATGATCTTCATCTCGGTGAGCGGGGCATAGAGGGCGGCATAGAGCGGGGTATTACCCGACAGCTTGACCCCATCCTTGCCGCTATACGCGGAATAGATGGAGATAGCGGGCGTACCGCCAGCGGTCAGCCCCTGCTTGACTGCCGTCACCTCGGCACCGGCCCCAAGATCGACCTTGCCACTGACGATCAGGGTCAGACTGCTGCCCTCGCTCACCGTCAACTTGTTGCTGCCAGTCATGGTGAAATCCTTGTCGATCAGCAGCACCACATCCCCCTTGATGGTGAGGCTGGCATCGGCCCTCATATTGAGGCTGTCGAGCTGATAAATGGTCTGCTCCTTGCCAAACAGCTCCCCCTTGCCGGGTAGCGGCAGCCCGGGCTTATGCTGGTTGCTGCTGGTGACCGAGCCGGTGGCGGGATCCGTGGTCAGCACCATCTGCTGGGTGGCCCCAAGCGTCAACAGGCCATTAATAGGCAATGTTGCAGGGGGGAACGATTTGGCCAGCGCGGCCACATTGAGCGGGTCACACACCTGTCCGGCCACCGGCGGTAACCTGGGATCGTTGCGATACTCGGGATCCAGATATTTCTGGTTCTCCTGATCTTTAAAAAAACCAGCGCCACCATAATTGAGCTTGCCGCTGTCGATGCTGGTGCCCCAATCCATGGAGACATTACCGTTGACCGCAACCTGACCACCGATGCGCCCCCCTTTCAGGGTCAAACTGCCGCCCCCTTTCACATTGCCGGAGACCCGGACAATCTTGTCAGAAGAGGGGGAGATAATGACGTCACTCCCGGCATTCACGTTGCCGGAGATGGGGGAAGATCCGTTCAGGGTCACGGAGCCGGTCGCCCGTACATCGCCCCAAATTGGCGAATTGCCGTCGAGCACTACATTGGCCTTGTCACTGACAGTCGCCACCTTGGCATTCTGCTTAATGTTGGTGCCGCCATATTTGCCCTTGCGCGAATCGTAGCTGTCGATAAAACCGCTACCGGAGAGGCTTAGCCCTTCGCATGCCACTACCGAATCCTGAAAGATGAGATTGCCGGGCTCGCGCTTGAGGGCAAACAGCGCATTGAGACTGGCATTGCCCTCCAGATAACGGCCATGGCTCTGCAACGCCAGCTTGCTGTCGGTGGCGGCATCCAGCTGTTCGATGCTAAAGCGGCTGCCCGCCATGGCTCCTTCCCCCTTGCCAGGCACCTTCTGCACCAGCCGCTCCCACTCTATCCGCGGTTCGGCGCCAAGTGCCTGATGCAGGGCGCGATAACTCTCGTTCATCCCCTGCTCGGCACTGAGCTGCGCATTGATCTTCTTGTGAAAATTGCCGCTCAGGCGGGTCTGCAACTGGTTCTCCTGAATGCTGGTAAACACCAGCAGACTCGACAGCAGGCTCACCACCAGCACCACCAGCAGTACGGCTCCCCGCTGCCCCTGCAATCCCTTGTTCATCCCGCTCCCCCTGCTGTGGCGTTGGCACCGGATGTGGCCAACGCTGCCGCCCAGACCGCCTTGCGGCGGGCCACCTGCACCTCGACTCCCGGCGCCAGATAGCTGGGCAGCCCTTCGGGCAAGATGCGGATATTGACCAGCGCCCCCTGCTGGCCGAATTCAAGATCCTGAAGATGGGCCAGCAACAGGCGCGGGCCATCCCCGTCATCGCAACTGAGTACCGGCGGCGTGAAGCGGTACTGCTCGGTAAAATCGGCGGTTTTCTGGTTGCCAAGACAGGAGAGCACCTGACTGCCCCCCTCTACCTTGAAGGCCAGCGTCAGGCGATCAGGGGTGACCGCTATCAGCTGATCCGCCTGCTTGATGCTGTTGGTAAAGGTGAGAGTGGCAAAGCGCAGCACTTCGTTCGCCTGCTCCAGCGCCTTGCTCTGTTCGACCGTGCTCTTGATCGGGGCGTAACCGGCAAAAATCGCCAGCATCAGCATCAGACCGAGCACCATGGAGATCATCAGCTCGACGAGACTGATGCCTCGTTGCCGTGAGGGGAGGCTCAGCATAAAGGCGGAAATCCTGCGTTCAGCTCCACCCGCTTGGCGCCGGAGACCCGCTCATCCTGCCACTCGATAGCGACCACAAAGTTGTCGCTATAACGGTTCGGCAGCACCAGCCGGTGGCCCTCGTGCAGGGTGAAGCGGGCAAGAAAATCGGCCTGGGTGAACCGCTCGGGCTTGCGCTGCACTTCACACAGCGAGCTCCAGATCTGCTCCACGCTGTTGCTCGCCTCGATCGTGGCCAGCGTGCTCTGCAAGCTGTAATGCGCCTGCTGCAACGAGACCACCTGCCCCTTGGCGAGACCGAGAAACACCATCACCGCCAACACCATGGAAACCATGATCTCCACCAGATTGAAGCCCTGCTGGCGGGCAAGTGCGGCGTGTCTCATGAGCAGCTCCCTTGCAGCAGCTGGCCGCTCGGAGCCACGCAGAGCACCCGCTGCTCACCGAGGCGATTGGCCAGAATGATCTCGGCGTGGCTGCTGCTGCCGGTTGGCGCGATCTGGATGGGGTCAAACGGCTTGATCACCACTCCGCCAGCAGGTGCTGCTGCCTGACGCAGCAACTTGCTGTCAGCCATCACCTCCCAGCCACCGTTCTCGGTGCCCTGCAGTACCACCGGCAGGGTCAACTTGACCGCTTCACTGCGGGCAAAACGGTAGGCAGACGCGAGTTCGGTCGCGCTGCGATCGAGCCGTTCGGCCGCGAGGCGCTGACTCATGGAGGGCAACCCGACCAATAGCAAGATGGCGGCGATGCCGACCGTGATCATCAACTCAATCAGAGTAAATCCACGCACATTCATCTTATGATCCCCAGCAGTCATGGCGATTGGCCGCGCGATAACCGGTCTGATCGAGGGTCAGAGTGCCGCACTCATCCTGTTGTCGCGTCGTTGGAATGGCTTTAAGCAGGTAGTCGCCAGCATCTTGCTGGCTGTAGCTGAACTGGTAGAAATCCGTGTTGGAAGGGGTAGCAAACGTGTCTGGATAACGGCCCTGTTGGGTATAGATACGTTCGAGGGCGAGCGCCTGCTCCAGCAATTGCTGCTGCGCTTCGTAACGACGTCCCTGTTGCAGATAACCCTGATACGCTGGCAACGCGATGGCCGCGAGAATGCTGACAACCGTCATGGCGATCAACAACTCGATCAGACTAAACCCTCGGCAATGGGGCCATGCCTTACAGTCGTTCACTTATCATCCTTGGCAAGTGTTGTTGTTATTGGTCGGCCCTGGGCCGCAAATGCGATGACTTAATAATCATCAAAAATTAACTGACTCGATTGAACAACACAAAATCGCCACACTCAATGTAAAAAAGATAATTATGTGATCTGTTATTAATTTTTAAGCAGTTTTCACCGCCACTAATCTCGCTAAGCAAATAAAGCTAAGCCAATCGTGCCTACAACCCGTCCGTTATGCCCCCTTCTGTCGAGCCGCGACATATGAATAACAGCGTGACGAAGAGTGAAACCCGGCCGTGCAATGAAAGAGCAAAAAAACCTTTGGCCAATTTTTGCTATCCCTGTCCGTTTCTGGCTAGTCACAGCCCCCGAGCCCCCTTACTCTCTTGCCATCTATTCCAGCAAAGCCGCCAACACCATGAATGCAAAGCCCAGCCCAGAGTCGTCACCGGATGAGGTGATCAACACCCTCAGCCGCGAGCAGTGTCACGCCGCACGGCTCGCCCGCGATTCTCGCTTCGATGGCCGCTTCTTTACCGGCGTGCTCTCGACCGGCATCTACTGCCGGCCTGTCTGCCCGGCACGGCCACCGCACGAGCACAATGTGCGCTACTTCCAAAGCGCCGCGGCCGCCGAGCAGTATGGGCTGCGACCCTGCCTGCGCTGCCGCCCTGAGCTGGCCCCCGCCGCCCGTGGCGATCTGCCGGTTGAACTGGCACGTCTGCTGGCGTGCATCGATCGCGGCGAGCTGGCGGAAGGCACGCTCGCCAAACTGGCCACTGAGGCAGGGATAAGCGAACGCACCCTGCGCCGCCAGTTCGAGCAGCACCTCGGCGCCTCGCCAAAACAGGTGGAGCAGACGCGCCGTCTGCTGCTCGCGAAACGGTTGCTGACTGAAACCGGGCTGCCCATCACCGACATCGCGTTTGCCGCCGGATTTGCCAGCATCCGCCGCTTCAATGACGCCTGGCTCAACGCCTACGGACTGGCCCCGCGCTCCCTGCGCCAGCAGGAGCAGCACGCTGACGCGCCAGAGCACATGAGCGCGCAGCCGCGCGGCGCAACCCTGACACTGCAACTGCCCTACCGCCCCCCATATGACGTGGCGGCCATGCTGGCGTTCTACCGGCTACGGGCGATCCCCGGACTGGAGCGGGTAGATGGCGAGGTGTACGAGCGGCGCTATCGGGTCGGCGATCAGGTCGCGCTGGTGCGTATCGCGCAAGGCAAGGGGCATAGCCTGCAGCTCACCGTCCATGATCTGCCGCTCGCAGCACTGCCCGATCTGCTCTATCGGGTGCGCCGGATGTGGGATCTCGATGCCGATATGCAGCGGATCGGCGATCTGCTCGGTCAGGATCCGCTGCTCGCCCGCTTGCAGGCGCGCTGGCCCGGCGTACGGCTGCCAGGTGGCTGGGACGAATACGAGGTGATGCTGCGCGCCATCGTCGGCCAGCAGGTCTCGGTCAAGGGGGCCATCACCATACTCGGGCGGCTGGTAGCTCGTACCGAGGCGCAATTCGGGGTGGCGCAACTACCGACCCCCGCCCAGTTGTGCGAACTCGATCTCGACGGCATCGGCATGCCCGGCAGCCGTATTCGTACCCTGCGGGGAGTGGCGAAGGCACTGGCCAGCGGTGAGCTGACCCTCACGACAGCCAGTGATGAGCAGTTGCTGGCACTACCGGGCATAGGCCCCTGGACGGTCTCGTACTGGCGGCTGCGCTGCGGGCTGGATACCGATGCCTTCCCCGCTTCCGATCTGGTGCTGCAAAAGGCACTCGGCGGCGGCACCAAGCTGCCGGTAAAAGAGGTGTTGGCGCAAAGCGCAGCATGGCAGCCGTGGCGCAGCTATGCGGCCAGCTGGCTGTGGCACGCCATGAGTGAAGCGCCCAATTTGCTGCTCCATGCCACCGGCAACGAACAACAGCCAGATAACCAACCATAGGAGATAACCCCATGATCCGCTACGATATCCTGCCGACCCGCTGCGGCAATCTGCTGGTTGCCATCAACGAGTATGGCTTGGTGCACGTGGACTTTGTGGCGGGCCTGCGGGCGCTGCCCGATATGAGCGGCTGGCTGCAAGACCCCGCAGCGCTGGCCCCCTTCCTCGCCGAATTTGACGCCTATTTTGCCGGTCGCTTGCAGCGCTTCTCCCTGCCCCTTGCCGCCCGTGGCACAGCTTTTCAGCAGGCGGTGTGGCAAGCGCTGTGCGACATCCCCTACGGCGAGACCCGCAGCTACAGCGATATCGCTCGCACCATCGGCAAACCCGATGCGGTGCGGGCAGTGGGCGCGGCGAATGGCCGCAATCCGCTCTCGATCATCGTCCCCTGCCATCGGGTGATCGGCCAAAACGGCAGCCTGACCGGCTATGCGGGGGGATTGGAGATTAAAAAAACGCTGCTGGCGCTGGAGAGGGGCAATTAAAGGAGGGTAGGCAGAGAACCTGCGATAAAAATTGCCCCTTTCCGGATGGAGAAAGGGGCTCATTGATCAGCGTTTCAGGCTGCCCATCACATGCATTTCGCAGCGGTGACAATCAAAACGCAGGCGGAAGGTGTCTTTACCCATTTTGAGTTCCAGCGGCTCGGCCTTGAGACCTGGCACCTCGTTCGGGCAGAGGTTCTGGCTATAGCGGATGCAATGCTTGGTGATCATCAGCACCACTTCCCGCTCCTCCTTGTTCGCCTCATAGGCGGGAGCAATCCGATCCACCCCGTGTTCGCGGAAGAACTGCTCGGCCGCGCTGTTCAGCACATTGCCAAGGTAGGAGAGACGGTGCTGGGGATAGTTGATATCCCGCAGGGCAATGCGTCGCTCGGGGCGCTGGTAGCTGGCCACGCGTGCGGCCTCAAGTGCAGCGATGCCATCCCGGCGCAAACCGTTGAGCTGTGATGCGGCGATAAATAGCGGCCTCGTTACTGCCAACTCAATCTTGCGCGCCACAAAGAGGGTATTGCCAAGTTTGCCAAGTTGATCCCGCGCCTGCTGCAGCGCCCGCTCCGGATTGTCGGCAGGCTGTTTATCGCAAGACAGCGTCACCATGGCGCTGATGCCCTGCTCGTCGGTGAGCGTGAGGCTCACGCCCTCATCGCACTCTGCCAGCACCATATCGACCCGGATACGGCGATCCGCGCTCGCCTTCTCCAGCATCTTGCTGAAGGCCTGATCGTGGTTGCGGTAGATTTCGGTGCCTACCTTCAACCCCGGCATACGCTCTGACAGGAGTAACTGCTTACCTTCGACTTTGTTGAGGCGCATCCCCACCAGCTCGTTATTCGGCTTGAAGAAGCCCAGACCGTCGCCGTTGTTGAGGGTGACCTGTTTGCCATCAATCTCGATGCCGTCACGGGTCACCTTGGTGACCCGCCCCAGCGGCTCGCCCACATATTTTGGGCTCTTGGTGGAATCGATCCCCTGCTGGCGGCCATGGAGGAAGTAATCGGTGCTGCCGCGGTTGAAGCTCTTTTTGGGATCTGGCGTGAAGCTGTAGCTGCAACGACCCGCCGAGGCAGCCACCAGATCGGAGCGACTATCGAGAATGGCGTCCAACTTCTGCCGATACCAGGCGGTGACGTTTTTGACGTAGTCGAGCCCCTTGAGACGCCCTTCAATCTTGAAGGAGCGGATCCCCGCCTCGATCAAGGCCTCCAGGTTGTCGGTCTGATCCATATCCTTGAGCGACAACAGGTGGCTGTCGGCCACCAGCACTTCACCGTCCGGCTTTTGCAGCGAGCAGGGCAAGCGACAGAGCTGGGCACACTCGCCGCGGTTGGCACTGCGACCGGTACGGGCATGGCTGATGTTGCACTGGCCGCTGTAGGAAACGCAGAGCGCGCCGTGGATAAAAAACTCCAGCTGCACATTGGTCGCCGTACTGATCTCGCGGATCTGCGCAAGAGACAGTTCGCGCGCCAGCACCACCTGAGAGAAGCCCACATCCTGCAGAAACTTCACCTTCTCCGGCGTGCGGTTGTCGGTCTGGGTACTAGCATGAAGGGCGATGGGTGGCAGATCGAGCGCCAGCAGCCCCATATCCTGCACGATGAGCGCATCGGCACCGGCTTCGTAGATCTGGTGGGTCAGCCGCCGGGCCTGCTCCAGCTCATGATCGTGCAGCAGGGTGTTGAAGGCGACAAAAACCTGGGCGCCGAAACGGTGGGCGTGACGTGCCAGCGCTTCGATATCCTCAATGGTGTTGCCTGCCGCACTGCGGGCGCCAAAGGCTGGGCCCCCCATGTAGACGGCATCGGCCCCATGGTTGATGGCTTCGATGCCGTAGGCGAGGTTCTTGGCCGGAGCCAGCAGCTCCAACCGGTTGTTGTGGCTTAACGGGTGCTTGTTCTGGTGCATGGTCTCGGGATCAGGGCGGACAGCAAATGGGCGCTACTCTAGCCCATTCACCACCCGCGTGCCTTGATCCCGCTTAAGGTATCTGCGAAATACAGGATTACATGACCACCTTGAGTGCCAGCCCGAGCAGCACCAGCCCACTCACCTTGTCGATGACAAAGGATTTGGCTTTAAGCCACGCCAGCACCGGCCCGCGGGAGAGCACCAGCGCCACCAGCACGTACCAGACTGCATCGATCCCGCCAGCGGTAAGCATCATGATGCCCCCTTCGCTCCAGCCGGTATCGGCTCGCACAAACTGGCTGAACAGGGCGATGAAGAAAACCGCCAGTTGGGGATTGAGGAAAGCCACCATAAAACCTTCAAAGGCCCCCTGCCGACCACGCAATTGATGCACCTCTTCACTCGCTTCGCCGCTGGCTGGTTTTGCCAGCAGGGCTTTCACCCCGAGCCAGGCAAGAAATGCGGCGCCGCCGTAGCGGATCAGATCAAACAGGATCGGGGTCTGGGTGATCAAAATGGAGAGGCCAAGCGCCGTGACCAGCGCATAGATACCAACCCCGAGGCCGTGGCCAAGCGCAGTAGCGACGCCGTGCCCCTGCCCGCCCTGCACCGTGTTGCGGATGATCAGCGCCAGACTCGGCCCCGGGCTGATGGCCCCCATCACGCAGATTGCGGCCAGTGCCAGCCAACTCGTCAGTTCCATGCATTTCCTCTTTATATGCTCGATATGATGACCTGCATTCAGGGTACGGGCTGAGCCATTATGCCAGTAGTGAAAGTTATGAATAGATTCCATAACCAATGGCTATGGCACCACACAACTGACTGGGGCTAACCGCCGAGATCGAGCAGCTTGCGACTCTCGCCAACGGTACGTTGCAGGTGATCCCGCAGGAAGGGGTAGGCCAGCTCGCGAAACCAGCGGTGGGCCGGATCCTGATGGTGGCGCTGATGCCACAGCAGATGATACTGCTGGTCGCGGGTAGCAAATGGCAGATCGACAAAGGTGAGCTCATGGCCGCAGGAAAGCTGCCAGGCGATATGAGCCGGAGTGGTCATCAGGCAATCGGTGCGCAGCAACACCTCCACTGCCGCCTGAAAGAAGGGGACTCTGGCAAACCAGCGTCGACTCAGTCCCTGCGGCGCCAATACCTGCTCCACCGGGCTGTCCTTGTCGCCACCGCCACTCACCTGCAGGTGAGGCCAGGCGAGATAGTCATCGAGACTCAGCGCCTTGCCCGCCAACGGGTGATGACGTCCCATCAACACCGCCAGCCGATCTTCCCCCTGATGCAGACCGCGTATCTGCTCCGGTACCTGCTCGGTGATGGTAGAGACCAGATCGAGCTCGGACTGCCACAACTGCGGCAGCTGACGCTTGTCCCACAGGCTGTACTCCAGCGCCGCCAACGGCGCCTCTTTGGCGAGCGCGGCACAGATATCGGGCAGGATATGCTGGGCAACATAATCAGAAGACGCGAGTCGAAATACCCGCTCGCAGCGGCTCGGGTCAAATCCGGGCGCCTCGTAGAGCCGCTCCAGCGCATCGAGAGAATCCGCCAGCAGGGCGGCCAACATTTCGGCCCGTGGCGTCAGCAACCAGCGTTGCCCCTCCCGTACCAGCAACTCGTCATCAAACTCGCTGCGCAACTGGGCAAGCTGCTTGCTGATGGAGGGCTGACTCAGGTGCAGCAGCTCGGCGGCGCGGCTGATATTGCGGGTCTCCAGCAGCACCTTGAGGGTCGGCAACAAGTTGAGATTGGCTCTGAGCAAGGAGATACCCTCATCGGTGGCGAAATGCCTATCTTAGGGCAGAGGAGTCCCGCGTTTTAAGCAAAATTTCCTGCCATGTTCAGCGCGTTGCAGCCCTTTGCGACCAGATGGCACAGCTGAGCCCCCCGCACATAACCATGACCACAAGATGACAGTGGTTGTCTCGTACGGCATAATTGCACGATTTTCCGCCCGCGGGCGATCCACTTTGAGAAGCGGTAACAAGATGAAATACGCCAATATCACCGGCTGGGGCAAATGCCTGCCTCCCTCTGTGCTGACCAACGACGACCTCAGCACCATCATGGATACGTCAGACGAGTGGATCTATCCGCGCACCGGCATCAAGGCCCGCCGGATCTCCCATGTCAGCACCTCGGATCTCGCCACCCTGGCCGGTCGCCGCGCACTGGCCTGCGCCGGTCTGGAAGCGAGCGATCTCGATGGCATCATCCTGGCTACCGCCACCCCGGACAACCTGCTGCCAAGCGCCGCCTCTGCGGTGCAAAAGAAGCTGGGCGCAGTCAACGCTGCCGTATTCGACCTCAACGCGGCCTGCACCGGTTTCGTCTACTCCCTCTCCGTCGCCACCTCGCTGGTGCAGACCGGCATGATGAAGAAGGTGCTGGTGATCGGTGCCGAGCGCCTTACCTACCTGCTGGACTGGGCGCGCCGCGATACCGCCGTGCTGTTTGGCGATGGTGCCGGTGCCGTGGTAATCGAGGCGAGCGAGCAGGAGTGTGGCCTGATCGCCAACAAGCTGGGCTGCGACAGCGAAGCGCGAGAGATCCTGCACGTACCGAACTTCGGTACTGATCGGGTGCGTTTTGCCGACATCGATGGTCTGTTCACCTTCAACTTCGAAGGGCCGGAGATCTTCAAACGCGCCGTGCGTGGCATGGGTGAAGCCACCAGCACTGTGCTGGCGCAGGCCGGTATTGCGCCGGAGCAGGTCGACCTGATCGTGCCGCACCAGGCCAATATCCGCATCATCGAGACCCTCGCCAAACGGATGAATGCGCCGATGGAGAAGGTGATGGTCAACATCGAAAACTACGGCAACACCTCTGCAGCCACTGTGCCCATCGCCCTGTGTGAAGCGCTGGAGCAGGGCCGCGTCAAGCCGAACTCCTATCTGCTGACCGCCGCTTTCGGTGCCGGCCTGACTTGGGGTGCCGCCATCATCAAGTGGGGCGACCGCGTCACCCCCATCAAGGGGTGCGATGCCGAGCTGCCCCCCTGCGACAAGAGCGCGCTGGAGCTCATCGCCCACGCCGTAGAAGGGTGCCAGAAGGCTCACGTCAACGAGGCTTGATCCTCATCAGGAGCCTGAATCCTCAGGCTCCTTCTCTCCTTTTCATCCCCACCAGGCTCTTCCCCCCACTTCGCAAGCCACTTGATACGGCAATCGCTGATACAAACAACTCCGATTTGCAGCCAATTAATTTTTTTCCGCTAACCTTATTGTGCCAACTATAAATAAAGAAAAGAGCGTCAAGGGGCACCATGACTGTTTCGGTCCCGCGCCTTTACCTCTTACCAAATAATTGCACAGGGATAAGCTACGTATGGCACAACACAAAAGTGGCGTGAACACACCGCTTTGGGAACCGGTTTGCTGGATTTGCTGCATCGGGCTTGCTCTGCTGAGCTGCCTGTTGCTGCAGCTCGCCGATGCGCTGTCACCTCTCTACCTGCTGCTCAATGTGCTGGTTGCTATTGCCGCCGCGCTCTGGACATCGAGTCACTTCCACCAGCACACACTCCGACATCGTGCAGGAGAGGAACAAACAGTCGCGACCGATCCTCTCGCCCACTCCATCATCGGGCTCGAACAGGTGTGCGAGAAGGCACTCCCCATCTGGTCCCAGCAGATTGAAAACTCTCGTCAACAAACAGAAGCCGCGATGATTGACCTGACTCAACGCTTCAGCGGCTTGGCCAACAAGCTGGAGGAAGCAGTCAATGCTTCTCATCTGGCAGCCGGAGAACTGGGTGATGCCAATTCCCGTGGCATGGCAGGAGTCTTGAGCGAGAGCCAGCAGCAACTCAATGAGGTAGTGGCCATCCTGCACTCCGCCCAGGCCAATCGGGACGCCATGCTGGGTGAGATAAAAAGCCTGACCACCTACACCATAGAGCTCAACACCATGGCCATGGATGTGGCCAAAATCGCCTCCCAGACCAACCTGCTGGCCCTCAACGCCGCCATTGAAGCGGCCCGCGCTGGGGAAGCTGGTCGTGGCTTTGCTGTGGTAGCTGATGAAGTGCGCAACCTCTCCCGCCTCTCCAGCGAAACCGCCCAGAAGATGACCGACAAGGTAGACACCATCAATACTGCTATCGGTCGCGCCTTCCAGATTGCCGAAAATGCTGCCGCACGGGATCACGCCTCAGCGCTCAATTCGGAGCAGACAATTGAACAGGTACTGGCCCGTTTTCGCCATGCCACTGACAGCCTGGCGGAATCCGCCTCCCTGCTGCAAAACGAGAGCACCGATATCCATCGCGAAATCTCCAGCGTCATTGTCTCGCTGCAATTTCAAGACAGAGTCAGCCAGATCCTCAGCCACGTCAGACAAAACATGGAGAGCCTCTCCAGCCATCTGGTTGCTTCGGAGCAGAGCAGCAATGCGACAGGGCCAATCCAGATCGATGCCAATCGCTGGCTGGCAGAGATGGAGCTCTCATACGCCACCGACGAACAGCGCAATATTCACCATGGTCGCACCACCCGTACAGTCAACGCGCAACCAAGCAGCGCCGACATCACATTTTTCTAGGAGAGAGATATGGGCAAAACGATCCTGATCGTGGATGACTCGGCAACTATTCGCCAAGTCGTGGGCATGACCCTCAAGGGAGCCGGTTATGAGGTCATGGAAGCCTCTGACGGCAAAGATGCGCTCAACAAACTAGATGGCAAGAAGATCAACCTGATCATCAGTGACGTCAACATGCCGAACATGGATGGCATCACCTTCGTCAAAGAGGCCAAAAAGCTGGCCAACTACAAATTTACCCCTGTCATCATGCTGACCACCGAGTCTCAGGACAGCAAGAAGCAGGAGGGACAAGCCGCAGGAGCCAAAGCCTGGGTGGTCAAACCCTTCCAGCCCGAACAGATGCTGGCCGCAGTCGCCAAGCTCATCATGCCGTGATCCGGAGCGCATCATGCAACTACAGAGTGAGCTACTCGACAACAAGGTAGTGGTGACCATGCCGGACGAGATCACCATTTATACAGTCAGCGAGCTGAAAGATGCTCTCTCACCCTTATTGCATCAGGGGAACGAACTGGAGCTGAATCTGGCAGCGGTATCCGAGATAGACAGCGCCGGGCTGCAATTGCTGCTGGCAGCGAAGAAAACCGCTCTGCAGCAAGGCTCCTCCCTGGCACTGGTCTGGCACAGCCATGTTGTGCTTGAACTGCTGGAGCTCTGCCAGCTCTCGGCCTTTTTTGGCGACCCCACCCTCATCACCCATGGCGAACGGCCCTGAGCCACCATGACAAGGAGTCACCGTGAGCATCGATCTTGATCAGGCTTTACAAACCTATATCGCCGAGGCACGCGAGTTGCTTGAAGAGATGGAGTCAGCCCTTCTATCACTGGAATCTGACCCTGACAATAGCGAGCTGATTGGTGCCATCTTCCGTGCTGCTCATACCATCAAGGGGTCAGCTGGCCTGTTTGGTCTGCAACCAATCGTCGGGTTTACCCATATCGTCGAGGATCTGCTCGACCAGATCCGCAATCAGCAGCTCACCGTCACCTCTCCTCTGATCAAGGATCTGCTGGAGAGCTGTGACCACATCCAGACGCTCATCAGTGTCGTTGCAGAACAGGGCAGCACGTTAAGCGATAGCGATGCCAACCAGGATGAACGGCTGAGGCTCACCCTCACCCGTCATCAGTGCGTCCCCCATGCCACGCTGCCAGATACTGTACATACGCCGGAACCCAAGATCGAAAAAGAGGGAGGAATTACCAGCTCCGCCTCCCTGTGGCATATCTCCCTGCGTTTTGGCCCCGATGTGCTGCGCAATGGCATGGATCCGGCCGCATTTCTGCGCTATCTCGGCACCCTCGGAACCATATGTTCAGTGGAGACAATCCATCAGGCGCTACCGGATTGGGAACAGTTCGATCCGGAGAATTGCTACCTCGGCTACGAGATAGACTTCGACTCGCAGGCAGACAAGGCGGCCATCAGCGATGTCTTTGAATTTGTCAGAGATGACTGCCAGATCACCATCTTGCCACCCCACAGCAAGATCGCCGAGTTCATCAACCTGATCGAGTCGCTGCCGGAAGATAGCGCCATGCTGGGGCAGTTGTTGGTCAACACCGGCGCCCTCACCGCAGAGGAGTTAGCCAGCGGTCTGCAGGCACAACAAGCGACCCCGGCAGAACAAGCGCCCAAACTCGGGGAGATCCTGATTGCGCAGGGTGCTGTCAACGAAGCCGTCGTCGATGCCGCCCTGAAAAAACAGAACCAGACCAAGGAGAGCAAGAGCAAAGAGGGCCGTTACGTCAGGGTGCATGCCGACAAGCTGGACGATCTAATCAATCTGGTCGGGGAGTTGGTAGTCGCCAGTTCAGGAGCCAATCTGCTGGCCCAACGCACCCGCGAAAGCCAACTGCAGGAAGCCACCTCGGTCATTGCCATGCTGGTGGAAGAGATCCGCGACAGTGCACTGCGCCTGCGAATGGTGCCTATCGGCGATACCTTCAACCGCTTCCAGCGGGTGGTGCGCGATGTCAGTCAGGAACTGAACAAGGATATCACTCTGGTGATCTCCGGAGCCGAGACTGAACTGGACAAGTCGGTGGTAGAGAAGATCGGCGATCCGCTGATGCATCTGGTCAGAAACTCGATGGATCATGGCATCGAATCGGCAGAGCAACGGCTGCTGGCAGGCAAATCCCCCCGTGGCACCCTGAATCTTAATGCCTATCACGACTCCAACAGTATCGTCATCGAAATTCGGGATGACGGTGCAGGTCTCAACAAAGCCAGGATCCAGCAAAAAGCCATCGAGCGCGGTCTGATCAACCCAACCACCACGCTGACGGATCAGGAGATATACAACCTGATCTTCGAGCCGGGGTTCTCTACCGCCGAGGCGATAACCAACCTCTCCGGTCGCGGGGTTGGCATGGATGTCGTCAAACGCAACATCACAGCCCTGCGCGGCACGGTCGATCTGGACAGCATCCCGGGAAAAGGAACCCGTGTGCAGATCCGCCTGCCGCTTACCCTTGCCATCATCGACGGCTTCCTGGTGCGAGTCTGCGACACCCACTACGTCATTCCCCTCGATATGGTGATCGAGTGCGTTGAATTGACCCAGAGTGCACTGTCCGATACCCAGGGTCGCAATTACATCAATTTGCGTGGCGAGGTGCTGCCCTTTATCCGCCTGCAACACTACTTCGATACCAATGGCAGCAAAGGGAGGCGCGAGAACATTGTCGTGGTCAGCCATGCAGGCAAAAAATCCGGACTGGTAGTGGATGAACTGCTGGGAGAATTCCAGACCGTCATCAAGCCGTTGGGGAAATTGTTCCAGCGCCTGCAGGGCATTAGTGGTTCAACCATTCTGGGGGGGGGGGAGGTCGCCCTGATCCTCGACATTCCTTCGCTGATCCAGCACGCAATCACTCAGGAATCCTGTCAGCTCAACAGGTTGACAGTGTCGCGCAACCTGCCTCAATCCAGCATCAACTGAGGGGACCATCATGTTAAAAAATTCCACCATCAAATTGCGTCTTATTGTACTGCTCTGCATGCTCTGCCTGCTGCTGCTGGCCGTTGGCAGCCTCGGGTTATACAACATGCAGAGCAGCAATACCGGGTTGCAGCGCGTTTACAACGACAGGGTGGTTCCCCTCAAGCAGCTGAAGACCATCTCCGACAGCTATGCCGTCTCGATCATCGACAACCTCAACAAGGCCAATGCGGGACTGATCCCGGCAGAAGAGGCTTTGAAGCAGATACAACAGGCCCAGCAGACAATCAAAAACGAGTGGCATCACTACCAGTCCACCACTCTCACACCGGAAGAACAGCGTTTGTCAGCCGAGGCGACAACCCTGTTCAACGCGGCCGATACCGATATTGGCAAGCTGGAGAAATACCTAGCCACCCAGCACGGCATGATTACTGGCATGCTGAACAATTTTGACGGTGCCCTCTATGGCTCCATCGACCCGATAGGCAACAAAATCACCGAGCTGGTCAACCTGCAGCTCAATGTGGCCAAGTCGGAATATACCGCAGCGCAATCCTGGTATGACGTGATGCTGCTAACCATGGCGGTGGTTATCGCGGTCGGCATCGCACTCGCAGCCTGGTTTGGCACCCTGCTGATCAAAAGCATCATCACCCCCATCGAACAGGCTCTACGCGTGGCCAATAGTCTGGCCGATGGCAATCTGGATGTATCGATCCAGATAGAGTCCAACGATGAAGCGGGTCAGCTCTTGATGGCGATGGATAACATGGTCAAGAAACTCGGGGCCTTGATCACGGATATCGAGACCTTGGTTACTGCCGCTGTCGAACAGGGCGACTTCAGCCACAAGATTGCGCTGGAGGATCGTCAGGGATATATCAAGCGGGTATCCGAGCTGCTGAATCGCCTCTCCCACGTGACAGATACCAGCCTGGAAGATGTGATGCGCATTGCCACCGCGCTCTCCAAGGGTGACCTGACCCAACGGATCGATGAGCCCTATCCAGGAATTTTTGGCCAGACCAAAGACGGCCTCAACCGGACCATCACTGCGCTGACCAATATCATCGAAGAGGTACGCAACGCCGCCGACAACCTGACCAATGCCTCCAATCAGGTGAGCAACACGGCGCAGGCATTGAGCCAGGCCACCAGCGAGCAAGCGGCCAGCGTTGAAGAGACCAGCGCCTCTATCGAGCAGATGAGCGCCAGCATCAATCAGAACACCGAGAACGCCAAGATCACCGACAGCATGGCCAGCAACTCGGTGCTGGAGGCAACCGAAGGGGGCCAATCCGTTCAACAGACGGTGACCGCCATGCAGCAAATCGCCAAGAAAGTCAGCATCATCGACGACATTGCCTACCAAACCAACCTGCTTGCCCTCAACGCCGCCATCGAGGCGGCTCGCGCCGGAGAGCATGGCAAAGGCTTCGCGGTGGTTGCTGCCGAGGTGAGAAAACTGGCAGAGCGCAGCCAGATCGCAGCGCAGGAGATTGGCGAGCTCTCCTCCGACAGCGTCAGCAAGGCAGAGCGGGCTGGCAACCTGCTGGAGAGGATCGTCCCCTCCATTCGCAAAACCTCTGATCTGGTACAAGAGATCAATGCCGCCTCAGGTGAACAGGCCAGCGCAGCCAACCAGATCAGTCTGGCCATGAACCAGCTTAATCAGGTGACACAGCAAAATGCGGCCAGCAGCGAGGAGCTGGCGGCCACGGCCGAAGAGATGAGCTCGCAAGCCAGCGAACTGCAGCAAACCATGGCCTTTTTTGCTCTGGAGAAAAGTGCGCAGCTCAACACCAGGCCCAATGAAACCGGCCACAAGGGCATGCCTCCCAGAGGCAGTTTCATCGCCCCCCCACAACGGGCCAGCCAGCCCAATCAACCATCATCCCATTCCATTGATGACGCGGATTTTGTCCGCTTTTAACCGGAGGCGACCATGCATACATCCACCGACATCACGGTGCCATCAGCGGCCGCTGACGAGAGCAGTGGCGATGCCCAGTACCTGACATTTCTGATCAACAACGAGATGTTCGCCATCAATATTCTGGGGGTCAAAGAGATCATCGAATACGGCAATATCACTCCGGTTCCGATGATGCCGGGTTTTATTCGTGGCGTAATCAACCTCAGAGG
Source organism: Aeromonas sp. R4-2 (assembly GCF_040908295.1). Taxonomy (NCBI): domain Bacteria; kingdom Pseudomonadati; phylum Pseudomonadota; class Gammaproteobacteria; order Aeromonadales; family Aeromonadaceae; genus Aeromonas; species Aeromonas sp. R4-2. Next base: position 213,342 of record NZ_JBFODL010000014.1, on the reverse strand, counting down.
AGCGGTAGTGTCGGTCGTAGACTTGAATGCCCGCTTTGGCAATGCACCTTCGGTCATCACTCGCCGCAGTTGCATCGTCATTATTGAGGGGATGGCCCCGCAGGGCGATGAACCTGTAGGTCAGGATATTGGCGTTGTGGTGGATTCTGTATCGGAAGTACTGGGTATCCCACAAGCAGATATCGAGCCCCCACCCAGTTTTGGTGCCCGCATCCGGGCCGATTTCATCAGCGGCATGGGCAAGGTCAACGGCAAATTCGTCATCCTCATCGATACCGGGAAAGTGTTGTCACTCGATGAGATGGCTCAACTCAGCGAACTGGCCCAGCCACAGGCAAGGTTGCCACAAGGCAACCTGCAACCCTCCTGAACAGGCCTCCATACTCCACGACATGCAGCATAAGGAAACGCTCATGACCCAATCACTCTTAGGAAAACTCTTCGGAGACAATGCCACCGAAGTGAGGCAGCGGACCGAGTTACTCGACGCAATAGGCCAGTTGCAACACGCAGTCCTGGCAGAGCAGGTTCCAGCACCACTCGATCTTTCCGGTATGGATAGCCCCTTGCGTGAAGTAGGACATGCCATCAACGAGGTGGTCACCTTGCTCAGTGACAAGCTGGAACAGAGCCGCAACGACATTAAAAAGAACCAGGTGCTGCTCCATGAGAACCAGCTGGTTCGCAAAGCACTCGACTGCGCCAGCACCAACGTGATGATTGCCGATACCAACCTCGACATTATCTATATGAACGAGGCTGTGACCGGCATGCTCAATCAGGCCGAGACCGACATCAAGAAAGAGCTATACAGCTTCAACGCCAATCAGCTGATGGGCGCCAACATCGACAGCTTTCATAAAAATCCCGGCCATCAGCGCGCCATGCTGGCCAAACTCAACAGCACCTACCGTACCCAGATTCAGCTGGGGGGGCGCACCTTCTCCCTGATCGCCAATCCGGTCTTCAACGATACCGGTGAACGGTTGGGATCCGTGGTCGAATGGGCCGACAGAACCAAGGAGGTGATGATAGAGAAAGAGATGTCCGACATTGTGCAGGCCGTGATCAATGGCGAGCTGCACCGCAGGATGGAACTTGCTGGCAAGAGCGGCTTCTTTCAGGCGATGGGAGAAGGGATCAACCAGATTGCCGAAGTGATCGACAGCACCCTCAACGACGTCATCCGGGTCGTGCAATGTCTGGCAAAAGGTGACCTGACCCAACAGATTGAGGCGGACTATCCCGGCGTGTTTGGCACCACCAAGGATGCGCTCAACAAGACCATCGCATCGCTCACCAACATCGTCACCGAAGTGCGCGGCGCCTCTGACAACCTCTCCAGTGCCGCCGAGCAGGTAAGCGCGACCGCCCAGTCGATCAGCCAATCCAGCAGTGAACAGGCCTCCAGCATGGAGGAGACCAGCGCCTCCATCGAGCAGATGAGCGCCAGCATCAACCAGAATACCGACAATGCCCAGGTCACCGATGGCATGGCCAGCAAGGCAGCCAAAGAGGCCGTAGAGGGAGGAGAAGCGGTCAAACTGACTGTGGATGCCATGAAACAGATCGCCAGACGGATTGGCATCATCGATGACATCGCCTACCAGACCAATCTGCTGGCTCTCAACGCAGCTATCGAAGCGGCGCGGGCAGGCGATCACGGCAAAGGCTTTGCCGTAGTGGCGGCGGAGGTGCGCAAACTGGCCGAACGCAGCCAGGTTGCAGCACAGGAGATTGGTGAGCTGGCCTCCAGCAGTGTCGAGATGGCGGAAAAAGCAGGTCGTTTGTTGGATCAGATGGTTCCTTCAATCAACAAGACCTCGGATCTGGTTCAGGAGATCAGTGCCGCTTCGGTTGAGCAATCCACCGGTGTCAGCCAGATCAATCAGGCCATGAACCAGCTGAGTCAGGTTACCCAGCAGAATGCCTCTTGCAGCGAAGAGCTGGCTGCCACAGCAGAAGAGATGAGCAGCCAGGCTGAACAGCTGCAGCTGGCCATGGAGTTCTTTACCCTGGAGGCCCACGCCAAAGAAGGTAAAGCAGCCACCTCGCATCTTCACCCCAATACCCGAGGTCGCTTTATGAACGAGAGCACTGCCAACAGTCGGGAACGAGCCGCCACCGTCCAACGCCCCATCGGCGATGGCGATTTTGTCCGGTTCTAGCCACGGGAGAGGCGTTGCCTCTCCCGTCTCCGACAACACAGGTAGAGGGACAGTTTTTTGTATCAAACCCAGCTGCATGATGATGAGTTCTCCCGCTTCCAACGCTGGCTTCATCAAACGGCGGGGATAGAGCTGTCTCCTGCCAAGAAGGCGCTGGTGGCCAGCCGCCTGGCGAAACGCCTCTGCCACTATGAGCTGGATAGTTATGACGACTACTTCCAGCTCATCATGAACGATCGCAGCAGCGAACTGCAGCTGGCGCTCGATCTCCTTACCACCAACGAAACCTACTTTTTCAGGGAGCCCAAACACTTCGAGTTTCTGACGCGGGAGATAGTCTCAACCCTCCCGCCAGAGCAATCGCTGCGAGTCTGGAGTGCCGCCAGTTCATCTGGCGAGGAGCCCTACAGTCTGGCCATGACCCTCGCGGAAAAACGCAGCACCTTCAACTGGGAGATACTGGCCTCCGATATCTCGTCCAGGGTGCTGGAACAGGCGATGAGCGGTCGTTACCCCATCGAGCGGGCGCAAAATATTCCACTGCCCTTTTTGATGAAATATTGCCTCAAGGGTGTGGGCCTGCAGGAGGGCATTTTCATCATCGATCGCAAGTTGCGGGACAAGGTGCAGTTCAGGCAGATCAACCTCAATCAGGATCTGCCAGACATCGGCATGTTTGACGTCATCTTCATCAGAAACGTGATGATTTACTTCAACAAGGAGACCAAAGGGCAAGTATTGCAGCGGCTGGTACCCAGACTCAAACCCGGTGGCTACCTGCTGGTGAGCCACGCCGAGAGCCTGCATGGCCTGCACCACGGCCTGCAGCTTGTCTCTCCTTCCATCTATCAGAAGAGATAAGTCATGGCACGGGAGGTGATCCTGCAACCGGGAGAGCTCTTCTTTGGCAAGGAGGATGTGGTGGTCAGAACCGTACTGGGCTCCTGTATTGCCATCACCTTGTGGCATCCGGAGCAGAAACAGGGAGGAATGTGTCACTACATGCTGCCAAGTCGGCGCAATCCCTCTGCCAAGCTGGATGGGCGCTATGCCGATGAGGCCCTCGCCTTGCTGCTGCAAGCGGCCAGTCACTATCCCGCCCCCATCAATGAATATGAGGCCAAGTTGTTCGGGGGTGGCAACATGTTTACCGAGCCTCAATACGCACAGAGCGACAACAATGTCGCCGCCAAAAATATTCAGGCAGCCTGGCAGCTGACCCGACACCTTGGCCTTGATATCAAGGCTCATCATCTTGGCCATAGCGGCCACCGAAGCTTGCTCTTTGAGCTCAGCAACGGCACTGTCTGGCTCCGCCATCATCGTCTGCCACATCAACGGGAGTCGCGAGAATGAAGCAGATCCGGGTCATGCTGGTGGATGATTCCGCCGTGGTCAGACAGGTATTGCAAGCGGTGCTGGAGCAGGAGCCTGATATCCGGGTGATAGCCACAGCATCGGACCCCCTGTTTGCCCAGGAAAAACTGAAGAAAGAGTGGCCTGACGTCATCGTGCTCGATGTGGAGATGCCCCGTATGGACGGCATAACCTTTCTCACCAAGATCATGGCGGAGCATCCCACCCCGGTGGTGATCTGCTCCTCCCTCACCGAAAAAGGGGCCGAGACCACCTTGCAGGCAATGGCTGCCGGCGCGGTGGACATCATCACCAAGCCGACCATGGGGATAAAAAGCTTTCTGCAAGAATCTGCCCACGACCTGGCTATGGCGGTACGTGCTGCGGCCCAGGCCAACCTCAAGCGCGTGGGCAAGCCCTACTCTGTACCGGTCAGCACCAAACTCAACGCGGATGCCATGCTGGCGCCCAACCAGCACGCCATGGCACAAACCACCGAGCGGCTCATCGCCATCGGCACCTCGACCGGCGGCACCCAGGCACTGGAAGCCGTGCTGACTGCCTTGCCCCGGGTCAGCCCCGGCATTGTCATCGTGCAGCACATGCCAGAGAAATTTACCGCCATGTTTGCCGAACGCCTGAACGGGGTCTGCCAGATAGAAGTGCGGGAGGCGAGGAACAATGACCGGGTAATCCCGGGGCTGGCGCTGATTGCCCCCGGAGGCAAGCATATGCTGCTCAAACGCAGCGGTGCCTACTATCACGTCGAGGTAGTCGACGGGCCGCTTATCAATCGCCATCGCCCCTCGGTAGATGTGCTGTTTCGCTCCGTCGCCAAATATGCCGGCAAGAATGCCACCGGCATCATCATGACCGGCATGGGGGATGACGGAGCCCGGGGATTGCGCGAGATGCTGGATGCGGGTGCCAACACCTATGCCCAGGATGAGGCCTCCTGCGTGGTCTTCGGCATGCCCAAGGAGGCGATCAAGCTGGGAGCAGCCCGCCATGTACTTCCCTTGCAAGAGATGCAGTACGCCATCCTCGGCAAGTAATCCCTTATTGCGCGTTTTGACCATAAAAAAATCCGGCTCCCATTGGGGAGCCGGATTTTTTACATCAACCGGAACCTATCCGGTATCAGGCGAGCAGATTACTCTGCAGCAGGCGCTTCTTCTGCGGCCGGAGCGGCGTCAGCAGCAGGTGCAGCTGCTTCGGTCGGGGCGTTCGCTTCCTTGATGGAGAGACGTACGCGGCCCTGACGGTCCACTTCCAGTACCTTCACCTTGACTACGTCACCGATGGTCAGGTGGTCAGCCACGTTCTGCACGCGAGCGTCGGTGATCTGGGAGATGTGTACCAGACCATCTTTGCCCGGCAGAATGTTGACGAATGCACCGAAATCGGCCAGACGAACAACTTTACCTTCATAGATGCGGTTCACTTCGATCTCGGCGGTGATGGCCTCGATGCGACGGATCGCTTCCATGGCGGCTTCGTTGGCCACGGCGGAGATACGTACAGTACCGTCATCATCCAGCTCGATGTTGGTGCCGGTCTCTTCGGTCAGCGCACGGATCACGGAACCACCCTTACCGATCACGTCCTTGATCTTCTCGGGATTGATCTTGATGGTGTGGATACGCGGTGCGAAATCGGAAATCTGGGCACGGGGAGCCTGGATAGCTTCGTCCATCACTTTCAGGATGTGCAGACGAGCGCCACGAGCTTGCTTCAGCGCAATCTCCATGATCTCTTTGGTGATGCCTTCGATCTTGATGTCCATCTGCAGCGCGGTCACACCTTCGGTGGTACCGGCTACTTTGAAGTCCATGTCGCCCAGGTGATCTTCGTCACCCAGAATGTCGGACAGCACGACGAAACCTTCTTCTTCCTTCACCAGACCCATGGCGATACCGGCAACGGAGGCCTTGATCGGCACACCGGCATCCATCAGCGCCAGAGAGGAACCACAGACAGACGCCATGGAGGAGGAGCCGTTGGATTCGGTGATTTCAGAGACCACGCGCACCACGTACGGGAACTCGGCGGCGCTCGGCATCACGGCAGCAACGCCGCGCTTGGCCAGACGGCCGTGACCGATTTCACGACGCTTCGGGCTACCCATCATGCCGGTCTCACCGACACAGTATGGCGGGAAGTTGTAGTGCAGCATGAAGCGATCGGCACGGTTGCCGGTCAGCTCGTCGATGTTCTGGGCGTCACGCTCGGTACCCAGAGTGGCGACCACGATGGCCTGAGTTTCACCACGGGTGAACAGGGCAGAGCCGTGAGCACGGGGCAGAATACCGGTACCTACGCTCAGGGCGCGGATCATTTCCGGATCGCGACCATCGATACGCGGCTCACCACGTACTACGCGACCACGAACGATGCGGCTTTCCAAGCTGTGGAACTCTTCGCCGATCTTCTTGGCATCTTCTTCCACGCCGGAAGCGATAACTTGCTCAACCACACGACCCTTGATGGCCGCGATGGTTTCGTAACGAACTGCCTTCTCGGTGATGCGGTAGGCTTCACCCAGTTCAGCGCTTGCCAGCTCGGCAACCTTGGCTTTCAGCGCTTCGTTGACGGCAGGCGGAGTCCAGTCCCACGGCTTGGTGCCGACGGCAGCGGCAAACTCGTTGATCGCATTGATCACGGTCTGCATCTGCTCGTGACCGTATACCACGGCGCCCAGCATTACCTCTTCGGAGAGGATGGCCGCTTCGGACTCAACCATCAGCACGGCATTGGCAGTACCGGCAACTACCAGATCCAGATCGCTCTGCGGCAGTTCGGTGGTGGTCGGGTTCAGCACATACTGACCGTTCATGTAACCCACGCGAGCAGCACCGATCGGGCCGCCAAACGGGATACCGGAGATGGCCAGTGCAGCAGAGGCACCGATCATGGCAACGATGTCGGGGGATACGGCCGGATTCACGGACATTACGGTCGCAACGACCTGAACCTCATTGAGGAAGCCTTCCGGGAACAGCGGACGAATAGGACGGTCGATCAGACGGGAGATGAGGGTCTCGCCTTCGCTCGGACGGCCTTCACGACGGAAGAAACCACCCGGGATACGACCAGCAGCATAGGTACGCTCCTGGTAGTTGACGGTCAGCGGGAAGAAATCACGGCCGTGATCGGCCTCTTTCTTGCCGACTACGGTCACAAATACGCAGGTATCGTCCATGCTGACCATAACGGCCGCAGTGGCTTGACGGGCCATCACACCGGTTTCCAGAGTGACGGTGTGTTGACCGTACTGGAATGACTTTACAATAGGATTCACGTGAATTTCCTTTTTACAATTTGGCTCTTTAAATTCGCGCACAAGTATACTTGATTCGATGCAAAAGGTAAGCGGTGACGCGAATTCTGTGAGGCAGGCAACGGCTTGAAGAGCAATAAAAAAGGGGAACCTGACGGTTCCCCTTTTTCGCGAAATCTGATGGTCGATTAACGACGCAGACCCAGCTTGGCGATCAGAGCAGCATAACGCTCGGAATCTTTACGCTTCAGGTAGTCCAGCAGCTTACGACGCTGGGAAACCATGCGCAGCAGACCGCGACGACCGTGGTGGTCCTTGGAGTGCTCTTTGAAGTGACCTTGCAGATGGTTGATCTGGGCAGTCAGCAGGGCAACTTGCACTTCGGGGGAACCGGTGTCGTTGGCGCAACGAGCATTGTCAGCAACGATTTGAGCTTTGATCTCAGCATTTAGAGACATGGTAATACTCCAGTAGAGTGTTTAAAGGTTCACAGCCAATCTCTAATTCAGCCGTGAAATGAGGGCGGTATCATAATCGTCCCCGCCCCTTTTCGCAACGATAAAGAGGCTAAACGGGAAAGACGCGCTGATACCGCCTGAGGATCACTCCTCGTCGTGATAACGCACCAGTCGCTTGGGAGCGACGCGGCCATCGTCATCAATCTCGCCAACCCCGATGAACTCGCGCTCCGGGCCGACCGTCATGCGAACCTGACCGCTTTGCGGCGCACCCGCTACCTGCACCGCCTGGCCCTGATTCACATAGGCAGCCACAACCGCCAGCATGTTCACCTCGGGCAAGCTTGCCACGGCGGTATCCATCGGCAGCAGCAGCGGATCCAGCTGCTCGCGCGGCGGGATGCTCTCGGCCTTGGCCTGCTCGAAGATGCACTCGAGTTGCTCCAGGGTCAGCATCCGCTCGTACGGATAACTGGCCACCTGGGTACGGCGCAACTGGGTCACGTGGGCGCCACAGCCCAGCACTTCACCCAGATCATCCACCAGAGAGCGGATGTAGGTGCCCTTGCTGCAGTGCACTTCAAGGCGCACCTCATCACCTTCAAAGCTCAGCAGTTTGAGCTCGAATACGGTGATGGGACGGGCTTCACGCTCAATCTCGATGCCTTCGCGGGCATATTCGTAGAGCGGACGGCCGTTGTGCTTGAGCGCGGAGTACATGGAGGGCACCTGCATGATGGGGCCGCGGAACTGGTCCAGCGCCTCGATCAGGGTACCGACAGCCACGTTCACCGGACGGGTGGAGACCACCTCACCATCGGAGTCGCTGGTGTTGGTGCGCTCGCCCAGTTTGGCGGTCACCTCATAGCGTTTGTCCGCTTCCAGCAGATACTGGGAGAACTTGGTGGCCTCGCCGAGGCAGATCGGCAGCATGCCGGTAGCCAGCGGATCCAGTGCGCCGGTGTGACCGGCCTTGGCGGCGTTGTAGATGCGCTTGACCTTCTGCAACACATCGTTGGAGGTCAGGCCGGTCGGCTTGTCCAGCAGCAGAATACCGTGCACATCACGGCCCTTGAAACGACGTCTTCGGGTCATCTCAGGCTTTATCCTCAGTCGTGTCATCCGGTGCGGATTCAGCTTCTTCGTCACGGCCGGATTCGGCCATGCGACGCTTGTCTTCACGCACAGTGTTGGTCACCAGGTTGGAGAGACGCATCCCCTCGACCAGGGTCTGGTCGTAGTAGAAACGCAGCTCAGGCACCACGCGCAGACGCATGGCACTGCCCAGCAGACTACGGATATATCCGGCTGCTTCGGTCAGACCCTGCAAGCCTTCCTTGATGCGCTCGGCATCATTTTCCAGCTGCAAGAAGGTGACGTAAATCTTGGCATAGTTGAGGTCACGGGACACTTCCACATCGGAAACGGTCACCATGCCGATGCGCGGGTCTTTCACCTCGCGCTGCAGGATCAGCGCGATTTCACGCTGGATCTGCTGTCCGACCCGACGGGTCCGGCTGAATTCTCTGGCCATATTCTATCCTGCGATAAAAGGGGGCCGCGGCCCCCTATTTTGTCTAACTCTCGGCTTACAGAGTCCGTTGGATTTCAACAGTCTCGTAAACTTCGATCTGGTCGCCTTCGCGCACGTCGTTGTAGTTCTTGACCGCGATACCACACTCGTAGCCGTTGCGAACTTCGTTGACGTCATCCTTGAAGCGGCGCAGGGATTCCAGCTCGCCTTCATAGATAACCACGTTGTCACGCAGAACGCGGATACGGTTGGAACGCTTGACCACACCTTCGGTAACCATACAGCCGGCAACGGCGCCGAACTTCGGAGACTTGAAGACGCTACGCACTTCAGCCAGACCGATGATTTCCTGACGATACTCAGGGGCCAGCTTGCCGCTCATGGCCTGCTTCACTTCGTCGATCAGGTCATAGATGACGGAGTAGTAACGCAGATCCAGGCTCTCGGATTCGATGACCTTGCGCGCAGAAGCGTCGGCACGGACGTTGAAACCAACCAGGATGGCGCTGGAAGCAGCAGCCAGGGTCGCGTCGGTTTCGGTGATACCACCTACGCCGGAACCCACGATCTTCACCTTCACTTCGTCGGTGGAGAGTTTGACCAGCGCATCGCAGATCGCTTCCACAGAACCTTGTACGTCGGCCTTGATCACCACGTTCACTTCGGACACTTCGCCCTCGGTCATGTTGGCGAACATGTTTTCCAGCTTGGCCTTCTGCTGGCGAGCCAGCTTGACTTCGCGGAACTTGCCCTGACGATAGAGCGCCACTTCACGGGCTTTCTTCTCGTCACGGACAACGGTGGCTTCGTCACCGGCAGAGGGAACGCCGGACAGGCCCAGGATTTCCACAGGCAGGGACGGGCCCGCTTCCTTGATCTCGCGACCCAGTTCGTCACGCATGGCGCGAACTCGGCCGTACTCAAGACCACACAGAACGATGTCGCCCTGACGCAGAGTACCTTCTTGTACCAGTACGGTAGCAACCGGACCACGACCTTTATCCAGGAAGGATTCGATCACGACGCCGTTGGCCATGCCATCAACCACCGCTTTCAGCTCCAGTACTTCAGCCTGGATCAGGATGGCTTCCAGCAGGTCGTCGATGCCTTCGCCAGACTTGGCGGATACGTGCACGAACTGGCAGTCTCCACCCCAATCTTCGGACATGACGTTGTAACGGGCCAGTTCGGTCTTGACGCGATCCGGATCCGCTTCCGGCTTGTCGATCTTGTTGACCGCAACAACCAGCGGCACACCGGCAGCCTTGGCGTGCTGGATAGCTTCGATGGTTTGCGGCATCACGCCGTCGTCAGCTGCAACAACCAGAACAACGATATCGGTCGCCTTGGCACCACGAGCACGCATGGAGGTAAACGCCGCGTGACCCGGGGTATCCAGGAAGGTGATCATGCCACTGTCAGTCTGGACGTGGTAAGCACCGATATGCTGGGTAATACCACCGGCTTCGCCAGCAGCAACCTTGGCTTTACGAATGTAGTCGAGCAGCGAGGTCTTACCGTGGTCAACGTGACCCATGATGGTAACGACCGGTGCGCGCGGCTTGGCTTCGGAGGTCTCGTCACGATCGGACAGTACCGCCTCTTCCAGCTCGTTCTCACGACGCAGCACAACCTTGTGACCCATCTCCTCGGCGACCAGCTGAGCAGTCTCCTGGTCGATCACCTGGTTGATGGTGGCCATGGCGCCCATCTTCATCATCACCTTGATGACTTCAACGCCCTTGACGGCCATCTTGTTGGCCAGCTCAGCCACGGTGATGGTCTCGCCGATGACGACGTCGCGGTTCACCACGGCAGCCGGCTTGTTGAAGCCGTGCTTCATGGCGTTCGGCATGGCGACCTTGCCGCGCTTGCCTTTGCGGGCTCGCGGGTTGCGAGAGTCGCGATCATCTTCACGACGACCGGCTTTCTTCGGTGCCTTGGCAGCTGCAGCAGTGCGGCGGCTGGTCTCTTCTTTCCGATCCAACTCGTCTTCTGCGGCTTGCGCATGCTTGTTGGTGGTCAGATGGTAGTCGCTGCTCTCTTTGGCGCGAGCGGCCTCTTCTTCAGCCCAGCGGGCTGCGTTCTGTTCCGCCATGAGACGAGCCTCTTCGGCTTTCTTCGCGGCGAGTTCTTCAGCTTTTTTCAAAGCTGTTTGTTCCTGTTGGCGCTTCAGTTCTTCTGCTTCGCGCTTGGCCATCTTTTCTGCCTCTTGCTGAGCTGTGCTACTGGCTGCTTTGGCGGGCTGTGAAGCCTGTCGAGCCTTTGATTGTGCCTCGATCCGCGCCTTTTCCTCAGCTTCACGACGAGCCTGCTCAGCCTCACGGCGAGCCTTCTCTTCAGCTTCGAGGCGAGCCTTCTCTTCGGCCTCGCGACGAGCTTTTTCTTCTGCTTCCAAACGCGCTGTTTCCTCGGCTTCCGCCTGACGCTGTTCATCTTCCAGCGCCGAGCGTCTTACATAGGTGCGAGACTTGCGCACTTCTACCTGCACTTCCTTGTTCTTGCCGCCAGTACCCTGAACACTGATGGTGCTCTTGGTCTTGCGCTGCAAGGTCATGCGGGCAGGAGCGGCGACCTCGTCACCTCCATGCTGTTTCTTCAGGTGTGCCAGCAGGGCCTGTTTCTCAGACTCGCTGACCATGTCGTCGGCCTTGCTCTTGCTGATACCGGCATCGACAAACTGCTGGAGAAGACGATCAACCGGTGTGTCGATGTCAGTGGCAAGTTGTTTGACTGATACTTCTGCCATTCATTTTCCTCCGTTTGATCTTACTCGGACTGCTCTTCTCCGAACCAACAGATATTGCGAGCAGCCATAATGAGCTCACCTGCCTTCTCGGCAGTCAGCCCTTCAATATCAGCAAGGTCATCGATACCTTGCTCAGCCAAATCTTCCAGGGTGCCCACGCCACGGCCCGCCAGAGCGTAAGCCAGTTCGCGGCTCAGACCGTTCAGATTGAGCAGCTCTTCGGACGGCTCAACACCATCGAAAGACTCTTCTTTGGCCAGTGCCTTGGTAGTCAGGGCATCTTTGGCGCGCTTGCGCAGCTCTTCGACCATGTCTTCATCCAGACCGTCGATAGCCAGCAGCTCGTTGACCGGTACAAAGGCGATCTCTTCCAGGGTAGAGAAGCCCTCTTCCATCAGCAGACCGGCGAAATCGTCGTCGATATCCAAAGTGCTGGTGAACAGGTTCATGATGCGGTCGTTTTCGGCCTGGTGCTTGGCACGCATGTCCTCAACGGTCATCACGTTCAGCTCCCAACCGGTCAGCTGGGAGGCCAGACGCACGTTCTGACCATTGCGACCGATGGCCTGAGCCAGGTTGGCAGCTTCCACGGCGATATCCATGGTGTGGTTGTCTTCATCAACGATGATGGAAGCCACATCGGCAGGTGCCATGGCATTGATCACGTACTGGGCCGGGTTGTCATCGTACAGCACGATGTCAGCGCGCTCACCGCTCAGCTCGGCGGAGACAGCTTGCACACGGGCGCCACGCATGCCGATACAGGCACCGATCGGGTCGATACGACGATCGTTGGTCTTCACCGCGATCTTGGCGCGGGAACCCGGATCACGGGCCGCGCCCATGATTTCGATCATCTCTTCACCGATCTCCGGTACTTCGATACGGAACAGCTCTTTCAGGAAGTCCGGGCTGGAACGACTGACAAACAGCTGGGAACCACGGGCTTCCGGGCGTACTGCGTAGAGCAGGCCACGGACACGGTCGCCCGGGCGGAAGGTTTCACGCGGCAGCATGTCATCACGGAAGATCACGGCTTCAGCATTGCTGCCCAGATCCAGGATGACGTTGTCGCGGTTGCTCTTCTTGACCACACCACTGATGATGGTGCCTTCTTTATCTTTAAACTGATCAACTACTTGTGAACGCTCGGCTTCGCGCACTTTCTGCACGATAACCTGCTTGGCGGTCTGGGTAGTGATACGGTCGAAGGTCACAGAGTCGATCTGGTCTTCAACATACTCACCGATCTGGATTTCCGGCTGATCAATTTGTGCCGCTTCCAGGGTGATTTCAGCATAGGGGTTCTCCATCGCGGCTTGATCCGCAATTACTACCCAGCGGCGATAAGTGTCGTAGTCACCGGTCTTGCGATCGATTTCGACCCGGACTTCAATCTCGCCTTCATATTTCTTCTTGGTCGCAGTCGCCAGCGCGGTTTCCAGAGCCTGGAAGATCTTCTCGCGGGGTACCGCTTTCTCGTTGGATACTGCGTCAACGACCAGCAAAATCTCTTTATTCATATCCGATAGCCTCGTTAACCAAAGTTCGGCACTATGTTCGCTTTTTGGATATTGGTGAAAGCCAACACGTCGTCCTTACCATCTACTGTCAGGGTGATCATGTCGCCTTGCACAGCTTTGATTACGCCTTTGAACTTGCGGCGGTTGTTTGTTGCCATCCGAAGCGTTACCGCCGCCTCTTGGCCAACGTATTTTTCGAAATGGGCAACCTTGAACAGGGGACGATCCAGGCCGGGGGAGGATACCTCGAGGTAATACTCCTCGGTGATGGGATCTTCGACGTCCATGATGGCGCCAACCTGATGGCTGACCTCAGCACAGTTCTCGACAGTCACACCCTGCTCGCCGTCGATATAGACACGCAAGGTGGAGTGTTTACCCGCACGGATAAACTCAATACCCCAAAGTTCAAAACCCAAGGCAACGACCGGAGCCTCGAGCAGATCGGTCAAACGTTGTTCCAACGTAGCCAAAGTCACCCTCCGAAAAACAAAAAAAGGGCATAAAGCCCAGATAGATATCGATTCAGAGTAAATTGCACATAACAAAAAGCCCCGATGTCAAATCGGGGCTTGGCGCTTTACCCTGATTGTCGCCTCGCAGCGACCGCCTTCCTGAGCGTAGGAAATGCGTGAAATTTGGTTGCGGGGGCCGGATTTGAACCGACGACCTTCGGGTTATGAGCCCGACGAGCTACCATGCTGCTCCACCCCGCGTCCGAAATCGTGCGAGATTATAGCCACTTCACTCTCTCGATACAAGACTGACTGGCTATAATACACTCGGTTTCCCGAGCTCACTGCTTAATTGGTGCCGTGGGCGGGACTCGAACCCGCACACCCTAGAGCACTACCCCCTCAAGATAGCGTGTCTACCAATTCCACCACCACGGCAAAACTCTTACTCGGGAACGTCAGTATCTTTCTTCACTGGCGCTTTGGTCTGCTCAACCTGTTGGGTTTGTTGCAGATTTTCCCATTCACTACCCTGCTTTACCTTGTTGCTGGACATAGATCCGAGCACCAAGCTGATAACGAAAAACAGAGTAGCCAAAATTGCTGTTGTTCGGGTCAGGAAACTGCCTGAACCACCGGAGCCGAATACTGTGTTCGATGCCCCTGCGCCGAAGGAGGCGCCCATATCAGCCCCTTTACCTTGCTGAATCATCACCAGACCAATCAGAGCCAGTGAAACCAGCAGATAAACGACTAAAAGAATCTCGTACATTTAACTTGCACCCTTTGCCGCTTCAACAATTCCTAAAAACGCATCGCTATCGAGGCTTGCTCCGCCAATCAGTCCGCCATCAATGTCGGGCTGTGCAAACAAATCTCTCGCGTTGCTCGGCGTTACGCTCCCACCATAGATGATTCTAACTTTCTCACCTATTACCGGAGTATCCTCCGCCAAGCGACCACGTATAAAGGAATGAACCTCTTGTGCCTGCTCGGGTGTGGCGCATTTACCTGTACCTACAGCCCAAATCGGCTCGTAGGCGATGATAGCATTATCGAAAGCCATCGCGCCATTTTTCTCTATGACGATATCCAGCTCTTCAGCGATCACCTCGAAGGCTCTTCTCGCCTGCCTCGCCGCACCTGATTCACCTAAACATAGGATGGGAATCAAGCCTGCCGCTCTGGCTGCCGCAAACTTCTCTGCGACGATAAAACTGGTCTCACCAAAGAGACGCCTGCGCTCGGAGTGCCCTACCAATACGTAACGACACCCTGCCTCAACCAGCATCTGACACGAGATTTCTCCAGTGTAAGCGCCAGTAGCGTGCTGACTCACATTCTGAGCCCCCAACTTTATTACCTTCTGCTCATTGAGCAGTGAAGCGCTAAAGTCGAGATGCACATGGGAAGGACAGAGAACCACATCTACTTTTCCGTCAAAGCCCTTGAGGCACTGACTCGTAAACTGCTCTAACTGCGACCTACTACCGTGCAACTTCCAGTTGGCTGCTACAAACGGCTTGCGATGTCCCATCGGCAACTCCCTTGCGAAAGCGGTGCTGATAATATCCAGAGGATGCTCAGCTGACAAGTGCTATTTATAAATTTTTGAATCGTTTGAACAAGATACAACCAGGGCGGCCAAAAAGCCGCCCTGGTTGTTCATTAAAACGCCGATTCAACCTGCTTGGCGATGCGCTGAGCCATATCACGCACCTGCTGTTCATGCTCCCCTTCGACCATGACCCGGATCAGCGGTTCGGTACCTGATTTACGCAACAGTACGCGACCACGGCCAGCCAGCTCCTGTTCCACCTTGGCAACCTCAGCCATGACAGCATCCGCGGCCAGCGGATCCTTGCCTTCGGCAAAACGAACATTCACCAGCACCTGCGGGAACTTGCTCATGCCGGAGCGCAGCTTGGCCAGCGGCATCTCGGCACTGCGCATGGCGGTAAGTACCTGCAAAGCGGCCACGATGCCATCACCCGTAGTGGTTTGATCCAGACAGATAATGTGGCCGGAGTTCTCGCCACCGATACGCCAGCCCTTCTCTTCCATCATCTCCAGCACATAGCGGTCACCCACCTTGGCACGGGCAAACGGAATGCCTAGGGTTTGCAGCGCCAGCTCCAGACCCATGTTGGCCATCAGGGTGCCGACGACACCACCTTTGAGGCGACCATTGCGCAGGGCATCGCGCGCGATGATATAGAGCACTTCATCACCGTCGATGAGATAGCCGGTATGGTCAACCATGATCAGACGGTCGCCGTCACCATCAAAGGCAACCCCCAGATCGGCCTTGCACTCCAGTACCTTGGCAACCAGAGCGTCAGGCGCAGTCGAACCGACACCATCGTTGATATTGAGACCATCCGGGGCACAGCCCATGGTGATCACTTCAGCGCCCAGCTCGCGGAAAACCGAAGGCGCAATGTGGTAAGTGGCGCCGTGGCCACAGTCGACCACCATTTTCACCCCATCCAGATTCATGTGGGAGGGGAAGGTGCTCTTGCAGAATTCGATATAGCGACCAGCAGCATCATCAATGCGCACCGCTTTGCCAAGTTCGGCCGACTCGACACACTTGAGCTCGTGATCCAGCTCGGCTTCGATAGCCAGCTCGACATCATCGGGCAGCTTGGTGCCATCGGCGGAGAAGAACTTGATGCCGTTGTCGTAGAAGGGGTTGTGGGAAGCACTGATGACGATGCCAGCTTCGGCACGGAAAGTGCGAGTCAGGTAGGCAACCGCCGGCGTGGGCATGGGCCCCATCAGAATGGCTTTAAGGCCTGCTGCAGAGAGCCCCGCTTCCAGCGCGGATTCCAGCATGTAACCGGAGATGCGGGTATCTTTGCCAATCAGCACCTTTTTGGTGCCCTTCTTGGAGAGCACCTTGCCGGCAGCCCAACCCAATTTCATTACAAAATCAGGGGTGATCGGGTATTCGCCAACCTTGCCGCGTACCCCATCGGTACCGAAATACTTTCTTGCCATTGTCTGTTCTCTTTATTATCTGGAAATAAAATCTTGTCCCGTCATTGCCAGCCAACCGACGCGCAATGCGTCCATGGTCTCCCGTACATCGTGTACCCTGATGATGCGGGCCCCATGCTGCATGCCGATAAGGGCGCATGCCAGACTGCCCGCCAGACGCTCATCCACCGGACGGCCCAGCAGGTTGCCTATCATAGACTTTCGCGACATCCCCACCAATAGCGGCAAGCCATAATCAAGCAGTTCCTTTTGAGCCGCCAACAGCTGATAGTTGTGTGCAAGGGTTTTGCCAAAGCCATATCCCGGATCCAGCAACAGCTCTTCACGACGGATCCCGACCGCCAGACAAGCCGCAATACGCTCATCAAAGAAGGCGCGTACCTCCCCGATCAGGTCGTCATAGTGCGGCTCGACTTGCATGGTTCTCGGCTGCCCCTGCATATGCATCAGACAGACCGGAACCCGCGCTTCGGCCGCGGCTTGCAGTGATCCAGGTTCTTGCAGTGCCCGCACATCGTTGATCAGATGGGCACCCACCTTGCAACCCTCCCGCATCACAGCCGCTTTGGAGGTATCGAGGGAGATCATCACATCCAGCTCACGGGCCATCTGCTCCACGACAGGAATGACCCTGTCCAGCTCCTCCTGCTCGCTCACATCGGGCGCACCAGGGCGGGTTGACTCGCCACCGATGTCGATGAGGGTCGCACCGTCAGAGACCATCTGGCGCGCATGGGCCATTGCCCGTTCAAGCTGGTTGAAATGGCCGCCATCGGAGAAGGAGTCGGGCGTCACATTGAGGATCCCCATCACATGGGGACGATCGAGGGAGAGGCTAAGCCCCTTGCTGGTTAACTGCATTTTCACGTCCATCTGATAAAGAAAAACCCCGGGCAAGCCCGGGGTTTGGAGAGTCACGATTATTTGGCCGGAGCGTCGTTGGCTTTGTCGATAGTGACATCCGCCACCGGTGCAGCCTCATCGACAGGCTTGGCCTCGGCAGCCACGGTGGAACCGCCTTGCGGGGTATCACCGTGCTCGTCATGCCAATTGCTCGGAGCACGAACCTCGCGACGCGCCATCAGATCATCGATCTGTTTGGCGTCGATGGTCTCGTACTTCATCAGCGCATCTTTCATGCTGTGCAACACATCCATATTATCCAGCAGGATCTGCTTGGAACGGGCGTAGTTGCGGTCGATGACCTGCTTGACTTCGGCATCGATCACGCGAGCTGTATCGTCGGACATGTGCTTGGCCTTGGCCATGCTGCGACCGAGGAACACTTCACCATCTTCTTCCGCGTAGAGCATCGGGCCGAGACGCTCGGACATACCCCACTGGGTCACCATCTTGCGTGCAATGTCGGTCGCTCGCTCGATGTCGTTGGAAGCACCAGTAGAAACCTTCTCGGCACCGTAGATCAGCTCTTCTGCCAGACGACCGCCATACAGACTGGAGATCATCGACTCCAGATGCTGCTTGGAGTGGCTCCAGCGATCCTGCTCCGGCAGATACATGGTCACACCCAGCGCACGACCACGCGGAATGATGGAGACCTTGTAAACCGGGTCATGATCCGGAACCAGACGACCAATGATGGCGTGACCGGCTTCGTGATACGCAGTCATCTCCTTCTCGGACTCTTTCATCACCATGGAGCGGCGTTCCGCACCCATCATGATCTTGTCCTTCGCCTTCTCGAACTCGGCCATGGAGACCACTCGGCGGCTCTCACGGGCAGAGAAGAGGGCAGCTTCGTTGACCAGGTTCGCCAAATCCGCACCGGAGAAACCGGGGGTACCACGGGCAATCAGTGCCGGATTGACGTCATCCGCCAACGGAACTTTGCGCATGTGCACTTTCAGGATCTGCTCGCGACCACGGACATCCGGCAGACCGACCACCACCTGACGGTCGAAACGGCCCGGACGCAGCAGTGCCGGATCCAGTACGTCAGGACGGTTGGTGGCAGCGATGACGATAATGCCTTCATTGCCTTCAAAACCATCCATCTCGACCAGCATCTGGTTAAGGGTCTGCTCACGTTCATCGTGACCACCACCCAGACCGGCGCCACGCTGGCGACCGACCGCATCAATTTCATCGATGAAGATGATGCAGGGAGAAGATTTCTTGGCCTGTTCGAACATGTCACGCACCCGGGAGGCACCAACACCGACGAACATCTCCACGAAATCGGAACCTGAGATGGTGAAGAACGGCACCTTGGCCTCGCCCGCAATGGCCTTGGCCAGCAGGGTCTTACCGGTACCGGGAGGACCAACCAGCAGCACACCGGTCGGTATCTTGCCACCCAGTTTCTGGAATTTGCTCGGGTCGCGCAGATAGTCGACCAGCTCCTTCACCTCTTCCTTGGCTTCATCGCAACCTGCAACATCAGCAAAGGTGGTCTTGATCTGATCTTCGCTCATCAGGCGAGCCTTGCTCTTGCCAAACGACATGGCACCTTTGCCACCGCCGCCCTGCATCTGACGCATGAAGAAGACCCAGACACCGATCAGCAGCAGCATCGGGAACCAGGAGATGAAGATAGAGGTCAACAGAGACGGCTCTTCCGGCTTCTCGCCCATCACTTTGACATTGTGATTGAGCATGTCGTTGAGCAGCTGGGGATCCGGCGCAGGGATGATGGTGGTGAATCGTTCACCAGTACGCTTGACGCCATTAATGACCTTACCGTCCATCCGCACTTCACGGATCTGCTCTTGGGTCACCTCTTTAACGAAGCTGGAATAGTCCAGCTGGCGACTGGTGGTATCGCTGGGGCTGAAGCTATTGAACACCGACATCAAAACGACGGCGATGACCAGCCACAGGATTAAGTTTTTCGCCATGTCACTCAAATCAGTAACCTCGCAGACTGACAGTTAACGATGAAGGTTAGGGTACTACAGTTTAAAACCGGTAGCCACAATGTAGACTTCCCGTGATCTGGCGCGGGATGAGTCTGGTTTACGAATTTTGACAGCGGAGAAAAGTTTACGAATTTCATTGAGATAGGCATCAAAACCCTCTCCCTGAAACACCTTCACTACGAAACTGCCGTCACTACGCAATACCTGATTGCACATGTCCAGAGCCAGCTCGACCAGATACATGGCGCGAGCCTGATCCACCTGCTGGGTACCGCTCATATTGGGCGCCATATCAGACATCACGACATCGACCTTGTCGGGACCCACTCGTTCCAGCAAAGCGCCGAGTACAGTTTCCTCTCGAAAGTCCCCTTGCAGGAAATCGACACCAGCAATGGGATCCATCGGCAAAATGTCACATGCGATGACGCGACCCGAATCACCAACCTGTTCAACCGCGAACTGGGACCAACCACCGGGGGCTGCACCCAAATCCACTACGGTCATGCCATGTTTCAGCAAGCGATCCTTGCCCTGGATCTCGTCAATCTTGAAAACAGCACGAGAACGCAGGCCCATTTTCTGGGCTTTTTTGACGTATTGATCGTCGAAATGTTCTTTTAACCAGCGAGTTGAACTGGGGGAACGTTTTTTCTGGGTCATGATAATCGACTTTAAAAAACCACAAGGGTTATTAGTATTAAGGGCTAAGTGGGGGTAGAATACGCCCCTTTCAACCCTGACTTATGAAGAAATTGCGATGATTCTCAACAATAAACAGAAACAGTACCTCAAGGGCCTTGCCCATAGCCTCAAGCCTGTCGTCCTGCTGGGTCAGCATGGTCTGACCGAAGGTGTACTGGCCGAGATCGATCTGGCACTGAACCATCACGAGCTGATCAAGGTTAAGGTTGCCTCTGAAGATCGCGAAATGAAACAACTGGTTATGGATGCTATCGTCCGTGAAACCGGTTCAATCAAGGTGCAAAGCATGGGTCATGTGCTGACCATTTATCGTCAAGCCAACGAACCCAAAATCCAGCTGCCCCGCAAGTAAAAGGAAAGAGCATCGCTCTTTCCTTATTCCACTTCTTCCCGAGTCGCTTGCCAAAGTAGTCGCAAAGCCCTTAACCTGCGATGAATACTTCCGGACACGCATTATGGCTCACCATCCTATTCTGACCGACGATGAGCTGGCCATGCTGCGGGACTTGGGGAGCAATCAGGACACCCATGTTCTGAGTGGTCACCTCGATGCCCCCATGCTTGGCTTGCTGCAAAAAGCCGAACACCTTGTACTCGAAGCCCGCTTCGCTGGCCATCAGCTGCGTTTTCCCCTGAGCTTTACACAAGGGGAAGATGGCTTCGTCGAGCCCCGCTTATCTGCACCGGTCATCAGGGAGCTGGGGTTTGCGCAACCGCGCGCCTGGCGTCTCACCCAAAAAGCCAAGCTATGCAGCGAACTGGGCCTGTTTCAGGTACTCAGCCTCTCCCTCAATGGCCTCATCGTGGAAAATTTGCCAACCGACATGGTGGCCGATACCCCCATCAACGGCGAGCTCTGCATCGAGCAAGAGCCCCCTCTTCCACTGCAGGGACGACTGGTAAGGCGCATCAAAGCCAATGCCGACCATGCCACCTGGGCGCTGAGCTTTCAGATGAGCGAGAACAACATCGAACGGCTGCGCCACTGGTTGTTTCAGCGCCATCAGGACGCCTTTACCGAGGCGTATCTGTCCTGATTTTTATCAATAATCACATAGATAAAGACAAACAGGGGAGCGCCAGCCCCCCTGTTTCATCGTCTGTAGCATTCGCTTAGATATAAGCGACTTCCAGCACTTCGTATTCCACATCACCGCCCGGCGTCTTGACGATTGCAACATCGTCCACTTCCTTGCCAATCAGGGCGCGGGCAATGGGGGAGTTGACAGAGATGAGGTTCTGTTTGATATCAGCCTCATCATCACCCACGATGCGGTAAACCACCTCTTCCTCTGTCTCGCTCTTGAGCAGAGTCACAGTCGCGCCAAAAATAACGCGGCCGTTGTTGGTCATCTTGGTGACATCGATCACCTGCGCATTGGAGAGCTTGGCTTCAATCTCCTGAATGCGGCCTTCACAGAACCCCTGCTGCTCGCGAGCGGCATGGTATTCGGCGTTTTCCTTCAGATCGCCGTGCTCACGGGCATCGGCAATCGCTTCGATAATCTGGGGACGAAGCTCGGTCTTGAGATAATCGAGCTCTTCGCGCAGCTTCTCAGCGCCGCGAACAGTCATCGGAGTATGATTCATAGTCGAAACCTGGGTTGCTTGAAAATAGAAACTGCGGCCATCTGCAAGGAGGCCGCAGCAATCGGTTCGGATGAGGCATCTTAATATGAAGCCAACACAAAATCCACGTCAGCCCCCTGATGCAGATCCCACTTGCGTCATCGGCATTCCCTTCGCTTACTTCCCTTCCGGTACGGAAATGGGGGCCGAAACGGTCGGTTTGCCCTGCATGATGGCGATCTCCACTCGCCGGTTCATCCGACGATTTTCCGGGGTGGTATTGGGCACCAATGGTTGGGAGTCCGCCATCCCCTGCACCACCAGTCGCCCCTGATCAAAACCGGGGACCTTCAGCATCTGGTGCGCCACCGCCACCGCCCGTTGCGACGACAACTCCCAGTTGGACTGGAACAGCTCATCTTCGGTCGCCACGTTGTCGGTGTGACCGGAGATGGTGATTTCACCCGGCACATCCTTGAGCAGGGTCGCGACCTTGCGAATGACCGGCCAAAACTGGGGCTGCAGAAATGCCGAACCGGCCGGGAAAGACGCTTTTTCCCTGATCCGGATGATGATCTGCTGGCCCAGCGCCTCAATTTCGATGGCACCGTCCTGGATCTGATCTTTCATCTGCTCGGCGAGGGCTTTGGCCAGGGTATTGGACTGTTCTTGCGCCTTCTTCGCATCCTGCGCGGTATCGCCCCCCGTCTGTTTGCCATCACTCTTGTCCTGACCACCGGCCTGATCCGCCTCACCGGGCAGAAACTCCAGTTCGGTCTGGGTCAGATCGATGGTCTGCTGCATCACGGTATCAATCGGCGTGGGTTCCGGGCGACCGGGCCTGAACTCCTGGGCAATCACCGAGGTTCCCTTGGGAATATCTTTCACCTCAAGGATGTTCTGTACCCCGAATGCCTTGTCCATGGAACCGGCTATCTGCTTGAACTTCTGCACATCCATCTCGGCAAAGGAGAGCAACAGCACGAAGAAGCACATCAGCAGCGACATCAGGTCGGCAAAGGTTCCCATGTAACCAGGAAGACCTGGTGGTGGGCACTTGCAATCAGACATAGCGCCCCCTATTCGGTGCCGGTATTACGTTTGGACTGGTTCAGATAGTTTTGCAGCATGGACTGGATCACCCGCGGATTCTGACCATCCTGAATCCCCATAATGGCATCAAGGATCAAGGTACGACTGAGCTTCTCCTCCCCGCTGCGCAGCTCCAGCTTGTCGGCAATCGGGATCGCCAACATATTGGCCTCTATCGCACCGTACAGGGTGGTAAGCAAGGCCACCGCCATCGCCGGCCCGATCGACTTGGGATCACTCATGTTGGCCAGCATGGCCACCAGACCCACCAACGTACCTATCATCCCCATGGCAGGGCCCAGATCCCCAAGGGTACGGAAGACCTTGATGGCAATGACATGGCGCTCGGCTGTCAGGTCGATATCCTTTTCCATCACGGCGCGCACCACTTCGGCATCGTGACCATCCACCAGCATGTCGATCCCTTTTTTCATAAATGCATTGGGGATCTCTGCGGCCTCCAGCGCCAGAAAGCCCCCTTTGCGAGCCGCGTCAGCCAGTTCAACGGCTTTGGTAATCAGGTCTTCAAGCTTGTCGCCCTTGTACATAAAGGCTTTGCCCGCCACCTTGAATGCCATCAGGAACTGGCCAAGGTTGAACTTCATCATGGCGATGAAGATTGAGCCCAATACAGTGATGTAGACCGATGGCATATCAACATACATGCTCATGGGGCCACCCAGCAGCATGCCGTACACCACCACCCCGAAACCCAGCACTATCCCTATCAGACTGCCTAGATCCACGTCCCTACTCCTGTCACCGGTTCTTATGTCTATTTATAGTCTGTTGAATTTTCTGCTATTGCGACCCATGCGGCAAGCATGCATCCACTGAGAATGATGGCTCATTATCGGCCAGTTTAGCGAGAGTTTGAGGGGGCGATGCTTTTCTGCCTCCCCCCTGTGGACGGTCGATGTTAATATAAGCCGTTTTTTTCAATCCCCGAGGATGGACATGGCCAGTAAAAAAATCGACCGTCTGAGTTTTGATGCCACTCTGGAAGAGCTGGAAACCATCGTTCATCAGCTGGAACAAGGTTCCCTACCCCTGGAAGAGGCACTCAAGCAGTTCGAGCAGGGCGTTCATCTGGTACGGGCCGGTCAGCAGAAGCTGGAACTGGCCGAACAGAAGATCCAGATCCTGCTCAGTCAAGCCGATGGCAGTGACCAGCTCGCCACCTTCCAGCCAGAACAAGGAGAGGAGTGAGTGGCGCTGGACCATTTTTCCCGTCTGCATCGTCAGCGTATTGACGACTGTCTGTCAGCACAACTTGAATCCTTGCCCGCCATGGCGCCACGCCTGCGCGATGCCATGAGTTATGGCCTGCTGCTGGGCGGCAAGCGGGTTCGCCCGTTTCTGGTCTACGCGGTCGGCGAGATGCTGGGCGTCAAGAGCGAACTGCTGGATGGCCCCGCGGCTGCCGTGGAGTGCATCCACGCCTACTCCCTGCTGCACGATGACCTGCCCGCCATGGATAACGACGACCTGCGTCGTGGTAAGCCAACCGTTCACAAGGCGTTTGACGAAGGAACCGCCATTCTGGCCGGTGATGCGCTGCAGACCCTGGCGTTCTCCATTCTCGCCGATCACCCCATGCCCGACTCCTTGATGGCCAACCGGGTGCGGATGCTGAGTACCCTCGCCCGCGCCTCCGGCTATCTGGGGATGTGTGGCGGCCAGGCGCTGGATCTGCAGGCCGAAGGGCGCCAGATCACGCTTGCCGAACTGGAGCAGGTACACCGCCACAAGACCGGTGCGCTGATTGAATGCGCCGTGGCGCTCGGCGCTCTGTGCAAAGCCGATGTCGATAACGCCACGCTGGCTGCCCTGCAAACCTACGCCGCTGCGATTGGCCTCGCCTTTCAGGTGCAGGATGACATCCTCGACATCACAGGTGATACCGCCACCCTGGGCAAGCCGCAAGGTTCTGACCTGGCGCTGGAGAAAAGTACCTATCCGGCCCTGCTGGGACTCGAAAATGCCCGTGAGCTGGCTCGCGAACTGCATGGGAAAGCCTTAACAGCCCTGCAATCCTTGCCCTACAATACCGACATTCTGGAAGCGTTTGCCGATTACATCATCGAGCGAACCCACTAAACGCTGGATAACAGTAACAATATGAGCGTTGATATTAGCAATTTCCCCAACCTGGCCCTCGCGGACACTCCGGTCGAGCTGCGTTCCTTGCCCAAAGATCGGCTGCCGGTGCTGTGCAACGAGCTGCGCGAATATCTGCTGCGCTCTGTCAGCCGCTCCAGCGGACACTTTGCCTCCGGTCTCGGCACGGTCGAACTGACCGTGGCCCTGCACTACGTCTACAACACCCCGTTCGATCGGCTGATCTGGGACGTGGGCCATCAGGCCTATCCCCACAAGATCCTGACCGGGCGCCGTGACCAGATCCACACAATCCGGCAGAAGGATGGCCTGCACCCCTTCCCCTGGCGTGGCGAGAGTGAATACGACGTGCTCTCCGTCGGCCACTCCAGCACTTCCATCGGTGCGGCGCTCGGTATGGCGGTCGCCGCCGAGAGTGAAGGGCTGGGTCGCAAGGTCGTTGCCGTGATCGGTGATGGTGCCATTACCGCAGGTATGGCCTTTGAAGCGCTCAACCACGCCGGCGATGTCCATAAAGACATGCTGGTGATCCTCAACGACAACGAGATGTCCATCTCCGAGAATGTCGGGGCGCTGAACAACCATCTGGCCCGGGTCATGTCCGGCAAGCTCTACACCACCATCCGCGAAGGCGGCAAGAAGGTGCTGGCGGGGCTGCCGCCGGTCAAGGAGCTGGCCAAACGGGCCGAAGAGCACCTCAAGGGGATGGTTGTGCCCGGCACCCTGTTCGAGGAGTTCGGCTTTAACTACATCGGCCCCATCGACGGTCACGATATCGAGGCACTGGTCGAGACCCTGCGCAACATGCGCAACCTCAAGGGCCCGCAGCTGCTGCACGTCAAGACCAAGAAGGGCAAGGGCTACGAGCCCGCCGAAAAAGACCCTATCGGTTATCATGCCGTGCCCAAGTTCAATCCGGACGAGTGCGCCCTGCCCAAGGCGAGTGGTGCCAAGCCCACCTTCTCCGCCATCTTCGGCCAGTGGCTGTGCGACATGGCGGCCAAAGACGAGAAGCTGGTTGGCATCACCCCTGCCATGCGTGAAGGCTCGGGGCTGGTGAAATTCAGCCAGCAGTATCCGGATCGCTACTTCGATGTGGCCATTGCCGAGCAGCACGCGGTCACTTTTGCTGCCGGTCTCGCCATCGCCGACAAAAAGCCGGTGGTCGCCATCTATTCGAGCTTCCTGCAACGTGCCTACGATCAGGTGATCCACGACGTAGCGCTGCAAGAGCTGCCGGTGCTGTTCGCCATCGACCGGGCCGGTCTGGTGGGCGCCGATGGCCCCACCCATCAGGGGGCGTTCGATATCAGCTTCCTGCGCACCGTGCCCAACATGGTGATCATGACCCCCTCCGACGAGAACGAATGCCGTCAGATGCTCTATACCGGCTATCGCCATCAGGGGCCAGCTGCGGTGCGCTACCCCCGTGGCAGCAGCCTGAGCGATGCCCCCATCTCGCAGGAGATGCAGGCGCTGGCGCTTGGCAAGGGACTCATCATTCGAGAGGGCAAAGGCACTGCCATTCTGGCGTTTGGCACTCTGCTGCAACACGCCAAAGCGGCGGCCGAAGCACTCGATGCCACCCTGGTGGACATGCGCTTTGTCAAACCGATGGATGAGTCACTGGTGCTGTCGCTGGCGGCCAGCCACGATCAGTTCGTCACCATCGAAGACAACGCCATCATGGGCGGCGCCGGTTCGGCGGTGAACGAACTGCTGATGCGCAGCAAGCAGTGCAAGCCGGTGCTCAACCTTGGCTTGCCGGATCGCTTCGTGGAACAGGGTACCCAGCAGGAGATCTATGCCCTGCTCGGTCTGGACGATGCTGGCATCCAGCGCAGCATCGAAAGCTGGCTGCAAGCCTGACGAGACACGATGTGATGCAATAGACAGGAAAATTCAGTAACGGTTCGAAAAAATCCCCGGGTAATGCCCGGGGATTTTTTTAAGAAGACAGCAGAGTGTGACTACTGTTGTGACGATACCGAATCGACAGCTCTTAGTTACACCCTTCGGCAGATGTTGAGTTCAGATAGGTCACCTCATTGGACGGTTGATAATCGGCCACGTTGATCACCTTCTTGATCTCGATGAACTCTTTCAGCACGGCAGCATCCACCAAACCGGCGTTGATGGTATCGATCTTCGGATAGCCGTCACCACCGGAGGCGCTGAAGCTCGGGATCGCGAAGCTGTAGGTTGCTGCCGGATCAAACGCCTTGCCACCGATACTGGTGATATTGACGCTCTTGGCCTGGCAATCCACCGCCATGTTGATACCGCCAAACTGGGCATAACCACCGGTATTGCGGGTCTTGCTTGCCACCTGGCCCAGATAGGTCGCCAGCTCGCTTCCCTTCATGACAGCCTTATTGACCGTGTTGCCAAACGGGTGTACCAGCAGCACGCTGCGGTAGGTGATATCACCGGCCGGGATGCTGTCACGGACACCGCCAGAGTTGACGATACCAAAGTCGACACCCAGCTTGCTGCTGGTCGCCGTGGTGATGAGGCGACCCAGGTTGGTCTGCTTGTTGCGAACCGAGTTGCGATCACCAACCAGCAAGCCATCTGCCGAGCCAATGACGACATTCAGCTCTTGCTGACCTTTCTCCTGGTAACCCAGCAGGGTGTTATACAGCTCGGGATCCTTGGTGATCTCGTCCTGTACGAACTGCATCTTGGCCGGATCCTTGGTTACGGCGCCGTTGGCATCGATCGCCTCGCCCTTGGCGTTGCGCTTGATCAGGTTGACCGGGATCAGGTCATAGCTGGTCAGGGTCAACTTGCCATTCTGGTACTCAAACTGGGCACGGCCCACATACTTGCCCCACTCGTGGGCCTGCATGATCCAGGTGCCGTTTTGCTGGTCCGGTTGGCAGTTATCACCCGGTTTGAAATTGGCGTACTTGTTGGTGGTACCCGGTTCCATACAGACCGGATTCTGGGAGTGGCCACCAATGATGGCATCCAGAGTCCCTGCCGGCAGAGCACGAGCCATCTCTACATCACCCGGCGCATTGCTGCCGTGCTGACCATTCTCGTAATGGCCCATGTGAGTGATGGCGAAGACCAGATTGGCCTCCTTGTTGCTGCGGATCTGCTGGCCCAGTTTGGCCGCCTCGCTGGTCGGATCGCGGAACTCCAGGGTTTGCACGTTGTTGGGATCCACCAGCTGGGCGGTATCCTCGGTGGTCAGGCCCAGTACAGCGACCTTGAGACCGCTCTCCAACTTGAACACCTTGTAGGGGTCAAAGTAGTGTTTACCGCTGGCCTTATCATAGATATTGGCCGAGAGCATGGGGAACTGGGCCCACTTGCGCTGCTTCTCCAGCACGCTGAGGGGGTTGTCGAATTCATGGTTGCCCACTGCCATGGCATCGTAGCGAATGTTGTTCATCGCCATGAAGTCAGGCTCGGCATCCTGCAGATCTGACTCCGGCACCCCAGTATTCACATCACCACCGGAAAGAACCAGTACGTCACTGCCAGCAGCCTTGGCATCGGCACGCAGCTGTTCGACCAGAGTCTTCTGGGCAGCCATACCATACTCATTTTCAGCGTTGTGCCAGAAACGGCCGTGGGTATCGTTGGTGTGCAGTATGGTCAGTTTGCAGACATTTTCGGTGCAGGGTGCAACGGTGTCATTGGTCGAGGTATTACAGCCAGTCAGTGCAGCAAGCACGGCCAGTGCCACGCCGCCTTTGATAAAGTTATTATTCATTTCCATATCACCTTGATTGTTTTGTTATTTATCAACCCTGTCCAGCGGGTCGGGCGCCAATATAACAAACAACAGATGACCGTTTTTCATCGATGACTCACAAATTCTGCTAATTGTGATCTTCGGCCCAACATCCGGCTTCCTGCTGATTTATCAGGTTTTTTGTTGAGCAGTCACTCACTTGCTCCCCTCCCGCACCAAGGAGGCGCCACCCGGACGCGCCTTTATGGCATACTCCCCAGCCAGCCATGTCCGAGGAGATGATTTGATGGCCAAGTACGACAAGATTTCCCCCGAGACCCAGCAGGAGGCGATGAAAATTGCCCGTGCCAACCAGAAGCCGGGGCAGACCAAGGAGCAGACCCAGCTTATCGCGCAAGGGATCCAGAAAGGCATCGACGAATACAAGAAACAGATGAAGGCGCGGGCCCGTGAAGCGAGCCGCCAGAAAAAATTGCAGGCCAAAGCCAGGCAGCCACAGGGCGCACCCCAAACCGAAGAACAAGATGATCAGCTGGAGCTGGTTGAAGTAAGCCATCAGCATCCCCTGCCCTGGATATTGCTGGTGCTGAGCTGGCTGGGATTTGCTGCAGCCTGGTTCTGGTTGCACTAAGAGTGCGCTAGCAAACCTTTATCCGGGATCCTCTTCACAGCCCGGACCCGGGCTGCTGGTGATTACCTGCGAAGAGTGATTAAATCCCGCGCCTCTTGCACCGGACTCCCTGTTTTTTGACGATCAGTTTTCAGGAAAGATGTTATGAACCCCGCTCCGCTCTATCTGCTGGCCCCTTTTGTTCTGTTCCTTGTGACCATGCTGCTCTATCGCATTTCGCCGCTGCGGGCGGTCGCCGCCGGTGGGGTACGCTGGTTTATCCTCCCCGCCTTCACCCTGTTTATTTTACTGATCATCATCAACGGTGCCGCCGATCCCGCCCTGCGCGATCCGGCATTCCACTGGTTGATGCCGGGCCTTGGCTTTGCCCTGAGCCTGTTTCCGGCCCTGCCCAAGGCGCTGGTGCCAAGGCTCGCCATCAAGGAGGGTGCCTTCGCCGCACTCGGTCTGATGCTGATGAGCCTGGCCATGGTCTACTGACCAACCGGCCACAGCAGTTAGCATGCTGCAAGGGGCGCTCTGTGACGGGCGCCCCTTGTACAAACAATGGCCTGCAGGCATCTTGGTGACAGGATAACCAGCAAGGAGGCCAAATGGACAATCCGCCCGATTTCATGGCGCTGTGGGATTATCAGGATCCCGCCGCCAGCGCCCTGCGTTTTCATACCCTTCTTCCCGAAGCGCGCGCCGCTGCCTACCTGCAACTCGAACTGGAGTTGCTGACCCAAATTGCCCGCACCCATTCACTGCAGCGCCAGTTTGCCGAAGCCCATCAGCTGCTCGACGAGATAGCGCCCCGCCTCACCGATAAAACCCCCAGAGCCCGGATCAGGGCCCTGCTGGAACGAGGCCGCACCTTTAACTCGGCGGGTGACAAAGCCAGTGCCAAACCGCTGTTTGAACAAGCCTGGCAATGGGGGCTCAAGGAGAAAGAAACCTATCTCGCCATCGACGCCGCTCACATGATCGCCATCGCCGCACCACTGGAAGAGCAGAGCCGCTGGCATCAACTGGCGATGGAGCTGGCGGAACGCAGCAGTGACGAGAAGGTGCGTGGCTGGCTTGCCCCCCTTTACAACAATCAGGGCTGGACCCTGTTCGAATTGGGCCGCTTTGATGAGGCGAAAATCCAGCAACAGAAGTGCCTGGCCTGGCATCTGCAGCATAACCAGCCGGCCAAGGCGTTTATCGCTCGCTGGAGTCTGGCTCGCCTGACCCGGGCCCAAGGTCAGCACCAGCAGGCACTGGCAGAGCTGCACCAACTCAAGGTTGATATGGCCGAGGCAGGCGAACCTGAGGATGGTTATCTGTTCGAGGAGCTGGGGGAGAATGCCTTGGTGCTCGACGATCCGCTGGCCGCGGAATACTTTTCCCGCGCCTGGTTTCTGTTGTCGCAGGACCGCTGGTTCAGCGCCAACGAGGGGGAGCGACTGGCCCGCCTCAAGCGCCTCGCCAAACTCTGATCCCCAAAATAGAAAGGGCGGCACACTAGCCGCCCTTTCTGCTAGCAAGATGGTTCAGGCCCGATTGGACTCTTCCCACCCCTGCTTTTTACGGTAAATGGTGGAGGGGCTGATCTCAAGCAGTGCCGCCGCCTTGGGAATGTTGCCGTCACAGCTGGCGATGGCCTGTTCGATCACCTCTTTCTCCACCAGCCAGAGCGGACGAATTGGCCCGTTGGCCGCCCCGGTGGCGGCCGGAGCCGATGCCACCGCTGCCGCAATCGCAGCCGGCAGCTGGGGGCGAACCCCATTGAGTGGTGGCGGCAGAATATCCGGGCTCACCAACTCCTTATCGTTGAGCACCACAATATTGCGCACCACGTTCTGCAGCTCGCGTACGTTGCCAGGCCAGGGGTAGTCAAGCAGCACTCGCGCCGCCTCGACATCGAAATCCTTGAAGCGTTTGTTCTCCTCCTTGGCGTAGCTTTGCAGCAGGGTGCGCGCCAGCAGCAGGATATCCTCACCCCGCTCCCGCAGTGGCGGCAGGGTAAGCGGAATGACGTGGAGCCGATAGTAGAGATCCTCGCGAAAACGGCCCGCTTTCACCTCCACCAGCGGATCCCGGTTGGTGGCGCAGATAAAGCGCACATCCACCGTCTCGAGCTTGCCGCTGCCGACCCGCTGCACTGTGCCGGTCTGGATAAAGCGCAGCAACTTGCTCTGCAGATCCAGGTCCATCTCGCAGATCTCGTCGAGAAACAGGGTACCGCCATCGGCCAGACTGGCCGCCCCCTTGCGATCCCCCTGCGCACCGGTAAAAGAGCCCTTCACATGACCGAAGATCTCGCTCTCCATCAAATCATGGGGAATGGCGGCGCAGTTGAGGGCAATAAAGGGCTGTTCGCTGCGGGGACTGCACTGGTGAATCGCCTCGGCACACACCTCTTTGCCGGTGCCGCTCTCGCCAGTGATAAAGACGGTCGCCTTGCTGGGCGCCGCACTTTCGATGATGCGATAGACCGCCTGCATCGACATGGAGGCGCCGATAAAACCGAAGAAGGAGCTACGCTCGAAGTTCTCCCGATAGTGGGCAACCAGCGAGCTCAACTGCTGATGTTTCAAGGCATTGCGAACGGTGGCGCAGAGCCGCTTGCTGTCAAACGGCTTGGTCAGAAAATCGAAAGCACCGAGGCGCATCGCCTCCACTGCCACATCCACCGAACCATGGGCGGTGATCACCACCACAGAGCAGGGCAACTGCTGTTCGGTGATCATTTGCAGAATATCCATACCGGACATATCCGGCAGCTCCAGATCCAGCAGCACCACGGGGGGAGGACTTGCCAGCAACTGTGCCAACGCTTGCTGACCACAATCGGCCAGCACTACCTCGTACCCCTCCTGGCGCAGGTACTGTTCATAGACCACCGCCAGACTACGGGTATCTTCCACCAGCAGGACACGCGATTTATTTTCAGCCACTGGACTCATCCTTGTATTTGATTCTGCGATCTATTTTGCCTTATTTTCGCGCGCAAACCCAACGCCAAGACAGCTCTGTTATCCCGCGATTGCAGGGAATACACAAGTAAAAACGGCTCCTTAAGGAGCCGTTTTTCACTACAAGAAAAGATTACTTCTTGGCATCGTCTGCAGTCGGCTTCTCGATAGCCAGCAGCTCAACGTCAAACACCAGTACGGCATTCGCCGGGATGGAGCCTGCACCGTGCTCGCCATAGGCCAGCTTGGACGGCAGGAAGAACTTGAACTTGGAACCAACCGGCATCAGCTGAACGCCTTCGGTCCAACCCGGGATAACCTGGTTGAGCGGGAAGGTAGCCGGCTCGCCGCGATCGACGGAGCTGTCAAACTTGGTGCCATCGGTCAGGGTACCGGTGTAGTGCACCTTGACGATGTCGGTAGATTTCGGCTTGGCGCCAGTGCCCATCTTCTCGACCACGTATTGCAGGCCGGATTCAGTGCTCTTCACACCCTCTTTCTTGGCGTTGGTAGCCAGGAACTCTTCGCCCTTCTTCAGATTCTCAACGGCGTCTTTCTCGGCCTTGGCCTTGGTCAGCTCGTTGATCTTGGCGTCGTAATCCTGCAGTACCTTCTGGATCTCTTCATCAGTCATCTTGGCTTCTTTGCCCAGACCGTCAGTCACCCCTTTCAGGATCACGGCGTTGTCCAGTTTGATGCCCAGTTCCTGCTGACGCTCCAGGGTATTGGCGATGTAACGACCCATGGAGAGGCCAATTGCGTAGCCAGATTGCTCTTCAAAGCTCTTGGCTTCGGCCTTGGTCGCCTCTGCCGGCTTGCTGGCTTCTGCCTTCACTTCGGCGGTATTGGCCGCAGCAGGCTTCTCGTCTTTTTGGCAAGCAGTCAGACCGACGGCAACGGCCGCCGCCAACAGGGACACCTTCAGAAATTTGTTCATCAGTTTCTCCAAACTCCAAATACCGCTCTCGGTTCCATCGTGAAATGAGAGGTTTATCGTGATAAGCGCCTTATACTAACGCCGTGATCGCAGGTAACAAAAGCGTGAGACCGCAAAAATGATAAAAAGTGCCATTTATCTGGTGAGCCTCTGTTTAATGCTCACCGGTTGCGAGCAGAGCTCCCAACCCAACCAGCAAATGACTCTCGCCAGCACAGGTCTGCTGACCGCAGATCTCTCCAGTGATGGCAAGCAGGCCATCGTCTCCAGCATCAGCCAGGGCATCATCGTCTGGGATCTGGAACAGAACCGTCAACGCTGGCGCTGGAAGCAATCCGACTCGGCGGATGATCTGGTATTCATTACCCGCTTTTCCGAAGGCAACAGCCATGCCGTCACCGCCACCCCAGACACCTTTGCTACCTGGCGGCTGAACGACGGGCAATCACAAGGCTACTACTCACTTCCTGAATCCAGGCTGAGGGACATCGCGCTCTCTGCCGACGGTCGTTATGTGCTGATCGGGCGGGAAGATGGCAAAGCTGAGTGGCTCGACACCCGAAGCGGCCGTCGCCTGCAGTTTCTGGGGCACACCGAACAGGTCAATACGGTGGATCTCTCCGCCAACGGTCGCTACGCCCTGACCGGCGGCAACGACTACAGCGCCTATCTGTGGGATACCCGTAGCGGGCAGGTGATCTGGCGCTTCAACCATGGTGGCCGGGTGATCATGGCCAGACTGGAGCCGAGCGGCCGCTACGCCTTCACCGCCGACAGCAGCCGGGCCAGCATCTGGGATCTGAAAACCGGCAAGGAGGTGAGTCAGCTGCAATATGATCACCGCTTCGAGGTCTACACCAGCGCCCGCTTTGCCAACGATGGCAAGTGGCTCATCACCGGCGCCCCTTCCCGTCAGCTCTCCCTGTGGCAAGTGAGCGATGGTGCCCTGCTGCAGAGCTGGCGCGTCTCGCCGCAACCCAAGGTGAAACCGCCCAGCGCAGTGGTCTACGGCGTCGCTTTGCGCGACAATAGCCACCTTGTCAGTGCCAGCTCCAGTGGTCTGGCCGAAATCTGGACAATCAAGTAAGGACCCGAAGGCCCATGAGTCAGCAACTTAACGATCGCATCGAAACCCTGGAAACCCGTCTCGCCTATGCGGAATACACCATAGAGCAGCTCAACGACGAGGTAACCACCCAGGGCCGTGAACTCGATCGACTCAAATACCAGATCCAGCTGCTGATCGACAAACTGCAAAGCGTACAGCCCAGCCAGATTGCCAGCATGGCCGAAGAGACCCCGCCACCGCACTACTGATGGGTGTGCAATCAACAAGCTGTCTGCTCAAGACCAATAAAAATCCGAAACCGGCTAAACCGGTTTCGGATTTTTTTATCCAAATGCTCTGACAGCTGCGACTCGGCGCTTCAGAATCAGCCCGCGTTAACCTTTGTAGATCTTGGGGTTAAACACATCCCGCAACCAGTCACCCAGCAGGTTGATGACCAGCACCAGCACCACCAGACAGATACCCGGGAAGGCGGTGATCCACCAGGAGCCGGAGAAGATGTAGTTGAAGCCGACGCTGATAAGCGAACCGAGCGAGGGCTGATCAACCGGCATTCCCAGACCCAGGAAGGAGAGCGCCGCCTCGCTCATGATGGCGTTGGCCACCTGCACAGTGGAGATGACCAGAATGGGCGACAAACAGTTGGGCAGAATGTGGCGGAACATGATGCGCGGGGCGCGGAACCCCATCACCTTGGCCGCTTCCACATACTCCTTCTTCTTCTCCGCCAGCACAGAGGCGCGCACGGTACGGGCGTACTGCGGCCACTCGGCGATACCGATGATCACCACCAGCATCATGATGGCGAACTTCGAGTAGAACTCGGAGCCAAATGTTGCCTGAAAGATGGCGGAGATGATGATCGCCACCATCATGGTGGAGAACGACAACTGCACGTCGGCAAAGCGCATCAGCAGGTTGTCGATGCGGCCACCGAAGTAACCGGCAATCAGACCGATGACGATACCGAGCACCAGCTGCAGCGCCACCGCAAACAGGCCGATGGTGAGGGAGATACGGGCGCCATAGAGGATGGTGCTCCAGATATCCCGCCCCTGGTTGTCGGTGCCGAGCCAGAAGCGCTCCTCGCCACCTTCGAGCCAGGAGGGGGGCAACTCGGCATCCATCAGATCAAAACTGGTCTGGTCATAGACGTTGTGCGGGGCGAGCCAGGGCGCCAGCAGCGCCGCCAGCACGAACACCACAAACACCGCAAAGCTGAACATGGCTACCTTGTCCCGCAGGAAGTAGTAGACGATGTCAGAGTTCTTGAATCGTGCCCAACGGCTTGGGCTTGCAGTTACAGCATTAGTCATGCGCTTACCCCTTGGCAGTCAGGTTAACGGTCGGGTTGATCAACCCGTAGAGCAGGTCGACCAGGGTATTGGTCACCACGAAGATCAGTCCCACAAAGATGACGTAGGCGGTGATCAGCGGCGTATCGACCCGGTGGATCGCCTCAAGGAACAGGAAGCCGGTGCCCGGCCACTGGAACACGCTCTCGGTCAGGATGGTGTAGGCCACCATGGTGCCGATCTGCACCCCGCCGACGGTAATGACCGGCAGCATGGTGTTCTTCAGAGCGTGTTGATAGTAGACCTTGTTGTTGTCCAGCCCCTTGGCGCGGGCGAATTTGACGTACTCGGAGGAGAGCTGCTCCAGCATCTCGGAGCGCACCAGCCGGATAAACAGCGGCAACATGATGGAAGAGAGCGATACCGCGGGCAGGATCAGGTGCAGGATGCCGTCCCAAGTGAAGAAGCCCGACTCCCAGCCCAGCAGGTTACGGGTCTCGCCGCGGCCATAGGCAGGCAGCCAGCCCAACTGGATGGAGAAGAGGTACATCAGCATGATGGCGGTCAAAAATACCGGGATCGAAATGCCGATACTGCTCCCCGCCATGATGATCTTGGTGGGAATGCTGCGCGGGCGGATCGCCGAATAGACACCGAGTGGAATGGAAACCACCACGATGATGAGCGCGGCAGCAAACACCAGCTCAAGGGTAGCCACCAGCTTGTCGAGGATCACCTCGAGAGCGGGTCGCTTGAAGAAATAGGAGGTACCCAAATCCCCATGCACCGCATTTTTCAAAAAGCGGCTGTATTTGATGAGGAAGGGATCGTTAAGGCCCATCTTCTCGCGCAACTCGTGACGCTGGGCTTCGGAGACGGATTGTCCCACCAGCTCGCGCAACGGGTCACCCAGGTTGTCCTGGATGGAGAAGGCGACCAGGCTGATGACGAACATCACTATCACGGCCTGATAGAACCGTTTCAGCAGGAATGTAAACATGCTTGTCCTTCTACGTGGCCTGTGTCGTGGCACAGGCTTCTGTTAGTGGGCGGAGTGGCCAGCTGACCACCCCGCCCCGTCCTTCCTTGCGACGTTCTCTTACTTGCTGACCACCAGGTCACCCAGGTAAGGGAAGTTCATCACGTTGACCACTGGCTTGATGTCGACGTTCTTCTTGGCGCCATAGGCCAGATCTTCCCAGTGCAACGGCACGTAGGCAGCATCTTCGATCAGCATGGCTTCGACCTTCTTCAGCATCTCGGCACGCTTGGCAGGATCGGTCTCGGCGTTGGCATCCATCACCAGCTTGTCAGCTTCGGCGTTGGCGTAACCGGCGCAGTTGTACTGACCCATACCGGTCTTGGCATCCTTGGTGAAGGTCAGGAACTCGAAGAAGTTCGCGGTATCTTCAGTGTCGGAGTGCCAGCCGATCAGCTGCATGTCCGCGGCGCACTTGTCAAACTCGGGCCAGTACTGTGCCACCGGCATGGTCTTCAGATCCACCTTGATGTTGATCTTGGCCAGCATGGCGGAGACAGCCTGGGCAATCTTGACGTCGTTGACGTAGCGGGCAGCCGGGGAGATGAAGGTCATCTTGAAGCCTTTCTCGTAACCGGCCTCTTTCATCAGCTCCTTGGCCTTGGCCAGGTCATACTGGGGCACCAGCGCCTCGTTGTGACCGGCATAGCCTTTCGGGCTCAGCTGACCAGCAGGGGTACCGAAGCCCTTGTTGATCTTCTCGACGATACCCACCTGGTTGATGGCGTAGTTGATCGCCTGACGTACACGCTTGTCTTTCAGCGCCGGGTTGGTGTTCTGGTTCAGCTCGATGATGATGGCGCGGGTACCGGACAGGGTAACCAGCTGGGAGTCCTTGCCATTCTTCACGCGCTCCAGATCGTTCGGCGCAACCGGATAGATCATGTCCACGTCGCCACCCAGCAGGGCTGCAACACGAGTCGCATCTTCCTTGATGGGCACCACGGTCAGGTTCTCAACGTTACCCTTGGAGGCCTTG
The DNA here is from genome assembly GCF_040908295.1 of Aeromonas sp. R4-2. Lineage (NCBI taxonomy): Bacteria > Pseudomonadati > Pseudomonadota > Gammaproteobacteria > Aeromonadales > Aeromonadaceae > Aeromonas > Aeromonas sp. R4-2. The sequence continues at coordinate 175,849 of NZ_JBFODL010000014.1, read as the reverse complement.
TCCCAGTAGTTGGCGTTGCGGGCATAATCCAGCTTCACACCCTGCTCGCGGAACTTGACGGTGAACGGGCCAGTACCGGAGACGTGGGTAGAGGCATAGGAGTCGCCGTTTTTGACGATCTCGGCCTTGTCTTTGCCCGCTTCGGTCTTGCCGGTGTAGAACTTGGAGTCCATCGGGAAGATGTAGGTGACGGTCTGCAGCACCAGCGGGAACGGCTTGGCGGTAATCAGATCGACGGTGTAGTCATCAACTTTCTTCACTTCGCTGATGGGATCGAAGATCGCCTTGAAGTCGACGGAGGATTTCAGGCGGTTGACGGTCCACACCACGTCGTCTGCGGTGAAGTCGTTACCGGAGTGGAACTTGACCCCTTTGCGCAGGTGGAAGCGGACGGTCTTGTCATCGACACGCTCGAACTTCTCGGCCAGACGGGGCTCGAACTGCAAGTCCTGGGTGTAACGCATCAGGGGATCGAATACCAGGTGCGACATCTCCAGGGTCTGACCGGAGAGCTGCTCCTGCGGATCCAGCGAAGTGGCGTCAGAAGCGACCCCCACCTTGATATCGGCGGCTGAGACACTGAAGGCGAAACCGGCGGCAAACAGCGCCAGGGCAATCTTGGACAATCCTTTCTTCATCTTGTTCTCCATGCTTTTGGCTTTCTTATGACACTTTTTTTGACAAGCAGACCGGCGCACCGGCGCTCTCCTAGCTTGCGATTTCCAGCCCCTCGCGGGACATTCCCTTGAACTCCGGCATGAGGGAGATCAGCTTGCGGCTGTACTCATGCTCGGCATTGGTAAAGAGTTTCTCGGTCTCTGCCACTTCCACCAGATGACCGTGCTGCATCACCCCGATGCGGTCGCACATCTGGCGGATCACCGGCAGATCGTGGCTGATAAACAGCATGGTGAGCTTGAGCTCCTGCTGCAGATCCTTGAGCAGGTTGAGGATCTGGGCCTGCACCGACACATCCAGCGCCGAGGTCGGCTCGTCACAGATAAGGAAGCGCGGGCGAGTGGCCAGGGCGCGGGCAATAGAGATGCGCTGGCGCTGACCGCCGGAGAACTCGTGGGGATACTTGAGGCCAGCACCACGACCGAGACCCACATGATCCAGCAGATCGCCGACGATCCCCTCGATCTGGCTCTCGCTGCTTGCCAGCTGATGGAAGCGGATCGGCTCGGCAATGATGTCGCGTACCTTCATCCGCGGGTTCATCGAGGAATAGGGGTTCTGGAACACCATCTGCATCTGGCGACGCAACGGGCGACGCTCGCGCTCGCTCTTGAGAGCGGTCAGATCGATCCCCTCGAAGAAAATCTTGCCGGTATCAGGCGGATAGAGACCGGTGATGGCGCGGGCAATGGTCGATTTGCCGGAGCCCGACTCCCCCACCAGACCGAAGGTTTCACCCTCGAAGATCTCGAAGCTGATGTTGTTGCAGGCGCGTACATACTGGCGGCGGCTCGGGAAGATGGAGTCCTTGGTGACGAACTTCAGATCGACGTTCTCCACCCGCAGCAGCGCCCCTTCATAGGCTCGCTCGTCCTGACTCTGGCCGAGCCAGTGGGTCTTGAGGTCGATATTGGTATCCGGCGCACTGGCATCCTCGATATAGGAGACCAGCGGGAAACGCACCAGCTTCACGTCGGAGCGAGGTACCGCCGAGATGAGGCTGCGGGTATAGGGGTGATTGGGGCTGCCCAACACCTGTTCGGTCAGGCCGAACTCCACCAGATCGCCGCGATACATCACCGCCACCTTGTCGGTAACGTTGGAGACCACGCCCATGTCGTGGGTCACCAGCATGCAGCCCACCTGACGCTCTTTGCAGAGGGCGCGGATAAGCTGGAGGATCTGATCCTGAATGGAAACGTCCAGCGCCGTGGTCGGCTCGTCGGCGATGATCAGCTCCGGATCGCAGGAGAGCGCAATGGCGATAACCACCCGCTGACGCATGCCACCGGAAAACTGGTGTGGATACTGCTTGATGCGCAGCTCCGGCTGCGGAATACCCACCGCCCCCATCAGTTCCAATGCCTTGGCAAAAGCGGCTTCGCGAGAGAGGTCGGTATTGGCCAGAATGGTCTCCACCAGCTGATGCTCAACGGTGAACAGTGGGTTGAGGGAGGTCATGGGGTCCTGAAAGATGAACCCGATACGGGAACCACGGATGGCCCGCATCTCGTTCTGGCTCTTGCCGGAGATGAGCTCGCCATTGAGATAGATATCGCCACGGGCGATGCGACCCGGCGGGCTCAGGAGATCGATAACGGCGTTGCCGATGGTGGACTTGCCGGCGCCGGATTCACCGACCACCCCGACAATCTCACCCTTTTCGATAGAGAAAGAGAGATCCTTCACCGCGGCCAGCACCCCGTAGCGGGAGGGGTACTCGATCCGCAAGTTCTTTACTTCGAGCAAGGACATGTTTACCTCTGCGGGGGACATCCGTCCCAAATAATTCGTCCGTAAATCAGCCGCAGATGCCGGTTGTTACCTTGGGCAATATTTGCTCAATCCATGAGGCAGCGAAACCAGCGATCCGGGCGGGTTTTTTGCATTTTTTTGGAATAACCCGCGAGTAACTTAGACGGTTTGACCACGGGTGTAAATGATTGAGTTATACAATTCCGCAATGTTTTGTGCAGATAACCACCAATTCGGCAGAGATAAATGATGATTTTCATCACACAAATGGCCGGTGCGTCCGTACATCTATTGGTATCATTACTTTAATTTCAACAACAACGCAACAAGCAGCATTTATCACTATTTCCAAAACAATCACCAGCCCCGAATGAGTAGTGAATATTTATGTGAAATGGATGATAAACGGCAGCATATGCCGATGAATGAAAATTAAGCAGATATAAATCGGGGGATGCCAGAACGGTCATCCCCCGGAAGGTGGCTCTCAACCGAGCCAGAATGCCAGTAATTGCATACAAAACAGGGCGAACAGGCCGGCGATCAGATCGTCCAGCATGATGCCCAGACCACCGTGGATCCGGCGATCAAACCAGGAGATGGGCCAGGGCTTGAGCACATCAAACAACCGGAACAGCGCGAAGCCCGCCACCACCCACTCCCAGCCGGCTGGCGCTGCGATCATGGTGACGCCAAAACCGATCACCTCGTCCCAGACGATGGCGCCGTGATCCGGCATGCCGATGGCATCGGTGGCGCTCTGGCAGATACGAATACCGACAACAAAACCCACCGCCAGCAAGGCGATAAACCAATAGGTCGGCAGCCCGCTCACCAGCAGGTAGAGCGGAATCGCCGCCAGGGTGCCCATGGTGCCCGGCGCTTTGGGGCTGAGACCGGAACCAAACCCCACCGCCAAAAAGTGAAGCGGATTTTTCAGATCCAGTCGTGTCAGCTCGGGCTTTATCCTGAACAAACTCATGCGAAGTGATCCCACCCTTTCAGTTGCAGCTCGACCGCTTGGTCGCCACGCAGGTAGTCGATGCCCGGCTCGCCCGCCACGATGCGGCCGATGCGGCTGAACTTGACCCCGCTGTGGGCCAGCGCCGTATCGAGCGCGCCGCGGTGCTCCTCCGGTACGGTGAAGCAGAGCTCGTAGTCATCGCCACCGGCCAGCGCCAGTTGCCACGCCTCCTGCTCGCTCACCGCATCCTGCAGCACCGGCGAGAGCGGCAGCAGATCGAGCTCGATCTGGGCCCGCACGCCGGACGCCTTGAGGATATGGCCGAGATCCGATGCCAGACCATCGGAGAGGTCCAGCGCACTGCCCGCCAGCCCGCGCAGCGCCTGACCGGCCAGAATGCGGGGATGGGGATGGTCGAGCCGTGGCAGCACCGCAGCCAGCTGGTTCTCGTTGAGGGTGCGTTTGCCCAGCAGGTGGGAGAGCGCCAGCGCGGCATCTCCCAGAGTGCCGGTCACATAGATGCCGTCACCGGCTTTGGCACCGCTGCGCATCAGGGCGCGACCGGCAGGCACCGATCCCTTCACCGAGATGGTGATGGAGAGCGGCCCGCGGGTCATGTCTCCGCCCACCAGCGCCACGTTGTAGTACTCGGCCAGCTCCAGAAACCCTTCGGCAAAACCGGCAACCCAACCTTCGTTGATGGCAGGCAGGGTCAGCGCCAGCGACACCCAGCGTGGCTCGGCACCCATGGCGGCGAGATCGGAGAGATTGACCGCCAGCGCCTTGTAGCCGAGATCCACCGGATCCATGTCGGGAAAGAAGTGTACGCCGCTCACCAGAGTGTCGGTGCTCACCGCCAGCTGGGTATCGGGGGGCAGGGTCAGCAGGGCACAGTCATCTCCAGGGCCCATCACCACGTCCTTGCGGGCGTGGGGAACCTTGAAGTACTTATCAATCAGCTCAAATTCACCCATACAGTAAAAAGCCAGCAATAAGCTGGCTCCTCTCTTAGATGCTGACGGACAGCAGGATCAACGCTTGTTCAGCGACTTGATCACCTTGTCCAGTACACCGTTGACAAACTTGTGGCTGTCATCGGCAGCAAAAGCTTTGGCCAGCTCGATCGCTTCGTTGATGACCACGCGCGGCGGTACATCATCACGACGGGTCAGCTCGTAGGTCGCCAGACGCAGGATCGCCTTGTCCACCATGTCCACTTCTTCCAGCGGACGGGAGAGGAAAGGTGCAAACACCTTGTCCAGCTCGCTGCAGTGGAGGGCTACCCCGAACAGCAGATCGCGGAAATAGTTCAGGTCTACACCCTTGGTGTCCTGATCGATCTTGAACTGCTCTTCGATGTCACCCACGTTAGCCTTGGTCATCTGCCACTGGTAGATGGCCTGGGTGGCGCAATGGCGGGCTTTACGGCGCTCAGACGGTTTCAATGTACTTCTCCTCGTTACACGTCCAGTTCTTTCAGGACGTTGATCATTTCGAGCGCTGCCAGTGCAGCCTCTGCACCCTTGTTACCCGCCTTGGTACCTGCACGCTCGATGGCTTGTTCAATGTTTTCAGTGGTCAGCACACCGAAGGCAACGGGAATTTCATATTCCATCATTACCTGGGCCATGCCCTTGCTGTTCTCGTTTGCCACCAGGTCGAAGTGGTAGGTGCCGCCACGGATGACAGTACCGACCGCCACGATGGCGTCGTATTGACCACTCTTGGCCAGCTTCTTGATGACCAATGGCATTTCAACCGCGCCCGGCACTTTTACCAGTGTCAGGTTGCTGTCCTGCACTTGACCTTGACGCTTCAGTACGTCCACCGCGCCGTTCACCAGACTGTCGTTGATGAAGCTGTTGAAACGGGCAACAACAATAGCAACGCGCGCCTCAGGAGCGGCGATATTTCCTTCGATAACCTTCATTGGAAATCCTGTATCTGTGCAATCAAAAGGGCCGGAGTCAAAAGTGCGCACATTCTAGCACAACAGACCCACGACAAAAACCATGGCCGCAATAGACAGCCATGATCGCGATGTAACCAGTCCGGCGCGCTTACTCGCCGGTAAATTCCACAACTTCCAGGCCTAAACCACCCGGAAGGGGATGGTACTTCTCTGGTAGAACGTTATTCGCCGATGTACTCAACCACTTCCAGGCCGAAACCACCGAGGGCATGGTACTTCTTCGGCGAGCTCAACAGGCGCATCTTGCTCACGCCGAGCGCCTTGAGGATCTGGGAACCCACACCAACACGGCGCGAGGTGCCCTGCCACTTGGCTCCTTCCGGTGCCAGTCCCTTGTCGGCGGCTTCAAAACCCTTGACCCGGGCCAGCAACTCGGCGCCATGGGATTCCGCTCCCAGGATCACAAGCACCCCGCCCTCGTCGGCGATGCGGGCCATAGATTTGGGCAGCGGCCAGCTGCGGGCGGCGTGGCGGTCGGTCAGCAGCAGATCGCTCAGCACATCGTGCAGATGGACGCGCACCAGGGTCGGCTGGTCCGCCTGTACCTCACCCTTTTTCAGGGCGAAGTGAACCTGATTGTCGATGGTGTCACGGAAGGTGATGAGGTCAAACTCGCCAAACTCGGTCGGCAGCTTGCACTCAGCCACCTTCTCGACCGTGGTCTCGTGCTGGTTGCGGTACTCGATAAGGTCGGCGATGGTGCCGAGCTTGATGCCGTGCTGCTCGGCGAAGATCTCCAGGTCAGGACGGCGCGCCATGGTGCCATCTTCGTTGAGGATCTCGACGATGACGGCGGCAGGCTCGAAACCAGCCAGACGGGCCAGATCGCAGCCCGCTTCGGTGTGACCGGCGCGGGTCAGCACGCCGCCATCCTGTGCCATCAGTGGGAAGATGTGGCCCGGCTGCACCAGATCGGCCGCCTTGGCATTGGGCGCCACAGCGGCCTGCACGGTCACCGCACGATCGGCGGCGGAGATACCTGTGGTCACCCCTTCTGCCGCCTCGATGGAGACGGTAAAGGCGGTGGAGAACTGGGCATTGTTGCGATCCACCATCAGCGGCAGCGCCAATTGCTTGCAGCGATCCCGAGTCAGGGTCAGGCAGATGAGGCCACGGCCGTAGCGGGCCATGAAGTTGATATCCTCCGGACGGACGCAGGAGGCGGCCATGATGAGGTCCCCTTCGTTCTCCCTGTCTTCGTCATCCATCAGGATCACCATCTTGCCAGCCTTGATATCGGCAATGATTTCCTGGGTTGTGCTCAGCGCCATGGGCTACTCCATCAGTGTGCTTGGGGGTTGAGCCAGCAGGCTCAACGCAAATTCGAGTGTATGTTGCTCTAGATTGGGGCTAGCGGCTCCATTTCAATCAGAGCGGGATCACAGAAAATCGTTTTGGGGGCCAGATTCAGCGCTCACCGTCAGAGAAAACCGGCCTTGGCCAGCGTCTCCATGGTCAGGGTCGAGGCGCTGCTCTCCTGACTTTTTCCCATCATCAGCCGCTCCAGATAGCGGGCGATTTGATCCACCTCGAGGTTGACCTTGTGGCCCGGCTTCCAGCTGGCGATGGTGGTCTCCTGGGCGGTGTGGGGCACGATAGTCAGGCGGAAAAGGTCGCCCTGCACCGCGTTGACGGTGAGGCTAATGCCATCCACCGCAATGGATCCCTTCTCGGCGATATAGCGGGAGAGCTCGCCCGGCGCCTTGATCCAGTACTCGATGGCGCGGCCGCTGCTGGAGACGCTTTTCACCTCCCCTACCCCGTCCACGTGGCCGGAGACCAGATGGCCGCCGAGGCGGGAGGTGGGCATCAGCGCCTTCTCGAGATTGACCCGATCGCCCACCTTGGCGGCGGCAAAGCCGGTTCGGGAGAGGGTTTCCAGCGACACGTCGGCGGTATAGCTCTTGTCGCCGAGCGCCACGACGGTGAGGCAGACGCCGTTGGTGGCGATGGAGTCGCCCAGTTTGACGTCGCTAAAATCCAGACCTGGTGCGTGGACGGTGAGGGCCATGTCATCGCTCTGACGACGCAGTTCGGCCAGGGTTCCCACCGCTTCGATAATTCCGGTAAACATGCAGATCACCTTGCTGATGACGGGGGCTGATTATGCCCCCTTGAACATTGATAAATCAGGCTATTTTGGCGGTAATGCGAATATCCGGCCCCACCATGCGCACGTCCTTGATGGCGAGCTTGGGCGCCTGGAACAGCCGGGTCAGGCCCGGCAGATGGAACAGGCCGCGCCCTTCGTCACCCATCAGTTTGGGTGCCTGATAGAGCACCAGCTCATCCACCAGCCCCTTCTCCAGCAGAGCGCCGCAGAGCCGCGGGCCCGCCTCGACCAGTACCGAGTTGACGTTCTGCTTGGCCAGCAGCATGAAGAGGCTGACCAGATCCAGCTTGCCATCCAGCAGCGGCAGCTCCAGCTGCTGCACCCATGCGGGCCACTCGCCGGACGCCTTGTGACGGGCCAGCAGCACCGGACTCTCGCTCTGGAACAGCGGCAAGTCGGGTGTGAGGCGGTTTTGCGAATCGACGATGACTCGCAGCGGCTGGCGCAGGGTCTCTTTGGGGTAGCTCGCCTTGACCGAGGGGGGCAGCTCGTCCCAGCGCACGGTCAGGGAAGCGCCATCGGCCAGCACGGTTTCAGCGCTGGAGAGCACCGCATCGTGGCGGGCCCGCAGTCGTTGCACGTCACGGCGCGCATCCGGGGAGGTGATCCACTGGCTCTCGCCGCTCGCCATGGCGGTGCGGCCATCGAGGCTGGCCCCCAGCTTGACGGTCACCCGCGGGAAGGCGGTACGCATCCGCTTGAAAAAGCCCAGGTTGAGCGCTTCGGCTTCGCTCGCCAGCAGGCCGAAATCTGTCTTGATCCCCGCTTCGGAGAGCATCCGCAGGCCACGTCCGCCCACCTGGGGATTGGGATCGACCATGGCTGCTACCACCCGGGCCACGCCGGCGTTGATCAGCGCCTCGGCGCAGGGGGGAGTACGACCGTGGTGGGAGCAGGGTTCGAGGGTCACATAGGCGGTAGCGCCACGGGCGTTGTCACCGGCGGCGCGCAGGGCGTAAACCTCGGCATGGGGCTCGCCCGCCTTCTGATGCCACCCTTCGCCAACTACCACGCCATCTTTCACCAGCACAGCGCCGACGCAGGGGTTGGGGGCCGTGGTGTAGCGGCCGCGGCGGGCCAGTTCGAGGGCCCGATTCATCCATTGGTAATCATCTTGACTAAACATTCGGGCTCCTTTGACAACACATCTCGACTTTACGCAGTATCGTAGGTTCGATTAGCGCAGCGTAATCGGACGCGGCAACATGGGTGAGCATGGAGGTTTACTTCTCCAGCTTGGCAATCTCTTCGCCGAACTCGCGAATATCTTCGAAGCTGCGATAGACGGAGGCAAAGCGGATATAGGCCACCTTGTCCAGACTCTTGAGCTCATCCATCACCAGATTGCCCACCAGCTCGGAGGCGACTTCGCGCTCACCGGTGGCACGCAGGCGGGATTTGATATGGTTGACCGCCTTTTCGATGGCCTCCATGCTCACCGGCCGCTTCTCCAGCGCCCGCAGGATGCCGGCACGCAGCTTATCTTCGTTGAACGGCTCACGGGAACCGTTGGACTTGATGACGCGGGGCATCACCAGCTCGGCCATTTCGAAGGTGGTAAAACGCTCGTGACAGAGCAGACACTCACGACGGCGGCGCACCTGATGGCCTTCTGCCACCAGACGGGAATCGATCACCTTGGTATCAACCGCACTACAGAATGGGCAATGCATCGGACCTCCGGCGTTAATGGAACAGGGACCGGCCCGGCGGGCCAGGATCTAGGTCGGCCAGTGTAGCACGGCCATCCAAAACCGGTAAAAGCCAGAAAAAACAATGCCACCCGAAGGTGGCATTGGTCTCAAACCGGATGGTCTGACTTATCAGCCATAAACCGGGAAGCGGCGGCAGATATCCAGCACCTTCTCACGCACGGTGGCCAGCACGGCATCGTTGTCGTGGTTGTCCAGTACGTCGCAGATCCAGTGGGTCAGCTCGATGGACTCGGCTTCCTTGAAACCGCGGCGGGTGATGGCCGGGGTACCAATACGCACACCGGAGGTGACGAACGGGGAGCGCGGGTCATTGGGCACGGAGTTCTTGTTGACGGTGATGTTGGCTTTGCCCAGTGCGGCGTCAGCATCCTTACCGGTCAGCTCGCGGCCGATCAGGTCAACCAGCATCAGGTGGTTGTCGGTACCGCCGGAGACGATCTTGTAACCGCGCTCGATAAAGGTCGCAGCCATCGCCTTGGCGTTTTTCACGACCTGAGCCTGATAGGTCTTGAACTCCGGCTCCAGCGCCTCTTTGAAGGCAACGGCTTTACCGGCGATGACGTGCATCAGCGGGCCACCCTGACCACCCGGGAAGACGGCAGAGTTGAGCTTCTTGTAGAGTTCCTCGTCGTCAGCGGCGGAGAGGATCAGACCACCGCGCGGACCGGCCAGGGTCTTGTGAGTGGTGGAGGTAACCACGTGAGCGTGGGGAACCGGGTTCGGGTAGACGCCAGCGGCGATCAGGCCAGCCACATGGGCCATGTCGACGAACAGGTAGGCACCGACCTTGTCGGCGATTTCGCGCATGCGGGCCCAGTCAACGATGCCGGAGTAGGCGGAGAAGCCACCGATCATCATCTTCGGCTTGTGCTCGACAGCCTGACGTTCCATGTCGTCGTAGTCGATCTTGCCGGACTCATCGATACCGTAAGGCACGATGTTGTAAAGCTTGCCGGAGAAGTTGACCGGAGAGCCGTGGGTCAGGTGACCGCCGTGGGCCAGGTTCATGCCCAGCACGGTGTCGCCCGGCTGCAGCAGAGCCATGTAAACGGCGCTGTTGGCCTGGGAGCCGGAGTGCGGCTGCACGTTGGCGTAAGTGGCACCGAACAGCTCTTTGGCGCGCTCGATAGCCAGGGTTTCGACCACATCCACATACTCGCAACCACCGTAGTAACGCTTGGAGGGGTAACCTTCGGCGTACTTGTTGGTCAGCTGGGAGCCCTGGGCTTCCATGACACGGGGGCTGGTGTAGTTCTCAGACGCAATCAGCTCGATATGCTCTTCCTGACGACGGGTTTCGTCTGTGATGGCCTGCCACAATTGCGGATCATAATTGGCGATGGTCATGTCACGTTTCAACATCCGTTTCTCTCCTGAAAATCGTTTGCGCGTTAGGTGAAGTGGGCGCGGGCATTGTAACGTGAGCTGGATCAAAGAGACAGTCCAACCACCTAAAAAAATGTTGAATTTATGTTGTAAAAAAACAAGATTCCCTCCCCGTTCAATACCCTGGCCGCTCCGTCAAACGGCACATTTTTCATCCCGCTGCGGGCGGGCAAAACCCGAAGGGGATCACAACGCCCTCTTTATCCATCCTGTAACATATTCATTCGAAACAAATTTAATGATGATGGAGCTGATTGCAGCCATGCATCCGAGGGGCTGCACCTAACCGGAGGAGTTCAAGATGGACCATCTGCTGACATTCGTGATCCTGGCTGTCTTTTTTCTGTTCTACTGGGTCTACTACACCAGCCAACGCAAACATGTCCCCACCACCTCGTGGGAGCAGCTCCCCACCAAAGCCGACTATCTGGCGGCCCACCCTGAATCAGTCGATGGCGATATCATCTTCTGTTATCACTGCGGCCACCCCGAGTTGCTGGAGGTGGGCATGGTGCACCTGACCGATTTTCGTCGGGAATGGGTCTGTGCCAAGTGCAAGCAGGTGCTGTTTCGCGAGATCGAATAACGGCGCAGGGACTGGCCCCCTCTGAACGTTGTGCATCGCCAGCAGGGATCAGGGCTGCGAATCCCTGTTGGCCGCCAGCCACTGCTGCAACCCGCTCACCGCCGCGTCAAATTGCGCCCCGATTGCCGCAGGCTCCCCGCCTCCCGCCTCAAGAGCCGCACAGTGGCTGGCAAATTCGGTCAACCCCAGCGCCAGCGCACTCCCCTTGAGCTTGTGCGCCAGCTGACGTTGCTCACTCCCCTCACCCTGAGCCAACTTATCTACCAACACCCGCCCTTGCGACTCAAACAGCGCGACCAGCTGGCGGATCCGCGCCATACCGAGCAGGGGTAGATCGGCGTCCAGCACCGGATTGGTCCACTCGGGCTGGTTAGTTGGGGGCACGGCTACTGATAACTGCACCTGCGGCTCGATAGCGGCGCCCTCTTGCCGAAATAGTTGATCGATGGCGTTCGCCAGCACCGCCAGCCGCACCGGCTTGCCGACAAAATCGACGAAGCCGACGGCAAGGCAGTGGCGGATATCCTCCGGATACATCTGGGCCGAGATGGCGATGGCGGGCAGCGACCGCTCATGCATCTCCTCACTGATGGCGGCCAGATCCTCGCGCAGGGTCATGCCGTCCATATCGGGCAGATTGATATCGAGCAGCGCCAGCTCGAAGGGGCGCTCGGTTACCAGCGCCAGCGCGCTGCGACCATCCTCCGCCAGGGTGACGCGATGGCCGAGGCGGGTCAGCATGCCGTGCGCCACTAACCGGTTGATCTCGTTATCCTCCACCAGCAGGATGTCGCGGGACTGACCAAGGTGCAGCGGCTGTGCCTCGGCGGGCAGTTGGGCGCTCGAGCGTTGCAAGGGCAGGCTGAAGCTGAATTCACACCCCTGGCCCGGTTCGCTGGCAAGGTTCAGCTCGCCTCCCATGGCGGCCACCAGCTTGCGGCTGATCGCCAGTCCCAGCCCGGTGCCGCCCTGATGGCCTATATCACGCTTGCGCTGGCGAAACGCCTCGAACACCGCCTCCTGCTCATCGGCCGGAATACCGGGGCCGGTATCGCGCACCACGAAGCGGATGCAGGGCTCGGCGCAAGGGCCTTGGCAGGCAAGAGGCGCCACCGTCAGGGTAATCTGGCCACGGGCGGTAAACTTGACCGCATTGCCGAGCAAGTTGCCGAGCACCTGGCGCAGCTTGCCCAGATCCCCCTCGACCACAGGCGCCAGCCCGGGCGCATATTCCAGCGCCAGGGTGACCCCCTTGGCCGCAGCCTTTGGCCGGAACAACGCGCTGAGCTCATCCACCAGCTGGAACAGGGGGAAGGGTTCGCGGCGCGCCTCCACATGACCCGCCTCGATCTTGGAGTAGTCGAGAATGTCGTTGAGGATCTCCAGCAGGGATTCGCCACTGTGCTCGATGGCGGCCAGATAGCGCTGCTGGGTATCGCTCAGGTGGGTATCTTCCAGCAGCGTCAGGCCCCCGAGAATGCCGTTCATGGGGGTGCGGATCTCGTGGCTCATGGTGGCGAGAAACACCGACTTGGCGCGGTTGGCCTGTTCTGCCTCGGCGCGGGCCTGCCGCTGCTTCTCCACCTCCTCATTGAGCCGCTCGTTGGCGTGGCTGAGCTGGCCAGTGCGCTCCTCGACCCGCGACTCCAGCTCGCGCTGATAGCGGCCCAGCTCCACCGCATTGTCACGAAACACCTGCAGGGCCCGCCCCAGCTCCGCCAGCTCATCGCGCCCGGTACTGGCGATCGGCTCAAGGGGGGCCAGATCCCCGCGCGCCAACCGGCTCATCCCCGCCACCGCCCGTTGCAGTGGCCAGACGATCCGGCCGTAGACCATGCGCCACATCAGCAGCATCAGCAGTAGCAGGGTGAGCAGGCCAATGGCCATCAACGCCTGCTCCAGCAGCCTGAGGCGCTGGCTTAGCGCCTGCTGGCTCTGCCCCAGCGAATCGCGGGCACGGCTGACCAGCTCACCGACCTGCTGGTTGAGGCTGCTCATCAAAGCCTCATTGGCATTGGCCAGCACCCGCAGCGCCTCCCCCTTGCCGAGCCAGTCGCTGCGCAGTTGCACCAGCTTGTCGCTCTGCGCCAGCACGGTCAGCGCCTGTTCCACCGCCTGCCGGCGGGCCGGGTCGGTCACTGCCCCGGCCCGCAATTGCAAGATAGCCAGCTCCCGCTGCCCCTCTTGCAATAGCGTTTGCAACTGTTCCTGCCGTTCGCTGCGCCACATCTCTTCGATGCGCTGCTGCTGCATCAGGGTGCGATGGCGCAGCTCGGTCATCTGCTCCAGCCAGTCGAGATCCTGCTCCAGCAGGCGGTCCAGCGTCCGGGTCGCCTGCGCGCCTTGCTGTTGGTAGAGGGAACCCAATCCCGCCACCATCACGGTTTCGGCGTTCTCCATCTGGCTGCGCGCCAGCTCGGCGATCTGTCCGGCCGCCGCCACCAGACGGGCACGCTGCGCCTCACCCTGCGCCATCAGGGTCAACCGCTCCCCCACCAGCCAGCCCTGCTGACCCAGATTGCCGATGATGCTCTGACTGAGCTGATCGAGGCTTGTTGAACCCTGCCCACGGCCAAGTTGCGCCAGTACCTGTTGTAGCTGTTGCCCTTGCAGAGTGAGCAAGCGCCCCTGATGCTCCCGCTCCTGCTCGCTGGTTGCGGTGGCCAACAGCCGCGACGCGCTCTGGATCTCGCCGCTGAGGCGAGAGAGCGTGCGGGCCAGCTCCTGATCGGCCAGAGTCTGCTGCACCCCTTGCTCCAGCTGGCGCAGATGGCTAAGCCCCACCCAGCCCAGCAGGGAGGCACTCAGGGTCAGCAACGCCATCAGGGAGAAGGCCAGCAGCAACTTGCCACCCAGGCCGGAAAAGATTCTCACGGGAAGTCCCTTGGTTGTGGTCGGCTTTGACCGGATAATATGGCCCAACACTTTAACAAAACCCCTGGCCATGCGAAGCGTCTATCTCTCCCCGTTGTTGCTGATCTGGTTGCTAATGCTTCCCAGCGCCGCCCTCGCCTTTGCGGTCGATATCTGGCCCGGCGGCGAATTCAGCGGCCAGCCGGTGCGCCAGCAGTGGCCGGAACCCGCTGCCGCAACCAAACCGCTGACCCTCTGTGCCCTCTACCCCCATCTGCGCGACGCCTACTGGCTCTCGGTCAATCAGGGCATGGTGGACGAGGCGAAGCGGCTGGGAGTCAAGCTGCAGATCCACGAAGCGGGGGGCTATGGCGCCCTCGCCGAGCAGCGCCAGCAGTTGCAGCGCTGCGTGCAGGAAGGGAGCGACGCCATCTTGCTCGGCGCGGTGAGCTATCAGGGCTTGCGCGAGGCCATCAAGGTCACGCCGCTACCGCTCTTTGGGTTGGTCAACGATCTACCCAGCGGTCTGGTGCAGGCGAAGGTGGGGGTCTCCTGGTACCAGATGGGCTGGCAAATCGGCCACTGGCTGGCGCAGCGCCACCCCGCCGGCAGCAAGCCGGTCTCGGTCGCCCTCTTCCCCGGCCCGCAGGCAAGCGGCGGCAACAACTTCGTCGAGCCGGGCTTTGCCGACGCCATCAAGGGGAGCGCCATCAAGCTGGTCACCACCGAGCGCGGCGACAACAGCCGGGAAATCCAGCGCACGCTGGTGCAGCAGACGCTGGCCCGCTATCCCGACCTCGACTATCTGGTGGGAGGCGCCATCGCCGCCGAAGTGGCGGTCAACGAGCTGGCGCAGCGCCATCTCGACAGGCCCCAGGTGCTGAGCACCTACTTCAGCCACGGAGTACAGCGAGGCCTGCGCCGGGGCAAGATCCTGGCCGCCAACAGCGATCAGATGCGGCTGCAGGGGCGCCTTGCGGTCGCTCAGGCTGTCTGCCTGCTACAACACCCTGATGCCAATACCGAGCAGTGCCCGCGGGTGATGGGGCCACCCATTCTGACGCTCTCTGCACCGCTGGCCGCCCCCGCAGATTCCCTCTCGGATGGCGCTTTTCGCCCCGTCTATCGGGTCGAATAGCCGCTCCAAATCCTATCAGCACACTCAAGGAGAAGAGATGAAAGAGTTACATGCCAGCTGCCTGTGCGGCGCCGTCGCCCTGACCCTGCCGGATCAGTTCGACTATATGGGGAACTGCCACTGCAGCGAATGCCGCAAGTTTTCAGGGGGAGATTACGCCTCGGTCGGCGGACTGGATGGCAACAAGGTCACCATAGTGAAGGGAGAAGAGGCCATCGGCCGCTACCGGAAATCGGCAGAGACCACCCTGGCCTTCTGTCGTCACTGCGGCTCCAGCCTGTTCAGCCAGAAGAGCAGCAGCGGCAAGATCAATCTGCGGTTGGGGGTACTGGACGACGTGCCGAGCCAGCGACCCGCGTTTCACATCTTTGTCGGCTCCAAGGCACCCTGGCACCAGATTGGCGACGACTGCCCGCAATTTGATACCCGCCCGCCGGTCTGACACCCGCTCAAACAGGTCAAGGCCACCGCAACGGGGTCAGGAGGCTATCTCGCCGGCAAACAGATAGCCTTCACCATGGACGGTGACAAACAGCTGGGGATCCCGCGGATCCGCTTCCATCTTGCCGCGCAGCCGCCGGATCAACACGTCTATGGTGCGATCGCTCGGGCCATCGCCGCGATGGCTGATGAGGGTCAGGATCCGCTCCCGACTGAGCACCCGTCCGGCATGGGCGACAAAGGCCACCAGCACTTCATATTCGGCCTTGGTCAGCCGCACCGGCACTCCGTCCTTGCTGAGCTGGCGGCGGGGAATATCAAAACGCCAGGGGCCAAAGCGCACCGCATCGTCAGCCACCGCAGGCTCGCTCGGCGCAGCGGCCGCCAGCGAGATCCGCCACAGCAGATTCTTGACCCGCACCAGCAACTCCCGTAGCTCGAACGGCTTGGTGACATAGTCGTCGGCCCCCATCTCGAGGCCGACAATCCGGTCCACAGCATCGCTGCGGCCGGTGACCAGAATGATCCCCACCGTGCTGCGCGCCCGCAGTTCACGGGTCAGCAGCAGACCATCTTCCCCCGGCAGGTTGATATCCAGCATCACCAGATCGACCGTCTGATCCGCCAGCACAGCGCGCATCTCCTGGCCGTTTTCGACCGCCGTCACCCGATAGCCCTCCCGCTCGAAATAGCCGGTCAGCTTCTCGCGGGTAACCGCATCATCTTCAACAACCAGAATGTGGTAGCTCATGGGCAGGGTTCACGATGGTCGACAAGGGAGGATTATTCTATTCACATTTTGTCATAAATACCCCTATTTCATTAATTTGTGGCGGCAGCCCTGTTCATAACGCCTCCCTATCATGGCTCCCATCAAAAAAGTGATGTGAGAGAGCATGATGAAAAAACTGTGGCACTTCCTGCGCACCCCCAGCCGTCGCTGGTCGGTACTGGCGCTGCTTCTGGTGGGCGTCGGCGTCACCCTCGCGGGCACCGTAGGCCTGCACTACGGCTTTGAGAAAACCAGCAGCCTCGAATTCTGTATCTCCTGCCACTCCATGAAAGACACCGTCTATCCGGAGTACAAGGAGTCCATCCACTTCAAGAATGCCTCAGGGGTACAGGCGGTCTGTACCGACTGTCACCAGCCGAAGGATTTCGTCGGCAAGGTGGCCCGCAAGATGGAGGCGGCCAACGACCTCTATCAGGAGTACATAGGCCACAGCATCGACACCCAGGAGAAGTTCGAGGACCGGCGCCTGCATCTGGCCGAGAAGGTGTGGGCACGGATGAGCAGCCAGAACTCCAAGACCTGCAAGTCCTGCCACAGCTACGACAACATGGATCACGCCAAGCAGTCCCCGGCGGCAGCGCTGGCGATGAAAGATGCGGCGGCGAAGAACATGAACTGCATCGAGTGCCACAAAGGCATCGCCCACGAACTGCCCAACATGGCGGGCGGCTTCCGGGCCACTTACGCCACCCTGGTCAACGACGCGCAAGAGGCGCCAGCCACCGAGACCCTCTACAACCTGGGTGAAAAAGATCTCTACGCCAGCGAACAGAGCAGCGACCCGGTCGGCAAACTGCTGCCTGCCTCCCGCATCGACGTGGTGGACCGCAGCGGCGATCGCCTCAAGGTGACCATCGAAGGGTGGCGCGAGAGCGATGGCAAGGGCCGGGTGCTGAGCGAATACATGGGCAAGCGGGTCTTCGTCGCCACCATCCGTGACGAACTGAAAGCGAGCGAGAAAGTGCTCAAACAGGAGACCGACAGCGCCACTCATATCAAGTGGGAGCAGGTTCAGGTGCAGGCCTGGGTCGATGGCAAGGGCTTTGAGTCCTCGCTCAAGCCAATCTGGGATTACGCCGGCGAGATGTACAAATCTACTTGCAACTCCTGCCACGGCGCGCCGGATCCCGCTCACTTCACTGCCAACGGCTGGATCTCGGGGCTCAAGGCAATGTCTGCCTACTATCGCCTGAGCAAGGAAGAGGAGCGCACCCTGCTCAAATACCTGCAAAACCATGCCGCCGATACCGGTGGTCAGGGCAGCCACTAAGTCCGGATTCGAAAGAGGAATAACAAGATGATCAATATTTCCCGTCGTGGTTTTCTGGGTGGCTTGCTGGCCAGCGGTGCCTCTGCCCTGATCGGCCCCTCCCTGCTCGGTCGCGCCGTAATGGCCGCCGAGTCCGGCGACAAGCTGGTGCAGTCCGGTTCCCACTGGGGCGCCTTCCGTGCCCGGGTGGTCGATGGCCGCTGGGTCGAGACCCTGCCGTTCGAGCACGACAAGCACCCCACCGACATGCTCAAAGCCTTGAGTGAAGTGGTCTACAACCCCTCCCGCATCCGCTACCCCATGGTGCGACTGGACTGGCTGCGCAAGGGCCACCAGTCCGACACCAGCGAACGCGGCCAGAACCGCTTCGTGCGG
Source organism: Aeromonas sp. R4-2 (assembly GCF_040908295.1). NCBI lineage: Bacteria > Pseudomonadati > Pseudomonadota > Gammaproteobacteria > Aeromonadales > Aeromonadaceae > Aeromonas > Aeromonas sp. R4-2. Next base: position 157,810 of record NZ_JBFODL010000014.1, on the reverse strand, counting down.
GTGACCTGGTCTCAGGCGCTGGACTTCTTCTATCACGAGCTGGAGCGGGTGCAGAAAACCTATGGCCCGAGCGCCCTCTATGCCGGTCACTCCGGCTGGCAGTCGGTGGGCAAGCTGCACTCTGCTGGCGCCATGTTGGGGCGTGCCATGAACCTGCACGGCACCTATCTGGCCAAGGCCGGTGACTACTCCACCGGTGCCGCCCAGGTGATCCTGCCCCACGTGGCCGGCGCCATGGAGGTGTATGAACAGCAGACCTCCTGGCCGCTGGTGCTGGAGCACAGCAAGACCATCGTTATCTGGGGCTCAGATCCCATCAAGAATCTGCAGGTGGGCTGGCTGGTGCCGGATCACAGCGTCTACGACTACTGGGCGCAGCTCAAAGAGAAGGTGGCCAAGGGCGAGATCCGGGTGATCAGTGTCGATCCGGTCAAATCCAAGACCCAGAAGTACCTCAATTGCGATCAGGTGACCCTGAATCCGCAAACCGACGTACCGCTGATGCTGGGCATCGCCCACACCCTCTACAGCGAGAAGCGTCACGACGAGGCGTTTCTGAAGAACTACACCACCGGTTTTGACAAGTTCCTGCCCTACCTGCTGGGCACCAGCGATGGTCAGGTGAAGGATGCCGAGTGGGCCGCCGCCATCTGTGGCGTACCAGCCGAGACCATCCGCGAGCTGGCCCGCGCCATGAGCAGCGGCCGCACTCAGCTTATCGGCGGCTGGTGTGTGCAGCGCATGCACCACGGCGAACAGTACGCCTGGATGCTGGTGGTTCTGGCCTCGATGATTGGCCAGATCGGCCTGCCGGGGGGCGGTTACGGCTTTGGCTGGCACTACAACGGGGCGGGCACCATCACCTCCAGCGGCCCCATCATGTCCGGTTTCAGCTCGGTCATTCCCGGCGTTAAACCACTCCATGACGGCGACTGGAAGGGCTACTCCAAATACATTCCGGTGGCCCGCTTCGTCGACTGCATCCTCAATCCGGACAAGCAGATCGCCTTCAACGGCCAGACCATCACCTACCCCCACATGAAGATGGCGGTGTTCTGCGGCAACAACCCGTTCCACCACCAGCAGGATCGCAACAAGATGGTCGCCGCCTGGCGCAAGCTGGAAACCGTGGTCAGCATCGATCACCAGTGGACCGCCAGCTGCCGCTTCGCCGATATCGTGCTGCCCGCCACCACTACTTATGAGCGGGATGACATCGAGCAGTGGGGTTCTCATTCCAACGCGGGCATTCTGGCCATGTACAAGGTGGTGGAGCCGCTGTTCGAGGCGCGCGATGACTACGACATCTTCGCCGATCTTTGCCGTCGCTTCGGTCGCGAGGCTGAATTCACCGGTGGCAAGAGCAAGCTGGAGTGGATCCAGAGCATCTATGACGACGCCCGCCTGCAGGGCCGCGGCATCGGCATTCGTCTGCCCCGTTTCAGCCAGTTCTGGCACGGCGAAGGCTTCGTCACCTTCCCGGCGGGCCAACCCTGGGTGCGCCACGAGTCGTTCCGTCAGGAGCCGGACCTGGAGCCACTAGGCACCCCTTCCGGCCTTATCGAGATCTACTCCAAGACCATCGCCGACTACGGCTATGGGGATTGTCCGGGCCACCCGGTCTGGATCGAACCCTACGAGCGCTCCCACGGCGGGCCGGGCAGCAAACAGTACCCGCTGCACCTGCAATCCTGCCACCCGGACAAGCGGCTGCACAGCCAGCTCTGCTCCTCCGACAACTACCGAGCCACCTACACGGTGCAGGGTCGCGAACCTGTCTATATGAATCCGCAGGATGCCAAATCCCGCGGCCTCAAGGACGGCGATCTGGTGCGGGTGTTCAACGGTCGCGGTCAGGTATTGGCTGGTCTGGTGGTGAGCGATGACTACGCCCCTGGGGTGGTGCGCATTCAGGAAGGTGCCTGGTATGGCCCGCAAGAGGGCGGCAAGGTAGGGACGCTCTGTACCTACGGCGATCCCAACGTGCTGACCGCCGACATCGGCTCCTCCAGCCTGGCGCAGGCTACCACGGCCCATACCGCGCTGGTGGAGATCGAGAAGTTCCGCGGACAGGCGCCCGCCGTCACCGCCTTCGGCGCGCCTGAATCGGCCAAGGGCATCGACCCCATGTTCCCGGCACTCTGACCACGGAGGGACGAAAGCGCCCCCTTGAGTTTCCTTTATTTTTAAAGTCGTTAGAATCGGGAGCCATCAAGGCTCCCGATTGCCATCCACGGAGGAAAAATGCAGGAATTTATGGCTACCAGCGAACGCCGGGCCGAACTCTACTGGTGGTTCTCCACCCTGTTCGCCGCCGAACTCAGTGATGAGCAGATCGCCGAATATGACACCTATGATGTGCGAAGCTTCCTGAAAAGCCTCTCCACCCTGGATCCGATGCGCGAAGCCGTGGCCGAGCTCAACGATGCCATCGCCCGCCTGCTGGTGCGCCCGGATCGCCAGCTGGAACTGGCCGCCGACTTCGCCGGCCTGTTTCTGGTGGATCCCAAACAGGGCGCGCTGCCCTACGAATCGCTCTACCGCGGCGAGGCCAAGCTGCTGATGCAGGCCCCGATGGCCGAGATGCAGGCCCGCCTCGATCGCCTCGGTATCAATGTCAGCGACAAATACAAAGAGCCTGCGGATCATCTGGCCATCGAGCTGGATCTGATGGGCAATCTCATCATCCGTGGGGCGGAAGCCAAGAGTGCAGCCGAGCGGGAACGCTGGCTCGACGAGCAGGAAGCACTGCTGCACGGTCATCTGCTGGGCTGGTTTGACAAGTTCGAAAGCGCCTGTCGCGCCGCCGACCGGTTTGGCTTCTACGGCGCCAGTGCCCGTCTGCTGGGGGTCTTCCTCAAGATGGATGCCAACTACCTCTCTCTGGTCAAACCGGCACCGTCTGCCGACTGAGGCCGCGATGAAGACAGCCCTGCTTCTGATTGCATGCTGGCTGCTGGCCCTGATCCCGCTGGATCAGGGCATTACTCCCCTGATTGCGCTGCTGTTCAACCCGGATCGCGAGCTCTACGGCACCGCCCAGCTCACCGGATTTGCCGGCATCCTGCTCACCCTCTACCTTGCCAATCTCGGCGTCGAGGTGGTGTTGCGCCGCCGCTTCCAGATCGCCGGCATGCTGGCGCTGCTGGCCGCCTGGATCGATTTCATCAACAGCAGCGGCAGCGAGTCGCACTTCCTGCTGCTCTATCTGCTTGCCCTCCCGTTCCATCTGCTCGGCTGGCTGGTATTTGTGCGCGGTATTCAGGCGTTTGGTCGCCAGAAGGGATAACCACTCGCCCCCTTTTTCCATCCTTTTTATCAGGTTTTTCTGCCTATTCTTGCCGTCAAAACAACCAGATAACTCCGCTTGACTCCCGGCCAAACAGTTCGTGCCATACTGACAACTGATGCAAGTGATAAAACAATCAATGCCGAGGTCATCATGGATGGGAAGCTTTTCAACGCCGACACCGAGGCAATGTTGACCCAGCTGTCAGATCACACCGTCCTGGAACAGCTGATGGATAATGCCCCTCTGGGCATCGGCGTCTTTGACTGCGAATTTCGCTACCGTAAAGTCAATCAGGTGCTGGCCGACATCAATGGCAAGAGCATCGAGGAGCATCAGGGCAAACACCTCAGAGAGGTGGTTCCCAAGCTGGCACCGACTCTGGAGCCCATGTTTCAGCAGATCATGCGAAGCGGCATGCCCTACGTGGATATCGCCATCACGGGCCAAACCGCGGCGTACGACAACAGCTCCCGCCGCTTTCAGGCCACCTACAGCCCGATGCGTGATGAGAAGGGAGAGCTGAACGGCATCCTCGCCATCGTACGGGACATCACCGAGCAGTACGAAACCGAACAACGGCTGCAACTGGCAATGCGAGCGGCCCAAATCGGGGTGTGGGAGTGGCACGTGGCGGAAGACAGATTACTGTTCGACGGCCAGATTGAGCCGCTGCTGGGCATCGAGTCCAACCAGTTCCACGGCGGGCTGCAAGCGTTCGTCGACTGTTTTGAACCGGAATCAGGCAGCCAGCTCAAGGCCGCCCTGCAAAGTCATGACCCCATCCATCTCACCCTGAGCTACCTCACCGCTCTCAACGAGCGCCACTGGGTCGATATTCATGCCGACCATGTCCCCGCCACCGAGTCGGTCGGCCACCGGGTCATGGGAGTCATTCACAATGCCACCGCCCGCCGCCGTCAGGAGGAACGACTTCACCAGGCCAACGTGGTATTCGATACCACGGCCGAGGGGATCATCATCCTCGACAGCGAGCACCATATTCTGTCGGTCAACCCGGCCTTCACCATGCTGACCCAATACAATGCCGAGGAGGTGATAGGCCGTACCCCGGATATCATCATGCATCCCAGGCGCTACACCGACCTCGACTATCCCTGGTATCACCTGCGCCCCGGCAACAACGCCTGGCATGGCGAGATGGTTTGTCTGCGCAAGGATGGCAGCTACTTCTCCTCCTGGCAGCAGATCAGCGCTGTCTATGACAACTTCAACAACACTACTCACTATGTGATCGCCCTCTCCGACATCAGCGCCATTCGCAAGGTGGAGGCCGAGCTGAATCACCTTGCCTATCACGATCCCCTGACCGAGCTGGGCAATCGTCATCTGTTGCAGGAGCGGCTGGCCCTTGAGCTGAAAACCGCGCAGCTCAATCGCAAACGGTTGGGGCTGCTCTTTATCGATCTGGATGGCTTCAAGCTGATCAACGACAGCCTGGGCCACGGAGTTGGCGATGAGCTGCTCAAGCGGCTGGCAGAGCGGATCCGCGGCTGCCTGCAGCACAACGATCTGGCGACCCGCCTCGGGGGAGACGAGTTTCTGGTGCTGATCCCCTATCTGGAGGAGCCTGACGAGCTAGCAACCCTCGCCAATACCCTGCTGACCGTGTTGCGTGAACCGGTTGAGCTGGCTCATGAACTGGTGGCAATCTCGGCAAGTATCGGTATCGCCATCTATCCGGATCATGCTGACAGCCCGGAAACCCTGGTCAGCGCCGCCGACAGCGCCATGTACGAGGCGAAAAGTCAGGGGCGCAACGGATTCCAGTTCTATACCCCCTGCATGGCGGCTCGAGCCCGCGAGCGAATGCAGATTGAGCAGGGTCTGCTCAAGGCCCTGGAGCTCGAACAGCTCTGCATTTTCTATCAACCCATGACCAATCTGGCCAACGGCCACCTGAGCGGACTGGAAGCCCTGCTGCGCTGGCAGCATCCGAATGAGGGGATGATAGCGCCGACCCGTTTTATTCCGGTGGCAGAGGAGTGCGGCCTGATCGAGAAGATTGGAGAGTGGGTGATGCGCAACGCCTGCGAGCAGGGACAAAACTGGCTGGCTGCCGGACTGCCGGTGCCCCGCTTGTCGGTTAATGTGTCGGTGCGGGAGATGCGATCCCCCGGCTACGTTGAGCGGGTCGCCGCCATTCTGGCCGAGACCGGATTTCCGCCAGAACGGCTGGAGATAGAGGTGACGGAGAGCATCATCCAGCGGGTCGAACAGAGTCTGGATCTCTTTACCCGCCTGAAAAATCTCGGCGTGCAGATTGCCATCGATGACTTTGGTACCGGCTTCTCGTCACTGAGTCTGCTCAAGACCCTGCCGATCGATCGCATCAAGATCGACCGGGCGTTTGTGCAGGCATTACCGGAAGACAAGAACAGTCGGGAGCTCTGCCGCACCATCATCAATCTGGCCGACAGTCTGGATATGGAGGTCACCGCCGAAGGGATTGAAACCAAGGCACAACACGCCTTCTTGCAGTCACTCAACTGCGGCGAAGGACAGGGCTATCTGTTCAGCAAACCACTGCATGTCGAGCACATGGGAGATCGCCTGCATCAACGCTACGTCTCATAGCGGCAGGCAATCATCATCACCAGCCGGGAGGCATCCGCCTCCTAGCTGCCGACCGGATTACCACTCAATCTGCAAGCGGGATTCCCAACCATCATCACGATCATTGAGCATACGCGTCAACGGTGATTCGCCAGCATAACGGGGGGCTGGCTCGCTGAAGGTAAGTCTGGTACCAGGCTCCTTGGCCTGCCATGCATGACCAAGCTGATCAGCCACCCGATCCCGCAGCGCAGGTGAGGCCTCCTGATGGGTGATCGCAAACTCTTTCGGGGGTTCGCCAGCGGGCACTGGCGCATCAAACTGCCAGAGGGATGCACAGAGCAACAGAGAAAACATCATGACCTCCAATTAATCGACACGCCCCCTTTTACCCACTCGCCGATTAATTGTCACTCTTTGTCCTGTAACCAACTGTTGCCGCCTATCCAAAAGTCTAATTGCCCCCCGCCACCAAAGGTATAAGTTGTTACTTAATTATTAAAAGTATGTATTCAAAGGAGTGAGTGATGAGCGAGAGCAAGGTCTACCCGGTCAAACCCCACATCAGCAGCAATGCACTGCTCGACAAGGGCGACTACGCCGCCATGTATCAGGCCTCCATCGAGGATCCCGATACCTTCTGGGGAGAGCAGGGAAAAATTCTCGACTGGATGAAACCCTATAGCAAGGTCAAGAACACCTCCTACGATCCGGGCCATGTCTCCATCAAATGGTTTGAAGATGGCCAGCTCAACGTCTCGGCCAACTGTCTCGATCGCCATCTCGCCGAGCGTGGCGACAAGGTTGCCATCATATGGGAAGGGGACAACCCTGCCGAAGATCGCAAACTCACCTACCGCGAATTGCACAGCGAAGTGTGCAAGTTTGCCAACGTCTTGAAAGCCCAAGGGGTTCACCGCGGCGACGTGGTCTGCCTCTATATGCCCATGGTGCCCGAAGCTGCCATCGCCATGCTGGCCTGTACCCGCATCGGCGCGGTACACAGCATCGTATTCGGCGGCTTCTCGCCAGAAGCGCTGGCTGGTCGCATCATCGACTCGGGCTCGCGCATCGTGATCACCGCCGACGAGGGGCTGCGTGGTGGCCGTCCGGTGCCGCTCAAGAAGAATGTGGATGAAGCGCTCACCAACCCGGAAACCCAGGTCAACAAGGTGATCGTGCTCAAGCGCACCGGCGGCAATGTCGCCTGGCACAACCATCGCGATGTGTGGTGGCACGAAGCGACCGCCACCGTCAGCAGCGACTGCCCGCCCGAGGCGATGAACGCCGAAGATCCGCTCTTTATCCTCTATACCTCCGGCTCCACCGGCAAACCCAAGGGGGTGCTGCACACCACTGGCGGCTATCTGGTTTATGCCACCCTCACCTTCAAATATGTGTTCGACTACCACGAAGAGGATATCTACTGGTGTACCGCCGATGTGGGCTGGGTCACCGGCCACTCCTATCTGGTCTACGGGCCGCTCGCCAACGGTGCTACCACCATCATGTTCGAAGGGGTGCCCAACTACCCGGCCACCAACCGCATGAGTCAGGTGGTGGACAAGCACCAAGTCACCATTCTCTATACCGCCCCCACTGCCATCCGCGCCCTGATGGCCAAAGGCACCGAAGCCGTCACCGGCACTTCCCGCCAGAGCCTGCGCATCATGGGCTCGGTAGGTGAGCCCATCAACCCGGAAGCCTGGGAGTGGTACTACCGCACCATTGGCGATGAGCGCTGCCCCATTGTCGATACCTGGTGGCAGACCGAGACCGGCGGCATCCTGATTACGCCGCTGCCCGGCGTCACCGACCTGAAACCGGGCTCGGCAACTCGTCCCTTCTTCGGGGTGCAACCGGCGCTGGTCGACAACATGGGCGAGCCGCTGGAGGGCGCCACCGAGGGCAATCTGGTGATCACCGACTCCTGGCCGGGCCAAATGCGCACCGTATTCGGCGATCACGAGCGCTTCGAGCAGACCTACTTCTCCACCTTCCCGGGCCGCTACTTCACCGGCGACGGTGCCCGTCGCGACGAGGACGGCTACTACTGGATTACCGGTCGGGTGGATGATGTACTGAACGTCTCCGGCCACCGCATGGGTACCGCCGAAATTGAATCGGCGCTGGTGGCCCATCCCAAGATCGCTGAAGCGGCGGTGGTGGGGGTTCCTCACGAGATCAAGGGTCAAGGCATCTATGCCTATGTCACCCTGATCGCCGGGGAAGAGCCGAGCCGCGAGCTGCACAAAGAGGTGAAGGAGTGGGTGCGCAAGGAGATTGGCGCCATCGCTACGCCAGATGTCATTCACTGGGCGGAAGGGCTGCCGAAGACCCGTTCCGGCAAAATCATGCGCCGCATCTTGCGCAAGATCGCCACCGGCGAGACCGACAGCCTGGGGGATATCTCCACCCTGGCGGATCCGGGGGTAGTAGACAAACTCATCCGCGAGAAGTCGGAAGCGGCCTGATCCCGCTTCGTTTGTTGCTCAACAAAGCCGGCCCTGTGCCGGCTTTGTCGTTTCTTATCTGCCAGCAAACAGCAAGGTGGCAGCGACGAAGTATCTCAGGTCGAAACGTGCAATAAATAGCCAGATGTAGAGATTAGACCAGTAAAATGCTGCTAATTTTCACGAAATCAATATAATTGCGAAATCTGTGTGCCAGGGCACACCGATTTGCGCAGAAAATGGCTAGATTTCTGGTAGTCCACAAGATAGCTGATAGATAGCAGCATTATCATCGAGGATGTACTCAATATGTCGCAAAATCACCGAATTCTCCTGCTCAACGGACCAAACCTGAATCTGCTGGGCAAACGGGAACCGGGTATCTACGGCAGCAAGACGCTTGATGAGATCGTCGCCGATCTGAAGCTTAACGCCAGCGAACTCGGTGTCACTCTGGAACATCTGCAATCCAACGCCGAACATGAGTTGGTCGGCCGCATCCATCAGGCCATGGGCCAGGTGGATTTTATCATCATCAATCCAGCCGCCTTCACCCACACCAGCGTTGCCATTCGCGATGCGCTGCTGGGTGTCGCCATCCCTTTTATCGAGGTTCACCTGTCAAACGTCCATGCCAGGGAGCCGTTCCGTCATCACTCCTATCTGTCTGATGTCGCCAAAGGGGTCATTTGTGGTCTGGGGGCCGATGGCTACCAATTCGCTTTAACCGCGGCCGTGCACCATCTGCGCGCGGCTTGATAATCACTGATCAGATAAAGAAGAAAGAGAATGCTAATGGATATCCGCAAAATCAAGAAGCTGATTGAACTGGTTGAAGAGTCCGGCATCGCCGAACTGGAGATCTCCGAAGGTGAAGAGTCCGTTCGCATCAGCCGCAACTTCTCCGGTCAGGTGACCACCGCCATGCCGCAGATGATGATGCAGCAAGCCGCTCCGGTTGCCGCACCTGCCGCTGCCGCCCCGGTTGCCGCCGCACCGGCCGCAGATGCCGCCCCGAGCGGTCACCTGATGCGCTCCCCGATGGTTGGCTCCTTCTACCGCTCCTCCAGCCCGGATGCCAAGCCGTTCGCGGAAGTGGGTCAGCAAGTCAATGTCGGCGACACCCTGTGCATCGTCGAAGCCATGAAAATGATGAACCAAATCGAGTCTGACAAGGCCGGTGTGATCAAAGCGATCCTGGTTGAAAATGGTCAGGCCGTCGAATTTGACGAGCCGCTGTTCATCATCGAATAAGGGAAATCGCCACCCATGTTGGACAAAGTAGTCATCGCCAACCGCGGTGAAATTGCCCTGCGGATCCTGCGCGCCTGTAAAGAGCTCGGGATCAAGACAGTGGCCGTTCACTCCACCGCCGACCGGGAGCTCAAGCATGTGCTGCTGGCCGACGAATCCATCTGTATCGGCAGACCGGCCAGTACTGAATCCTACCTCAACGTCCCGGCCATCATCGCCGCCGCCGAGGTAACCGGTGCCGTGGCCATCCACCCGGGTTACGGCTTCCTCTCCGAGAACGCCGATTTCGCCGAAGTGGTCGAAAAATCCGGCTTCATCTTCATCGGCCCGCGCGCCGAGACCATTCGCCTGATGGGTGACAAGGTCTCTGCCATCGAAGCGATGAAGAAAGCGGGCGTACCGTGTGTACCGGGCTCTGACGGCCCCGTCGACAACGACGCCAAGCACAACGCCGCCATTGCCAAGCGCATCGGCTATCCGGTGATCATCAAGGCCGCCGGTGGCGGTGGTGGTCGCGGTATGCGCGTGGTGCGCAATGAAGCGGAACTGGCGGGCGCCATCGCCCTGACCAAATCCGAAGCAGGCCAGTTCTTCAAGAACGACATGGTCTACATGGAGAAGTACCTGGAAAACCCGCGCCACATTGAAATTCAGGTGTTGGCAGACGGCCAGGGCAACGCCCTCTATCTGGGCGAGCGTGACTGCTCCATGCAGCGTCGCCACCAGAAAGTGGTGGAAGAGGCGCCGGCGCCCGGCATCACCGCCGAAATGCGCAAGTTCATCGGCGAGCGCTGTGTGCGCGCCTGTATCGAGATCGGCTACCGCGGCGCGGGTACTTTCGAGTTCCTGTACGAGAACGGCGAGTTCTATTTCATCGAGATGAACACCCGTATTCAGGTTGAGCATCCGGTCACCGAGATGGTCACCGGTATCGATCTGATCAAGGAGCAGCTGCGCATCGCCGCCGGTCAGCCCCTGTCGATCACCCAGCAGGATATCCGCATCCGTGGCCATGCCATCGAGTGCCGGATCAACGCCGAAGATCCGGCCACCTTCATGCCCTCTCCGGGTCTGGTGCAGCGCTTCCACGCGCCGGGTGGTCTGGGCGTGCGTTGGGACTCCCACATCTATGCCGGTTACAAGGTACCGCCCCACTACGATTCGATGATCGGCAAGCTGATCTGCTACGGCGAGAATCGTGACATTGCCATCGCCCGTATGCGTCATGCGCTGGACGAGCTGGTGGTGGAAGGGATCAAGACCAACGTACCGCTGCAAAAAGAGATCATGAAAGACGAAAACTTCCAGCACGGTGGCACTAACATCCACTACCTGCACAAGAAGTTAGGTCTGTAAGGATCGCTGATAGAGACCGGACTTCCGATGGAAGTCTGCTCCGCAAGGGGCCTCCGCTGAAAAAGGGCCATGGCGACATGGCCCTTTTTTGTTATTCTTGCGCCCCTCAAATTTGTCGGAGGCCAAGGTGAACCGTTTTGCTCTCGCCCGCCGGGAAGCAGCTTTCTGCCTGCTGCTGACCCTGCTCTACTTCTTTGCCTGGTATGGCACCGCCTATTTTATCCCGCTCCAGCTGGAGTTGTGGGGTCTGCCGTTGTGGTTCCTGCTCAGCTGCATGGTGATGCCGCTGCTGTTCATTCTGCTCTGCGCCCTGATGGTGAACCGGCTGTTTGTGGAGATCCCCCTCGATACCCACTCCCCTTCCGGCAAGGAGTCATCCCATGAATCTTGAGTTGATGCTGCCGCTCGTCATCTATCTGGTGCTGGTGCTGGGGGTGGGTTTCTGGGCCAGCCGCCATCGCGCAGAAGGCAACTTCGTGCAGGAGTACTTCATCGGCAACCGCAGCATGGGTGGGCTGGTGCTGGCGATGACGCTAGTGGCCACCTACACCTCGGCCTCCTCCTTTATCGGCGGGCCGGGCGCGGCCTACAAGATCGGTCTGGGCTGGGTGTTGCTGGCGATGATCCAGCTGCCCACCGTCTGGCTCACTCTGGGGGTGCTTGGCAAGAAGTTCGCCATCATCGCCCGCCGGGTCAATGCGGTGACCATCAACGACATGCTGTGGGCCCGCTACCAGAGCAAGGCGGTGGTGATCCTCGGCTCCATTACTATCATCCTCGCCTTTATCGCGACCATGGTGGTGCAGTTTATCGGCGGCGCCCGCCTGCTGGAGACCGCCACCGGCCTCTCCTACCAGCAGGGCTTGATGTTGTTTGCCAGCTGCGTACTGCTCTACACCATCATCGGCGGTTTTCGCGCCGTGGTGATGACCGATGCCCTGCAGGGGATCATCATGCTGATCGGCACCGGCGCCCTGCTGGCAGGAATTCTGATTGCCGGTGACGGCCTGCCAAACCTTATCCACCAGCTCAGGGAGATCGACCCCAAGCTGGTGAGCCCGCAGGGGGCTGGCGACATGTTGACCCAGCCCTTTATGCTGAGCTTCTGGATCCTGGTCTGTGTTGGGGTGGTGGGGCTGCCCCACTCGGCGCTGCGTTGCTTTGGCTATCGCGACAGCAAGGCGCTCCATCGCGGCATTCTGATCGGCACCGTGGTCAGCGCACTGCTGATGTTTGGCATGCATCTGGCGGGCGCCCTCGGCCGCGCCATCCTGCCAGGCATGGACAGCCCGGACAAGATCATGCCCTCCCTGATGATGGAAGTGCTGCCCCCCTGGCTGGCCGGGGTCTTTCTGGCGGCGCCGATGGCGGCCATCATGTCCACCATCGACTCCCAGCTGATCCAGGCTTCCGCCACTCTGGTGAAGGATCTCTATCTCAACTATCTGAGTCCAAAGCAGGAGAAGCTGGAGGTGCGCATTCCGCGCCTCTCCCTGCTCTGTACCCTGATCTTGGGCACCCTGGTGCTGCTGGCGGCGCTGCAACCGCCTGAGATGATCATCTGGCTCAACCTGCTCGCCTTTGGCGGTCTGCAGGCGGTGTTCCTCTGGCCGCTGGTGCTCGGTCTCTACTGGTCACGGGCCAACGGCCCGGGCGCGCTGGCCAGCATGGTCAGCGGCATCGTCTGCTATGGGGTACTCAGTCAGTGGGGGATCAAGCTGGCTGGCCTGCACGCCATCGTGCCAAGCCTCACGCTGGCGCTGGTGGTCTTTATCACGGTGAGCCTGCTGACGGCACCGCCCTCGCGGGAAGTGCGCGAGCTTTTCGGGCAGAAATAATAAAAATATAAATTAGGGGTTCCAAAACTATCCCCAAATAGGTGTTTTCCGGTTAAACTGTGCGCCAAGTCACAGAACGTAGCCGCTGTATGCCCGTTAAAGCCACTCGACAAGTCGTTACTCAAGCCCTGCAGCGGCTCGGTTATGCCCTGCTGCTGCCCGTCTCCATCCTGCCGATGGCGGCGTTGATCTACCGGCTTGGGCAACCCGACGTGCTCGATTTGGCGGTGCTCTCCCTCACCGGTCAGGCGATCTTCAGCCAGATGCCGCTTATCTATGCGGTGGCGATCGCCTTTGGCCTGAGTCGGCAAGAGCTGGGCGGACAGACATTAGCGGGTGCGGTCAACTTCCTGCTGCTCAGCACCGCTTTCAATACGCTGGCCCCCAACCTGCACGCCGACATGATCTGCGGTCTGCTGGCGGGGCTCACCACTGCCATCATCTACCCCTGGGTTCACCAACAAACACTGCCCCGCTGGCTGCAGATCGCCAAGGGGGAGTTTCCCAGCCTGCTGGTGTCGGCCTTGGCCTGCCTGCTGATCGCCATCCCCCTCTCGCTGCTGTGGCCGCCGCTGGAGCGCGGGCTGACCCTGCTCACCTCCGAGCTGCTTACCACGCCGTTTGGCGCCTTCTGCTACGGCACCCTCAACCGCTTGCTAATCCCGCTCGGGCTGCATCAGGTATTGGGTAGCGTCATCGGCCTTGGCGAGAGCAACCTGCAGGCGCTGGCCACCGCCCAGCCCCTTCATGAAGGGTATGTGGCCGGTCTCTACCCCATCATCATGTTCGGCCTGCCGGGCGCCTGTTTTGCCATCTGGCTGCACCGCCAGCGGATGCAGCGGCTGCCGCAGGGCGGGCTGCTGCTCACCCTGGCGCTCACCTCGGCACTGGTGGGTATCACAGAGCCCATCGAGTTTCTGTTCGCCTTTACCGCCCCCTGGCTGTTTCTCGCCCACGCCCTGCTGACCGGGCTATCGCTCGCTGTCTGTAGCGGGCTGGGGATCAAAGTGGGCAGTTACTTCTCCGCCGGTCTGCTGGATCTGGTGCTGAGCTATCAGGCAGGGGAGCACAGCTTCTGGCTCATTCCGGTCGGTATCCTGTTCTTCGTTGCCTACACCCTGCTGTTCTATCAACTGCTGGAGCGCGCCCCCCTCAGCATGCCGAGCAAGCCCATCGCAGTGGAGCATCCGCGCCTTGCCAGCGTTGCCCCCTCCGACCCGCAGATGCTGGCGATCCAGTACCTCAAGGTGCTGGGCGGGATGGACAATCTGGTGGCGATGAGTGTCTGCATCACCCGCCTCAGCCTGCGGGTGCGCGATATTTCACTGGTGGATCAGTCACGCCTGCTGGGGCTGGGCTGCCTCTCCTGGATCCAGCTCAACGACCACCAGCTGGTGCTGGTGCTGGGCCCCAGCGCCAGCCTGATTGAAGGGCAGATCCGCATGCTGGCGGAGCGCCAGTCGGTCCCCCTCGGCCTCAAACCCAATCAGGAGTCGGCCAGCCAGAGCAGCTGGTAACTCAGGCAAACAGCAACCGCTCGGCCACGAAATCCATCAGGGTGCGCAGAGCGGGGGCCAGATGCTCCCGACTGGGATAGATAAGGTAAAACGGGTTAGCCGGAATGGGCTGATCCGGCAACACCTTCTGCAATCGCCTCGCCGCCAAATCCCCTTCACAGACATGGTGGGGCAACAGGGCAATCCCCCCGTCATGAAGCGCCATCTCCCGCAGCGCCAGCAAGCTGTTGCTGACACAGGCCCCCTGTGGCCGCCAGCCCCCCTCCTGCAATGGCCACACCGGCATGGCCGAGTGCACCAGACAGGCATAACGACCCAGCTCGCTCAGCTGTTGCGGCATGCCGTGGGCCGCCAGATAGGCGGGCGCCGCCACCAGATGGCGCGCCACCTCACCGATACGCCGACAGATGAGGCTGGAGTCTTTCAGCGGCGCCGCCCGCAGCGCCAAATCATAACCCTCCCCCACCAGATCGAGCTGTTCATCGCTCAGGGTCAGTTCCAGCACCACCTCGGGATAGAGGGCGCGAAACTCGGCGAGGATCCGGCCAAGCAATAGAGTACCGGTCGCCTCGGGGGCAGTAATCCGCACCCGCCCCGCCGGGGCCGAGCGCAGCCGTGCCATCGCCAGATTGGCGCTGCGGGCCAGAGCCAGCAGCCCCTGACAGTGCTCCACATAGAGCTCCCCCTGCGGGGTCAGGCTCAACCTGCGAGTGGTACGCTGCAACAGCCGCACCCCGAGCTGGGATTCGAGCCGCGAGATCTTCTGGCTCACCGATGACTTGGGCATACCTAGCAGCTCGGCGGCCCGGGTAAAGCTTCCCTGCTCCACCACGGTGGCGAACAGTCCCATCAACTCCAGATCGACATTGTTCATATATTCAAACAGTCTTTACCGATTACCCATCTTAATCTTGATAATCAACCAGACTAGAGTGAGTGGCAATCCCGAACACAGCGATTTGAAAGGAAAAACCATGAAAGCCATTGCCCTGACTCACTATCTGCCAAGCGACCACCCCGACTGCTTCATCGCCGCCAACCTGCCCGATCCGGTTCCGGGCCCGCAGGATCTGCTGGTGCGGGTCACCGCCACCTCCGTCAATCCGGTGGATACCAAGGTGCGTTCCCCCAGGGCCAAAATTGAAAGCTCGCCCCGGGTACTGGGCTGGGATGCGGTGGGGGAAGTGATCGCCACCGGCAGCGAAGTGACCCTGTTCAAGGCGGGCGACCGGGTCTGGTATGCCGGCGATATCAGCCGCCCGGGCAGCAACAGCGCCCTGCAACTGGTGGATGAGCGCATCGCCGCGATCGCCCCCACCAGCGTGAGCGATGTGGAGGCCGCCGCCCTGCCGCTCACCGCTATCACCGCCTGGGAGACCCTGTTCGAGCGCTTCGCTCTTACCCGCGAAAGCCGTGGCAAACTGCTGATCATCGGCGGCGCCGGTGGCGTGGGATCCATCGCCATCCAGCTGGCCCGCCAGCTCACCGGTATGGAGGTGATTGCTACCGCCTCCCGCCCCGAGAGCAGTGAGTGGTGCCTCGAGATGGGCGCCCATCAGGTCGTAAACCACCACAAGTTGCAGGAGGAGCTGACCGCCCTTGGCATCACCCAGGTCGATGCCATCTTCTGCACCAACGCCACCGCCGAACACTGGGCCACCATGGCAGGGCTGATCCGCCCGTTTGGCCATATCTGCACCATCGCCGAATCGAGCGAGCCGTGGGATCTCTCCCTGCTCAAGAGCAAGAGCGTCACCTTCAGCCAGGAGTTCATGTTCACCCGCTCCCTGTTCCAGACGCCGGACATGATCGAGCAGCACCGCCTGCTCGGCCGGGTGGCGGCACTGGTCGATGAAGGGGTATTGCAGACCACCCTGACCAGAACCATCCCGTCACTGACCCCGGTCACGCTGGCTCAGGCCCATGCCGAGGTGGAAGCAGGCCGCATGGTAGGCAAGCTGGTGATCGACATGAGCGGCTTTGCCAACTAAGCCCTCAAACGCACCATGATGGGATAAGTTCACCAAGGAGATGCCCCAAACGGGCACAACCAGCAGCACTCATGACAGCCTGTGGCAGGCCAACGTCCGACAATCAGCCAAAAAAGAGGCCATTTCACGAGAAATGGCCTGAATACCTGAACATTGGGGTAACAATCACACACATATCCTTATGCAGGACAATCTAGTCTTTGCATCTGGCGTGCCAACAGCAGCATGATGCGCCAAAACGGCGTCAGCCCATCCTTGAGCAAGGTGCCGACCTTGCTCTTTTTTGTCTGGCTAACTTTTTTTCGAAGGTAAACAAGTACAGATAAAAAAATGCCACCCGAGGGTGGCAGTGAAAGATGACGGAACTTGAGCAAAGCGTTCAGCGAAAACCGGTCGTCTTCGCCTGCATAGTGCAATACAGGAACCGTGCCAATCCGGCAAAAGCCCCCGTATCCCTCCACGTCATGGGCAAACCACGACAGCACTGCCCCATGATGGTAGAATCTCGCGGTTTCACATTTATGAAGAGTCGACGCCATGCCCTGGATACAAATTCGAATCAACGCCACTGCCAAGACCGCAGACAAGGTGAGCAACATGCTGCTGGGGCGTGGAGCCCAGGCGGTGACCTTTATGGATGCCAAGGATGTGCCCGTCTACGAACCCATGCCCGGTGAAACCCCGCTCTGGGGCGAGACCGAAGTGATGGGTCTGTTCGATGCCGAAACCGACCCGGCTCCCACCATCGCCTTCTTCCAGCAGATCTTCGGCGAAAACGTCGGCTACAAGGTCGAGCAGCTGGAAGACAAGGATTGGGTGCGCGAGTGGATGGATCACTTCCACCCGATGCAGTTTGGCGAGCGCCTCTGGATCTGCCCGAGCTGGCGCGATGTGCCGAACCCCGATGCAGTCAACGTCATGCTGGATCCGGGTCTGGCCTTCGGTACCGGTACCCACCCCACCACCGCCCTCTGCCTGCAGTGGCTGGACGGCCTCGATCTGACCGGTAAAACCGTGGTCGACTTTGGTTGCGGCTCCGGCATTCTCGGCATCGCCGCCCTGAAACTGGGTGCCGCCCGCGTCATCGGCATCGACATCGACCCGCAGGCCATTCAGGCCAGCCGCGACAACGCCGCGCGCAACGGTGTCGCCGACCAGATTGAGCTCTATCTGCCAGCCGACCAGCCGCAAGATGTCGAAGCGGACGTGGTGGTTGCCAACATCCTGGCCGGCCCGCTGCGCGAACTGGCTCCACTTATCGCCGGCCACGGCAAGCCGGGCAGCCTGATGGCTCTCTCCGGCGTGCTGGAGAGCCAGGCTCCGGAGCTGGAAACTATCTACGGTCAGTGGTTCGAGATGGACCCGACCGCCGTCAAGGAAGAGTGGTGCCGCCTCTCCGGCCGCAAGCACGGCTAAACATAGCTCCCGCTCTCAAGGCGGCAAGTCAGCATCTTTATTAAACAAGAGCACCCGCGGGTGCTCTTGTTGTTTCTCCCTCCTTTCCCACTCTGAGGGACGGTTCACGCTTCTCTGGCCAATGAGGGATTAACATCGTTCTTCCACATCATTGGGGCCCTGCCATGATCGAATACCAGAAGATGATTTGCAGCCAACCGTACAACTGCATGACACCCGAGTTGGCCCAGTTGCGCCGGGAGGCGGCCCAGCGCTATCGCCGTTTCAATCAGGCGGAAGATGAGGCTGAGCAGCGGGCACTACTGGCGGAGCTGATTGGCGAACTGGCAGAGAACGCCTTTATCTGCCCGCCCCTCTACTGCACCTATGGCCACCACATCCACCTGGGCAAGGACTCCTACATCAATATGGGAGCGACCCTGCTGGACAATGCCCCCATTCGCATCGGCGCCCATGTGATGATTGGGCCAAACGTGCAGATCTATACCGCAGCCCATGCGCTGGAGGCCGATGAACGGATTCAGGGAACAGAGACGGCGCTGCCGGTTACCATTGAAGACAAGGTCTGGATTGGGGGCGGCGCCATCTTGCTGCCCGGCGTCACCATAGGGCGGGAGGCGATCGTCGGCGCGGGCGCCGTAGTCACCAAAGATGTACCGGCCGGAGCTCGGGTAGTCGGCAATCCAGCCCGGATCCTGCCAGCCAAAAACAGGGCATAAGGCTGCCAACCTGGCTGCATCTTGATACCGCCATCAACTCACAACAGCCCCGACACCCCATAAAAAATAAAGCCCAATGTCACGAAGACGTTGGGCTGTTAAAAGGTGCTACGGAATTGCGACTCTCATCGCAGAAAAATTAGAAGGAGTGCCCTTCTAAACTGGCAGGGAGATATTAGCGAATGCGCAAACGTTTTACATAGTGAAATACAACAGGATTGCGAGGTACATCGCACTATTTAAATAATTACCTGCTATGGCGTGCGAAGCCTCTTTGAGCCATTTATTTTCCCCAATTTCTCTGGTTACTATTCACGGTTAAACAGAAAAGCCCCGATTTCTCGAGGCTTTGCTTCTCTCAACCGCAACGTGGCCGAAAAGTCAGAAACGGCGGACAAACTCATCGAGCGGCAGCTCGCGCAGTTTACGCGCTTCCAGCATGGGGGTACCGAGGTAGAGGAAACCCACCAGCTGCTCCTCTGCCGCCAGCCCCAGTCCCTTGTTGATCTGCTCATCGAAGATAAACCAGCCGGAGCGCCAGATACCGTTGAAGCCCTGTGCCTGCGCCGCCATCTGCATCGCCATCAGGGCACAACCGGCAGAGAGCTCCTGCTCCAGTTTCGGCACCTTGGGGTGATCCTGATAACGGGTTGCCACGGCGACGACCAAGGGCGCCCGCAGTGGCGCTTCGCTGCACTTCTTGATGCTCTCTTCATCTTCGCCACGGGCACGGGCCGCCTCGGCCAGCAGCTTGCCCAGCCGCTCGCGCCCATCCCCTTCAAACAGAATGAACTGCCAGGGGGTCAGGGTACCGTGATCCGGCGCGCGCAGACCCGCCTTGAGGATATTGTCGAGCACCTCACCGCTCGGGGCGGGATCGGCGAGACGGCCACAGGAGTGGCGATTGAGCAACAGGGTGAGGGCATCCATGGGCAATTCCTTCTCTGGGGCAATGATGGCGCTACCTTAGCACAGCACCGAATGAAGAAAACCCCTGAGGCTCAGGGGTTTATCGCACTATAAAGGGCAGGATGGCACAGCTGGCTAGATGATCGCAGCCAGCTCGGCCCCTTGCCGGATGGCGCGCTTGGCATCCAGCTCGGCAGCCACGTCGGCTCCGCCGATGATATGCACCGGCTTGCCTGCCGCCTGCAACCCGGCCTGCAGTTCTTTAAGGGGCTCCTGCCCGGCGCAGACGATAACCTGATCCACCGGCAGACACTGCTTGGTCTCGCCCACCTGAATGTGCAAGCCCTCGTCATCGATCCCCAGATATTGCACCCCGGAGAGCATCTGCACCTTGCGGTTCTTGAGCACGGTACGGTGGATCCAGCCGGTGGTCTTGCCAAGGCCGTCACCCACCTTGCTCTCCTTGCGCTGGAGCAGCCAGATCTGGCGCTCGGGGGCGTCGATTTCAGGAACCGTGAGGCCACCGCGCTCGCCAAGCTGTTTGTCGATGCCCCACTCCTTGAGCCAGTGATCACGGTGCCCATCGGCATCCATCTCCACTTTCTTCTCTACCAGATACTCAGCTACATCGAAACCGATGCCGCCAGCGCCGATCACCGCCACCTTCTGGCCGACCGGTTTGTGATCCCGCAATACATCGAGATAACTCATCACCTTGGGATGCTCGATCCCCGGAATATTGGGGGTGCGCGGACGAATACCGGTAGCGAGGATCACCTCGTCAAAACCGCCGCCGAGCAGGCTCTCGGCACTCTGGCGCTGGCCGAGATAGAGCTCGACGCCGCACTTCTCCAGCCGTTTGGCGAAATAGCGCAGAGTCTCGTGAAACTCCTCCTTGCCCGGGATCTGCTTGGCGAAGTTGAACTGGCCGCCGATTTCGCTGGCTTGATCGAACAGGCTCACCTGATGACCGCGCTCGGCAGCGTAACAGGCGAACGCCAGGCCAGCCGGGCCCGCCCCCACTACCGCCAGCTTCTTGGGCTGGGGCACGCGGCCAAAGGTAAGCTCGGTCTCGAAACAGGCGCGAGGATTGACCAGACAGGAGGCTCGCTTCTGCTTGAACACATGGTCGAGGCAAGCCTGATTGCAGGCGATGCAGGTGTTGATCTCGTCCGCACGGTTCTCGGCCGCCTTGATGACAAACTCGGGATCCGCCAGGAAGGGGCGCGCCATGGAGACCATATCCGCCTCGCCCCCCGCCAGAATCCGCTCGGCCACCTCGGGGGTGTTGATACGGTTGGTAGTGATAAGCGGCACCTTGAGATGCTTTTTCAGCTCGGCGGTCACCCAGCTGAAGGCGCCGCGCGGCACGCTGGTGGCGATGGTGGGAATACGCGCTTCGTGCCAACCGATACCGGTGTTGATCAGGGTCACCCCCACCGCTTCCAGCGCTTTGCCAAGGGCGATCACCTCTTCCAGGGTCGAGCCCTGCTCCACCAGATCCAGCATGGAGAGGCGGAAGATAATGATGAAGTCGGTGCCGACCCGCTCGCGAATGGCGCGGACAATCTCCACCGGAAAGCGCATCCGGTTTTCGCTGCTGCCGCCCCAGCCATCGGTGCGTTTGTTGGTGCGCTCGCAGATGAACTGGTTGATGAGATAGCCTTCCGACCCCATCACCTCAACCCCGTCATAACCGGCCGCCTTGGCCAGCGCTGCTGTAGCAGCGAAGTCGCGAATGGTGCCGCGGATCTGTCGCTCGCTCATGGCGCGTGGCTTGAACGGGGAGATGGGGGCTTTGAGGGCGCTCGGGGCCAGACTGAAGGGATGATAGGCGTAACGACCGGCATGGAGGATCTGCAGCGCTATCTTGCCCCCCTCCTGATGCACGGCGCTGGTCACCTTCTTGTGCTTGCTCACCTGCCAGGGGAAGCTCAGCTGGGAGCCGTGAGGTACCAGCCGACCGCGCAAGTTGGGGGCAATGCCGCCGGTGACGATAAGGCCAACACCACCACGGGCGCGCTCGGCATAAAAGGCGGCCAGCTTGTCAAAACCGCCCTTCTCCTCTTCGAGGCCGGTATGCATGGAGCCCATCAAGACGCGGTTGCGCAGCTGGGTAAAACCAAGGTCGAGCGGGGTCAGCAGGGTCGGATAGCGGCTCACGATGCCTCCAGTTAATTTTTTGTTATCAAACTGAGGCTAGAGTAAAGAATCGAAAATTCTTTTTCAAACAAATGTTTGGACAATTTTTCAGCGAACAGCCGTGCCCTGAACGAAGATAGGCGGGATCCGCCAGTCGGAAATGGCAATTTCGCCCGCAACTGGTTAATAATGGCTCTTCTCTACCCATTAACAGGGCGATAACGCGACTATGTCTATTTTCAAAGGTCTGGGTTGGTTGTTCCGCAGCCTGTGGCGCCTGCTCAATTTCACCCGGCTGATGCTGGTCAATCTGCTGTTTCTCATCGTAGTGCTGGTCATCGTCTTCAGCGTCAGCCAGAAAGAGGCCCCCAAGGCGCCCATCGAAGGGGCGCTGACCCTCAATCTCAACGGCGTGCTGGTGGAGCAACGCTCCCAGACAGATCCCACCGTCCAGTTGCTGCGCCAGATGGACAGCAGCGATGAGCAGCCGAGCGAGATCGTTCTCTCCGACCTGCTGTGGGCCATCAAGAGTGCCAAGGATGACGAGCGCATCAAGGCGCTGGTGATCAAGCCACAAGGGCTGCAGGGAGCCAACTTCACCAAACTGCAGGAGGTGGCGAGTGCCATCGACTCCTTCCGGGAGAGCGGCAAACCGGTGATCGCCATGGCCGACTTCTACACTCAGGGGCAATACCTGCTGGCGGCCCACGCCGATCACGTGCTGCTCAACCAGAGCGGCGCCGTGGTGATCGAGGGGCTTGGTGTCTACCAGACCTACTTCAAGTCGGCGCTGGAGAAGCTCAATATCACCCCGCACGTGTTCAAGGTCGGCACCTACAAATCCTTCGTCGAACCCTATACCCGCGACGAGATGTCCCCCGAGAGCAAAGAGGCGAACCAGCGCTGGCTGGATCAGCTGTGGCAATCCTATGTGGCTGACGTAGCCGAGCAGCGGGAGATCGAACCCGATGCGGTCGCGCCGGGCAAGGATCGCTTCCTCGAGCTGCTGCGCAAGGCCGGTGGCAATGCCGCCAACTACGCCCTCGACAACGGGCTGGTGGATCAGCTGGCCACCCGCGACGAGATGACCCAGGCGGTCATTAAAGAGGTGGGTGAAGCTGACGATCACGGCTGGAAAGGGGTCGGCCTGAAAGAGTATCTGGCTGCAGTACCCGAGCAATATCCCCAGAGCGGCAAGGATGAGGTGGGTCTGGTGGTCGCCAGCGGCGCCATCATGGATGGCGTACAGCCTGCCGGCACCATCGGCGGTGATAGCCTCTCCGACCTGCTGGCCGATGCGCGCCGCGATGACAAGGTCAAAGCCGTGGTCCTGCGGGTCGACAGCCCGGGCGGCAGTGCCTTCGCCGCCGAGCAGATCCGCGCCGAGCTGCTGGCCCTGAAACAGGCAGGCAAACCGGTAGTGGTCTCCATGGGCAGCTATGCCGCCTCCGGTGGCTACTGGATCTCCGCCGATGCGGACAAGATCTTCGCCTCCCCCACTACTCTCACCGGTTCCATCGGGGTATTCGGCATGTTCGCCACCATCGACAAGGCGTTGGCCCAGTTCGGGGTGCATACCGACGGGGTTGGCACCACAGATTATGTTGGCGTAGGCCCGACCCGCGCCCTGCCGGATCACGTCGGTCAGGCTATCCAGCTGAGCGTGGAAGATACCTACCAGCGCTTCATCGGTCTGGTCAGCAAGGGCCGTGGTCTGAGCCCGGAAGAGGCCGAAAAAGCGGCCGAAGGTCGGGTCTGGACTGGTGAGGATGCCAAGGCCCTGGGCCTGGTGGACGAGTTCGGCAATCTGGATGACGCCATCAAGGCAGCAGCCGACCTCGCCAACCTCAAAGAGTGGCAGGTGACCCCCATCGAGCAGGAGGAGTCCACCAAGGACAAGTTCCTGCGCCAGCTGTTTGACAGCAGTGCCCAAGTGCTGACCCCCCAGTTGCAAAGCTGGCTGCCGGCAGGATTTGGCAAGGCCTTGGTGGAAGTGAACCGCAGTCTCGACCCGCTTACCCGCTTCAACGATCCGCAAGGCACCTACGCCTTCTGCCCGGTCTGCGTGCAGTAAGCAAGCGGTGACTCCCCCATAAAAAACGGCGACCATCTGGTCGCCGTTTTCTTTATTCAGCCAGTGCGCGCGGCACCGCCAACTTGCTCAATCAGGGATTGAGGCGGGTCGGCATACCGGTACGCTGTTCCAGCACCTGCTTGACCACGTTGGAGTCAGACTCGGCGTGAGCGATGAAGCGGGTGATGGCCGGTGTCATCGGGAGCGGCACGGAGGCGGTGGAGTTGAACTCCTCCTCGGTGCGCGACAGCGGCTCATGTACTTCCATGTAGCGACCGCCATCCGGCTCGACCGTGGTCTTGACCGGCTGGTTGACGAACTGGACGCGGGTGCCGACCGGCACGTTGTCGAACAGATACTTGATGTCGTCAGCGCGCAGACGGACGCAACCGCTGCTCACCCGCAGACCGATACCGAAGGTGGCGTTGGTGCCGTGGATGGCATAGAGGTTGCCGATGTAAAGGGCGTGCAGACCCATGGGGTTATCCGGACCGGCTGGCCATACTGCCGGCAGAGTCTTGCCCTGGGCGGCATAGCGGCGACGGATGTTCTCGGTCGGGGTCCAGGTCGGGTTGGCGCGCTTGCGCTCTACCTTGGTGATCCAGTTCTCCGGGGTGTTTACCCCCAGCTGACCGATGCCGATGGGCAGCACTTCCACCACATTCTTCCCTTTCGGGTAGTAGTAGAGACGCATCTCGGCAACGTTGATGACGATCCCTTCGCGGGGCGCGTTGGGCAGGATCAGCTGGTGGGGGATGATCAGGGTGCTACCTGCTTTCGGCAGATAGGGATCAACGCCCGGGTTGGCTTCCATGATGTTGGTCAGACCCAGCTGGAAGTCAGCAGCGATCTGCTCCAGCGGACGGTTGTCCGCAGGCACCACGTATTCCTGGTTTTCACCGATCAGGCGGCTGTTGGCCGCAGGCAGACGGTACTCGACGGCGGCAGCCTGCTGGCTGACCAGCGCAAAAGTGCATAAAAGGGCCGAAGCGGCAGTGCGAAGGGGATTCATAAAATTCCTGTGTGGTTTCCTGTACCAAATGGGCCGGGGGCCGTCTCATCCTCGGTCTGCCGGTGGCGGGTCAACCTGCCCCACGACGCCAATAACCGAGCGCGCATTCTTTCCTGAGTCGGCCAAAATTTCAACTTCCATATGTTGCTTTTCTTGTTAAAAGTAGCCGTTTTCGATCTGACGCTTATCAACAGGGCAAAAGCCACACTGGCAAGTCGCAGCTGAGTGAAAGATGAATGGCACTGCCCGCCTGGCAGCGAGCCACCCGAGCCCCCGTCAAGCACAGCGCTGCGCCACCTTGTGTCACGGTTGCAGCCCTAGCTGAAACGTTTGCCACATCGGGAGAGATAGACCAATGTCGAGGGAGACTATTTATTGGCATGAAGAGGGATAAAACCGTGCGTCGGCCACCCGCCGGTGCTGGCAGCCACCATAAAAAAACCGCTCCGAAGAGCGGTTAATGGAGCCACCAGGCAACCATAAAAGGGACTACAGGTAGTTGTCATTGGAATTACTGGACGGCTGCCTCTCCGGTGCCGCTCTGCTCTTTGAGGAAGCTGATCCAGGGGGATGCCCGACCGCTGACGTTGCCATTCTGAGCCGCCTGGGTGAAGGCGTTGAGGGCCTCCTTCGGCTTTTGTTGCTCAAAATAGGCGACACCGGTCAGGAACTTGAGATCCGCCCGCTGTTCACCATTGGCATTGGCTGCCGGTTTGGCGGCCAGCGCCACCAGATCCTGATAGCGTTTGCTCTGGATCATCATGCGCGCCATTTTCAGCTGCAATTCGGCGCTCGGGGCCAGCTGGTAGGACTTGGCCAGGGTGTCGATGGCCGGATCCAGCTCCTTGGCCTGATGCCAGTAGTTGGCCAGGGTCTTGTAGTTGCTGGCGCTCGGCTCAATCACCCCATCCTTCATCCCCTTCTCCATCACCCGGGCGGCGCGATGGGGAATACCGGTGAAGGCGAGGTAGTTGGCGAGGCGCTGCAGCTCGGCAGCCTCGGTCAACATGCCGAGGTTGTAGGCCGACTCGAGCGCCGCCAGCGCCTTGGCATCGTTGCCTGCCTGCATATGCATGGCCGACAGCTGGGTCCAGTACTTCTTCTTCTCCGGGAACATATTGACCAGAGAGGTCAGCACCTCGGTCGCCGGTTTGTACTGTTTCAGCTCGTAGTGAGCCCCCATCTTCAGTAGATACCAGGACTCCGGCGCTTTACCTGCCGACAGCTTGATCGCCTGCTCCACCGCCGGGATCGCGTCACGGTACTGCTTGAGCTGCACGTGGGCGTTGGCCAGCGTGATATAGGCATGGGAGTTGGGCTTGTCATCCTTGCCCTGGTTGGTAAACCACTCCTTCATGGTCTTGATCGAGCCCTGATAATTGCCCTCCGCCATATAGAGCTGGGCCAGGTTGTAGCGCACCTGCTGGGCCACCGGTGGCGGCAGGCCGCCTGTCGCGATGGCATCGGCAAAGTACTTGGTCGCCTGACCGTATTTCTCCTGCTGGGCGGCCACGAAACCGAGAGTCTGCAATATGACCCCCTTGTCGTAGACCCGCTCGCCCGCGCCGGAGAGCGCGTCTTGCAGCTTGGCATTGGCCTCACCGTATTTCTTCTCGGTGATCAGCTCCTGCGCCTTGTTGACCGCCCGATAGGCCCGATCCGACAGGGCCGGCTGCTCGGCGGCCCAACTGGCGGTGCTGAGCAGCACCGCCATGGCGACCGGGGCGAGGATCATCTTGTGTAACTTGTTCATCGCCACCTTCCTTAGTTGACCGCAAACTCGATCTCTTGCTGCATACGGCTCGCCTGCGGCTTGCCATCCACCATGGCCGGTTTGAACGTCCACTTGGCGATGGTTTTGCGCGCCTCTTTGCCGAGGTCATAACTGCGCGGCTCTTCCTTGACGATCCGCACGTTGCTGACTGTGCCGCGCTCGGTGACGGTGAACTCCACCAGCACCTTGCCGGAGGCCAACCCCGCCAGTGCCGCCTTGCGGGGCATCATGGGCTCGAAGGTTGCCAGCGGAATGGCACCATTGTTGCCACCGACTCCACCACCACCGCCGCCGGTGCTGTAGGCACCCAGCGCGTTACCACCACCGATGTTGACCGGGATGTCGAGCTTGGGCATGTCCATCGGCGCGCTCTCCATCTTCGGCCGATCCGTGCTGGCCACTTCCATCTCGGGAGGAGGTGGCGGACGCTTGGGCGGCGGCGGTTTGGGCAGCTCCCGCTGTTTCTCTTGCAGGGTCTCCTGGGGCTTGAGGCGAATGAAATCGGTCATGGTGACGTCATCCTTCTCCACCAGCTCCCGGTGATCCGGTGTGATCAGCTTGTTCATTCCCAGAAACAGAAAGAACACCACCACACAGGAGACCGCCAACGATATCAGGTATCTCATAGGTCTCTCTCCGGCATCAGCTGCTCTTGTCTGCCGCGATGGAGATGTTCTGGACACCGGCCATGCGGATCTGATCCATGACCTGCACCACCAGACCGGAACGGGATTCGTTATCGGCCTGGATCACCACGGCGCTCTCCGGGTTTTCGGCCCGCAGCCGCTCGATGTTGGCGCGCACCGCACCGACCTCGACCACCCGCTTGTCGACCCAGACCTGACCGTTTTCGCGCACCGCGACCATGATATTGCCCTTCTTCACCGTCTCGGCCGTGCTGGCACTGGGACGGTTGATCTCGACACCTGACTCCTTGACGAAGGAGGTGGTGACGATGAAGAAGATCAGCATGATGAACACTATGTCCAGCATGGGGGTCAAATCGATAGCCGCCTCGTCAGCACCGCTGTCGCTGTAACGTTTTCTCATAGCAGAAACTCCTTGCTTGTTCTGTGCCCCCGGCAGGCCATGCCTCGCCGGGGGTATGCATCCTGCATCAACCGTGTTTCAGGTTGTCTTCCAGCTTTTGCACCGCCAGTTTGGCCTTGTGATCGAGCTGGTTGACAAAAAACAGGCCGGAAAGGGCGGCGATCATGCCCGCCATGGTCGGTACCGTTGCCTTGGAGATCCCCGATGCCATCGCCCGCGGCGAACCGGTGCCGGTGATGGCCAGGGTGTCAAACACCTGCACCATCCCGACCACAGTGCCGAGCAGCCCCATCAACGGGCAGAGAGCGATCAGCACCTTGATGACCGGCATCCCCTTGTCTACCGCCATGGCGACCCGTGAGACCAGCTCGCGCCGGATCTGCTTGGCAGACCAGGAGAGATGATCGGTACGGGCCAGCCAGGTGGCCTTGGTCTGCTTCACCTGCTTGGGGTAAACCGCCATGAAGTAGAACCAGCGCTCCAGCAACAGGGCCCACATCATCAGGGTCAGGAAGAACAGGGCGACCAGTACATCGCCCCCCAATCCCAAAAACCGGCGGACCGACTCGACTTCTTCAATCAACCAGAACCACATGGGTGACTCCTTACGCTGCGGCTTTGGAGGCGTGCAGACGTTCCTGATAACGGGCAACGAAACCGGCGCTCTGCTCTTCCAGCACCTGGATCAGACGACGGCTCTGGGTCTGCACAATGGTGTAGAGGAACAGCATGGGCACGGCGACGACCAGCCCCTGCATAGTGGTCACCAGCGCCTCCGAGATACCGCCCGCCATCAGCTTGGGATCGCCGGTACCGAACAATGTGATGGCCTGGAAGGTGGCAATCATCCCCACTACGGTACCAAGCAGCCCCAGCAGCGGCGCGACCGAGGCGATCAGCTTGATGATGCTGATACCCTTCTCGAACTTGGGCACGTTGCGCAGGATGATCTCGTCGAGCTTGGACTCCAGATCCTCGATGTTGTCACCGCGATGGCTCTGGTAGGCTCCCAGCATGTCACCAATGGGGTTGCCCTTGATGATCTGATCGGATTTCAGCTGCTTGCGCATGGACGAGCCGATCAACGACAGCCGGATACCGCAGAAGATGGCCAGCAGGGTACCGAGCACACCGAGCACCATGATGACGTAACCCACTTCACCACCCTGATCGATCCGCTCCTTGAGAGTCGGTGACTGCACCAGCAGAGAGAGGATCACGCCGCGAGACGGGTCGATGAAGATGGGTTTGACCCCGTCACCACCCTGTTCAAACTCGGCGATGGGAGCCAGCACACTCTTCTCCGGTTGACGGGAGAGCTGCTCGAACTTGCCGGTCTCCGGTACGAAGGTGAGGTACTTGCCTTCGGAGACAGTGTTGAACTCGCCGATCTGGGTAACGGTCTTCTCGGCCTGGTTGCCCTCGCCGTAAACCACGGTCGCCGGGATCTGGCTCACCTTGCCACCGTCCACCATGCGGCTGAGGGTGGTGGTCCAGAACGCTTCCAGATCGTCGCTGGAGGGGAGCTCTTTACTCTCGGCCAGACGGGTCAACAGGGCGGATTGCTCCGGATGCTCGACCCGACGGGCGGAGGCGTTGAAGATCCCCTTGAACTCACCAGCGAACTGACGCAGTACGCCGAACATCTCGCCCATGTTGCCAGAACGCTGGCGCAGGGTTTCAGTCAGCTCGGTCAGCTGCTTGTCATTGGCATCGAAGGTCGCCTTGAGCTGCTCGCCCTTGGCGGTTTCGGCAGCCAGCTCGGCCTTGGCCTTGGCCAGCAGCGCCCCCTGCTCGTTCTTGTCAGCCAGGAAGCGGGCTTCCCGCTCCTTGTTGAGTTGGGATTCGCTCAGGCTGGAGGCTTTGACCTGATTCAGCAGCGCATTGAGATCCACCGGTTTTTCGGCGGCGGTCACCGGCAGGGTGACCAGGGTTGCTCCCGCAATCAGGGAGGCAATCGCAAGTTTGATTCCTTTCATGATGCTTTCTCCGCAGTTTGAACCGGCAGCTTGATCAGAGCGGGAGGCGCCTGCTTCTTGGCGATGCGAAGGCCCTGTTCAACCGCACTGCGATACTCCTGGGGCAACTCTTCCCACTGGCGAGTCTTCTTGTTCCACATCCCGGTCTCATTGCCATCCGGGGATTGATAAAGCAGCGCGATGCGGCCAACCCGCAGGAACTCGTAGGTCTTCTCGCTGCCATCCTTGTCCAGGCTCGCCTTGTAGGATTCGATGGTGCGGCTGAAGCCCTCCTCGATCTGGTAGGCCTCCAGGATCTTGCGGTACTTCTCGGAGATGGTGACATCGGCACGGTTCATCAGGTCGGTCAGGGCAGCCACGCGGTCCTCCCGCTCGACCTTCTGGAACGGCAGATCCAGCGCCACAAACTGCTCGAGGGAGTCGATCATCTTGAGCATCAGGGGGACGACTTCGGTGCTGGTCTGATCAATCTGGGCGATCTGCTTTTGCATCGACGCCAGCTCGGCGCTCTGGGACTCGACCATCTTGCTCACCTGCTCGTTGTAGGTGCGCAGACTGTCGACCTGACGCAGGGCGGCTTTGTACTGGGCCAGTGCGGATTCGGCAGATTCGGCATAGCTGTCGATCTTCTGCTGGGAAACTTTGGATGCGTTGTCGGTGGCGGCTTGAGCGTCCACGGCCTGACCGGCAGTGGCGGCACTCAGATTGAAGCTGGTCAACAAGGCGGCCGAAATCAGGCTGCCAAGGAGCGCTTTCTTCATTGTAATGGTCCTTGTCTTCATAGGATTACCCTATCTCCGTAACTTCCTTGGACGTTGGGCACAGCCGGCCCGACCGGGCCGGCTGAGGTTGTATATCAACAGGGTTGATTAGAACTTCTGGGTGTAGTCGATGTAGTAGACGCGACCGTCGATGCCGTAGAGGTCTTCTTCATAGGTGAAGCCATCGCTCGACAGAGAAGGTCCGCGGTTGAACATGTTCTTCACACCGGTCTGGATCTTGGCATTCCAGCTGGTATCGACCGCGACGTTCAGGTTCCAGACGGTGTTGGAAGCGATATGCCCCTCTTCCTGTCCATTCACGTAATCCTGACTCTGGGAGTCGATATAGTTGGCGCTCAGATAAGCATCCAGATTCCACCACTGCGGGAAGTTGGCACCTATCCCGGAGTTGAAGCGAAGGTCTGGCAACGCATTCCAACCCTTCTTGTCGACCATCGGGCCACCGGCAAACAGACCTTCTTCATACTTCAGGATGTAAGTGCCACCGAAGTCATAGCGCATGGTGAAGAAGTTAAAGTCGTACTTGTAGTCCGCCTTGAAGTCGATACCACTGGTCTTGAGTTGCCCCAAGTTGACCATGCCGGCGTAGACCATCTCGACATCGCCGTTGGCATCACGAATAACGTTCGGGTTGCTGCCGGTATTAAGCTCCTGATAGAACTGGGTCTGGGTGGTAGCCAGCTGGATTACGTCATCAATCTTGATGTAGTAGTAATCGAGCGACAGGTTCAGATTGTCCAGCGGGTTGTAAGCAGCCCCGATGGTGAAGGTATTGGCGGTCTCTTCCTTCAAGTTCTTGTTGGCTTTACGCGTTGTGTCGTACTGAGCTTCGGAGCAATTGGCAATACCATTGGCCTGGCAGCCTACATAGTCCTTGGCAAAGTCGGCAGAGAACGAGTCTGCGGCATAGAGATCATCCAGACCCGGCGCGCGGAACGACTGGGACCATGAGGTACGGAACATCAGCTGGTCGAGCGGCTGATAACGCAGACTCGCTTTGGGCGAGAAGGCGCTGCCAAAGTCGCTGTACTTGTCGTAACGACCCGCCAGGTTCAACTCGATCTGCTCGGTGATGGGGATCAGGCTCTCGATGTAGGTGGCAAACACATCGCGCACACCGCTACCGGAGTTGCCGGATGAACCCAGTACGTTACCCGCTTCGGACTGGCTGTCGTAGGTGTCGGAGTAAACCCAATCGTTATACTCGGCCCCCAGATACCAGCTGACCGGGCCAGCGGGCAGTTCACCCATCTCCCAACCCAGACCACCGTACCACTGGAAGAAGTCCATTTTGGAGGTACGGCTGGTATCGTACGAAAGGTCCTTGGTGGCCGCATCAGAGAAGCTGCCATTAATGAATTTCCCGCTATTAACCTGAGTCTGTACTGCTGGCTCCAGAACGTAGCCTGAACCATTGCTGCGGTTATCTGTTTTGGAATACATGTAACCGGCATTCCACTCCAGATCGCCTACCGCTTCGGTCGGCACAGTCCCTTCAAAACCCAGGTTCATGTTACCGGTCATGTCAGTCACATCGTTGTCACGGGGGCCGACGTTGTTAAAGCGGTAGTAAACGGTCGCAGCCTTGGCGGTACTGAAGTTGTTGGCAGACAGGACTGCTGCGCTTTCAGGGGTAGAACCATCTACGGTGAATGCACCGGCAGCTGGCGCGAAACGACCAAAACTGGTGACGCGGGAGCCAATCAACTGCGGAACGAAGTCCACGTTATCGTTAATGTGATAGCGGCCGTTCACATAGACGGTATCACGCGTCCGGGAAGCGGTTTTGGCTGCTATCTGGGCAAAGTCGAAGCGGCAGGCTGTCCCCACGGGCACGAAACCTGCACCTGTATTAGCACAGTCAATGCCGTCCAGAGTACGGGTAACTGTCTTGCCGGTCGTGGCATCAACACCCTTGATATTGCGACCATAAATACTGGGGGCCTCGGCACCCTGCTTGGCCAGATAGTCACGATCCTTGTAATAGATCACATCTTTCACATCGTGCTCGTAAACCATCATCAGAGAACCCTTGTCCCCTGTGATGCCACTGACAATGGAACCACTCTGCTCGTCACCACCCTCTTCGGTCGGCGAACCGATACGCCCCTGGAAAGTCAGCCCTTCGAAACCCTCTTTGAGGATCACGTTGATAACGCCACCGATGGCATCAGAACCATAGAGTGCGGAGCCACCATCCAGGTTCACTTCCACCCGCTCAACCGCCGCCATGGGGATGGTGTTGAGGTTGATGGAAGTACCACCCATAGTCGGTGAACCTGCGATCCGCTTGCCATTGAGCAGTACCAGAGTACGGGTAGAGCCCAGACCACGCAGACCAACGGTTCCCTGAGATTGATAGGAGTCACCAGAGGAAGGGGAGTAACCACCAAAGGAGTTGTAGGAGGCCTGTTTCAGATAATCGGCCACAGTCTGCTGACCAGACTGTTCAATTTGGGCCTTGCTGACAGAGACAACCGGAGTCGCCCCCTCAACATCAACACGGGAGATACGGGAGCCAGTGACTTTGATTTTCTGCAGTTTTTCGACGTTCTGCCCTTCTTCGGCAGATACGGATGGGGCCGCCGCAAGGCTCGCCAAGGCGAACGCAATCGCAGCAGAGATTCTGCTCTTCCTAAGCATCGCTTATATCCTTCCTGGTTGTTTATTGTTTGCTTCCTGATACCGCCCTCTTTGGAGCGATGTGTAAGGCTTATCAATCTTTGACTAGCGACGTCAATGGAGCAGGGGTGTGGCGAGGTCAGGCGTAGAATAAGCGGAGTGTATTAATTTTGACCGGCATAATTAGTGAATAATTCTACTAAAAACAACCAGTGCAATGTAAAAACATTGTTAAATGACATAAATGGCGCTGAATTAAAATTTGATGAACTTATTAGTTAACGTGCTGTCCGTTTATATCTTATTTTGATTTATCGGCATTAATAAGAATAAAACACTAACTTCATGAGAGTTTCACCTGACCGTTCTCATGGGGATAACAGATAAAATCGTCGAGATGATATCGTTTTCCTTCAATTTCACACCCCAAGCAAAAGCATTACTAATCAACAAGTTAAAAACATTTAAAGCTCAAGCAAACAGCTGTTTATATTTTTTAAAATAATGTTGAGCAGTAGCGTTTTGTTTTGATTTTCACTTTTCAGATAAAAAACGTCATTTTTCGGTGCTTTTGGTCTCAGCGGGTCATTTGTCCCAGTTTTCCATTTCCTTGTACTTGATTTTTGTTGCAGAGCTTTTACAGTGGCCAAGCGGATTGTCTGCTGTTTGGCAACCAATCCAGCGCGTAATGCCAGGAAGGACAGGCCCGTCACCGGATTTGACTGGCCGCAAAAAAGAACAACAAGGACGAGGTTCCACCATGCTGTCGTATTTCCTACGCCGGATGCTTTTGATCATCCCGACGTTTCTCGGTATCACCCTGCTCGTCTTCACCATCACCCGTTTCGTGCCGGGCGGACCGGTCGAACGCATGCTGCTGCAAGCCCAGGTTTCCCAGAATGAATCTGGCCGCTCCAGCGGCAGCAAGGGGGCACAGGCCCTCTCCGATGAACAGATCGAGGAGCTCAAGGCCTTCTATGGCCTCGACAAGCCCATGCTGGTCGCCTACTGGGAGTGGCTGCAGAAGCTGGCGGTGCTGGATCTGGGCGAATCGACCCGCTACTACGAACCGGTGTGGGATCTCATCAAGGAGCGGCTCCCCGTTACCGCCTTCTTCGGGCTGGCGACCTTTCTGCTGAGCTATGCGGTCTCCATCCCGCTGGGGGTAGCAAAGGCGCTCAGGCACAACAGCCGCTTCGATTCGTTAAGCTCCATGCTTATCTACATGGCCTATGCCCTGCCCGCCTACGTGGTGGGGATCTTCCTCATCACCGTCTTCGCCTTTCATCTGGAGTGGCTGCCGATGGGCGGTTTTCCGGGGGACGATTTTGAATATATGGAGAGCAGCTGGGATCAGATCCGCACTGTCTTTGCCCACGCCCTGCTGCCGCTTATCGCCTACGCCATCGGCGATTTCGCCATCCTCACCATGACCATGAAAAACAGCCTGATGGAGAACCTGTCGGCCGATTATGTGCGTACCGCCGTGGCCAAGGGACTGCCGTTTCGCAAGGCGGTCACCGACCACGCCATGCGCAACAGCCTGATCCCCATCGCCAGTCACCTGGGGTCTGTGCTCACCGTTTTCTTTGGCGGCTCCTTCCTCATCGAGACCATCTTCAACATCGACGGCATCGGCCTGCTCGGTTACGAGGCTATCGTCGAGCGGGATTACCCCACCGTCATGGGCATTCTGGCCATCACCTCCATGCTGATGCTGATTGGCAATATCGTCTCCGATATCTGCGTTGCCCTCGTTGATCCCCGCGTGCGGTTTGGAGATTGACCATGAACCAGACCTTTATTGCCATGCCGATGCTGATATCACGCCATATCGTCTCCGATATCTGCGTTGCACCTCTTGTTGATCCCCGCGTGCGGTTTGGAGACTGACCATGAAGCTCAATCCGGTTACCTTGAAAAAACTCAAGCGCTTCAAGTCGATCAAGCGCGGTTACTACTCCTTCATCATCTTCACCACCCTGGTGCTGCTCTCCCTGCTGGCGGAGCTGCTGGTCAACAGCCGGGCACTGATGGTGAGCTATCAGGGACAGTTGCACTTCCCCACCTATGGCGATGTGATCCCCGGCCAGCAGTTCGGGCTCGATTACGAATACGAAACCAACTACCGCCAGCTCAAGGCCAAGTTTGCCGCAGAGGGCCAGGGTGACTGGGTACTGCTGCCGCCGGTGCCCTGGAACCCCTACGAGCAGGATTTCAAAGAAGATGCCTACCCGCCCTACGCCCCCAGCGCGGCTGAGCGCCACTTCCTCGGCACCGACACCAGCGGCCGCGATGTGCTGGCGCGGCTGGTTTACGGCTTTCGCATCGCCATCGGCTTTGCCTTTATCGCGCTGGCGGCCAGTTACGCCATCGGAGTCACCATCGGCTGTCTGATGGGCTTTCTCGGCGGCCGCTTTGACCTCATCCTGCAACGCTTTATCGAGATCTGGTCCCAGGTGCCATTTCTCTACGTCATCATGATCCTGGTGTCGCTGGCCAAGCCCAACTTCGGCCTGTTTGTCGCTATCAACGTGCTGTTCGGCTGGATGGGGATCACCTGGTATATGCGCACCCTCACCTACAAGGAGCGGGCGCGGGACTATGTGATGGCGGCGCGGGCACAAGGGGCGACCACCGGGCGGATCATCTTCAACCACATCCTGCCCAATACCCTGATGATGATCGTCACCCTGGCGCCGTTCGCCGTGGTGGGCAATATCTCCACCCTGACGGCCCTCGACTATCTTGGCTTCGGGCTGGCACCGCCGACCCCGAGCTGGGGAGAGCTGCTCTCCCAGGGCATCAACAATCTGGATGCCATCTGGATCGTCAGCTCGGTGGTGGCCGCGGTGAGTCTGGTGCTGATCATGGTCTCCTTTATCGGTGAGGCGATCCGCGAGGCGTTCGATCCGCGCAAATTTACCCGTTACCAATAAGCCAGCCGATGCCAGCGCATCGGCAGGCGTCGGGTAACGAACAGTGATTAATGAAGGACGGGCCGCCGCCATCGGCGGTCCCGGGAGCAAGGGATAATCCCGTTATCAATCAAGACCCCCAGTGCAGGGGCCAGACCTGGAAGTCAAACATGAAAAATAAAATCAAATGGATAGGTGCTCTCTTTGTGCTGGTAAACGGATCCTGGGTCTGGGCGGCCAGCCTGCCCGCGGATCTCAAATGGGAGACCAACGACACGGATCCGGTGTTCGCCTCCCCCAAGGCACTACCGGGCGGCAGCCTCAATATGTTTGTGGAGAGCTTTCCGCTGACGTTTCGCACCGTGGGGCCTGACTCCAACGGATCGTTCCGCTCCTTTATTCTCGATAACCAGTTGCGGCTCATCAGCTTCCACCCCAATACCGGCAACCCCATCCCCTCGCTCGCGACCCACTGGGCCATCGCGCCAGACAGCCAGACCGTCTACTTCAAGCTGGATCCGCGAGCCAAATGGTCGGATGGCAAGCCGGTCAATGCTGACGACTACACCTTCGGCTACGAGATGATGCGCTCCAAACACATCAAGGGGCCCTGGTTCAACAACTACTACACCACTGAAGTGGTCGCGGTAGAGAAGATCGATGATCACACCATTATGGTCAAAGCGGGCAACCGCAAGGCCAAGATGGACCTGCTCAACACTACCGAGCTGTGGCCCCAGCCCAAGCACTACTACAAGCTGACCCCCAACTGGGTGAAGCAATACAACTGGGCCGTGGTGCCCACCACAGGTCCCTACGTGATCAGCGACGTCAAGAAGGGCAAGTCGGTTACCTTCAGCAAGCAGAAGGATTGGTGGGCAAAGGATGATCGCTACAACCAGCACAGATTCAACATCGACACCATCAAGGTGCAGGTGATCCGCGACCATAACATCGCCTTCCGCCACTTCCTGAAAGGGGAGATCGATACCTTCGAGATGATCCTGCCCAACTGGTGGCATGAAAAAGCGGTCACCCCGGAGTACAAAAAAGGCTACGTGCAGAAGGTAATGGCCATGACCGATACCAAACAGGGCGGTCAGGGGGTTCACCTCAATGTGGCCAACCCCAAGCTGGCGGACGTAAACGTACGCCTCGGCATCCAGCACGCCTTCAACATCGACAAGATGATCGAGACCGTGCTGCGCGGCGACTATGACAGAGCCACCACCTTCGACTCGGGCTTTGGCGAGTTCACTGACATCACGCTGCCGGAGCGGGCTTATGACATTGGCAAGGCGCGGGAGTACTTTGCCAAGGGCGGCTACAACAAGCCGGGGCCGGACGGCATCCTGCAAAATGAGAAGGGGGAGCGGCTGACGCTGGCACTCACCTACACCAGTCAGGAGCACTCCAAGCGCCTGACCGTGCTGAAAGAGGAGGCCAAGAAGGCGGGTCTCGATCTGGAGCTTAACCTAGTGGATGGCGCCACCGGCTTCAAGGTGATGCTGGAGAAGAAACACGAAGCGGCCTGGCTCGGTTGGGGCGGCGGCGGTCTCTATCCGCAATATTGGGAGTTTTTCCACTCCGCCAACGCCAACAAACCGCAGACCAACAACCTGTTCAACGTGGCTGACAAGGAGCTGGACGCGCTGATCGATGCCTACAACGTCGAATTCGACATGGCCAAACGGGCCAAGCTCTCCCAGCAGATCCAGCAGCGCATCTATGACCTCGCCATCTTCGTGCCCGGGGTGCAGCTCAACTATGTGCGGGCCAGCAGCTGGCGTTATGTGATGCTGCCGGAGGTGCCTGCCACCAAGAACACGCCGGATCTGCTCTACTGGCCGATGGACGGTTATCCTCACAGTAGTGGCGGTCTGCTCTGGCTCGATCCCAAGGTGAAGGAAGAGACCCGCAACGCCAAGGAGGCAGGGGAGGCGCTGGCGCCCATCAACCTGCTCGACAAGACCTATGCACGTCATTGATATTCAGGCCATTGCGAAGGGAGCAGCCGTTATGCCCAACACTCAGGCCCCCATTCTTGACGTACCGGATAACGGGGGGGAGTTCGCCGTTGATAACGGCCAGCACCAGGCCCCAATCCTCGAAGTACGCGATCTCGAGGTGGAGTTCGCCGTCGATGACGGCAAGATCAAGGTGCTCGACGGGGTCAGCTTCAAGGTGGCCCCGGGTCAGACGCTGGGGATCGTCGGCGAGTCCGGCTGTGGCAAGAGTGTCACTTCACTCGCCATCATGGGGCTCTTGCCCAACCCCCACGGTCAGGTGGTAGCAGGCTCCATCCGCTTTCAGGGGGAGGAGCTGCTGTCGCTTGCGCCGGATCAGATGTACAAGGTGCGCGGCAACCGCATCTCGATGATCTTTCAGGAGCCGATGACGGCCCTCAACCCGGTGCAGACGGTCGGTGAGCAGCTGATGGAGGTGTTTCGCCTCCATCGCCCCGAGTATGACAAGGCCCAGCGCAAAGCCGCGGCCATTGCCATGCTGCAGAAGGTGGGGATCCCGGAACCGGCCCAGCGCTTTGCGGTCTATCCCCACAACCTCTCCGGCGGTATGCGCCAGCGGGTGATGATCGCCATGGCGCTCTCCTGCGAGCCTTCCTTGCTTATCTGCGATGAGCCGACCACGGCGCTGGATGTCACCATTCAGGCCCAGATACTCGAACTGATGAAAGAGCTGCAGGCCCAGACCGGGATGGCCATCATCTTTATCACCCACGATCTGGGGGTGGTTGCAGAGCTGTGCGACGAGGTGGTGGTGATGTATGCCGGGCGGGCGGTAGAGCAGGCCGATGTGTTCGAACTGTTTGACCATCCCCGTCATCCCTATACCCACGGCTTGATGAGCTCAATCCCGCGCCTCGAGGATGAGCCCAAGAGCCTGCTCAAGACCATCAAGGGACAGGTACCGGCCCTGCACGAAATGCCCGCTGGCTGCCGTTTCTCTAACCGTTGCCCCCACGCGACCGATCTCTGCATCAGCGCCATTCCGGCGGTGGAGCAACTCAATCCGCGCCACCATGTCGCCTGTCACTACTGGAAGGAGTTGACCGTATGAGCACTCTGTTATCGGTCAGGGATCTAAAACAGCATTTCCGGCTGGGAGGCGGGTTCCTGCGCAAGCAATATACGGTTCACGCGGTGGATGGCATCAGCTTCGACCTGAAACAGGGGGAGACGCTGGGGCTGGTGGGTGAGTCGGGCTGCGGCAAGTCCACCCTCGGACGCAGCCTGCTCAAACTGTTCGAGCCGACCGCAGGCACCATCACCTTCGAGGGGCGCGACATCACCGCCCTCAGCCCGAAGGAGATGCGCTCCCTGCGTCAGGAGATGCAGATGGTGTTTCAGGATCCTGCAGAATCCCTCAACAGCCGCCACACCGTGGGCCAGATCCTGGAGGAGCCCTTTATCATCCACGGTAAAGGCAACACTGAGCAGCGGCGCGGCTGGGTGCAGGAGTTGCTGGCAAAAGTGGGCCTGCCGGGCAGCGCGGTGGATCGCTACCCCCACGAGTTTTCCGGCGGTCAGCGCCAGCGGATCGGCATCGCCCGCGCCATCGCCCTCAAGCCCAAGCTGCTGGTGTGTGACGAGGCAGTCTCGGCCCTCGATGTCTCGGTGCAGTCGCAGATTGTCAACCTGCTGCTCAGCCTGCAGCGGGAGATGAACCTCTCCATCATCTTCATCGCCCACGATCTGTCGGTGGTCAAACACATCTCGGATCGGATCGCGGTGATGTATCTGGGACGGATCGTCGAACTGGCGGATGCCCAGTCGCTCTATCTGGCGCCACGTCACCCCTATACCCAGGCACTGATCTCCGCCATTCCGGTGCCGGACCCGCGCAGGCGCAGCCAGCGCATTCTGCTGACCGGCGATGTGCCCTCCCCCATCTCGCCGCCAAGCGGCTGCCACTTCCACCAGCGCTGTCCCCATGCGACCGATCTGTGCAAAAGCAAGGCGCCATGGCTTGAGGCGTGTGATGAATCCCATCATCAGGTGGCCTGTCACACCCCGCTCGCCGTCGGTAGTCACCCCATCAGCGGCAGCGCCATCAGTGGCAACGCCATGAGCGGCGACAGCAGGCTGGAGCAGGCGAGCTAGGCGCAGCGAACAAACGCCAGGGTAGAAACAGACGAGGCGGCCATCAGGCCGCCTCGTGCTATCGGGTCACGCTTGTCTTATCGAGCCAGGGCTGCCGCTTGTCAGGCAATCTGGTAGCGGCCCGGCTTGTGGTTGAGTGTCAACACCAGATTACAGATAACCGCCGCCACGATGGATAGCGCCAGGATCCAGGGCTGCACCACGAAAAACGAGGCGACAACAATGGCGCAATCGAGCCCCATCTGCAGCTTGCCCGCCCGGATGCCAAAGCGATCCTGAATAAAGATCGCCAGAATATTGAAGCCCCCCAGACTCGACTTGTGACGGAACATGATGAGCAGCCCCATGCCGATCAGGGTGCCGCCGATCAGCGCCGCATAGAGGGGCTCTATCTTGCCGATCTGCAACACCCCGTTGAGGTGATCGGTCATGTAGGAAACCGCCGCCACCGAGACAAAGGTGTTGAAGGTAAAACGTGGCCCCATCCGCAACCATGCCAACGCATAGAAGGGCAGGTTGATGCCGAAAAACAGCAGGCCGAAGCTGATGCCGGTCACCTTTTGCAGCAGCAGCGCCAGCCCGGCAGTACCGCCAGTGAGCAGGCCAACCTGATGAAACAGAAAGATGCCGAGGGAAACAAAGCCGGCCGCCGTCAGCAGGGCCAGCACATCCTCATAAATAGGATGAGCAGTGCGAATCGAGGTGTTGTCCATAACCTGTATCCAAGCGAAGTAAAGAGAGAGTGTCTGTCGCCTGCCGTTGCGGGCGGGCTGCGAGCCCTGTCCACAGGGCTTCGTTATGGGGTCCAGTCTATTTTTTGTGAAAAGGATCACAACAGTCAGGCTGAACGCCCCATTCTGGTGCCTGTCATCTGGCATTGACACTCGCTGCACCAAGATGCAGCATGCCGCGGTTTCACAGCGCCATCACTCCATCCACAGCACGAGGCACTTTTCATGAAGGTCACCATTTTTGGCACAGGCTATGTCGGGCTGGTGCAGGCCGCCGTTCTGGCCGAGGTGGGCCATCAGGTCTGCTGCGTGGATGTGGATGATGAGCGGATCGCCGCCCTCAGGCTGGGGCAGATCCCCTTCTATGAGCCGGGGCTGGCCACGCTGGTCGAGAGTCATCTGGCCAGCGGCCGCCTGAGCTTCACGGTCGATCCCGCCATTGGCGTGGCACACGCCGACCTGCTGCTGATCGCCGTGGGCACCCCGGCTGACGAGGATGGCTCGGCCGATCTGCAACATGTGCTGGCGGTGGCCGACACCATAGGCCGACTGATGAGCCGCCCCAAGCTGGTGGTGACCAAGAGCACAGTACCGGTCGGCACGGCGCAACAAGTAAGGGAACATATTGAGCAGCAGTTGGCCGAGCGTGGGCTAGACCTCGCCTGCGAGGTGGCCGCCAATCCCGAGTTTCTCAAGGAGGGAGCGGCGGTCAACGACTGCATGCGGCCGGATCGCATCATCATCGGCTGTGACAGCGAGCGGGCGCTTGAGCAGTTGCGCGCCCTCTACGCCCCCTTCAACCGCAATCACGACCGGATCGTGGTGATGGATCTGCGCAGCGCCGAGCTCACCAAGTACGCCGCCAACGCCATGCTGGCCACCAAGATCTCCTTTATGAACGAGATGGCGGCCCTCGCCGAGCAACTGGGGGCCGATATCGAGGCGGTGCGCCAGGGGATGGGGGCCGATCCCCGCATCGGTTACCACTTTATCTACCCGGGCTGCGGCTACGGCGGCTCCTGCTTCCCCAAGGATATCAAGTCGTTGTGCCATACCGCGGCGAGTGTCGGCTGCGACGCCCCGCTTTTAGCGGCGGTCGAGCAGGTCAACCAGCGCCAGCAACAGAAGATGGCGCAAACCCTGCTGACCCGCTTCGGCCCGGATCTGCGTGGCCACACCTTTGCCTTGTGGGGACTGGCGTTCAAACCCGGCACCGACGATATGCGCGATGCGCCGAGCCGCCCGCTGCTGGCCGCCATCTGGGCTGCCGGTGGCCGAGTGCAGGCTTTTGATCCCAAGGCAATGGGGCGTGCCCGCCAGATCTACGGCCAGCGGCCGGATCTGCTGCTCTGCCCGACTCAGGAAGCGGCACTGGAAGGGGCCGATGCCCTGCTGATCTGCACCGAGTGGCAGGCGTTTCGCGCCCCCGATTTCCAGCAGCTGAAAGCGCTGCTCAACCAGCCTGTCATCATCGATGGCCGCAACCTCTATGAGCCACGCCAGCTCAGCGAACTCGGGTTTGACTATCACGCCATCGGGCGGCCACATCTTCCCGCCAAAAAGCAGCCTGCCAACACCAGCTGCAACCCGGAGACCCAACCATGATCTATCTGGTTACCGGCGTCGCCGGTTTTATCGGTTTTCATGTGGCCAGCCAGCTGTGCGCCGCAGGTCATAGGGTGGTGGGGATCGACAACCTCAACGGCTACTACGAGGTGAGTCTGAAAGAGGCGCGGCTGGCCCAACTGGCCAGTTTCCCCTATTTTCACTTCGAGCGGCTGGATCTGGCGGATCGTGAAGCGATGGCGGCTCTCTTTGCCCGCCATCGCTTCGAGCGGGTGATCCATCTGGGGGCGCAGGCGGGGGTGCGTTACTCCATCGACAATCCGTTCGCCTATGCCGACAGCAACCTCACCGGCATGCTGACGGTGCTGGAGGGGTGCCGTCACCAAGGGATCCAGCACCTCATCTACGCCTCCTCCAGCTCGGTCTATGGCATGGGGGATCAGATGCCCTACTCCACCGAGCAGCAGGTGGATCACCCGGTCTCCCTCTACGCAGCCACCAAGAAGAGTGGCGAGCTGATGGCCCACGCCTATTCGGCGCTCTATGGCCTGCCCACCACAGGGCTGCGCTTCTTTACCGTCTACGGCCCCTGGGGTCGGCCCGACATGGCCATCATCAAGTTCACCCGCGCCATCCTCGCGGGAGAGCCTATCGACGTCTATAACAACGGCGATCTCAGCCGCGACTTCACCTACATAGACGATATAGTCGCGGGGATCCTAGCCGTGGCCGATCAGCCGCCCTGCCCCAATTCCGATTGGCACGCCAGCGAGCAGAGCGCAGCCGAGAGTGCCGCTCCCTACCGCATCCTCAATATCGGCAACGGCCAGCCGGTGCGGCTGCTCGATTTTATCGAGGCGCTGGAAGAGGCCATCGGCAAACCCGCCATCAAGCGAATGCTGCCGATGCAGGCAGGTGACATGCACGCCACCTGGGCCGATAGCGAGCCCCTCCATACCCTCACCGGCCTGCGCCCCGCCACCACCATCAAGGAGGGGGTCGCCGCGTTCGTCCGCTGGTATCTCGACTACTACCAACCCGACCGCTGACGAGCGCGGGTAGCTCCTCGGTCATTGATGAGTTAATCAGATACCACTGATGCCCCGCGGGTTTTAGGATGGCTGAACGCACTGTCTGCGCACCATAGCGAGGATTTGAGATGCAATCACAGGAACAGGGTCTGATCGATGGACTGTTCGACCGCCTCAAGCAAGCGCAAGCCAGGGATAGCAAGCGAGACCCACAAGCGGATCAGCTGATCCGCCAGCATCTGGCAGAGCAGCCCGATGCCCCCTACTACATGGCCCAGGCGCTGCTGATCCAGCAGGCTGCCCTTACCCGCCTCAACGAGCGAGTCAAGGAGCTGGAGACAAGCCAAAGCAGTTCGAGCGGCGGCAGTTTTCTCTCCGGCTTGTTTGGTAGCGAAAGCAGCCCGCCCCCGCGCTTTACGCCGCCACCGGCAACCGCTCCTGCCCAGCCAGCATCCCGTGCCAGCTCCTTTTTGGGCGGCGCCCTGCAAACCGCCGCCGGTGTGGCCGGTGGCGTCATGTTGGCCGATATGATCGGCGGACTGTTTCACAACAACCGGCCTGAGGAGATCATCGACATCATAGAGCCTGCCCCCATCGCCAATCCGGTCGATGCGGAACCGGTCCGCTGGGACGGCTGGGATTCACCTCCCGATGCTGGCAGCAGTTTTTTCGATGACGATAACCTGAGTGGCGGCTGGGCCGACAGTGACGATAACAACGGCGGTTTCTTCTAACCGTCAAACCATTACTGGCCCCGCATCTGGCGGGGCCCAACTCGATACGAAACCCATGACTATGGAAAGTGGGATGACACCACGGATCGGCAGCGGCATGACGCAATATACTCAGCGCGCTTCGTGCCACCCGGGAACAACTCCCGACCCCAGGCGCTCTGTCCGTGGCCACGCAACACCCCCATGACGACAAGGAGCCACCTCATGATCCGAACCCTGCTTTTGACCGGTGCCGCCATTGCGGCCTATGCCCTGACCCAGAGCCACTCTCTGCTTCCCCTGCTCAGCCTGCTGGCCCTGCTTTCGCTCTGGGTTGTCAGCGAAATTGGCAGCTTCTATCGCACGCTTCCTCCCACGGTGCTGGATGAGCAGGAGTATCACCACGACTTCTAACCGGATGAAAAATGGTGTGAAACTGTCGAGATGCCGTTAGTTCCATACCGTTTTGCTCTCTGAAATCAACCGGCTATAACCACAGGATCCACTGGGTTCGTGGCGATAGCAGCCATGTTCCTCTATATCTTCTGTACTCAAACAGGAGATAACCCATGAGGCACATCAGCGAAAACGGACTGTTTTTGCTGCTTTTTTTGTCGTTGTTACTGGCAGGTACGCCACGGACGATGGCACAAGGCAGGGATTTCAGACAGGCCCCCAAGGCGCTGACGGCGATCAAGCAGGGTCAAGTTGCCCAGCAAAACGGTCATCTGCAAAAAGCCATCGCCCTTTACTGTGTCGCCGCCAGCACCGGCAATCCCGAAGGATATTTCCGGATCGGCCGTCTGCTCGCCACCGGCCCAGCCTCGGTGCGCAGCGCCAAGCTGGCCAACAGCTACCTCGCCATGGCAATGCGCCTTGGTAACCGACAGGCTGCCCGCTACTACAACGCTCGCATCGGCAATGCCCCCATGGGTGATCATTGCGGCATCGGGATCCGTGGCAGTCAGGGTGGCTATCTGGCCGGGCTCCCTTCCACCCCCTTCAATGTCGACACCTGGGTTGCCCGCCAGCCTCCTGCCAAGCAAAAACTGGTCACCATGCTGCGCCACGCAGCCAAACACCATAAGGTGGATGCCCGGCTGGTACTGGCGATTGCCATCGCCGAATCCAATCTCAACAGCCGTG
Organism: Aeromonas sp. R4-2; assembly: GCF_040908295.1. Lineage (NCBI taxonomy): Bacteria > Pseudomonadati > Pseudomonadota > Gammaproteobacteria > Aeromonadales > Aeromonadaceae > Aeromonas > Aeromonas sp. R4-2. The sequence goes on along the minus strand of NZ_JBFODL010000014.1, from coordinate 112,830 downwards.
CCGTTTCCCCCAAGAATGCCCAAGGGCTGATGCAGCTCATCCCCGAAACCCAGCAACGGTTCGGGGTAACCCGGCCATTCGATCCGGCCCAGAACATCAAGGGTGGCGTCAGTTATCTCAAATGGCTGGATCGCCGCTTCGATGGCGACTGGGTACTGATCTCGGCAGCCTACAATGCCGGGGAAAAAGCGGTGGAACGCTATGGCGGGATCCCACCCTATGACGAGACGCAGGAGTATGTGAAACGGGTGCTTTACTTCGCTGGCCACAAGCAGCCCTGAGCGGAAAATCAGAAGGTCGCCCGATCGGAAGGCGGCACACTTATCTTTCTACGCTCACTGTGGCGGCCACGCCCCCAATAATCGAAGCCATAGTGGCGGTAGTAACCCACCAGATTGCTGATCAGAAACAGCCCCTCCATCAGCACGGCGACCGGTGAGCCCACCAGCAAGTTGTTACCCAGCCAGCAGAGGGTACCGAGCAGCATCCAGCGCCTCAACAGGCGATCATCCGGGCAAAACGCGGCACGGGTTTGCAGAAAGCTCGCCAGCAGCCCGATCCATGAGAGCAGGCCCTGATAGGTCGCCAGCGCCGCTGCACAGGCCAACCCCATGAAAAACCACATCAAGATGCGGCGAACCAGCCAGATACTCACAACAAAGCGCATACTGGCCAGCAGCAACAGGCTGGCGGCCGACCACTGCCCGAGCAGGGTAAAGTGACCGGCATTGAGCGCGCAGGAGAGGGCCAGACAGGCCAGGATCCTACGGCGATCCCGCAACTGAAACGACAACAGATCGAGCAACAAGGCCAGGCTCACTACCAGCTGCGACCACAGAAACAGCGACATCATCCACACCTCATCCGTCATTTGGATGGCGCAGCATGAGGGGATGGTCGGAGAGCGGCATTAACCCGTGTTAATGCGCCTGCGGATCCGTGACAGGGTGACCGGGCTGATACCGATATAGTTGGCGAGCTGCACCTGAGTGAGCCGCGCAGGCCAGTGAGGGAAGGTGTGGCAGAGCTCCCGATAACGCTCCTCGGGAGAGTGGAGCAGCAAAAACGCCTCCTTGCGCTCCTTGTAACCGAGCTGCTGTCGCAGCAGGGCCATGCAAACCGGCTGCCAAACGGGCTCTTCCAGCAGGGCGATCGGAACCCGCACAACTTGCAACTCCGTCAGCGCCTCCAGCTGGTAGCGGGCGGGCGCCCCCGTGAGCCAGCTGTCATAGAGCAGGCAGAGCTCCCCTTCGAAGTAGAACTCCTTGCAGCGCTCCTGTCCGTCCCGGGTGTAGTGGCAGGCGCGAGCGATGCCCGCTTCGATATAGAAGGCAGCTTCCTGCTCTGACCCCTGCGCCAACAATGCCTGACCGGCGCGCAGCGTCTGCCGTGGCAAGCGCAGGCTGATGGCTTCGCTCAGCGCGGCGTCCAATCCCATTGTGCAGAGAAAGGCGGCCAGCGAGGGGGCTTGAGGATATGGGTTCATGACGGCTCCGGGACAAAACGGCAGCCCACATCATGCCCAAATTGCACGGCTGATGCAGCAAGGCGTGACCGCTGCGGCAAAGGGGGGACATAGCCGGGTGCCACCTTTGCCCCCCCTCGTCCGTTGGTTTACAATCGACGGGTTTTTTGGAACCCGGTTGACCTGTGTCGACCTGGCCCCACCACGACATCAGTCTGTTAATGCCAAGACATTAACCTGCTGAAAAGGAAGAGAATTAGCCAATGGCTCAATTTATTTACACCATGAACCGGGTCGGCAAGGTAGTGCCGCCCAAGCGTCATATTCTCAAGAACATCTCCTTGAGCTTCTTCCCGGGCGCCAAGATCGGCGTGCTGGGTCTGAACGGCGCCGGTAAATCGACCCTACTGCGCATCATGGCGGGCATCGATACCGAGATCGAAGGGGAAGCCCGTCCGCAGCCCGGCATCAAGATCGGCTACCTGCCGCAGGAGCCGAAGCTGGAGCCGGAGCAGACCGTACGCGAAGCCGTCGAAGAGGCCGTTGGCGAGGTGAAGCGCGCCATGGCCCGCCTGGACGAGGTCTATGCGGCCTACGCCGACCCGGATGCCGACTTTGACAAGCTGGCCCGCGAACAGGGCGAGCTGGAGGCAATCATCCAGGCCCAAGGCGGTCACAACATGGAAAACCAGCTGGAGCGCGCGGCCGATGCCCTGCGCCTGCCGGCCTGGGATGCCAAGATCAAGCACCTCTCCGGTGGTGAGCGCCGCCGTGTGGCGCTCTGCCGTCTGCTGCTGGAAAAGCCGGACATGCTGCTGCTGGACGAACCAACCAACCACCTGGATGCAGAATCCGTGGCCTGGCTGGAGCGCTTCCTGCACGACTACGAAGGCACTGTTGTGGCCATCACCCACGACCGTTACTTCCTCGACAACGTGGCAGGCTGGATCCTGGAACTGGACCGCGGCGAGGGTATCCCATGGGAAGGCAACTACTCCTCCTGGCTGGAGCAGAAGGACGCACGTCTGGCGCAGGAAGCAAGTTCCGAAGCGGCCCGTCGCAAGTCCATCGAGAAAGAGCTGGAGTGGGTTCGTCAAAACCCGAAAGGGCGTCAGGCCAAGTCCAAGGCCCGTATGGCTCGCTTCGAAGAGCTCAACACCAACGACTACCAGAAGCGCAACGAGACCAACGAGCTGTTCATTCCGCCCGGACCGCGCCTCGGCGACAAGGTGGTGGAAGTGGCCAACCTGCGCAAATCCTACGGTGATCGGGTGCTGATCGACGATCTGTCGTTTGCCATTCCGAAGGGTGCCATCGTCGGCATCATCGGCCCGAACGGTGCCGGTAAGTCGACCCTGTTCCGCATGATGTCGGGTCAGGAGCAGCCGGATTCCGGCGCCATCACCCTGGGTGAAACCGTGGTGCTGGCCTCTGTCGATCAGTTCCGCGACAGCATGGATGACAAGAAGACGGTCTTCGAAGAGGTCGCAGACGGTCAGGATATCCTGCGCATCGGCAACTACGAGTTCCCGAGCCGCGCCTATATCGGCCGCTTCAACTTCAAGGGTTCCGACCAGCAGAAGCGGGTTGGCGAACTCTCCGGTGGTGAGCGCGGTCGTCTGCACCTGGCCAAGCTGTTGCAGACCGGCGGCAACGTACTGCTGCTGGATGAACCGACCAACGATCTGGATATCGAAACCCTGCGCGCCCTCGAGAACGCCCTGCTGGAGTTCCCGGGTTGTGCCATGGTCATCTCCCACGACCGCTGGTTCCTCGACCGTATCGCCACTCACATCTTGGACTATCAGGATGAGGGCAAGATCGAGTTCTTCGAAGGTAACTTTACCGAATACGAAGAGTGGAAGAAGAAGACCTACGGCGCCGAGGCAATCCAGCCCCATCGCGCCAAGTACAAGCGCATCGCCAAATAAGGCTGACTGCGTGTTGAGGGGAGCTTCGGCTCCCCTTTCTCTTGCCTTTTGACTTACAATCCTAGACGGATGCCTTTGCATGGATGTAGCACGATGACGACCCCCATAGAGAAAAAACTCACCATCCAGATCCGGGTTGAACCGGGTTGCCTCGGGCCGGATGGCAAGGAGCACATAGAGACCTTCTGTGCTGCTGCCGCCAAGATTTTTGCCGCCGTGGAGCCCGAGCTGGTGAGCTGGGTGCTGATCCCCCGCTACGACAAGCAACTGCCGGAGCAGGAGTTCTTTATCGAGGGGCGCAAGCTGACCGAAGAGCAGGCCAGCCTCTTTCTGCGCCGCTTCGGCCGCGAGCTGGGTGAGGTACAAGACCGGCTCGATTCTGTACTGGCCCAGCTGGTCGAGCGCTACTTCAAGACCCTGTAAGCCCCCAATTTTCGATAAAAGGTTCTCTGCTGAGAACCTTTTTTCATGCTCAAAAAGCAAACGTTTGAATTTTTACTCTATTCATTGATCTGCTTCGCAGATCCGGGGTTTGTAAACGGCGCCGCCTGTGTAAAAATGTGCGCGCTGTCACGGTATCAGGACGACTCTGGTTACTTAACCGCCAGAAACAGGGCAATTTACCCCGCATGGATGGGATAGCCCGTTCCCCTGCTGCTTATTTCACGTCACCTATTGGAATCCAACATGAATCAACAACACCAAGCTGCCAATCAGGCCGCCGGGCAAGGATTGCTTGAGCGCCTGTTTGCCCTGCAAGGCCATGGCACTACCGCCCGTACCGAAGTGATCGCCGGTATCACCACCTTCCTGACCATGGTCTATATCGTGTTCGTCAACCCGCAGATCCTCTCTGCGGCGGGCATGGACACCCAGGCCGTGTTCGTCACCACCTGCCTCATCGCCGGTATCGGCAGCATCCTGATGGGCCTGTTGGCCAACCTGCCGATCGCGCTGGCTCCCGCCATGGGCCTCAACGCCTTCTTCGCCTTCGTGGTGGTCGCGGGTATGGGTTACTCCTGGCAAGTGGGCATGGGCACCATCTTCTGGGGTGCCATGGGTCTGTTGATCCTCACCCTGCTGCGGGTGCGCTACTGGCTGATTGGCAACATTCCGCTCACCCTGCGGGTCGGCATCACCGCCGGTATCGGTCTGCTGATCGCCCTGCTCGGCCTGCACAACGCCGGGATCGTGGTGGCCAGCCCAGCGACTATGGTGACCGTGGGCAACCTCACCTCCCTGCCCTGCCTGCTGGGGCTGCTCGGTTTCTTCCTGATCTGCATCTTCTCCGCCCGCGGCGTCCACTCCGCCGTGCTGATCGCCATCGTGGTCACCACGGGTCTGGGCTGGCTGTTTGGCGATGTCACCTTCAAGGGCTTTGTCTCCATGCCCCCCAGCATCGAACCGGTGTTCGGCCAGCTGGATCTGATGGGATCGCTCGATATCAGCCTCGCCGGGATCATCTTCTCCTTTATGCTGGTCAACCTGTTCGACTCCTCCGGCACCCTGATCGGCGTCACCAACCGCGCCAAGCTGGCCGATGACAAGGGCCACTTCCCGCGCATGAAACAGGCGCTGATGGTGGATAGCGTCAGCTCGGTCGGCGGCGCCTTTATGGGCACCTCCTCGGTTACCGCCTTTATCGAGAGCAGCTCCGGCGTCGCCGTCGGCGGCCGTACCGGTCTGACCGCCATCGTGGTTGGCCTGCTGTTCCTGCTGGCGATCTTCTTCTCTCCGGTTGCCGCCATGGTGCCGGCCTACGCCGCCGCTGGCGCCCTTATCTATGTGGGTGTGCTGATGTGCTCCGAGCTGACCCGGGTGAAGTGGGAAGATCTGACCGAAGCGGTACCGGCCTTCATGACCGCGGTGATGATGCCGTTCAGCTTCTCCATCACCGAGGGGATCGCCGTGGGCTTCATCTCCTACTGCGTGATGAAGGCGGGCACCGGCCGCTGGCGCGAAATCAACCCCTGCGTGCTGGTGGTCGCCCTGCTGTTCGTGCTCAAGTTCGTCTGGGTCGACAGTCACTAAGCGGCACTCTGTCCCAATAAAAATGCCAGTCAGCTGACTGGCATTTTTTTATCCGAAACTATTCTCGGCCTGTGCGCTGGCCATAAAAAAATCCGAAACCAGTGGTTTCGGATTTTTTCTATTCAGCATGTGGCAAAGCGGGGTTATCCCCTCGCCTGCCACATCGGCAGAGCTTACTCGGCAGCCATGCGGGCTTCGATGTAAGCCAGTGCGCGGTCGATACGCGCCAGAACACGCTCCTTACCCACCAGCGCCATTACGGCGTCGATGGCAGGGGACTGACCCAGACCGGTGACGGCCACACGCAGCGGCATACCAACCTTGCCCATGCCCTGACCCAGCTCGGCAGCGGTCGCTTCAATCAGCTCGTGCAGCGCTTCGGTAGTCCAGCTATCCAGTGCAGCCAGCTTGGTTTTGGCCAGAGCCAGCGGCTCGGCAGCCACGCCGCGCAGGTGCTTCTTGGCAGCGGCTTCGTCGATGGCCTCGTACTCTTCGAACAGGTAGCGGCTCTGGGCGGCCATCTCGACCAGGGTGTTGCAGCGCTCGGCCAGCAGGGTGACTACCTCGGCCAGCGCCGGGCCATTGCTGGTGTCGATCTTCTGGTTTTCCATGTGCCATGCCAGATGCTTGGCAACATAAGCCGGATCCAGGCTGCGCATGTAGTGGTTGTTCAGCCACAGCAGCTTGTCGGTGTTGAAGGCAGAGGCGGACTTGGAGATGGCATCCAGGCTGAACAGCTTGATCATCTCGTCCAGGCTGAAGATCTCCTGATCGCCGTGGGACCAGCCCAGACGCACCAGGTAGTTCAGCAGCGCTTCCGGCAGGTAGCCATCGTCGCGGTACTGCATCACGGAGACTGCACCGTGGCGCTTGGAGAGCTTGGCGCCGTCGTCACCCAGGATCATGGATACGTGGGCAAACTCCGGCACCGGCGCGTTCAGCGCCTTGTAGATGTTGATCTGGCGCGGGGTGTTGTTGATGTGATCTTCACCACGCACTACGTGGGTGATCTCCATATCCCAGTCATCGACCACTACGCAGAAGTTGTAGGTCGGCGCGCCGTCGGTACGGCGGATGATCAGATCGTCCAGCTCGGTGTTGGCGAACTCGATGCGGCCACGGACGTGGTCATCGAACACCACGGAACCTTCGATCGGGTTGCGGAAGCGGATCACGTGCGGCGCATCGGCAGGGTGATCGTGGGCGTGGTCGCGGCACTTGCCGTCATAACGGGGCTTCTCGCCGTTGGCCATCTGGCCTTCACGCAGCGCTTCCAGACGCTCTTTGGAGCAGTAGCACTTGTAGGCGCGGCCATCGGCCAGCATCTCGTCGATCAGACCGTTGTAGCGATCGAAGCGCTTGGTCTGGTAGTAGGGGCCCTCATCCCAGTTCAGCTCCAGCCATTCCATGCCCTCAATGATGGCGTCGATTGCCTCCTGAGTGGAACGTTCCAGATCGGTATCCTCAATACGCAGCACGAACTCACCGCCCTGGTTCTTTGCAAACAACCAGGAATAGAGTGCGGTACGGGCACCGCCGACATGCAAAAAGCCGGTCGGGCTGGGAGCAAAACGGGTTTTGACTTTCATCTTTAAGCCTTGTGTAGAGGGCCTTGGGCCAATTCGTTAGAAAAAACCGTCGCATTTTAGCACCGACAATCACGGATGGGAAAACCATGACGCCGCAAAGGGCAAAGTAGCGGGTTTAATTTGCGCAACGCCCCCCTGCCCCCCCTGATCTTTGAAGGGGATCGCAGAACAAAATCCCCATTTCCGATTTGCTATGCATAGCGCTGGAGAGCTGCCTCCTCCTGCCGATATCCAGACAACTCTCAACGCCCCACGCAACAAGAACAAGGAAGAGACGATGCAGTTCCGTTCAATCCAGACCCGAATACTGGTCATGGCCGGGATCGCCATGACGACAGCCCTGGTCATCCTGATCCTGCTCAACCAGTACTCCGGTCAACAGACCCAGAAGCTGACCATCAGCTCCAGCCGCGCCGCCCTGCAGCAGGAGGCATGGCAGAAGGTCAGTGCCAACGCCCGCGCCGAAGCAGCCACCATCACCCAGCTGTTGCAAAAGGGGCTCTCCTACACCCAGCAGATGGCCAGCGTCTTCGCCCAGCAACAGCAGGGCAAGCTGCCGCTCGATCGTCAGCAGGCCACCGACCTGCTCAAGGCCCAGCTCGCCCTTGAGCCCCAGCTCTACGGCGCCTTCGCCGGTTTCGAACCCAACGGCTTCGACAGTCAGGATGCCAGCTTTGCTGGCCAGACCGCCCTCGGTAGCGACAGCAAGGGGCGTTTTGTCCCCTACTTCTATCGCGACAAGGACAAGGTCGGCACCGACCTGCTGCTCTCCATCGAGAAGAACGAGACCGATAGCTTCGGCAACCCGGCCAACGACTACTACGCCTGCCCGAAACGGGAGGGGCGCTCCTGCCTCATCGATCCCTTCAAGGTGGATATCAACGGCCAGCAAGTGCTGGTGAGCACCATCACCACCCCCATCATGGTGGATGGCCAGTTCCGGGGGATCGCCGCGCTCGATCTGGCGGTGGACTCCATCAGCCGTCAGGCCCAGTCCCTCAACAGCAACATCTATGACGGCAAGGGGGAAACCCTGATCGTCAGCGCCGCCGGCGTCATCACCGGCACCAGCGGCGATGCCAGCCTGCTTGGCAGCAGCGCCGAGAAGGTGCTGGGCAGCCAGTGGCAGCAGTATCTGAAGCCGGAACTGCAGCGTCAGGAGCTGAACAACTCGTTTCGTATCTCGGTCCCCATCATGGTGCCGGGCATGAGCCGCAACTGGGCCATCATCGTCACCCTGCCCTACAAGGTGGTACTGGCGGGGGCCGATCAGCTGGAGAGCCAGCTCAATGAGATGAACCGGGCCGCAGTGACCCAGCAATTGGTGGGCGCCGTTATCATACTGGTGCTGGCGCTGGCCACCATGCTGGTGATTGCCCGCAGCATCACCGGCCCCATCCGTCAGATGGTCAGCCTGGTGGATGACATCGCCGATGGTGAAGGGGATCTCACCAAACGTCTCGCAACCCGCTCGGTGGATGAGCTGGGGGATCTCGCCAAGGGGATCAACCGCTTTATCGACAAGCTGCAAGGGTTGCTCGGGGATGTGCTCAAGACTGCCAGCGAGGTGAACCGCTACGCCGGTGACACCGATCGCATTGCCGGTCAGACCGACAACAATCTGCAGCATCATCAGGCCGAGATGGAGCAGATGCTGACCGCGGTACAGGAGATGTCCTACGTCAGTCAGGAGGTCGCCACCCACGCCAACAATACCGCCGACTCGGCTAAACAGGCGCAAAGCGCTGCCGATCAGGGCAAGGAGCGCTTCCAGCAGGTGATCCAGTCGATGCACAAGGTCGCGGCAGAAGCCGGTAAAGGGGCCGAAGTGGTGGAAGGGCTGGCCCACGACAGCGCCCAGATCACCAGCATCCTCACCGTCATTCAGGGGATTGCCGATCAGACCAACCTGCTGGCCCTCAACGCCGCCATCGAGGCTGCCCGGGCTGGCGAACAAGGCCGCGGCTTTGCGGTGGTGGCTGATGAGGTGCGTAAACTGGCGGGCAATACCCAGCAGGCGGTGCAGAACACCCAGGAGTTGATCGAGAAGATCCGCCTCAGCTCCACCAATGCAGTCAACGCCATCACCCAGAGCCAGCAGCTGACCCATCAGGCGGTGGGCGAGGCGGATCTGGCGGAAGAGGCGCTCGGCAGCATCTACCAGGCCATCTCCACCATCAACGACATGACCTATCAGATTGCCTCCGCCGCCGAAGAGCAGAGCTCGGTCTCAGAAACCGTCTCCGGCAACCTGTCAAAAACCAACGCACTGGCCAACGACATTGCTCAGGATGCGACCGAAACGGCCACAGCCAGTCAGGCATTGCGTCAGGCGGCCGACAAATTGCAGCAATTATTGGGTCAATTTCGTCTCAGCTGATAATTTTCCGCCTCAGGACTCTCCCCCTCGGGGGCGAGTCCGTTTACCATAGGCGGCGAATTTGCCTGATGGCAGGCAATGTAGTGAGAGGTAAATGCCGTGCCCACCCCGGACCGTCGCCCACGAGGCCATAACAGACGAGCCCAGCAGCGTCGCCAAGACGAATCACAAGGATCCCTGCTCCATCGCATCAATGCCGCGACCCTGTCCCTGCGCCAACGTTTTGGCCAAGGGATGAGCAACCTCGGTCAACGCCGCCAGGATGCCAAAGCAGGCAAATTCAAGCTGTCCAGCCCGCTGCCCCGCAAAAACACCATAGGTCTGCTGATCCTGATCCCGCTCTGGTTGCTGGTGCTGGCCTGGGAGCCGGCACCATCCGCCCCCAAAGCCGCCCCTTCCGGCTCGCTGGAAGTGCCGCTGGCCGTGCCTGCTCAAGCTCTAACTGTCGGTAATGGCGCGGCAGGTAGTGCCCCCGCGGCAGCCAAGCCGGTCGAAGAGAAGGTCAACGGTACCTGGCTGCAACACGATGTGCAGGCGGGTGAGACCCTCTACTCCATCTGGCGCAAATTCGAGTTGCCGGGTGCCGAGCTGAGCCGCCTGATCGCCATCGAGGGGCCGGATCGCCCCCTGACCCGCCTGCAATCGGGCCGCTCTATCTTCATCCTGGTGGACGACACCCGCCGCATCCAGCGGGTGGAGATCCGCTCCTACGGTCAGGCGGTTTACCGCTACGACCGGCAGGGCGAAGGGTTCGCCCTCAAGGAATAACAAAAACGGGAGGCGCTGGCCTCCCGTTTTTTTCAGTCAAATATCTTCAAATAAGCTACTGACTTCACAATATTTTTAGCTTGTTCAAAAAACGAAAGGGGTCAAATTGACAAGGATCGGCGCTAACGTAGAATCGTTTGTGCTTTAGACAGGGATTGTTCTACGTGCTACTGGGACAAAGAGACGTGGTCAGTCATGAGCCAACCCCTGCTTGCAAGGCAAATGCAGCCCAGCACGGGCTTAGTTTCATTTTGTTATTGATAGGATTTAGCACATGTCTGACATTCGCACCGGCCAGGTAAAATGGTTCAACGAAACCAAGGGTTTTGGCTTTATTGAACAATCCCAGGGTCCGGACGTATTCGTTCACTTCTCCTCCATCCAGAGCACCGGTTTCAAAACCCTGGCTGAAGGTCAAAAAGTCCAGTTCACTGTGACCCAGGGCAAAAAAGGCCCTCAGGCTGAGAACGTTACTCTGGTCTAAGCCCGCGCCAGTGAATCATGCAGGAGGAGCCAAGGCCCCTCCTCTTTTTTGCCCGCAATTCTTCCTGCCAACCACCTTTCCCTCGTACAACCCGCACAATGAACCCGTACCATCTTCCTGTTTGCAGAAGGCGGCGGAGACACGCTGAGTAAACGCCATATACGACAAAGCATCGCAGCGCGATGTGAAGGGCAATTCAAAGGGATTATGAAAACGTCGAAGAGAGATTGGAGCGGGAAACGAGACTCGAACTCGCGACCCCGACCTTGGCAAGGTCGTGCTCTACCAACTGAGCTATTCCCGCAACAGAATGTCATTTACAAGTGATTGGAGCGGGAAACGAGACTCGAACTCGCGACCCCGACCTTGGCAAGGTCGTGCTCTACCAACTGAGCTATTCCCGCAACGGAATGTCACTTACAAATGTTTGGAGCGGGAAACGAGACTCGAACTCGCGACCCCGACCTTGGCAAGGTCGTGCTCTACCAACTGAGCTATTCCCGCAACAGAATGTCATCTGCAAGTGATTGGAGCGGGAAACGAGACTCGAACTCGCGACCCCGACCTTGGCAAGGTCGTGCTCTACCAACTGAGCTATTCCCGCATCGGAATATCACTTACAAATTTTTTGGAGCGGGAAACGAGACTCGAACTCGCGACCCCGACCTTGGCAAGGTCGTGCTCTACCAACTGAGCTATTCCCGCAACAATTTGGTTGTCTTGAGGCTGGCTGATGATTGGAGCGGGAAACGAGACTCGAACTCGCGACCCCGACCTTGGCAAGGTCGTGCTCTACCAACTGAGCTATTCCCGCATCGGGCTGGTTTGCACCAGTGTCATCATCAGATTTTTGGAGCGGGAAACGAGACTCGAACTCGCGACCCCGACCTTGGCAAGGTCGTGCTCTACCAACTGAGCTATTCCCGCAACTACCTTAAAACAGGCCGTACAGCATTTGGTTGCTTGCGCTACTGTACGGGAGCCGAATTATAAGAGCAGTCATTCCAATTGCAAGGGCTTTTTTGTCTGGTTGCGCGCGTTCGCTCAAAAGCTGGCCGAACTGTCGATTTTAGCAGCCAGAGTATGACAACCCCTTGCCGGAGAATCAGATCTTGAAGACGTGGCTGCGATAGAACTGCAGTTCGGCGATGGATTCGCGGATATCGTCCAGCGCCTGGTGGGTGCCGCTCTTCTTGAACTGATCCAGCAGTTCCGGCTGCCAGCGGCGTACCAGCTCCTTGATGGTGCTGACGTCGACATTGCGGTAGTGGAAGAAGGCTTCCAGCTCGGCCATGTGCTTGACCATGAAGCGGCGATCCTGACCGATGCTGTTGCCGCACAGCGGGCTGGTGCGCTCCGGCACCCACTGGCGAATGAACTCGAGGGTCTCGGCAATGGCTTTCGCCTCGTCGTGCTGACTCGCCTTGACCCGGGCCACCAGACCGCTCTTGGTATGGGTGTTGACGTTCCACTCGTCCATCTTGGCCAGCTCTTCATCACTCTGATGAATGGCGATGACCGGCCCTTCGGCCAGTACGTTCAGATCCTTGTCGGTGACGATGGTGGCAATCTCCAGTACCACGTTCTCTTCGGGGTCGAGACCCGTCATCTCCATGTCGATCCATACCAGGTTCTGCGCGCTGACTGTCATGATTGCTCTCTCTATTGGGAGGAATGGCGGAATTTTGCCAATTTGCATGTATCATACTGGCTTTGGATCTGTTCATAAACTGGCGAATCGAGTGGCAAAGAAAGCAAAACTCAATCTGGGTCAACAAAGGCGCGTCCAGGCCAACCGCGAACGGCGGCTGCAAAAAGATCACACCACAGTGGTGGATGACACCCTGTTTGGCCCGGCCATCGAAGGGGTGGTGATCAGCCGTTTTGGGCAGCACGCAGACGTGGAAGCGGTCGATGGCACCATCCACCGCAGCAACCTGCGACGCAGCAGCATCAGCAGTCTGGTCTGTGGCGACAAGGTGGTGTGGCGTCCCGGCCTCAATGCCGCGACAGCGGGCGTCATCGAGGCGGTGCATCCGCGCCACTCGGTACTGACCCGGCCGGACTTCTACGACGGGGTCAAACCCATCGCCGCCAATATCGACCAGATCATCATCGTCTCTGCGGTGATGCCCGAGTTCTCCACCAACATCGTCGACCGCTATCTGGTGGCCGCCGAGGATGTGGAGATCCGCCCCCTCATCGTGCTGAACAAGGTCGATATGCTGGATGATGTGGCCCGCGCGCGCATCGAACGCCAGCTCGAAACCTACCGCAAACTCAATTACGAGGTGCTGCTGGTGAGCTGCGAGAGCGGTGAAGGGCTCGATGAGCTGAAAGCCGCTCTGACCGACAAGATCAGCATCTTCGTCGGCCAGTCCGGGGTGGGCAAGTCGTCCCTCACCAATGCCCTGATGCCGGGGCTGGATGTGCTCACCGGCGAGATCTCCGAGAACTCGGGGCTCGGCCAGCACACCACTACCACGGCGCGGCTCTACCACTTCCCGAGCGGTGGCGATCTCATCGACTCCCCCGGGATCCGCGAGTTCGCCCTCTGGCATCTGGAGGCCGATCGCATCACCTGGTGCTTCGTCGAATTCCGCGACTATCTGGGTGGCTGCAAGTTCCGCGACTGTACCCACAAGGACGATCCCGGCTGTGCCCTGCGCGCCGCGGTCGACGCGGGCGCCATCAGCGCCGATCGCTTCCACAACTATCACCGCATCCTGGAAACCATGCAGGAAGCCCGTCACGGTCGCCAGCAAGCGCGCCTGTGACCCTAATAAACCTACGTTGATGATGAACATGAGCATTACTGACAACCTGAAAATTGCCGGTCAATACTGTCTGCCCAAGCACGCCCTCTCCCGTCTGTTCGGCAAGTTTGCCGCCGCCGAAGCGGGCAACATCACCACCAAAGTGATCGAGGCCTTTATCAAGCAGTATCAGGTCGACATGAGCGAGGCGCTGCACGAGAGCCCGGCCCACTACAAGAGCTTCAACGAGTTCTTCACCCGCGAACTCAAGCCCGGTATCCGCCCGGTGGTAGAAGATGCCATGACCCTGGCGCTGCCGGTGGATGGCACCGTCAGCCAGCTCGGCCCCATCCAGCAGGGTCGCATCATCCAGGCCAAAGGCCACGACTACAGCGCCCGCGAACTGCTTGGCGGCTATGAGGATCTGGTGGCGCCGTTCAAGGATGGCGACTTCGCCACCATCTATCTGGCGCCCAAGGATTACCACCGCATCCACATGCCGCTGGACGGCGTGCTGGAGAGCATGGTGTTCGTGCCGGGGGATCTCTTCTCCGTCAACCCGCTTACCGCCGAGAACGTGCCTAACCTGTTTGCCCGCAACGAGCGGGTGGTGGCCACCTTCCGCACCCCGCACGGCCCCATGGCGCTGGTACTGGTCGGTGCCACTATCGTGGCCAGCATCGAGACCATCTGGGCCGGCAACATTGCGCCGACCAAAGAGAAGAAGGTGGTGCGCCGGGATTACACCGGCGACGAGGCCATTACATTGCAAAAAGGTGCCGAGATGGGGCTGTTCAAGCTGGGCAGCACCGTGGTCTGCCTGTTTGGCCCGGGCATGCTGGCCGGTTTCGAACCCCATCTGGCCAACGGGGTCACTACCCGCATGGGTCAGCCCTTTGCCAAGCTGGCGGAGCAGGCATGAGCGAGCAACCGAACGCCTCGCAGAAGAACAACCCGCTGCACGGGCTGACGCTGGAAGCCATCGTCACCGCACTGGTCGAGCACTACGGCTGGGAAGAGCTGGGGCAGCAGATCAATATCCGCTGCTTCACCGATAATCCGAGCATCAAGTCCAGCCTGAAGTTCTTGCGCAAGACCCCCTGGGCTCGGGAGAAGGTCGAAAGCCTCTACCTCTACGTCCAGCGCAAGCAAGCCAAATCGAAGAAGGAAGGGCAAGATGGCCTTTAAGATTACGTACACCTATAAAAAACAGGCCAAAGAGATCGGCTACGCGAACGACAAGTTCCGCAGCATCTACGACGCCATCGCTGCTGCCGAAGGGCTGGATCTCACCAGTTTTCACGCCATGGAGGCCCAGCTGGCTCAGGTTTGTCGCCGTGACAAGAAAAGCGTGAAGGATTATCAGGAGAACTACTTCAAAGAGTTGGGATTCTCCAACATCGTCATCGAACGGGATCTTCAGGAGTAACCATGCGCACCTTGACTCTGATGGCCGCCTCTCTGCTGCTGGCGGCATGCAGTACACCGGAACAACATCTGGTGGGCGGCGATCGCGACAGCCACGGCTGTATCGGCAGTGCGGGCTATCAGTGGTCAGCGCTGACTGGCAAATGTGTGCGCCTGTTTGAAGAGGGTGTACGGCTCAATCCGACCGATGCCAGCCAGACCAGCAGCGCCTTCGTGATGTTCAATACCGACCAGACGCAGGCCGAATTGCATCTGCCAAGCGGCGAGCAGCACCTGCTGACCCGTCAAGGTGCGGAGGGCAACTGGTCGTGGCAGGGCAGCGGCTACACCCTCTTCATCTGGAAGGGTTATGTGCTCAAGCACGGTGACAAGGCGCTCTATCACGGGGAATAACCCGATCGCCTGATATCTTCGCCATATCCACCAAATAAAATGCCGACCCAAGGGGTCGGCATTTTTGTATCTGACACAACCGGTTATCAGGCACGGCTGAGGTAATCGGCCTGTCCCACCCACTTGTAGCTGGTGAGCTCGGTCAGCCCCATGGGGCCGCGAGCATGCAGCATCTGGGTCGACACAGCTACCTCCGCCCCCAACCCAAACTGGCCGCCATCGGTGAAACGGGTGGAGGCGTTGACATAGACCGCCGCCGAACCGGCTCCGTTGACGAAACGCTCGGCATTGGCCAGATCGTTGGTCAGGATGGCATCTGAGTGGCCGGCGTTGTGCTCGCGCATGTGGGCCAGTGCCTCGTTCACATCCGCCACCAGCTTGACCCCCAGGGTCAACCCGAGCCACTCGGTATCGAAATCCTCCGGCCCCACCTCGCACAGGTTGTCGGCACCCGCCAGCAGCGCCATGGCGTTGGGCGCGGCCACCAGCGTCACCTTGCGCTCGTTCATCAGCGTCACCAGCTGCGGCAGGAAAACCGAAGCGACTTTCTCGTGTACCAGCAGAGTATCGAGGGCGTTGCAGGCGGAGGGGCGCTGCACCTTGGCGTTGTCGATAACAGCCAGAGAGCGCACCAGATCGGCACTCTCGTCGACGAAAATATGGCTGATACCGAAACCACCGATGATGACCGGGATGGAGCTGTTCTCCTTGCACATCTTGTGCAGGCCGGCACCGCCACGGGGGATGATCATGTCGACATAGCGGTCGAGACGCAGCAACTCGCCGACCAGCGCCCGATCCGGGTTGTCGATGTACTGCACCGCCGCCTCGGGCAGACCGGAGGCCGCCAAGGCATGCTGGATCACCCGC
The DNA here is from genome assembly GCF_040908295.1 of Aeromonas sp. R4-2. Taxonomy (NCBI): domain Bacteria; kingdom Pseudomonadati; phylum Pseudomonadota; class Gammaproteobacteria; order Aeromonadales; family Aeromonadaceae; genus Aeromonas; species Aeromonas sp. R4-2. Next base: position 96,735 of record NZ_JBFODL010000014.1, on the reverse strand, counting down.
ACCAGCTCCAGATTGGAGTGGAAGGTCTCGCGCCCGCCGCGGAGTATGCTGGCGTTGCCGGTCTTGAGGCAGAGGCTGGCGATGTCGATGGTGACGTTGGGTCGCGCCTCGTAGATGACGCCGATAACCCCGATGGGCACCCGACGACGGGAGAGCCGCAGGCCATTTTCCAGCACCCGGCTATCCATTTCGGCGCCGACCGGATCGTCCAGCGTGATCACCTTGCGTACATCCGCCACAATCCCGGCCAGCCGCGCCGGATTGAGCAGCAGGCGATCAAGCATCGCCTCTGACAAGCCAGCCTCACGGCCGGCGGCGATATCTTTCGCATTGGCAGCGAGGATCTGTTCACTGCGCGCCTCCAGCTCGTCGGCGATGGCGGCCAGCGCCCGGTTCTTCTGCGCCGTGCTGACAGTAGCCAGCTGATAGGCAGCTTCACGGGCCGCCTGCCCCATTTTCTCCAGACTCATCTCATTTCCCTTTGTTCATGCCGTGCCGCCCTGATTAGAGCAGCACCATATCGTCTCGATGGATGGCTACTGAACCATATCCATAGCCCAGTACCTGCTCAATCTGATCCGAGTGGACGCCACGCAACTTCTCCAGCTCCAGATGGTCGTAACGGCAGATACCGCGCGCCAACTCGGCGCCTTTGGGATCAAGAATACGCACCACATCGCCCCGAATGAAATCGCCCTTGACTGCCACAATCCCCTTGGGCAGCAGGCTGGAGCCTTTCTCCTTCATGGCGGCCACTGCGCCCTGATCCACATGCACTTCACCGTGAGGAGGTGGGCCTGCCAAGATCCAGCTCTTGCGCCCTTCCAGCGGGGACGCCAGCGCCGGGAACAGGGTGCCAATCCGCTCGCCCTTGGCGAGACGGCCGATCACCTCCGGCATCTGGCCGGTCGCGATCACCACGTTGACGCCGGCGCGGCGCGCCACATCGGCAGCCTGCAGCTTGGTAGCCATGCCGCCGGTGCCGAGGCCGCTGACACTGTCACCCGCCAGCGAGCGCAGGGTATCGTCGATAGTCTGCACCTCTTCAATAAGCTGGGCATCGGGATTGGTGCGCGGATCGGCGGTAAAGAGCCCCTTCTGGTCAGTCAGCAGGATCAGCAGATCCGCATCCGCCAGGATAGCGGCGCGGGCGGAGAGGTTGTCGTTGTCACCTACCTTGATCTCGGCGGTCGCCACCGCATCGTTTTCGTTGATGACCGGAATAATGCGGTGATCGAGCAGGGTGCGCATGGTGTCGCGGGCGTTGAGGTAGCGCTCCCGATCTTCCAGATCGGCGCGGGTCAGCAGCATCTGGCCGATATGCAGACCGTAGAGGTTGAACAGATCCTGCCATACCCGAATAAGCTGGGTCTGACCAACCGCTGCCAGCATCTGCTTGTTGGGCAGGGTTGGCGCCAGTGGCGGGTGACCCAGATGTTCACGCCCGGCGGCGATAGCCCCTGATGTGACGACCACGACCCGATGGCCGTGACGGTGCAAGGCCGCACACTGTCTGACCAGCTCGACCATATGGGCACGATTGAGCTGGGAAGACCCCCCTGTGAGCACGCTGGTGCCCAACTTGACGACTATGGTTCTGTTTTCCATGGGAGCATAAAGGCTAAAAAGTAAGGAATATCTTTATACCCACGGCCATGGTGCCCTGCAAGGCAATTAACGCCGGGGTGAGGAGATGGGGCAAAGCCCGGATGATTGCGGTCGGAAGGGGAGATGGCTGACTGATGGCCCGGCAAACAGCAGGATGCTGCTCGCCGGACATCAGGGATCAAGCGGCGGTCACGGTCAACTCATTGGTGACCTGATCCGCTGGCGCTAACTGACACTCCAGAGCCGTCAGTTTGTCGCTGATGAGCTTGTAGAAACGGTTGAGGGTCCGCTCCACTTCTACCTGGTGCTTCTTGGGGATCGGTTTGTCCAGCCACTCACCATCAGCATTGTAGAAACCGAGCTGATAGTGGTAACGGAAGTGGTGATCGTCCTGTTCCAGCACCAGCCACCAGCCCCAGAACTCCCGTTTGTCCGGCGCCGGCTTGGCACTGACACAGACCGACAGGCAGTCGAAACGATAACGCCCCTCCTCGCAGAGATCTTCGCGCAAATAGGGGCCAATGGCAGCAAACTGCCTCAGCAGTCGCTTGTAGGTCACTCTTTCAGACATGTTAACCTCCCTGTTAAACAAGCCGCACCACCTCGGGATGGTGTCAGTTCTTTAGCGCAATGTCAGGTACACAAATGCTGTTTCAGCCACTCGACGATTTCGTCCAGCGCCTTGTCATACACCTCCAGCAAAGGCTGTTTGTCGAATACGATGGCCTTGCCGTTACGACTGGCCGCCGCCAATGCCCGTACATCCTGCTCGGGACAAATAAAATCTCGCTTGTGTCCAATACTCAATATCGGCACCGATGTGCGAGTCCCCAGTAATCCTTGAGTTTTAAGTGAAAAAACCTGGCACTTGGTACGCATGCCGTCCCACTGCGCCGCATCCGCCCCCAACCGGTTGGCCAGACTGTCCCGCATCATGCGCGGACACTTGGCAAACAGCTCCTGATTGGTAAACACCTGATTGACACCGGCGCCGACACAAACCACGGTGCGCAGCTTAAAGGGTTCGATAAAGGCCAGTCTGGCTGCGATATTGCCCGCCAGACGCATCCCCACCATGGCGATACGCTGATGATCGACCCAGGCCACTTCGGAAAGGTAATGGAGCACCGCCTGATGAAGGCGGCTGGTATCCTGCACCAGCGGCCAATGCTCGGCATAGCCAACCCCGGGCATATCGAGGGAGAGCATGCCGATACCGTTGGGCTCGAGCCGTTTGAGATAGAAGTTGAGGAAATCGAGCTGCAGGGAGTCGATCCCGCCGCTGATGATCACCAGCGGCACCGGTTTTTCGGTCGTCGGCAGGTGGAGATAACCCTGAATATGCTTGCCGCGAAAAGGCACCTGGATCTCTTTGAGCGGCACCTTGAACAGGCGACCCGCCTCGCGATAGGCCATGTTACCGAGCAGCTGGGCCTGATCCGCCAGCTCGTCATCCTTGAGATGGGGATAGCTGGCGATGGAGTAGTAGCGCACCGCCTTGAGCAGCTGTTTCAAGGCGCCAGAAGGATCACCCTTCTCGCGCAGTTCGCGGCCCTGCTTGAAATAGTTGCCAGCCACCTGGCTCCACTCGTAGATCCAGTTGCCGGGCACATAGCCCTTGATGGTATCGAGATAGCAATCGTGGGTGCGCTCGCCGGTCGCCATGGCGATGCGGGCCAGGGTCTGCTCCACTTCGATGGGGTCTGCCCCCTGCCAAGTCCAGGAGGGGCGACGCAGCAGGCGATACCAGCTCTTTGACATGGAGCCATCGATAAACATCTCGTCTGACTCGGCTTGCGCCAGATCAGCCGCACTGGAGTTGGAGATCTCGGATGTTTCCAATACCTTCTTGACGCGGGTAAAGAGCTGTTCGGTCAGGTTTAGGTCTTCGTTCAAGTCCAAGATAGTATCCCATTCATATCAGGCAATAGCTCATCTTAACCACTTTTACTGCCCATCAGCCACCCTGCAACAGATTGATACACAAAAAAACAGGGCTCCAAATTGGAGCCCTGTGAAACCATTATTGCCGGTCGCGACCAATGGACGCAGTGAGCGTCACATCCCGCTCCCGTTACTTTTCGTCGCAGATCGGTGTGGCGAACTCCAGTGCCATATCCCACGGCTGTTCGATCCAGGTATCCTGCGGGATCGCCACTTCGAAATCGTCCAGCAGCGCTTCGCCCATCGGCTTGGCGAAAATCGCGATGAACTTGGCTTTCGGGTAGAGCTCGCGGATCGCCTTGGCGGTAGTGCCGGTGTCTACCAGATCTTCCACCACCAGCCAGCCTTCGCCGTCACCGGCGGTGGTGGCAGCCTTCACGACCACCAGCTCGCGCTGGCTGTCATGGTCATAGCTGGAGATGCAGAGGGTTTCCACATTACGAATGCCAAGTTCACGGGCCATCAGGGCTGCGGGCACCAGGCCACCACGGCTGACCGCGATGATACCTTTCCACTGGCTGACAGGCAGCTGACGACGGGCCAGACGGCGAGCTTCACGTTGCAGGTTGTCCCACGACACATAGAACTTTTTCGGCATGTTATCGATCTCGAATAGTTATTTAAAAACAATCACTTAAAATAACAACATCCGCAATTATCCCTGCGGATGCCAGTAAATGGCGGCCCTTGCCCGACTGAATTCAGATTGCACTTCGGCTGCCTCAGGACTAAGCCTCGGCAGCAAATCTGATAACAATGGAAGCAAGATGGGCTTATCCGGCGATCGGTTAGATGATGTGTCCAAACCGCGGACAGGCTGTTGGGCCGATATGATAGCACCGTTTGCAGAGAAAATGCCTGGCAAACGTATGCCAAAAACAGGAAAAATCGGCATCACCCTCTCCATTCGGCCCATCTCGAGCGCCAAACGACTAACCTGCCGTCCCTGCTGCCGAGTCCTAATGAGCTGTGCGGCAAATCGCAGATAAAAAAATAGCAGGGGGAGGATTTACCTCACGCACCTGCTGCTTTCTCGCCTCTGCCTGGTTGGGCAGCTCGTCTTAGCGACGAGTGACGAAGGGGTTAGGGTAGCTGAAACCCTGGGTATACAAAGAGGGGGCAAACCAATAGGTTGAGTTGCTGCCTGGCATATTGAAACTCCTGATTGCTTAACAAGTTACGTACCTTTAATGCGGGCTCAAATCCTTGAACGAACACTCGGTTCCATGGAGGCGCACTTGCTTTGCTTCGGTTCCCTGGAGGCTTTCATCGTCATCCTGACGGGTGGCGAACCACGGGAGCTAATTTACCAGTCGGTGCGTTAAATTCAATATTTTTGTGAGATCGGTCACACATTTTCTTTTCTATCGGTCAGCGTCGTCCGAACCTGACGATCGTACTGCCTGGTTGCCATAAGCCAGCACAAGCTGCCTGCGATTTGCGCTGATTGCTCACATTTTTGTGTGATTGACTGTATTATCGTTATCCTCTTCCCCGGCCCGCTGATGGGGCCCTGTTAATTCCGTGCTGGTAAGGAGTCCCGACGTGGCACAGCTTAGCTCTCTCTCTCCCAAACTGATTTGGCATTTCTTCGAACAGATCTGCTCCATTCCCCACCCTTCCAAACATGAAGCCAAACTGAGCGCCTGGATCATCCAATGGGCTCAAGGGGAAGGTCTGGCGGTCAAACAGGATAACGTCGGCAACATCATCATCAAAAAACCGGCTACCCCGGGGATGGAAAACCGCAAGGGCGTGGTGCTGCAGGCCCACATCGACATGGTGCCGCAGGCCAACGCCGACACCAAACACGACTTCGCGACCGATCCCATCGATGCCTATGTCGATGGCGAGTGGGTCACTGCCCGTGGCACCACCCTGGGTGCCGACAACGGCATCGGTATGGCCGGTTGCCTGGCAGTGCTGGCGGACAAGACCATCAAACACGGCCCGCTGGAAGTGCTGCTGACCACTGACGAAGAGACCGGCATGACCGGCGCCTTCGGTCTGGAAGCAGGCTGGCTGGAAGGCGAGATCCTGCTCAACACCGACTCCGAAGAGGATGGCGAGGTCTATATGGGCTGCGCCGGTGGGGTGGATGCCAATATCCGTTTCCCGCTCGAGCTGGTTGATGCTGCGGAAGGTGAAGCATTCGAGCTGGCCGTTAAAGGGCTGCGTGGCGGTCACTCCGGTTGCGACATCCATCGCGGTCGTGGCAACGCCAACAAGCTGCTGGTGCGCCTGCTCAAAGCAGCCGAGCCGCTCGGTATCCGTCTGGCCGAGATCCACGGCGGCACCCTGCGCAACGCCATCCCGCGCGAAGCCCGTGCCACCCTGCTGGTACCTTCTGCCAGCGTAAACGAGTTCAAGGCGCTGGTTGACCGCTACACCGGGATCTACCAGACCGAACTGGCCGCCACCGAGCCGAACCTGACTCTGCTGGTCAACAACGCCGCCAAACCGGCCAAGCTGATGAGCGTCTCCCTGCAGCAGCGCCTGCTGGATGCCCTGATGGCCTGCCCGAACGGCGTGATGCGCATGAGCGATGCCATGCCCGGCGTAACCGAAACCTCTACCAACCTGGGGGTCATCAAGACTCAGGATGGCGAAGTGTACGTCCAGTGCCTGATCCGCTCCCTGATCGACTCCGGCCGCGAGAGCATCGAGCAGATGACCCGCTCCCTGTTCACTCTGGCGGGTGCCAGCTGCGAATTCACCGGTGCCTATCCGGGTTGGGCGCCGAACGTGGACTCCCCCGTCATGGCGCTGGTGCGCAACAGCTACCAGACCCTGTTCGGCACCATGCCCAACGTGATGGTGATCCACGCCGGTCTCGAGTGCGGTCTGTTCAAGAGCGCCTATCCGGAGTGGGACATGGTCTCCTTCGGCCCGACCATCCGCGGTGCCCACTCCCCTGACGAGAAGGTACACATCCCGGCAGTCGAGCGTTTCTGGCAGCTGCTGGTGCACGTACTGGAAGCCATTCCAGCCAAGTAAGCTAACCCAACGGCAAAACAAAAGCCCCGCACTGCTGCGGGGCTTTTTATTGTCTGTGCCAGCCTGACTTTGGCGCTTAACGGATACCGCGTGCCTCGCGGATCCATTCCCAGGCTTGCTGGATCTCCTGGGTCTTCTCCTTGGCCATCTCCATCATCTCCGGCGGCAATCCCTTGGCGGCCAGCTTGTCCGGGTGATGCTTGCTCATCTCCTTGCGGTAGGCGCGCTTGATATCCTGATCGCTGTCGCTTTCGCTTACCCCCAGCAGCTGGTAGGCATTCTTGAGGCGATCCGCCGAGGGAGGCGCCTGCCGATACTGCTGGCCACCTGCGCCGCCCCCCTGATACTGGCCATGGGCCTGATTGAAGAAGTTCATCTGCGCCTCGGCCATCGCCAGAATGCGGGCCAGCTCGATGCGGCTGAAGCCCAGCTCGTCGGCAATGGTGTGCAGGATGGCGCGTTCACCATCCTCTACCCGACCATCGGCAAAGGCGGCCTGCAGCTGCACTTCCAGAAAGAAGCGCAGGATATCGCGCTGGCCCTGGCTGGCACGACGGAACTCGGCCAGGGTCTCGCGCAGCGGGAAACCGGCCTCCTTGCCCTGCCGGAACGAATCCTGCGCGCGGCTGCGCAGCTCACCGGAGAGACGCATCCGATCCATCAGATTGGAGGCGACCCGGATCTCCTGCTCGGTCACCTGACCGCTCGATTTGGCGATATGGCCCATCACCGAGAAGGTGGCATGGAAGAAGACAGCCTGTTGCTCCTGAGTCGGGGTACGGCGAAACGCCCCCTGCAGCCCCATGCCGCGATCGAAACGGTGGCCAATCCAGAGACCAATCAGGGCACCGATGATGTTGCCGAGCAGAAAACCGAAGAAGGCGCCCAGCACCTTACCCCAAATACGCATGGTTCAAGACCTCTTGATGTTATTGAGCGCGGAGCTGAAGCTGTTCGTCCAGCTCGCGCAGACGGTCGACAGTGCCGATATCGCGCCACTCGCCAGCCAGCAGGCAGCCACCGACCAGACCCTGCGCCATCCACTCCCGCAGCAGGGGAGCCAGTTTGCGGGCACCCGCAGGCAGACCGGCAAAGGCTGCGGGCCGATAAAGACCGACGCCGCTGAACGTGAAGGCGGGGGTGTCTACGACCTTGCCATCTTGCAGGGCAAAGTCCCCGGCCGGATGCTGGGGCGGATTGGGTGCCAACCAGAGGTGGGCAAGATTCTCACCCAGGGACAGCTCAACCAGAGAGCGATAGTCGAGATCGAGCCAGGTATCGCCGTTGATCACCAGAAATGGCTCATCCCCCAACAGTGGCAGCGCCTGGATGATGCCGCCGGCCGTCTCCAGCGCACTCTCCTCGGCTGACCAGTGAATGGTCACGCCAAGCGCACTGCCATCACCCAGGGTCTCGACCAGCTTGTGGCCGAGCCAGGCGTGGTTGATCACCAGCTCGGTGACTCCGGCTGCTTTGAGCTTTTCTATATGGTGGACGATGAGCGGCTTGCCCCCGACAGCCAACAACGGCTTGGGCAGCAGGTCAGTCAGCGGACGCATCCGCTCGCCACGGCCAGCGGCCAGGATCATCGCCTTCATGGTTTCACCCCGGCGTTGGCGATCCCCGGCAACACCACCTGCTCGAGCCACAAACCAAAACGGGCCAGCACCGGATAGGCGCTACCATGGCGGTGACAGACATCCACCACGTAGCCGAGGGTACGGGGAATATCCTTGAGATAGCCGGACTTGCCGTCGCGATGATAGAGACGAGTGAAGATCCCCGCCGCTTTCAGATGGCGCTGCATGCCGGTCAGGTCGGCATCGCGGCGGAAACTGGCGTAGTCGCTCTCGCCAAGCAGTCCCGCCTGCTGCAGGGTGGCAAAACCGTGTTGCATCCCCTGCTCGATCACCGCGTCCGGCCAGCGCACATAGCAATCTTTCAGCAGAGAAACGAGGTCATAGGCGAGCGGCCCGATGACCATATCCTGAAAATCGATGATGGCGAGTTCGCTGGTATCAGGAGTGTCTCCGCCGCACACCATCAGGTTGCGACTGTGGAAGTCACGGTGCATAACCCCTTGTGGCTGAGACAGATTACAGGCGGTGAGACAGGCAAAGGTCTCATCCAGCAATTGTTGCTCTTCATCGCTCAGGGTCAGTTTTAGATGGTGGCCAAGCAGCCACTCGGGGAAAATGCTGTTCTCCCGCGCCATAAAGGCGGCATCGAAGGGCTCAAGCGCCAGATCTACCGCCCCCAGAGTTGGCAACAGGTCTATCGCCTTGCCATACCAAGCCTGCACGTTTTGCTCGTTCAAGCAGCTGATCAGCTGGGTATCGCCCAGGTCGCTGACCGCCAGCAAACCTTGTTCATAGTCAACGGCCTTGACCTCTGGCGCCAAGAGCTGACGTGCACGCAAGGCTGCTGCATTACGAACAAACTCATGATTTTTTTCGGTTTTCGGATTGGCATCTACCCATACCAGCCCGGTACCACGGTAGTAGCGGCGGAAACTGGCATCACCGGAAATGAGGGTCAACTGAAGGGTGGCATCGCCTGAAATCTGGCGTGCCCACTGCAATAGCAGGGAATCGCGATCGTGCATAAGTAGGGGACCAAGGTGGAAAGCAGCACTTGGCTGTTAGCCCTGGCCGCAATAATGCTTTATCATTGCCGGCTAACATAAAGCAATGACATGCAATGTCAACTCGATGAAACCTGTCGTAAAATGCATGCCTTGGATCAACCGTATCTATCACGGATTGCACGAGTCTTTCACATGACAAAATGGACACTGGGGTACCGCTATCCCATCGCCCTGACTATCAGCCTGGCCCCCGCACTCACCTCTATGATGGTGCAGGCGGCTCCGTTCGAAGCGCCGCCAGCCACCGGCATTCTCGATAGTCTCTGCTATGACTATGTTCCCAAGATAGAGAAGCCTGCATCGGATCAGGATGCCAACGCACAGCCGGTCGAGGTTGATGCTGACCGTCTCGAGGCCAAACAGGGCGGCACCGCCGTCTATGAAGGCGACGTCAAGGTTCGTCAGGGTGTTCGCAAGTTTGACTCCGACTATGCCCAGCTCGACCAGAAGAGCCGGGATGTCATCGCCATCGGCAACATCTATTACAACGACGGTCAGGTGACCGTCACCAGCGACAAGACCCTCAAATCCAACCTGGATACCAAGAACTCCGAGCTGGAAGAGGGCAAGTATCAGGTGCATGGCTCACCGGTGCGCGGCTTTGCCAAGCGCGTGGTGATGACCAACAACAACCAGAACATCACCATGGAGGGGGCCCAGTACACCACCTGCCCCCCCGGTCAGGAAGTGTGGACCCTCAAGGCGGGCAGCATCGACATCGACCAGAAAGAGGTGTTCGGCGAAGCCTGGAATGCCAGCCTCTGGCTCTATGACTACCCGGTGTTCTACTTCCCCTATATCAACTTCCCCATCAAGGATGAGCGGAAGACCGGTCTGCTCTACCCGGGTTACAAGCAAAGCTCCAGCAACGGCATGGATATCACCCAGCCCTTCTACTGGAACATTGCCCCCAACTATGATGCCACCATCACCTCCCGTTTTATGGACAAACGCGGCCTGATGGAGCAGGTGGAGTTCCGCTATATGCCGGACCCTGCCCACACCGGCACCCTCTATTTTGAAAATCTGGCGGATGACAAGCAGTACAGCCCGAGCAATCCGAGTCTGGCGGGCCTGTCCGATGGCCATCGCTACCTGATGAACGTCCGTCACGGCTCCGCCCTGATGGATGGCAGCCTGCGTTTTGGTATCGACTACACCCAGGTGCGCGACAAGGATTACAACTACTTCAACGACTTCAGCCCGCAAGTGGGCACTCAGGTCGACAGCCAGTTGCAGCAATCCTTTACCGCCGGCTATTACCAGCCTAACTGGAACCTCACCTCCGAGGTGCGCCGCTACCAGATCCTGAGCCCATATGCACTGCTGCCCCACGAGATGCTGCCGCGTATCGACTACAACTACTATCAGCAAGGCAAGTGGTTCGATCTGGCCTGGAACAGTGAACTGACCAAGTTTGGCTATGACAGTGGCAGTGCCGCCACTCTGCAAGCAGGTGAGCGCTATACCGCTACCCGCCTGCATCTGGCGCCAACCCTGACCGTGCCCCTGGTGGATGCACCGGGTTACTACCTGACCAGTCAGTACAAGCTGATGTTTACCTCCTACAACCAGGAGGTACCCGATAATCTGGTTAGCCAGGACCGCAGCCGCTTCACCGATGCAGACAGCAAACAGCTGACCCTGAAAGAGGGCACCATTACCCGCACTCTGCCCTCCTTCCGCCTCAAGGGGGGCGTCAACTTCGATCGGCCACTCGACTGGTATGATGGCAAGGGTACCCAGACCCTGGAACCCGAGTTCCAGTACCTCTATATCCCTTACAAAAATCAGGACGAGATCGGGATCTACGACTCCACCACCACCCGTCAGGATTACTACAGCCTGTTCAGTGATCGCCGCTTTGCCGGTCTCGACCGCATCAGCGATGCCAATCGGGTCACCGTTGGCCTGACCAGCCGGGTCTATGACAATGTAGGTGATGAACGGTTGCGTCTGGCGGTGGCCCAGGCCTTCGAAATGACACCACCCAAGGTGCGCCTCTACCCTTCAAATCCGGAAAGCACCAACGCTCGCTCCCTGCTCTCGTTCGAGGGGGATGCCCGGATCACCGATGAGTGGTTTGCCCACGCGGGGACCCAGTACGATACCTCCGAGGGTGAATTTACGGCTGGCAACGGTGCAGTCGAGTACCGAACCGGCAAGCTGACCACTCAGGTCAACTACCGCTACATCAAGGATGGCAACCTGGACTATCGCTATCCGACCAACACGGCACTGGCAGAAGATCTGAGCCAGGCGGGTCTGGTGATGATGGCGCCGATCGCCGATCAGTGGCAGATGTATGGCGGTTACTACCGTGACATCAAGCAGGATGTGAACATTGACCGCAAGATCGGTGTCAAATACGACTCCTGCTGCTGGAGCATCAACATGAGCCTGGAGTGGCACAATCAGCCGGACAACGTCACCCTGAAGCCCACTTCGGAAAAAGTCATTGGTCTGCAGTTTGAAATGAAGGGACTTGGCAGCGTGGGTACCGGTGGCCGCAGCGTCACCCTGGATACCGAGCTGTTGCCCTATGTTCGCCCGTTTAATCTGAAAGGCCAGCAATGATGCTGGCCCAGCCTTGAGAGATGGATATGAAAAAGACCCTGATTGCCCTGCTGACCGCGGGAATGTTCGGTGCCATGAGCCAGGCCGCACTGGCTGCGCCCGAGCTGATGGACAAGGTTCTGGCCGTGGTCAACAAGGACGTGGTGCTGTCCAGCCAACAGGACGCACTGGTCAACAAGGTAAAACTCTCCGCCCAGGAGAGCGGCCAGTCCCTGCCTGACGATGCCACCCTGCGCAAACAGGCGCTGGATCGGCTGATCCAGGAGAGCCTGCAGCTGCAACTGGCGGAGCGCCAGGGGCTGAAGATCAGCGACACCCAGCTGGAACAGGCTATTCAGGGCATCGCTGCCGACAACAAGATGACCCTGGATCAGCTGCGGGCCCAGCTCGCACGTGAAGGGATGACCTATGCCCAGTATCGGGAAGAGGTGCGCCGCGAGATCCTGATGAACGAGGTGCGCCGCAACCAGGTGCGCCGCCGTATCAACATCTCCGAGCAGGAGGTGAAGCAGGTGGTGGAGATCCTGAAGAAACAGGGTCAACAGCAGAACGAATACCACGTCGGCCATATCCAGATTGCCCTGCCGGACAACCCCACAGCCGCCCAGCTGGATGCCGCCAAGAGCAAGATCGAGCGCATTCTGGCCGCCCTCAAGCAAGGTGCCGACTTCCGCAAACTGGCCATTGCCGAGAGTAATGGTCCCAAGGCGCTGGAAGGGGGTGATTGGGGCTGGATGAGCCCGCAAGAGATGCCGACCCTGATGGCCGAAGCGGTACAGGGTGCCCAGAAGGGCGACATCGTCGGCCCGCTGCGCTCCGGCGCCGGCCTGCACATCGTCAAAGTGTTCGACACCAAGGGTCAGCAGCAAGTGATGCAGACCGAGGTGAAAGCCCGCCATATCCTGATCAAGCCGTCCATTATCCTGAGCGAAGAGAAAGCCAAGGGGATGCTGGATGGCATTCTGCACGACATCAAGAGCGCCAAGGCCAGCTTCGCCAGCATGGCAGAGAAGTACTCCGAAGATCCGGGCTCTGCGGTGCAGGGTGGCGAACTGGGCTGGTCTGATCCCAACGTCTATGTCCCCGAGTTCCGCGACATGGTCAACCGTCTGCAACCGGGCCAGATCAGTGCCCCGTTCCGTACCAGCCATGGCTGGCACATCGTGCAGGTGGAAGATCGCCGCAGCCAGGATGCGACCGACAAGGCTCAGGAGCAGCGCGCCTACCAGCTGATCTACAATCGCCGCTTCGTGGAAGAGTCCCAGGCGTGGCTGGATGAACTGCGTGACGAGGCCTACATCCAGATCGAAGGAGCTGGTAGCTGATGAGCTGCCGTCGCCTTGCCGTTACCCCGGGCGAACCGGCCGGGATCGGCCCGGATCTGGTGCTGCAGATTGCCCAGCAGGATTGGCCCCACCAGTTGGTGGTGATCGCCGATCCGGCGCTGCTGCGCGAGCGGGCAACCCTGCTTGGGCTGCCCATCGAGCTTGAGCCCTACGATGCCGCTGCCCCTGCCCGCCCCCAGCGGGCGGGCACTCTGACCGTCTGTCCGGTCACCCTCGGCGCCCCCGTGGTGCCGGGCGAGCTGAACGAAGGCAATGGCGCCTATGTGCTGGCGACCCTGCAGCGTGCCTGCGATGGCAACATGAGCGGCGAATTTGCCGCCGTGGTGACCGGGCCGGTGCACAAGGGGATCATCAACCAGGCCGGGGTCTCGTTCAGCGGCCACACCGAGTTCTTTGCCCAGCAATCCAACACCGCCGATGTGGTGATGATGCTGGCCACCGAGGGGCTGCGGGTCGCACTGGCGACCACCCATATTCCGCTGGCCTATGTGGCGATGGCCATCACCGAGGATCGCCTCGGCAAGGTGATCAGGATCCTCAACGAGGATCTCGCCACCAAGTTTGGCATCGCCAAACCCCGTATTTACGTCTGCGGCCTCAACCCCCACGCAGGGGAAGGTGGCCATCTCGGACGTGAAGAGATTGACGTGATCGAACCCGCCCTGGCCACCCTGCGCCAGGAAGGGATCGATCTGGTCGGCCCCTTGCCGGCCGACACCCTGTTCCAGGAGAAATACCTCAAGGATGCGGATGCGGTACTCGCCATGTACCACGACCAGGGGCTGCCTGTGCTCAAATACAAGGGCTTCGGCAGTTCGGTCAATATCACCCTGGGGCTTCCCTTCATCCGCACTTCGGTGGATCACGGCACTGCGCTGGATCTGGCAGGCAAGGGCCTGGCCGATCCGGGCAGCCTTGTCACCGCGATTAACCACGCCATCAAGATGGTAGAGAAAAAAAGATATGAGCAGTAAGGTGCACATGGGCCACACGGCCCGTAAGCGTTTCGGTCAGAACTTCTTGCACGACCGGTATGTGATCGATCAAATCGTCGCCGCCATCAACCCGCAGCCGGGTCAGAATCTGGTGGAGATCGGTCCGGGTCTGGCCGCGCTGACCGAGCCGGTCGCCGCCCAGATGGACAAAATGACCGTGGTCGAGCTTGACCGGGATCTGGCTGCGCGCCTGCGCGAGCACCCGACCCTCAAAGACAAGTTGACCGTCATCGAAGCGGACGCCATGCGTTTCGACTTCGGCACCCTGATGGGTGAAGGCAAGGGGCCGCTGCGCATCTTCGGCAACCTGCCCTACAACATCTCCACCCCGCTCATCTTCCACCTGTGCGAATTTGCCGACCGGGTTGAGGACATGCACTTCATGCTGCAAAAGGAAGTGGTATTGCGTCTGGCAGCAGGCCCGGGCAGCAAGGCTTATGGCCGCCTGAGCGTGATGACCCAGTACTACTGTCAGGTAGTGCCGGTGCTGGAAGTGGGCCCGGGCGCCTTCAAACCAGCGCCGAAAGTGGACTCTGCCGTAGTTCGCCTGATCCCGCACAAGAATCCGACCATAGTCGCAAAAGACATTCGCTGTCTGAATCGCGTCTGTACCGAAGGCTTTGGCCAGCGTCGCAAGACCATCCGCAACAGCTTCTCCAACTTCATCACCGACGCCCAGCTGACCGAGCTTGGTATCGATGGCAACCTGCGCCCGGAGAATCTCTCCCTCGAGCAGTTTGTCATGATCGCCAACTGGCTGGCGGATCAGCAACAGGCCTGATCCTGTGGCACTCCCGCACATCGAGATCCGCCCATACCCCGTGTATGTGGCGGGCTCCAAAGACCCTTACCAGTTTCACTATCTGATCGAGATTGAGAATCTGGGGCCCGGCCCGGTGCAACTGCTGCATCGGCGCTGGCTCATCACCGATGCCAATGGCAAAATGCTGGAAGTGGCAGGCTCGGGCGTGGTCGGGGAACAACCCGTCATTGCCGAAGGTGAGACCTACCGCTACCAGAGCGGCGTGCCGCTGGCGACCCCGCTTGGGGTGATGGAAGGGAGCTATACCCTGCAAGATGGCTCTGGTCAGCAGTTTGAGGCGCCCATCGCCCCCTTCACGCTGGCTATCCCCAATATTATCAACTGAGGTTTCATGGCGAACTGTTTTGTCGGTGACATCCAGGGCTGTTACGACGACTTGCGCCGTCTGCTGGATCTTGCCGCGTTCGATCCCGACCAAGACGTGCTCTGGCTCTGCGGCGATCTGGTCGCCCGCGGCCCGGACTCCCTCAATACCCTGCGTTTTGTCAAAGGGCTGGGCAACCGCGCCGTTACCGTGCTCGGCAACCACGACCTGCACCTGCTGGCGGTCGCCGATGGCGTTGCACCGCTCAAGAAGAAAGACAAGCTGCAAAGCCTGATGGATGCCCCTGATCGGGATGAACTGCTGGAGTGGCTGCGCCACCGCCCGCTACTGGCCGAACATCCGGATCTCCCCATCATGGTGGTGCATGCCGGGATCTCCCCCGCATGGGATGTCCGCACCGCGCGCAACTGCGCCCGCGAGGTAGAGAGCCTGCTGCGCGGTGACCAGTACAGCTGGCTGCTGCACAACATGTACGGCGACCAGCCCGATGGCTGGAAAGATGATCTGGTCGGGATCGACCGCTACCGCTACATCATCAACACCTTCACCCGGATGCGCTTCTGCTATTTCGACGGTCGTCTCGACTTCAAATGCAAGAAGGGGCCCAAGGAGTCGACCCCGGGGCTGCGTCCCTGGTTCGAACAGCGCGAACACCACGTGGATGACCCCATTCTGGTGTTCGGCCACTGGGCGGCCCTGATGGGCAACACCGGCAAGAGCGATATCAAGGCGCTCGATACCGGCTGTGTCTGGGGCAACAGCCTCACCCTGTGGCGCTACGAGGATGATGCCCTCTTTGCCACCCCCTGCCCCACTCACGCCAGCTAGGGCAGTGATTGCAAAGACCTGAACCAAAAAGAGAGCCCGGCAACTTGCCGGGCTCTCTTACTCTGCTATTTACATTAATAACCGATAATTTTCACTAATTAAGCAAAGGCTTGCCGTTCGTACAGCGAACTTTTATACCAATATAATATTAACTGATACATGACGAATAATATTATTAAAGCAGATCATTTAATGGTTTTAATTTTTAACTGTAATCAAGTTATTTTGAGCATAGTTAGCCACATAAATAGGTCTTTCGATATGTTAAGTAAAAATTCACTGTGCGGCCCCAAAGAACCCCACTAATCAATCCACTTGAAACACCAAAGATGATATTAAACCATAATGAGAATCTTAAAGAAGGCTCCATATTTAAAAAAGCATTCAACGCATACTTTATAATGAAAGTAATTATTACGAAAACGAGGACCCATGATGTACCGGGCCAGATAATTAAATGAGTACCTTCTTTACGCTTCAGCTGAGGTCCATCGCTAAAGTGGCGCCAGCCAATATAAGAGCCAGCTATTAACCCTGACATCATCGAAGCAAAGCCACAGAACAAAAAAGCCAGATTATCAATCACTGTGAATCCTCCCCAGAGGAGAAAAAACAATGGCATAATGAATAACCCTTCAATGTTTGTTTCTCTATCACTTAATGCATTTATGCCTGTGGTTATGAGAAATACAAACAAAATCCAGACCCATATAGGAGTCTCAGTTACAATTTGAATAAGCAACATGTCATCGTCCTTAATAAATAAAACAATGTCATCAAATGGTGAGCGCTACCTATAAACTTTATTTAAAAACCAAATGTTCGCGAGAAAAATTTTTTCAGCCTTCATATCAAAATACAATCATGTCACATTTTTGGATGAGCCCATACTCATGGATATTAGTTATGAGACTATCCTATAAATATGGGCAGATATGTGACTGCTTTGAGATTACAACTTGCGCCCCAACCGTTTCTCGATCTGGCGCCGCTCCCACTCGGGGCCAAACAGCTTGAAGGGCTGAAACACCCGAACAGCATGGGAGGCAAGTCCCAGCCCCCATCCCAGGGTTGGCCACCAGGCCCAGATGTACTCCGGATTGCTCAGGTAGTTGATGACAAACAGCCCGCAGATCACCACCACGTAGCTGGCGACATGGTGATAGAAGCCCTTGAGCTCCTCCACATAGCGCATTGCCGCCCGCTCCTCTGCCGATACCTGCACCGCATCCTGCCCCATAGTGTCACTTCCTCTCATCTCGCGCTCCTGTTGCTCTGATCCATCCAGTTGAGCCACATCGAGTTCAAAGACGGCAGCCAGGGCCTTGAGAGATTCCAGTCCGGGTTGCTGCCCCTGCTCGATCCGCTGGATAGTGCGGACACTCAAACCAGTCAACGTTGCCAACTGATCCTGAGACCAACCCCGTTGCAATCTCAACTTCCTGACGATCATCTCGAACTCCTTGTGGTAATTGACAGGGACAGCATAGGGCTTGCGCCACGAAAGGTGACACGACAGATAGCCGACATACATCTGACAGTCCTTTAAAATCAGATGGTTAAGATTTTTATCTTGTCAGTCAGCCGCTCGTTCCCCCAGATATTGCACAAACCGTCACAGATAACCATCGGGATCCTGCAGCAAAAATTCGCGCTGCCCGGCCAGCATCTCGCCCACTGGATACCAGACCTCAGTGGGCTGCCGGAAAAGTGCAATCCCGGCGGCCTGCAAGCGGTCGAGTAGCGGCTGGATCTCGGTCAGCTCCATCTGCAGATTGATTCCCCGACCGAACGGTGGCTCCAGCGCCCCGACCTGCCAACCCGCCGGATGTACCTGCTCCAGCATCAGCTGTATCTGTTGCTGCTCAAGATAAGCAAAAGGAGGGTCATCGCGCCGATAGCGGACCGAGAAGCCCAACAAACCGGTATAGAAAACCAGAGATCGAGTCAGGTCGGTAACCGACAGCTCCGGTACCATGGGATTCCAATACGGCCCATCCACCGCGACAGTAGGGTTCGTCATGGCTTACAGGCTCTGCATCAGCTCGGCGGCAATTTCAAAGGAGCGCAGTCGGGCCTGATGATCGACGATGGGCCCATTGAACATCAGCTCATCGGCACGGGTTTCTGCCAGCAGCGCCTTGA
Source organism: Aeromonas sp. R4-2 (assembly GCF_040908295.1). NCBI lineage: Bacteria > Pseudomonadati > Pseudomonadota > Gammaproteobacteria > Aeromonadales > Aeromonadaceae > Aeromonas > Aeromonas sp. R4-2. The sequence continues at coordinate 78,500 of NZ_JBFODL010000014.1, read as the reverse complement.
GGCCATGACGAACCTGCTCCGGGTTGCCCACTAGCGAGCGAGCCAGAGTCTGCTCCATCGCCATCAGCTCACGGGGCGCCCACTCGTCACCAAGCTGGACGACCGGCGCGGGCAGCTTGCCCGCATCACCGCGATGAAGGCGCAAGAACTGCTGCTGCACGGTAGTGAACTGGAAGCGTGCCTCCCGCTCGCTGTCGGCGGCGATCATGTTGATGCAGACCACCGCATGGGGCTTGGGCCAGCGAGCAGAGGGGCGATACTGGCTGCGGTAGATCTCCAGCCCCTGCAGCAACATGGCGGGAGCGAAATGGGAAGCAAAACCGAACGGCAAGCCCATCGCCGCCGCCAGTTGCGCGCTGTAAAGGCTGGAGCCCAGCAGCCAGATGGGCAGATGCAGCCCCTTGCCGGGCACCGCCTGCACTGCGCCAATATCGTCGCCAAAGTAGCTCATCAGCTCGCGCACATCGGCCGGAAAATCATCCACCTCGCTGCTGCGCATTCGCCGCAGCGCCCGCATGGTGCGCTGATCGGTCCCGGGGGCGCGACCAAGGCCGAGATCGATGCGGTCGGGATAGAGCGAAGCCAAAGTGCCAAACTGTTCGGCAATCACCAGCGGCGAGTGGTTCGGCAGCATGATGCCACCCGCCCCAATCCGCAGGGTGGTGGTGGCTTCGGCCAGATGGCCGATCAGCACCGAGGTGGCGGCACTGGCAATGCCCGGCATGTTGTGATGTTCGGCCAGCCAGTAGCGCTGGTAACCCCAACCCTCGGCATGGCGGGCAAGATCCCGTGAACGGCGAAACGACTCGGCAGGCACGGAACCTTCGGCAACAGGCACCAGATCGAGCACGGAATAGGGGATGGCAGACATGGTTCACTCCATTGATTTACAGGCCAGTAACAAGTGGGGCAATGTAGCACGGGATACCTGAATGAATCACTATCTCCTGCCACACTCTGCCTGCCAGGCGGCAGCAATCGAACGGAACAAATCTCAGGCAAGTATTGTTCGAACGCTCATCCTGCTGGCCGCGCAAGCCCGGGGGGATCATATTTTCTTACATTTGCGGGCTGGCCTGAGCGTCCCCGGCTGGTTATAACGGTGCCCCTATAGCGAAAGGGGAGCAACAGACTCCCCCTCACTCTTTGTCACACCACACTGTTCAGGTTATCTATGTCAAAACATCTCGTTCTGCTGGGCGCGCTGACGCTCTCCGGCTGCGCCCTGTTGTCTCCCCCCGCCCCCACCGTCACCCCGGTGCACCTTGCCGATACCAGCCAGCGCGGCTTCTACATCGAATGCAGCAGCATGAAAGCCTGCTTCCAGCAGGCCAACCAGACCTGCCCGCAAGGTTACAAGGAGACCGACCGCCGCCAGCAGACGCTCTACAGCACCCAGTATCTGGGGGGAAGCTATGACGACGAGAAGAAGGTCTACAAAGCAGCCAAGCCCTATCGCATCGCCAACACAGTCCACTCCCTGACCATCCAGTGTCCCGTCACTACAGGCTGAGCCAACCGAAGGGGGACTCTCTCCCGTTACTGCGAAAAAGAAAACGGTCAACCGAGGTTGACCGTTTTTCACTGCGCTGCGCCCTTAGAACAGCAGGTGTGCCACCCCGGCGATGACCGGCAAGGTGACCAGAGTGCGCAGCAGGAAGATAACGAACAACTCCCACAGCTTGACCGGGATCTTGCTGCCCAGCAGCAGGGCGCCGACTTCGGACATATAGATCAGCTGGGTGACCGACATGGCGGCAATCACGAAGCGGGTCATGTCGCTCTCGATGGTCGAGGCCAACACCGCCGGAATAAACATGTCGGCAAAACCGACCATGATGGTCTTGGACGCCGCTTCCGCCTCAGGCAGTTGCAGCAGCTCCAGCAAGGGGACAAACGGGGCGCCAAGCCAGTTGAAGATAGGGGTGTGCTCGGCCAGCATCAGGGCACAGGTACCGATCGCCATCACAACCGGCAGCACGCCAAACACCATATCCAGTGCATTCTTCACCCCTTCCCGTGCGACTGCGCCGAGATCAGTCATGCTGTCAGCCTTGGTCAGCGCCCGCTCGAAGCCATAACTCATCACGCTGTGTTGGTGTGGCACGGCTTCCTGCTTGCGGCACAGGGGAGTGCCATCGGCATAGATGTCCTTCTTCCAGCAAAGTGGCGGCAAACGCGGCACCACGATGGCGGCGACCACCCCCGCCAGACAGACGGTCAGGTAGAAGGGAACGAACATGTGCTCCAGCTTCACCTGGGAGATCACCACCAGACAGAAGGTGATGGAGACAGCAGAGAAGGTGGTGCCAATCACCGCGGCTTCACGCTGGGTATAGAACTTCCCTTCGTACTGCTTGCTGGTCAGCAGGATGCCGACGCTGCCATCTCCGAGCCAGGAGGCAAAGCAGTCCACTGCGGAGCGGCCCGGCAACCGGAAGACAGGACGCATGATGCGGGTCATCATGGTGCCGACAAATTCCAGCAGCCCGAAATCGAGCAGCAACGGCAGCAGCAGGCCGGCAAAAATGAAGACCGAGAACAGCACCGGCAGCAGATCGTTGAGCACCAGTCCACCGGTTGCGCCGGAGTAAAGCACCTCAGGTCCCACCTGGAAGAAGGTCAGCAGCACGAAGATACCGCCCAATACCCGCACGCAGGCCCAGAAAGGGGAGACATTGAACAAACTGTTGAGGAAAGGACGACGCACCAGAATCGCTGGTTTGAACAGCCAGGCAATCACCGTCATCAGCATGGTGGTGGTGATCACCGCACTGACCATGGCGACCAGATAATCGGCAAAAACGAGCTGTACCAGCTTGGCAAGCACGGCCACCGGGATGGTGACGTTACCGTCATAGACGACTGGCGTCATGAACAGCAGGATCCCGATAAGTGACGGAACCAGAAACATCAACAAGTTACGGCGAGTATTGACCGCAGGTGCTTCGAGACTCTTTTCCAACATGATATGACTGCCCTAATGTTACTTTTCCCTAGCCCGGCCAACCTGCGTATTCATGCATTAACCGGCAAAACGGGCGCAAGAATACTCTAAAAAAATGCACAAACAAGCCCCTAAGGCAGAAATCTGCGCATAAATATTTCCACAGGCAAACCTTCCATTAAAACAATAAGATACAGCGGCGCATATCGATTCAATCGACATCGCCAGATGATTGTTTCGTTATTGTTAATTTTGGTGGGCAGTATAATCGGTTATCAGTGGCAGGCAATAAGTGACATCACAAATATATCTAATGAGTTGCTGCTCGATAGACATAAAAAAACCGGAGCCTGTTCAGGCTCCGGTTTTCAATGAGAGTGACGGGGATCAGTCACGGACGTAGATGACTTCAACGCCATCATCTTCGTCGTCATCCCAATCGTCATCATCAAGCCCTTCATCGAAGGCAAGAGATGCAGCCAGTGCTTCCGCTTCAGCCTTGGCCAGCTGGTTCTTGTGGTAGTCGTCCCACTTGAACTCCACCTTCTCGATGGCGTCTTTGGCATCTTCCGCCAGCTGACGGGGCATGGTATCCAGCAGATCCAGAATGTCGTAGCAGACCTTCTTGGTGCCTTCCTTGCTGATGGCAGTGATGGCATAGACCGGACCTTCGTGGTTCAGGGCCGCCTTGACGCGATCCATCACCTCCTGGGCTTCTTCTTCCAGGATCAGATCCATCTTGTTAAACACCAACCAGCGCGGCTTGCCAGCCAGTTCCGGGCTGTACTTCTCCAGCTCCTTGACGATGGTCACGGCATTTTCAGCAGGATCGGAGCCATCAACCGGGCAGATATCCACCAGGTGGATCAGTACGCGGCAACGCTCGAGGTGTTTCAGGAAGCGGATACCCAGGCCTGCGCCTTCGGCAGCACCTTCGATCAGACCAGGGATATCGGCGATCACGAAGGAGCGGGAGTTTTCACCACGCACCACACCCAGATTCGGTACCAGGGTAGTGAAGGGGTAATCAGCCACTTTCGGGCGAGCCGCAGAAACGGCGCGAATAAAGGTAGACTTGCCTGCGTTGGGCAGACCCAGCATGCCGACATCGGCCAGCAGCAGCAGCTCCAGCTTCAGGGTACGCACTTCACCCGGAGTACCGTTACTCTTCTGGCGGGGAGCACGGTTGACGGAGCTCTTGAAGCGGGTGTTGCCCAGACCGTGGAAACCACCTTTGGCAACCAGCAGCTTCTGCTCGTGGTGGGTCAGATCCCCCAGCAGTTCACCGGTATCCTCATCGGTCGCCCGGGTACCGACCGGCACGCGCAGGATCTTGTCCTTGCCGCGGCGACCGGTACAGTTGGCGCTCTGGCCATTCTCGCCACGCTCGGCAGCATGGAAACGCTCGAAACGGTAGTCGATCAGGGTATTGAGGTTTTCGTCGGCGATCAGATATACGTCGCCACCGTCACCGCCGTCACCGCCGTCCGGACCACCGTTGGGAATATATTTTTCACGGCGAAAGCTTACACAACCGTTACCACCGTCACCGGCATCGACTCGAATCTGGACTTCATCAACAAACTTCATAGGTAACCGTCACCTTAATTCGAAAAACCGATACGCAATTATAGTGGTACAGACCCCTGCGGGCGATACGCATCTTGCCAATCATGCCCGTCAGAGCCAAAGTCAGCTGCGTTCCGTTTTTTCGTCAACGACATCAGAAAGACGTCAGAAAAACAAAAGCCCCGCCTGTTGGCGGGGCTTCGGATCCTTGCGGTCCGTAATTACTCAGCAACGATGCTAACGTACTTACGATTCAGCGGACCTTTAACTTCGAACAGGATTTTACCAGTCGCGGTAGCGAACAGGGTGTGATCCTTGCCCAGACCAACGTTGGTGCCAGCGTGGAACTTGGTACCACGTTGACGAACGATGATGCTGCCAGCCAGAACTGTTTCGCCGCCGAAACGCTTCACGCCCAGGCGTTTAGCTTCAGAATCGCGACCGTTGCGGGATGAACCGCCAGCTTTTTTGTGTGCCATTTATCGGACTCCTCTAATTAAGCGCTGATGCCAGTGATTTTGACTTCAGTGAACCACTGACGGTGGCCCGCTTGCTTACGATGGTGCTTACGACGACGGAACTTGACGATAGTCACTTTCTCGCCACGGCCGTGAGCCACAACTTCAGCTACAACCTTGCCACCTTCAACGAAAGGAGCACCTACTTTAAAAGTGTCGCCTGCAGCAACCATCAGAACTTCGTTGAAGTCGATGGTAGCGCCAGTCTCAACGTTCAGCTTTTCCAGACGAACGATTTGACCTTCGGCCACACGGTGTTGTTTTCCGCCGCTTTGGAATACCGCGTACATTTGATTAACTCCGTAAAGGCATGTCTTTTGCTCAAGGCTAGACATGCGCAAAAACCTATAACAATGGGCGGGCATTCTACGCAAATCGATCTGCTCAGGCAAGGCCAATTTAGCAAAAAGTTTATTTTGTGCGCATATCTGCCGCCGTGGATAAACGCCTAACTGTAACCCATTGTGAAATCGTGTAGAATCCCTGCCATTACTAAAATCGCAGTTATTGCTGCTGTCACGTTACGAGACTTATGGACCAACAGACTATCCGTGCGCTCTGTGCCGCCGACATGACGGCGGTCAATGAACTGATCCTGGCCCGACTCCAGTCCGACGTTAGTCTGATTAATCAGCTGGGTTTCTACATTGTCAGCGCCGGCGGGAAACGGATGCGCCCAATGCTGACCGTGATGGCTGCGCGTGCGCTGGGCTATGAGGGTGAGGATCACCTGAAACTGGCCGCCATCATCGAATTCATTCACACCTCTACCCTGCTGCATGACGACGTGGTCGACGAATCCGACCTGCGCCGTGGCAGGGAGACCGCCAACGCCATGTTTGGCAATGCCGCCAGCGTGCTGGTCGGTGACTACCTCTATAGCCGCTCCTTCCAGATGATGGCCGAACTCTCCAACCTGCGGGTGATGGAGATCCTCTCGGATGCCACCAACACCATCGCCGAAGGGGAAGTGTTGCAGCTGATGAACTGCAACGATCCGGACACCACCGAAGAGAGCTACATGACGGTCATCTACTGCAAGACCGCCAAGCTGTTCGAGGCCGCTACCCGACTCGCCGCCGTGCTGACCCATCAGCCGGAGCCCGTCGAACAGGCCATGACCGATTACGGCAAGTATCTGGGCACCGCGTTCCAAATCATCGATGACGTGATGGACTACTGCTCCCAGAGCGAAGAGATGGGCAAGAACGTCGGCGACGATCTGGCCGAAGGCAAACCAACCCTGCCGCTGCTGCGTGCCATGGAAGTGGGCACGCCGGAAGAGCGCCAGCTGGTGCGCGATGCCATCGAGCACCGCAACGGCATGGAGCATCTTGAGCAGATCCTCGGCATTCTCGACCGTACCGGCGCGCTGGAGTACTCCCGCATGCGAGCCAGGGAAGAGGCCGACAAGGCCATTGCCGCCCTCGCCATCCTGCCTGACTCCCCGCACAAACAGGCGCTGGAAACACTGGCCCACATGGCCGTGCAGCGCAGTGCCTGAGTAAACGACATGGATGAAAAAAGAGGCCTTCGGCCTCTTTTTTATTGTCTGCTATCTGCTGGACAGTGCATTGCGCCAGACTCAGCGACTCAGCATCCAGAGGATCACGCTACCCGCCACCACTAGCGAACCGCCGATACGGCGCAACTGCTCCGGTGGCTGCTCGCTCAGCAGCCGCAACATCTGCTGCCATGCTCTGGGCATCAACAACGGGCCGAGCCCCTCGAACAACAGCAGCAATCCCAAACCTATCAGCATGGATGTCAGCATCCGACCTCCTTCAATGCAACCAGCCCCCTGGGTCGACGGCTGGCATTGGCACCAAAAACAAAAAGGGTCTGACAATGCAGACCCTTTGAATGTGACCTCGTGGCGATTACTGCTTGGTGCCGTGAGGAGACTTGAGGTAACGGAAGAACTCGCTGTCCGGCTTGAGCACCATCAGGTCGTTGCCACCGGCAAAGCTCTTGCGATAGGCCTCCATGCTACGCACGAAGCTGAAAAACTCGGGGTCTTTCTTGTAGCTGTCGGCATAGATCTTGGCGGCTTCCGCATCCCCTTCACCACGCAGCTGGCGAGCGTTACTCTCGGCGTCGGCGATCATGACGGTCACCTTGCGGTCGATATCGGCACGCAGGATTTCAGCCTTCTCGCGACCCTGAGAGCGGTGCTCACGGGCGACTGCGGTACGTTCGGCACGCATCCGCTGGTAGATGGAGTTGGAGACTTCCACCGGCAGGTTGATCTGCTTGATCCGCACATCCACCACCTTGATACCGAGCTCGGAGGAGCGCGCCATCTTCTTCAGGGCATCTTCCATCACGGTACTGCGCTCACCGGAGACGATGTCCTTGATGGTGCGGTTACCGATCTCGGAACGCAGACCGTTATTGATCTTGCGCTTGAGCAGATCTTCAGCCTGCAGCTTGTTGCCACCACCGGTTGCCAGGTAGTACTTGGAGAAGTCCTCGATCTTCCACTTCACGTAGGAGTCGATGATCAGGTCTTTCTTCTCGGAGGTGACAAAACGGTCGGCCTGGCTGTCAATAGTCTGGATGCGAGCATCCATCTTGCGAACCTGGTCGATGAGCGGCACCTTGAAATGCAGGCCCGGCTCATAAAGGCGGGGTTCACCGGAGTCAACCCGCTTCACCTTGCCAAACTGCACCACAATCCCCTTCTGACCTTCATCAACGATAAAGACAGAAGAGAAGCAGACCATGGCCGCGACAGCGATTGCACCAATAGCTAGCTTTTTCATCTATCAGTTTCTCCCTGAGCTGAAGCGGTCACCGCTACGCAGCGGCATTGTCGGGGTAGAGTTGGCACCCTCGTTGGAAACGGGGACCTGCTCTGTGACCGGGGCGACAGTGGCACGATCAGGCTGGGCTGCCTTCGGCTTGCCAGACAGCTTGTCGAGCGGCAGGTAGATCATGCTGTTGTTGCCAGCCGGCATGTCGACCACCACCTTGTTGGCCTGCTGATAGAGCTCTTCCATGGTTTCCAGATAGATACGCTCACGGGTCAGCTCGGGGGCAGCCAGATACTGGGGCAGCAGCTCGTTGAAGCGAGCAACTTCACCTTGGGCTTTCAACACGATCTGGGATTTGTAAGCTTCCGCTTCCTGCTCCAGACGCTTCACCTGTCCACGGGCCTTCGGCTCCACTTCACGGGCATAGGCTTCTGCTTCACGAATGAAGCGCTGTTCATCTTCCTGAGCGGAGATGGCGTCATCAAAGGCGTCTTTCACCTCTTCCGGCGGACGTGCCGGCAGGAAGTTGACGTCGACGATCTGCAGACCCATCTGGTAGGGCTCGATGATGCCATCGATCACCTGCCAGGTCTCCTGACGCACCTTCTCACGACCGGTAGTCAGCACATCATCCATCCGGGTATGACCCACCACGTAGCGCAGGGCGCTATCGGTGGCCTGACCCAGACTCTCGTCGGCATTGGTCACGCTGAACAGATACTGCTCGGGATTGACCACACGGTACTGCACGTCCATCTCGACCCGTACCACGTTCTCATCCTGAGTCAGCATGAAACCGGAGGCAGGCAGGGAGCGCACAGACTCGACGTCCACCGGGATCACCTGATCGATAAAGGTCGGCTTCCAGCGCAGGCCCGGCTCGACAATATGGGAAAACTTGCCAAACCGCAGCACGGCACCACGCTCCGCTTCGCGAATGGTGTAGAAGCCGCTGACGACCCACACCACCACAGCGACAACCAGCGCTATGGAGATACCAAAGCGACCTACATCGCCGCCAGATTTGCCGCCACCAAACAAGCCACCGAAACGGCGACTCACTTTGCGCAGCATTTCATCCAGATCAGGGGGTCCCTGATTCTTGCCGTTATTCCCCCAAGGGTCACGGTCTTTGCCGTTGTTACCAGGCTCATTCCAAGCCATCAGCGTCTCCATTAATACATGCGGATGGATATCATCTCTATCGGGCCATCATACATTGAGAAGCCCCTAAGGGTTCATCTTCATCGACGAATCAATGCCTGATAAAGCGTTGTAAACTCTCACCTTCCTGTTTCACGAGGCGGTTCCAGTCGGCCACTTGCAAGCGGACTTCCAGCACGAAATCACCCTCCTCGCTAAAACCTTCCTGCTCAATCCCTTTCAGCTGATAGAGCGCACTGCGCAATCTCGCGGCAGAAGGAGGCAACTGCAGGGTGTGATGCACCATGGAGCCAGCCAGCAATTCGGTCAGCGCCGTAAACAGATGCTCACAACCTTCACCGGTCTGGGCCGACAACCAGACGCGCAACGGGCGCCCCTCGTCATCTCGCTCCAGACCTGCCGGACGATCCGCCAGCTTGTCGATCTTGTTGCAGATCATCAGCTGGGGCCTGTCATCGGCTTCAATCTCGGCCAACACCTGCTGCACGGAGTCGATATTCTCCTGCATCTGCTCATCGGCACAGTCCACCACATGCAGCAGCAGATCCGCTTCACGGGTCTCCTGCAGGGTCGCCTTGAAGGCCGCGACCAGATCATGGGGCAAGTGTCGAATAAATCCAACTGTATCCGCCAAAATCACATCACCCACATCCCGGATCACCAGTTTACGCAGGGTGGGATCCAGAGTTGCGAACAATTGGTCGGCAGCATACACGCTGGCAGCTGTAAGTTGGTTGAACAAAGTGGATTTTCCGGCGTTGGTATAACCAACCAGTGACACCGTCGGCACTTCGTTGCGGTTGCGGGCACGGCGTCCCTGCTCCCGCTGTTTGGCCACCTTGTCGAGCCGACGCAAAATCGCCTTGATGCGTTCCCGCAGCAGACGTCGGTCAGTTTCAAGCTGGGTTTCACCCGGGCCACGCAGACCGATCCCGCCCTTTTGACGCTCAAGGTGGGTCCAGCCTCGCACCAGACGAGTGGAAAGATGGCGCAACTGGGCCAGTTCGACCTGCAGTTTACCTTCGTGGGTTCGGGCGCGCTGGGCAAAGATATCGAGGATCAGGCCGGTTCGGTCCACCACCCGGCACTGGAACAGACGCTCCAGGTTGCGCTCCTGGGCAGGGGTCAGGGCATGGTTGAAGATGACGACGTCGGCATCCAGCATCTGGACTTGGGACGCGATCTCTTCAGCCTTGCCACTGCCGACAAAAAATTTGGCACTGGGCGCACTGCGACTGGTGGTAATTACCCCCAGCGCATTGACTCCGGCCGAGCTCACCAACATCTTGAGCTCTTCCAGATCCTCCCGCTCACCCTCATCACTGAAGTTGACATGCACCAGAACGGCCTGTTCGCCAGCTTCATAACGGTCAAACAAGCGCTTGCTCCTTAACAGGAATCATGATGAATCTGAGTTGGCGAGTCGACTCGCCCAGGGATATCACGCCTCGGCATCACCCTGTTCATCAGCCGCGCCACCCGGAGTGGGCTGGTGATGATTGACGGCACGGGCCGGTACGACAGTCGAGATGGCGTGCTTGTAAACCATCTGGCTCACGGTGTTTTTCAGCAGGATAACAAACTGGTCAAAAGACTCGATCTGACCTTGCAGTTTGATGCCGTTCACCAAATAGATAGAAACAGGAATCCGCTCACGGCGCAGCGCATTCAAAAACGGGTCTTGGAGAGATTGCCCCTTAGCCATTTTTCTTTTCCTTATAGTTTGTTGTTTTTAAACACCGAATATCAATATAACAACCTGATTATACAGGGAGTGTCAAGCCGCACCAGCGCGAGCAAGCACGCGGTCGAGATTGCCAGACTCACCAGATTCCAACCAGGTCACGTCGGGCCAGCCACGCAACCAGGTCATCTGTCGTTTTGCCAATTGGCGTGTGGCAACAATGCCACGATAACGCATCTCATCATACCCCACTTCACCGCACAGGTAGTCCCATATTTGGCGATAACCCACACAGCGAATGGAGGGGAGATCCGGGTGCAGATCGCCGCGCGCCATCAGCGTACGAACCTCCTGTTCAAAGCCACCTTGCAGCATCTTGTCAAAGCGCTGTTCGATACGCTGATGCAGCACGGCACGATCGCTCGGGGCGATGGCAAACTGCAGCACCCGATAGGGCAAGCCCTCCCCCTGCACCTGCGTCAGCTCGGTAAGGGTCTTGCCGCTGATACGGTAGACCTCCAGCGCCCGAGAGAGTCGCTGCGGGTCATTGGGGTGGATCCGCGCCCCGGCCACAGGGTCGATGCGCACCAGCTCGTCGTGCAGCGCTTGCCAACCGAGGCGGGCAGCCTCTTCCTCAATCCCAGCACGAATGGCGGGATCGGCAGAGGGCAGCGGGGACAATCCCTCCAGCAGCGCCTTGAAATAGAGCATGGTACCGCCCACCAGCAGAGGAATGCGGCCACGGTCGGCGATCTCTTTCATCTCCCGCAGGGCATCCTTGCAAAAATCGGCTGCCGAATAGCTCATGGCAGGGTCAAGAATGTCGATCAGCCGGTGCGGGGCACGTACCAGTTCATCGGCGGTCGGCTTGGCTGTGCCTACATCCATGCCGCGATAGATCAGCGCTGAATCGACGCTGATGATGTCGCAGGGCAGCGCCTGGCACAGTTCAATGGCGAGATCCGTCTTGCCGGAGGCCGTCGGCCCCATCAGAAAAATTGCTGTCGGCAAGTCACTCGCCATGTTCAAACTCCTCCAGCACGGTCGCCAGCGAAAGCGGGCGCACCATGCGAATGTCTGCCAGTTGGTCACTGAAATCGGTCACAAGTTCCGTCAGCAGACGACTGGCAGTTGAAAAATCGTATATCTTCTCGCGGCTTATCCCCTGCTCCACCAGCCATTGGCATAATACTTCAGCCTGCTGACCAGCATCACTGTCAGATCCGCCCTCGATAATTTGCAGCAATTCGGGTAACAGACGCACCAGATCGGTCTGGCGCAGCAGAGCCGGCACCCGAGTCAGGATCATGGTGTCGCGCCCCCCGCTTTTCAACTCCAGCCCCATCCGTTTCAGCAAACGTTCCTGCTCGGTCACCAGCGCGATCAAATTCTTCGGCAATTTGAAGGAGACCGGCAGCAACAGTGGCTGGGCCGCCAGTCCCTGGCCCCAGGTCTCCAGCAGCCAGTAGCGCAGCAGCACCCGCTCGGCGCGCACCAGCGAGAGCAGCGCCAGCTGATTATCCCGCTCGATCAACAGGTAGGCCTGATCCACCAGTGTCAGGGCGCGACATCCCCCCTGTTTGGGTGACGGCACCGTGTCGGTGGACTGTGCGGGAGCAGCCTCAGTCGCAGTTGCGATAGGCAGCGTGGTGAGCAGAGCGCCCATGCCGCGCATCGCCTCCCGGCTTGGGAGCTCGGGCGGTTGATAGTTGCTGACCCGGCCTGCACCACCACCGTTCCCTTCCCGCACCTGTGCAGGTGCCCGGTAGCTGTGCTCGGCACCGTACCACTCCGGGCGTGGCGCCTGACCGGGATATTCGATCTGCGGACTGACCGGCAGCTCGACCAGGGTTTCGGCCAGCGGCGCGTCCTGATGAGCGGCGCTGACTCCTTCGCGGCGCAGCGCAGTAAACAGCGCCTGAAAGATAAAGTCGTGGATCAGTCGCGCCTGATGGAAGCGCACCTCATGCTTGGCCGGGTGGACGTTGACATCCACCTGACGGGGATCCAGCTCGATATAGAGCACATAGGCGGCGAAGCGGTCGGGAGGCAGCAGCTCGTCATAGGCCTGACGAATGGCGTGGTTGATGAGCTTGTCGCGCATCATCCGGCCGTTGACATAGGTGTATTGCAGGTCGTTCTGCGGTCTTGCCCCCTCCGGAGTCGCCAGCCAGCCCCACAGACGCACATCGCTGTGTTCGCTCTCCACCGCCAGCGCATGGTGCATGAAGGGGGTGCCGCAAACGGCGGCGAGGCGACGCTCCTGCTCCGGCACGGTATTGGCGGCCTTGTACTGGCGCACCACTTTGCCGTTGTGGCGCAGGATCAGGGTGGCATCGAAGCGGGAGAGCGCGATGCGGCGCACCAGCTCGTCGATATGGGCAAACTCGGTCTTTTCGCTGCGCATGAACTTGCGCCGCGCCGGGGTATTGAAGAAGAGATCCACCACCTCCACCGTGGTGCCCACCGGATGGGCCGCCGGCTTGATGGTGACGCTCATCTCCCGCCCTTCCGCCTGGGCTTGCCAGGCTTCGGACTGCTCGGCGGTACGGGAGGTGAAGGTGAGACGGGAGACCGAGCTGATGGAAGCGAGCGCCTCGCCACGAAAACCGAGGCTGTTGATCCCTTCCAGATCGTCCAGCGTGGCCACCTTGGAGGTCGCATGACGCGACAGCGCCAGCACCAGCTCGTCTTTGGCGACGCCACAGCCGTTGTCACGGATGCGGATCAGCTTGGCCCCCCCCTTGTCGATGTCGATCTCGACCCGGTCGGCCCCCGCATCCAGGCTGTTTTCCACCAGCTCTTTCACCACAGAAGAGGGCCGCTCCACCACCTCTCCGGCTGCAATCTGGTTGGCCAGAATGGGTGGCAAAATACGGATCGGCATCATTTACTCCTGAATTTCTATCTTGCGGATGGTCAGTCTCTTAAGGCTCCAGGAGGGCCGCTCTACCACCTCTCCACCAACCGGAATCTGGTTGGCCAGAATCGGGGGTAATATACGGATCGGCATCACTTACTCCTGAATTTCAATCTTGCTGATGGTATTCGCTAACAACGGGAGCGGCATCGCTCGCTCCCTCGCGTCAGTTTTGCGGAATGTAGAGCACCTGCCCTACCTGAATATTCCGCGACTTGAGCTTGTTGATCTCTACCAGCCGTGCCTGACTCACCCCATGTTTCTCGGCAAGGCGAGAGAGGCTCTCGCCCCGCTTGACCACATGGCGGATCATCTGCGACTTGTCGTCACTGCGAACGGGAGCAGCAGCGCGGCTCTGCACTTGCTGGGGAATATAGATTGTTTGACCAATCTGAATATCCCGGCTGCGCAGCTGGTTGATCTCCACCAGAGTGGACTGACTCACTCCATGCTTCTCGGCAAGGCGGGAGAGGCTCTCACCCCGTTTGACCACATGGCGGAGCATCCGCGATTTGTCATAGTCACCCACACTGCTGACCGGTGCACCGCTCTCCTGCGCTGCCGCCGAGTAAGGCTTGATCACCCCGGCGCCAGAGCCGCTCCCAGCACCGCCGTCGCGGGCAGTGGCGGGCATCTTGTTGGTCACTACCGGCTGCGACTGTGTCTGCCTGGGCTGGCTCACCGGCTGCCGGGCTGCCGGTGCAGGGCGAGTAGCGGCAGGTTGGCTCACCTGCCCTTTGCCGGTCAGCATGGCCCCCTTGGTCGGGTGGGCGCGGTAGTAGTTGCGGATCCCCTCGAAGATGGCGCGGGCCAGCTGGTCCTGATAGCTGGCGGTAGCCAGCAGCTTCTCCTCCGCATGGTTGGAGATAAACCCGGTTTCAACCAGCACCGAGGGAATATCCGGCGCCTTCAACACCGCCAGACTGGCATGCTCCGGCGCCTTCTTGTGCAGTCGGGCAACCTTGCCCATGGAGCGCAGGATCTGGCGGCTGACGTCATATCCTTCGGCACGGGACTTGTCCATGGAGAGGTCGAGGAAGGTCTGCGCCAGATAGGGGTTGGGATCAGATTCCGCCAACACCTTGCCGACACCGCCCAGCAGCTCGCCCTGCTTCTCCTGCTTCTCCAGCCAGCTACCCATCTCGCGGTTGGCACGGTTGGTCGACAAGACCCAGACCGAGGCACCACGCGGGGTCGAGTTATGAAAACTGTCTGCATGGATAGAGACCAGCAGATCCGCCTTCGCCTTGCGAGCGATCTCGGAGCGCTTGTTGAGATCGACGAAGTAGTCGCCACGACGGGTCATCACGGCGCGCATCCCCGGCTCGCGGTCGATCAGTGCCGCCAGCTTCTGGGAGACCGCCAGCGTGACCCGTTTCTCGTAGGTACGGCGCGGGCCGATGGAGCCTGGGTCTTCCCCGCCGTGGCCCGGATCGATAGCAATCACCACTCCCTTGCCCTTGCCACCGATGGGCGTGGATTGCACCGCAGCCGCCGAGCGCTTCTCTTCATAAGGCAGGTCGATGACCAGACGGTGGCCATAGGGCCCGGCTGGCGCCAGCGGGAAGACCACCGGCTTGATGGCGGAGCTGAGATCCATCACCAGCCGCAGACCGCCCTTCTCCAGCGGAGTGCTCTGGCGGATCTTGCGCACCAGTTCGCTGTTGTTCTCGATCCGGGCCAGATTGGCGGCGTTGCTCGCCCCTTTCAGATCGATCACCAGCCGATCCGGACCGGTGAGGGTGAAGTAGTTGTAATTGGGGGCGCTGCTCATATCGAGCACCACCCGGGTGTTATCCGGTGATGGCCAGATTCGTACACTCTTGAGCTGATTCGCCCAAGAGGGTAACGCCATCAAAGAGAGAGCAATAACAAGGATCAAGCGCACGTAGATGACAACCGTTCCAGAATGGCTTCGCCAATAGCAGTGCGAGCCTCTATCAGAACCTCGCGCTGCTCGCCTACATAAGTGAGGGTAATTTCCAGGTCGGGAGCCGGTAACCAGCCCTCGCCCTTCTCGGACCACTCCACCAGACAGAGAGTGTTGGCGGCAAAATAGTCCCGAATGCCCATGAATTCCAGCTCTTCCGGATCAGCCAGGCGATAGAGATCGAAATGGTAGACCTGCCAGCCATCGAGCTCATAGGGCTCGACCAGGGTGTAAGTCGGGCTTTTTACCTTGCCCTGATGGCCAAGGCCCTGCACCCAGCCGCGGGTCAGGGTGGTTTTACCGGCGCCAAGCGTGCCATGCAAAAACACTGTGGTCGCCTGCTGGCAAGCCTGTGCCAGACGGCCACCCAGTGCCACGGTTGCTGCCTCGTCCGGCAGTGTCATCATCAACTGTTTTGCCATGTTCTTCTTTTTAACTTGTAATGGTGTCGGGATTAACCAGTTTGCGGATCAGCGGCAGCAGATCTGACGCCAGCATGCCCCGCTCGCCGTCAGCGGCGGCCTGATCTGCAGCCTCGCCGTGGATCACGGCGCCCAGCCAGCTTGCCATGGTGGCAGACCAGCCCTGGGCCAAAAGGGCGGCGATTATACCAGATAACAGATCGCCCATCCCGCCACTTGCCATGCCGGGATTGCCTTCACAACAGAGAGCGACCCGCTCGCCGTCATAAATAAGTGTTCCCGCCCCTTTTAACAACACCACACCGCCATAACGCCGCTGCAGCGCCTGCACGGCGGCAAACCGGTCGGTTTCAATCTCGGCAATGGTGCATCCCAGCAGGCGCGCCGCTTCGCCGGGATGGGGCGTGAGCACCCAATTATCCTGATGGCGGGGAGATTGCGCCAGCCAATTCAATCCATCGGCGTCCAAAACCAGTGGCAGCCGTTCGGTGAGATAACGGGCGATTTGTGCTCTTCCCCACTCATCCTGGCCGAGGCCGGGGCCAATGACCCGCACCGGCGCCCACCCCTCGTCACCAGCGGTAGTGAGGCTCATCAGCTCGGGTTGGTAGAGGCTGACCGGTGGATGATCCGGATGCTGACACACCCGCACCAGCCCGGCCCCCGCCCGCAGGCAGGCGCGAGCCGCCAGCACGATGGCCCCCTGCATGCCGCGATTGCCCCCCACCAGCAGTACCTCGCCATAAGAGCCCTTGTGGGCAGCGCGCGGGCGCGGGGTCAACTGCGCGCTGAGCAGTGGATAATCGATACGCCTGGCGGCGGGCAGCATAGTGTCATCAGGCGTGACGCCAAGGGGATCACAGTCGAGCTGACCGACACAATCCACCCCGTCGCCGGTGAGCATCCCCTGCTTGATCCCGATAAAGGTGAGGGTGCGCGTGGCCTTCACCACGGCCCCCATGGCACGGCCGGTATCGCCGTTGAGGCCGGAGGGGAGATCCACCGCCAGCACAGGCACAGCCAAGCCATTGATTGTTGCGACGATCTTTGTCATTAGTGGCGAGAGAGGCGTGTTGACACCGGTGCCAAGCAGGGCATCAACCACCAGATCCGGGGTGGAGTGCTGGTCCTTATCAAACTGCTCGGCCAGCCAGACCCGGCCACCGGCCGCCAGCCACTCATCGGCGGCCCGTCTGGCATCCCCCTTCAGCTGGTCGGGTGCTCTGGCGGCAATCACCACCACCTCGATGCCAATCTGGCGGGCAAGGCGGGCCAGCACATAGCCATCACCGCCGTTATTACCGGGGCCGACGAAAATCCACCAGCAGCGACTGTCGGGCCAATGCAGGGTGGCATAGGTGCGCAGCGCAGCACCGGCTCGCTCCATCAGAGCATAGAGAGGTTGCCCCTCACGCGCGGCCCAGTTGCGCTCCAGTGCGCGGATCTGTTCAGTCTGCCACAGCCCCTGTGGTAAACTGCCCCCCTCTTTTGTGCCCAACGCGCCCCTGATGATCTCTACCATGACGGCTCCCGCCTCTTATCAATCGACCCACGCCAGCAAACTTCGGCCAGGCCAAGCCGCATGAGCGCACCTGACTTCCACCAGCTGGCCCACGATATCAAGCTCTGGGCACGGGAGCTAGGTTTTGACCAGGCGGGCATCACCGACACCGACCTGCGTATCGAAGAGCCGAGATTGCAGGCCTGGCTGGATGCGGGCTATCACGGCAGCATGGATTACATGGCGCGCCACGGCATGATGCGCGCGCGCCCCCACGAGCTGCTGCCGGGCACGGTGCGAGTGTTGTCGGTGCGGATGAACTACCTGCCGTTCGAGGCGGGTTTTGCCGCCACCCTGCGCGATCCGGCCCTCGGCTATATCAGCCGCTATGCTCTCGGTCGCGACTACCACAAGGTGCTGCGCAACCGGCTCAAACAGCTGGGTGATCGCATCGAAGCGCGCTGCGCCGAGCTGTTTCAAGGCACCGAAGATACCTTGGGTGAGTGGCGCCCCTTCGTTGACTCCGCCCCCATCCTCGAGCGGCCGCTGGCAGCCAAGGCGGGCCTCGGCTGGGTTGGCAAACACTCACTGCTGCTCAACGAATCGGCCGGCTCCTTCTTCTTTCTCGGTGAGCTGTTGCTCAACCTGCCGCTGCCGCTCGACCAGCCAGTGGAGAAGGAGCAGTGCGGCAAGTGTGTCGCCTGCATCAACATCTGCCCGACCGGCGCCATTGTCGCCCCCTATGTAGTAGATGGCCGCCGCTGCATCTCCTATCTCACCATCGAGAATGACGGCCCTATTCCGGAAGAGTTTCGCCCCCTGATGGGCAACCGCATCTACGGCTGCGACGACTGCCAGCTTATCTGCCCCTGGAATCGCTACGCCGATGCCAGCCCGGAACCCGACTTCAGCCCGCGCCACAGTCTGCACCGCCCCCCCCTGCTGGCGCTGTGGTGCTGGAGCGAGAGCGACTTTCTCAAGCAGACCGAAGGGAGCCCGATCCGCCGCATCGGTTACCAGCGCTGGCGCCGCAATCTGGCAGTCGCCCTTGGCAATGGTCCAGCGACCCCCGAGGTGATCGCGGCCCTGCAACTGGGGCTGACCACCGCCGATCCCATGGTGGCCGAACATATCGAATGGGCGCTGGCCACCCTTGCCAGGCGTCAGGATGAAGAGAACAAGAAGACCCGTTTGCTGATCCGCTGCATCGAAAAAGGTCTGTCGGATCACGCATAAGTGATCTGTCCCTTGCCGGATTGCAGCACTTTTTTCATGCTCTGCCGACCTGCAGTGCCCATAACAGCGTGGTCACTGCAAACTGGTCGGCACACAACAAGGACAACACAGATGCATATGTTGGGAGTGGATATTGGAGGCTCAGGGATCAAGGGCTGTCTGGTCGATACCAAAACCGGCGAATTGATTGGCGAGCGCCATCGCATTGCCACACCGCAACCGGCCACCCCGGCCGCCATCGCCCATACCCTCAAGGCGCTGGTCGAACATTTCGACTGGAAAGGACCGGTGGGCTGCGGTTTTCCTGCCACCATACACAACGGGGTTGCCAAGAGTGCCGCCAACATCGACAAGAGCTGGATCGAAACCGATGCCGAGCATCTGTTTGCCGATGTCACCGGCAAGCCCTGCTATGTGCTGAATGATGCCGATGCAGCCGGTCTGGCCGAGATGCGCTTTGGCGCCGGCAAGGATCGCAAGGGGGTCATCATCCTCATCACGGTCGGTACCGGTATCGGCACCGCCATCTTCGTCAACGGCCATCTGCTGCCCAACACCGAGCTGGGCCATCTGATGCTGGAAGGAATGGTCGCCGAGCACTACTGCTCCGATGCGGCGCGCAAACGGGAGGATCTCTCCTGGAACCGCTGGGGCAAGCGCTTCAACAAGTA
This sequence comes from Aeromonas sp. R4-2, assembly GCF_040908295.1. NCBI lineage: Bacteria > Pseudomonadati > Pseudomonadota > Gammaproteobacteria > Aeromonadales > Aeromonadaceae > Aeromonas > Aeromonas sp. R4-2. Next base: position 59,182 of record NZ_JBFODL010000014.1, on the reverse strand, counting down.
TCTGGCGCGCCTTGAGTTTCTCTTCTCCCCCGACCTCTTCATTCTGGGGGGCGGCAGCGCAGCCAAGCTGGATAAGTTTGTCGATCGCATCGAGACCCGGGCACCGCTGATTCCGGCGGCCAGCCTCAATCAGGCAGGCATTATCGGGGCCGCCCTCTACGCGGCCGAGCAGCAGGGCTAACCGACGCTCACTGCAAGTCAGCAGATACCAATGGAAAGGGCCCGGCACTGCTGCCGGGCCCTTTTGTTTTGCTGTCATCTTGCGTGTTTGGTGCTTATCACCCGTTACATGTCGTCGAGTCGGTGCACTCCGTGCACCAGTCGAGTCAGGCGGGTCTGCTCCAGCCCGGCCAGATTCTCGAGCAAAGCGGTGGTGGCCGGTGTCGGGCACTCCTGGGCCAGATGGCTCAGCTCGCCCACCAGCTGCTCTTCCCAACGGCATACCTGAGTGACGATATCCTGGGTCTGGACTGATGCCGGCAGCTCGAAGCGGGTAATGGCAGGCAGCATATCCTCGCTGAAACTCTGGTTCAGCCAGGTCTCCCTGACCGCCTCTCCCAGCTGAGCAGCATATTCGTGCAGATGGGCACTGGCCGCATCCTCACGCCCTTGCAGATAGACCAGCAACATCCGGCTGCGTTCGCTGTCCACCTGACTTGTCAAACGCCCGTAACAGAGTCCGAGCTGGTGGTGAACCTGCTCAAGATAGTGCAGCAACTCTTTGATCTGTTGGAATCTCATCGCACTGCCCTCCATGCTTGTCGACATCATCAGTATAAAAAACCGGCGCAACTGACCCAATCCCTATCCGAGCCCCTCTTGCGCTGCATCAAGGTTGACGCCGACAAAGTGGCGATCAGGTGATCCGGTCACGAATAGGGAACGATTTGTGCAGCAATTTGTGCAACGATGGAGGAGCATCAGGCTCGATAGCCAATGTGGACAGATACGGGCTGACACACTAATAAAACCAGCATTTACCGTGTATAAACCATCTTTAATTCGGTTATCTGCCGCAGGGACGAAACAGGATCTGGAAGAGCAACAATACCATTCTGATCGTTATCCGCCTGACAGAAATCCTTATCACTTTTTTAGACGTCTAGACGTAAAAACATGCGTTGACATGGCCATCCAGACATCTTAGCATCATCCTCCATGATGACAGAGTAACCCAGTGGAACCTCTGCCCAATTTCCCCGCCTGTAGCGCCCTGTGCTTTAAGGCTGTTAGCACGGAAGAATCCATGATTAAGTTGATCGGTCTCAACAAAGTCTACGGTACAGGCAGTGACGCCGTACACGCCCTGCGTGATGTGAGTCTGCATGTACCCCAAGGCAAAATTTTCGGGGTGATCGGTGCCTCCGGTGCCGGCAAGAGTACCCTCATTCGTTGTGTCAACCTGCTGGAGCGCCCGACAGAGGGCCAAGTCATCGTTGATGGCCAGGATCTGGTCGCCCTGAGCGAGCGGGATCTGACCCAGGCTCGCCGCCAGATCGGGATGATTTTCCAGCACTTCAACCTGCTTGCCTCCCGCACCGTGTTTGCCAACATAGCCTTTCCGCTGGAGCTGGCAGGCTGGAGCAAAGAGAAGATCCAGCAACGGGTTGCCGAGCTGCTGGCGCTGGTCGGGCTGGAAGCCCGTGCCCAGGCCTATCCGTCCGAGCTTTCCGGCGGTCAGAAACAGCGCGTCGCGATTGCCCGCGCACTGGCACCGGCCCCCAAGGTACTGCTCTGTGACGAGGCCACCTCTGCTCTCGACCCGCAGACCACCCGCTCGATCCTGACCCTGCTCAAGGAGATCAACGTCAAGCTGGGGCTCACCATCCTGCTCATCACCCACGAGATGGACGTGGTGAAGGGGATCTGTGACGAAGTGGCCATCATCAGCGACGGCCGTCTGATCGAGCAGGGCGAAGTGGCCTGGTTCTTCAGTAATGCCAAAACCCAGCTGGCCCGTGACTTCATCCACTCCACCATCCATCTGGAGGTACCGCAGGAGTATCAGGATCGGATGAGCAGCGAGCGGGTGCCGGGTAGCTACCCGCTGGTGAAGCTCGGCTTTACCGGCAGCACGGTCGATACGCCGCTGATCTCCGAGGCGAGCCGCCGTTTCAACATCGACATCAGCATACTGAGCGCAGACATCGAATACGCTGGTGGCGTCAAATTCGGTTTCCTGCTGGCCGAGCTGTTCGGGGATGAAGCCCAGTGCGAGGCAACCCAGCAGTTTCTCATCGACAACCACATTCAGCTGGAGGTAATGGGTTATGTCCGAAGCCATGATTAATCTGCTCATCACGGCCCTGGGCGACACCCTGATCATGGTGTTTGCCTCCGCTCTGTTCGGCTGCCTGCTGGGTCTGCCGCTCGGCGTGGCACTGCACGTGACCAAGGCGGGCCAGATCCTGGCCAACCCCTTGCTCAACCGCACCCTGGGCATGGTGGTCAACGTGGGTCGCTCGGTGCCCTTTATCATCCTGCTGGTCGCCATCATTCCGCTGACCCGGCTGATTGTCGGCACCAGTATCGGCACCATCGCCGCCATCGTGCCGCTGACTGTCGGCTGCATCCCCTTCATCGCCCGTCTGGTGGAAGGGGCCCTGATGGAGGTGCCGGACGGCCTGCTGGAAGCGGCCAAGGCGATGGGCGCCAAGCCGTTGCAAATTATCACCAAGGTGCTGCTGCCTGAGGCCCTGCCCGGCATCCTCAACAGCGTCACCATTACCCTCGTCACTCTGGTGAACTACTCGGCCATGGCCGGGGCCATCGGTGGCGGCGGTCTGGGGGATGTGGGTATTCGTTATGGTTATCAGCGTTTTGACCCAACCGTCATGCTGGTGACCGTGGTTATCCTGGTAGTACTGGTTCAACTTATCCAGAGCGCGGGTGAGCGCCTGGTCAACAAATGTGATCATCGTTAATCGTCGATTTCTGACAGGAGGTTTTATGAAATTTGGCATCAAATCCGTTGCGGCTGCCCTGCTGGCTGGTCTGGTTCTGGCCGGTTGCGGTCAAAAAGAAGAGAGCAAGGTTCTGAAAGTGGGCGCTATTGCCGGCCCCGAGACCGAACTGGTTGAAGTGGCTGCCAAGGTCGCCAAAGAGAAATACGGTCTGACAGTCGAGGTGGTCAACTTCTCCGACTACGTCACCCCGAACGTGGCGCTGAACGATGGCAGCATCGACGTCAACGCCTTCCAGCACAAACCCTATCTGGATGCACAGGTGCGTGATCGCGGCTTCAAGCTGGTGCCGGTTGGCAACACCTTCGTCTACCCAATCGCCGGTTACTCCAAAAAGATCAAGGCGCTGAGCGAGCTGCAAGATGGCGCCCAGATCGCGGTACCGAACGATCCGACCAACCTGGGTCGCTCGCTGATCCTGCTGGCCAAACAGGGTCTGATCACCCTGAAGGATGGCGCCGGTCTGGAAGCGACCGTACTGGATATCGCCAGCAACCCGCGTAACTTCAAGATTGTGGAACTGGAAGCAGCCCAACTGCCGCGCTCGCTGGAAGACGTGGACTTGGCCATCATCAACAACACCTTCGCCGGTCAGATTGGTCTGACCCCGACCGAGAACGGCCTGTTTGTTGAGGACAAAGAGTCCCCGTACGTCAACCTGATCGTCGCCCGTGACAACAACAAGGATGACGAGAAGGTCAAACAGTTCGTACAAGCTTTCCAGACCGATGATGTCTACAAGAAAGGTCTCGAGCTGTTCAAAGGCGGCCTGGTAAAAGGTTGGTAATTGCTCACTCGGCAAAAAAGGCCACGCAATGCGTGGCCTTTTTTATTGGCGCCGCTATCATATCCGCGAGCACGGCAACACGAACATACTCATAACATGAAAAAATGGTATCTGGCCTACTGCAAGCCAAAAGAAGAGGCCCGCGCCCGCGCCCACCTCGATGCCCAGGGTATCGAATCCTATTACCCCATGGTGGAGATCGAGAAGCTGCGCCGGGGCAAGCGAGTTCCGGTACGGGAACCCATGTTCCCCAACTATCTGTTTATCTTCGTTGATTTGGAAGAGGTGACACCGGTCACCCTGAAATCGACCCGCGGCATCAGCCGGATCATCCACTTTGGCAGTGAATGGACCCCCATCAACAGCAAACTGGTCTATCAGCTGATGAGCCGCGATGACAGCGACGAGGCGAGAGCCAGCTACGCCAGCCTGCCCTGCTCGGGCGACAAGGTGCTGATTGAAGAGGGGCCACTTGCCGGCTTCGAAGCCATCTATATGGAGCCGGATGGAGAGAAACGGGCGATTTTGCTGGTCAGCCTGCTCAACCGGGAGACCACCAGCAGCTTCGACAACCACACCTTCAGACGTCTGGACTAAACCCACGGGCCAGACGGCCCGGTGAATGGCAATAGCAATGGCGGGATGCTCCCGCCATCTCACGCATCAAGATCAAAGCGGGCGATGACCGCCTTCAGCTTGCCGGTATCGCCAGCCAGTCTGGCTACGATCTCCTCCCCCTGCTGACTACGCTGACAGGATTGCCGACTGAGCGCGGCAATGTCGTCGACCGTCCCGGATACCTCGGCGGCCACCCGCGACTGCTGCTCGGTTGCCACCGAAATGGCCTCCAGCTGGCCCGACAGCGACTGAACCAGCTGGTTCATGGCACTCAGGGTATCTGTCACCAATCCGACTGCATCCCGCCCTTGCTCTACCAACCGGGTACCGCTGCTGACGGTACTCACCGTCTGGCGAGTCTGCTGGGAGATGGCCGCAATAGTCTGGCTGATCTCGGCAGTGGATTGATGGGTGCGGGTCGCCAGCTGGCGCACCTCGTCGGCCACCACCGCAAAACCGCGCCCCTGCTCGCCTGCCCGCGCAGCTTCTATCGCCGCATTGAGTGCCAGCAGATTGGTCTGCTCGGCTATAGTGGCGATCACCTCGGTGATCTGCCCCACCTGTTCACTCTGATGCTCCAACAGCCCCATGGCATCGTTGGCCTGTCCAATCATGGCGGCAATCTGCTGCATGGTATCGCTCATTCGTGCCAGCGCGGCCTCTCCCTGACGGGTCTGCTGCCGCACCTGATGGGCTCCATCCGCCACACCGGCAATGTTGCCAGCCACATCACGAGCACTCACTGACATCTGATCGATAGCCGCCGCCACCGCATCGACCCGCTGATCCTGCTCCGTCAGATCCGCCACTATGGCTCTGGTGGTGCTGCCCACATCGAGACAGGCCACCTCGACCTGCCCCACTGCGCCCTGCAACTCCCCGACCAGATGATGTAACTGGGCAGACATCCGGTTGATGGAGCCGGTCAATTCTCCCAACTCATCCTGCCCTGTGATTGGCAAGGGCTCGGCCGCCAGCCGACCATCCGCAACCTGCCCCGCCCGGTTCACCAGACAGACTATGTCACGGGTCAGACGGCGACTAAAGAACCAGGCGACCACCATGCCAAGCACGATGGCGCTGCCGGTAGCCAACAGCAGAGTCTGGTTGATGGCCCTCCCGGCTCCGGTCATCTGCGCCGAAATCTGATCCACCTCGGCACGGGTTTTCCCCACCTGCTGGACCAGCTGCTCGCGGAGGCTGGACTGCATCGGCTCGATGTCGGTGGCCATCAGGTAGTTTGCCTGATCCCAATCCGGCGCCTGGCGCTTCTCGATCACCTGTCCCACCAGCTCGGAGAAGGGGGTCGCCATCTCTTCAAACAGCTGCCAGAGGCTCTGCTGGGTGTCGGTAAAGAGCGCGGCTTGCTGTTTCACCTCAGCCACCCGCTGCTGGTGAAACTGATAGTAATCCTGATACTTGCTGCGGTATTCGGGATCGCCTGAGATGAGAAAATCCCGCAGTGCGGAGAGGGAATTGGCGAGGCTGTTGTAGGCATCCCCCACCTGTTTGAGCAACATGCGGCGATCGCCGGAGAGTTGATCCTGCGGAGTGCCAACTTCTTCATTGGCAAAGGATTGCAACTGATCGAGCGCCGCCTCCGCCAGCGGCCCCGCCTCCTGCAGCATCAGGGTGTGAGCGGGCAGATTCTCTTCGCTCTGGGCGATGGTCCACACCTTCTCCTGATGGCTTTTGAAAGTCTCGAGAGACTTGGCGAGCGCCGGGCTGAAGGCCTGATGGGCAATAGCCTGCCAGGCCGACTCCCACTCCTGCTTGAGGCGGGAAGCCTGAGCCGGATCCTTGCCGAGGATCAGATAGCCGCGCAGGGCAGAAACGGTGGCAACCAGCGCTTTCTGGCTCGCCTCATCCCGCTGCAGAGCGGGCAGCGCCTGCTCCAGCAGGGTGTGTTGGGCCTGATTGATCTGGGTCAGCCGGTAATAGACCAGCGCGGAGGAGAGCAGGATCAGCAGGTTGATAAAACCGAAGCTGAGCAGCAACTTGCTTGAGATTTTCATGAACATCCTTGTTCAAACAGAGGGATCCAGCCAACAGAATCAGATAGATATCAGTGTAGGCAATCTATCTTGCCAAGTCCGGTGCCAATTAGCCAATTCACTGCGCGGCATCGGGCGGGCAGAGAAAAATCCCTGACAAAGGTCACAACCGAGCTGAGCCAGCACTCGCCAGGTTGCCTCATCCTCTACCCCTTCCGCCACCGACTTCAGCCCCAGCTTGCGGGCCAACTCGATACTGGACTCGATGATAGCCAAACGTGACGGATCGGCATGGCAGCGATCGACAAAGGAGCGATCCAGCTTGAGTTCGGTGAACGGCAACAGTGCCAGCTGCTGCATCGAGGAGTAGCCGGTACCAAAATCATCGATGGAGAGGCCAAAACCATGCATCCTCAGCCGGGTCAGCACCTCCAGAGACTTGCCCAGATCCTGCACGAATGCGCTCTCGGTCACCTCCAGAGTGATAAGCTCCGGATTGATACTCCAGCGCTTGCACTGATCAATCAATAAGTTGCAAAGATCCCCTTCAATGAGCGAGGTGGTGGAGAGGTTCATCGACAGATTGAGTGACAAGCCGGTTTCCTCCCATAAATGACCATCACTCAGAGATTTGCTGATGATCACCTCGGTCAACGGATCGATAAGCCCGTTGCTCTCCGCCAGTGAAATAAAACGCCCGGGAGGGATCAGGCCAAACTCGGGGTGTTGCCAGCGGGCCAACGCCTCCATCCCGACCCACTCGCCGGATGCAAAACTCACCTTGGGCTGATACCAGGGCAGCAGTTGATCTTGTTCGATCGCACGACGCAACTCATCGAGTCCTATTCTGTGCCCCTCTTCCTCCCTGAGGGGTTCCTGCCGGGGTGACCAAGCCTGGATAAGCCGCTGGAGCTGCTGCGGCGTTGAGGGTTTCTCTATGCGACCGAGCACCTGCAGGCCATAAGCGGTACTCATACGCAATACGGCTTCGACCACATCCCCCTCAAGCGCGCTGGAGAGGATAATGCCGCCCTGAAAACCACCCAGCGACAGGCGGCGCAACAGCGCCATGCCATCCATTCCGGGCATTCGCAGATCGCAAAACAGGATATCGACGTTGTGTTGCTGGCTAAGCGCCAACGCCTCGATACCATCAACCGCTTCCAGCAGATTCTGGTAACCCAGGCTGCGGATCTGGTGCAGCAGCGCCTTGCGCTGAAATCCATGGTCTTCCACGACCATGATGACCAACTCATGTTGTGCTTTTTTCATCGAGCCATAATCCAATGTCGTGGGCAATCGCCGTCATCAACCTCTGCACTGTGCTGACCAGATCGTCGAGCTCGTCGAGCCGCTTCAATCGCGCTGCCGATTCCAGCATGGCGGCCTGACTGGCAAGCTCCTCCAACCCGACCATTCGGGCTGCCCCCTTGATCCGGTGGGCGGTCTCTACCAAGGCGCTGGCATCATGACAAATCAGTGCTGCCATCATGGCCTCGCCATCCTGCCGGTTGGAATCGAGATACTCCACCGCCATGGCTCGCGCGGTCAGCTCGTCACCAAAGAGCGCCAACCAGCGCTCAGCCTGAATGCCTGTAACCCCAACAACGGGCGCAACCGCGTTTCTGGTTGGCGTCCTCTCTGCCAGCCAATGGGCCAGCATCTGGCGCAAGATATCCAGCGGGTAGGGCTTCAGTAACATGTCACTCATGCCAGCCTCTACCATACGAGCACTCGCCTCTTCCGACGTATCTGCCGTTACCCCAATGATGGGGGCCGTCACTCCCGCAGCCCGCAACGCCTTGGTCAGGGCATAACCATCCATCACCGGCATATGGCAATCAGTCAAAAGCAGAGAGAATTGCTGTCCCTGCCAGGCCCGCAGAGCCTTCTCGCCATCTTCCACGACCTGAGCCTCGATACCAAGAATGGCTAACTGCCGTGCCAACAAGGCACGATTGACCGGATGATCATCGGCCACCAATACTTTGCCACCCAGCTTCTCTGCAAGCGCAGGGAGGATTGGTGTGACCCGCTCCTGTAGCAATTCGTGGCAGCTCTCCAGCAGAAGATCCGGATAGAGAGGAGATAGACCCAGGCGCCACCATTTCTGTTCACCAATCCGCCCCCGTAACGCCTCATCGGGTGACGCTATGATCCCCTTCAGCGCAGAGTGTTGCAGCCAGCTTTGCCATTCCCCTCCCAGCGCTTGCTCAAGCCACCGTTGATCGGCCAACAGCAACCCTTCCAGTGAGCGACTGAGCTCACTGGCCCCCAAGTACCTGAGCTTGGCCCCCTGCCGCACCATGGCCGCTTCGAGGTTAGTGTCATCGCTGAAAAACCACCATTCTGTGCCAGCCAGAGCAGGGGGATCCCACTGCGGATTGGTAAGCGGCACGGTGAAGCGGAAGCAGGAGCCCTCTCCTGCCTTGCTGGTCAGTGTCAGTGCCCCCCCCATTTTGCATACCAGCTGCTCACAGATTGCCAACCCCAGTCCGGTGCCACCAAAACGACGGTTGATATCTGACTCCACCTGCTCAAAAGGCGTGAACAGCAGCGCCTGCTTCTCTTCGGCGATCCCGATACCGGTGTCACTGACACTGATGGTCAGTTGCTCGCTCAGGTAGCTGACCCGAATCGTAATCCCCCCTTGTTCGGTAAACTTCACCGCATTATTGAGCAGGTTGGAGATGACCTGACCGATACGTACCCCGTCGATGTCGGCCCAATCCGGCACATGATGCTCCCACTCCAGCACCACGTTGAGCCCCTTGTTATGAGCAAGTGCCGCATGGCCACGAATGGCATCGCAGATCACCGTTTGCAACCGGCTGCTCTGGTAATTCAACTGCAACTGACCCGCTTCTATCTTGGAGAAATCGAGGATGTCATTGACCAGATAGAGCAGGTTATTGGTCGAGGTGACCACATTGCGCACCATAAAACGCTGGTCGTCGTTGAGCTCGCTCATTTGCAGCAATTCGAGCATGCCATGCATGCCTGAGATGGGTGTTCGTAGTTCATGGCTCATGGTTGCCAAAAAGCGGCTGCGAGCCTGCATCGCCTGCTCGGCATAGGCGCGAGCTTCGCGCAGCTCATATTCCTGTTGCTTGAGGGCAGTGATGTCCTGAATCACCCCGTTAAGGATCAATGCCTGCTGCTCCTGTCTGACAAAGTTGCCACGTACTTGCAGATAGCGATCTCCATCAGGTCGCTCCACCTTGACCTCCAGATCGAGGGGCGCCAGAGTCTCGGCATGATTGGCCACCTTGCTGACAAAATCCTGCAGCGCCTCTTCGGTAAAGCCGAACACCTCACCACCCGATTCGGCATTGAACAGATCCTGCCGGGAAGCCCCGAGGATCTCGCGGGCCCCCTGAGAGGCATACAAAAACCGCCCCTTGCCGGGTCCTTGCCACAAATACTGATAGACCACCCCAGGCATGCTGTCGGTAATCTGGGTAAGGCGATTTTCAGCCTGACGGGCGCGCTCCTCCGCCTCCTTGATCCGGCTGACATCGGTCAGTACTGTCAACACCCCCAGCATATTGCCATCGGGATCGCGATAAGGGCGTTTGGCATAGATAACATGGCAGGGCGTACCATCAGCTCGCAGGTTACTGCCTGCCCCCTCCAGATCCTGTCCGGTCTGCCACACCAAACGCTCTTCTTCCAACACACTGTTTCTGAGTGTCTCTGGCATGTTTTGCAGCTCCTCACTGCTACTGCCAGCACCGAGGAAAGCATCGCGATAGGCCTGATTGCACAAGGTGATCCGCTGCTCGCTATCACGTAGCGCCACCATGGTTGGCAGTGAGTTGAGCAAGGTCTGCACAAACAGCAACTGTTCGTTCAGCTTGTCCTCTGCGATTTTGCGCTGCGCAATCTGGCGACGCAAACTGCGAGCCCAGAACATCACCAGCAAACCGCTGACGAGCAAGGCGCCCCCCCCTATGGCCAACCATTTGTAAATCAGGGTGTAATCAGACTCGATATTGACCGATACATTGAGCCAGCGTCGTTCCAGCAGTTGCCACTCCTCATCCGTGATGGTCAGCAGCAACTTGTCCATGATTCGGAGCAACTCGGGCTGAGCATTGTCGACAGCCATACTGATAGGTACGGAAAATTCGGGAGAGCTCAGCACCACCTGATACTTCTCGTTGAACCCCTTCATCGCCTGCTGTCCCAGATTGGTCATGGTCAACAGCACATATTCGGTTCGCCCAGTGTCGAGCAAGGTCAGTAAATCGGCATCTTTGCCCACTTCGATAATATTGGCGCCCAGCGCGTGAATGAGAGAGGCTTCGTAAGAGCCCGTCACACCACCAATCAGACGCCCTTTCAACTCGACCAGCGACTTCAGCGGGCGAGCACCGTGTCTGGCTACAACATAGCTGTCGAACTTCAGATAGGAGGAGGTAAAAGAGGCAAAGGACTGACGATCCTTGAGCGGTGTCATCAAGGGAATAAGGTCCACTTTATGCTCTTTCAGCAGTTTAAGTGACTCTTGCCAGGTATTTGTCGACACCAGCTCAAAGCGGATCCCGGAGCGCAGACTCAGTAACTTCATCAGGTCTGCCGTATAGCCATGCAATTCACCTTCGTCATCGATTTCACTGATGCCGGCAAATCCGGGGGCAACGGCGAACTTGATGACCTTGTTTCTCTGCTTCAGCCAACTGGCCTCATCAGGTTCCAGCAACAGACCAGCGTTGGCGCGTTCATTTTTCTGATGCAACCGTAATCGTGAGTCTGCAACGGGTATCCGTTGATATGCCTGCCAAAGCTTCTCGCTCAGCTCTGGCTGGCGGGAGCTGGTCGCCATCGTCAGCGTGCTGCCAGAAAGCCACCCAGGAGCGACAACCCCCATTGATGCAGGCATTCTCTCCATCTTGAGGGAAACAATTGGTTCCAAATCAAGATATGCATCGACAGCGCCCAGCTTGACCATATAGGTCGCCTCAGTGCGGCTCTCCAGCTCAGTTACATCAGAGATCCCCAAACGAGCCAATTCATTACAACTGCCAAACCCGCGAATACAGACCCAGCGTAACTTGCGCGCCTGCTCCAAGGTCAATTGCTGATCCGGGGTATGCATTAAAATGGAGCGAGCATATGAACCGATACTGCCGATATGGTTTATCCCCTTCAGCTCAAGAGCATTACGTTCGACTCCGATTAATGCATCGATCTGGCCGCCTTGGAGAGCAATCTGGGCATCTACGTAGGAGTTGTAGGAGATATAGCGCAGGGACACACCCATTTCGGCTGCAATGCGCGAGGCCAACTCCTTGAGCGGACCGGCATAACGCTGGTTGGGGAGTTGATAGATGAAAGGGGGATAACCACCACGGGGTACCCCGACCAGCAGCTCCTTTTGTGCGGAGATTTCGTTACTTGTACTCTCATCTTGCGGCAGGGGAGCCGCAACAGCCAACATGCCTGAAAACAACAGCAAAATGGGAAGAAAAAGCTGACGAAGGAGTGGCATAAGGTCTTGTCCTGATGAGTAAAACAGATAGGGCTGCCACCTCTAATCTTGCAGATCCTGACGACGCAAGGCGAGAAAACAATCGCAGCTGTTACAAAGAGGGCGGAGAGGATAATACTGAGTCACCAACATGTGAACCTGGAATCAACCGCAAGATGGAAAAATGGCAGGCATGCAGCCTGCCATTTCACTAGCGAGGGGGATCTTATTCTCCCCTTCGCGATCAGGTTATTCGATTCCCGAGGCGGAAGCCGGTTTGATACTCCCGCTCGCGAACGAGGGCGATTTGACCCTGATATCCTTCCAGCCCGATATCCCTGAGCAGGGCGGGCGACAGATTGACCTGCACGAGACGACGCTCGACCCGGGCAATCCTTCTCTGGACCATGGATTCAACACTGCGCAGTAAAACCAGTTCGATAGACATGACATTCTCCAGTTGAACATGCGGTTCTCCCGGAGAAAGTGGATATCACCCTGCGGGACGAACCGCGGGTGATAAAAAGACAGGGGTTACCTGTTTACGCCACGCGGTAAAAGAGCACGAGATTTCACGCCGCACGCAGTGCCGCGAGAGAATGCAATATTGAGCATCAGATGTTGCATATTCGTCTCCTTACCGGATAAAAGTTGAACAGGTTGCAGAAGTCTAAAAAATATCCGAATTTAAAACAAGCCTCTTGCGACTCCTTTTTAAACGTTTTTACGGTATTTTATGCTGTCCGAAGGGGGAGCTTGGGGCATCAGATCCCCGAGAGTAGCCGGTACTCCTCCAGCACGTAGGTATCCGTCATGCCGCTGACATAATCGAGCAGCAACCGCACCCGGTAATACCACTCCTGCTCGTTCTGGCAGGCAAATCGTGGATCCGGGGTGGCGCTCGCCAATCGATAGGCCTTGAGATGGCGGGCCGAGAGACGGTGATAGAGGCGGCGCGCAAAGAACAGCGCCTGACTCCCCTCCCCAGCCAGCAGACGGGCAAACTGTGGCGCTGGCAGCGCCAACAGACAGGCATAACTGGTCAGCACCCCGCGCAGTGCCGCATACCCTTCCAGTTCGAGAGCCTCGACTTCGGGTCGCATAAAGACCAGCTCGCGGGCCACCCGTTTGAGGATATCGAGCACCCGCGCCGCCGGCGCCTGACCATGCAGCAGTGCTTGCGGATAGGAGCCCTGCAAAATGGCCTGATGTTCGCTGACATAGCTCTGCGCCGCCAGCGCAACCAGATCCCGGGTAAGTTGCTGGCGAAAATGGGGGAAAAAGCCCCGACCACTGGCAAGCGCCTCATCCAGCAAGGTGCCCATGTAGTCACTCTGGTCAGCGGCCCGCAACGCCACCAGCAGCTCTGACAGTGTCAGGATCCGCCGGTCTACCGCATCTTCCAGATCGGCGATGCAGTAGGAGATATCATCGGCCGCCTCCATGATGTAGACCAGCGGATGGCGACAGCCGCGGGCCAATCCCAGACTCTGGCCAAGGGCACGGTAGAGCGGCTGCTCGCTAAAGAAGATACCCCGCTTGCTGCTCCAGCCATGATGTTGGCCATAGCTCACCCCGGGTTGCGGCTGCTGCGGGTATTTGCAGAGCGCCGCCAGTTGCCCGAGCGTCAGATTGAGCTCGTGCAGACTGTGCACCAGCCGCAGGCTCTGGGCGTTGCCATCAAACAGTTGCAGATCCTGACGCAGCTCAGCCCACTGGGTCGAGGGGGGCCGCGCCAGCGCCTGCTGATAGAGGGGATCCAGCATCTCGCCGAGCCACTGGCTCATCACCTGCTCGCCAAAGTGGCCAAACGGCGGGTTGCCCACGTCATGAAGCAGGCAGGACATCTCCACCAGATTGATAAAAGCCCCTTCACAGACCATCCCGGCAGGCAAGGCGGCCAGAATGCGGCGGCTGATCTGGCGACCGGTCTCCTGCACCTCCAGCGAGTGGGTGAGGCGACTGCGCACCGAGGCCTTCACATCGAGCGGAAAGACCTGGGTCTTCTGCTGCAACCGGCGCACCGGCGCCGCCTGCACGATACGGGCGCGATCCTGCTCGGTCGCCTCCAGCAGATCCTCGTCTCCCCAGGGGTGGATGCGCGCAGGGGTAATCAAACGGCTATACATCTCGCAGCTCCTTGCCAGCAACTTCCATCAGACTCAAGACAACCTCCAGCCTCAAGACAGCAACCAGCGCCGCAGACGGGCGATATCGCCCGGATATTCCCGGCGCAGCGTCTCAATCCAGTCTTCCACGTTCTCCCACCAGGCGGGATGATCCGGGCTCTGGATCAGCTGAGCCGTCTGCTGCAAACGACGCAGGCCAATGGAGCCTGCCGCCCCTTTTATCTTGTGTGCCTCTTCCACCACCCCCGCTTGATCCTTGGCAATCATGTTGGAGTCGAGCACTGCCATGTAGTCCGGCATCATCTTCTCGAACAGATCGACGCTGGAGAGCAGCACCGGTTTACCCACGGTATCGGCGTAATCGGTGAGGAAGGGGATATCCAGCAGGGCATCCTGATTGCCTGCATCCGCCTGCTCGTCCGCTTCATCCTCGGCCAGATCGGCAAACAGGTGACCAATCACCTCCCGCACGGCTTTGGAGCCAAGCGGTTTGTTAATCACATCCAGCATGCCGTGATCCCGGTAGTACTGGCGATCACCGGTGGAGTTGGCGGTGAGTGCCACCATGGGTGGCAGGCTGTCGCCATAACGCTCCAGCAGGGTTTTCGCCACATCGAAGCCGGTCATGTCCGGCAGCTGGATATCGAGCAAAATGAGGTCGAAATCATCCGGGTTGGCCATCGCCAACGCCTGGGTGCCGTCCCGTGCCACCTGCACCTGATGACCCAGCTTGCCCAGCAGGGCGCAGGCCACCGTCACGTTAAGCTCCACATCCTCCACCAGCAGGATATCGAGGGAAGGCATCTCCTCCTCCTGCTCTGGCAACACGGGCTCGGCGCAAGCCACTTCCAATTCGGCGGTAAAGCAGGAGCCTTCGCCCGGATCGCTGTCCACATAGAGTTGCCCCCCCATCGCCTGCACCAGCTGACGGGAGACCGCGAGGCCAATGCCGGTGCCGGTGGCGTGCTTCTTGCCCTGCACCTGATAGTACATGGCGAAGATCTTCTCCTGCTGGGCGCGCGGGATACCGATACCGGTATCCTCCACCTCGAAGTGCAGGGCCAGCTTGCCCGGCTCGTCGGCGGGATGGGATAGGCAACGCACGGTGACGCCCCCCTCATCGGTAAACTTGACCGCGTTGCCCACCAGATTCCACAGCACCTGACGCAGGCGGGTACCGTCAGCCATCACAAATTGCGGCATGTCGCCATCGCGATCGAAATGGAGATAGAGCCCCTTCTGCTCCGCCTGAATGCGCGACAGGGTCTCCAGCTCGTCGAGGAAGGCAGGCAGGTCGATACGGGTCGGTGCAATTTCGAGGCGACGGCGATCGAGTTTATCCAAGTCGATGATGTCGTTGAAGATATTGCCAAGGGTCACCGCACTCAGGTGAATGGTCTTGAGCTGCTGATGCTGTTTGGGATCGAGGGGGGTATCCATCAGCATCCGGCTTAAGCCCACGATGCCGTTGAGCGGGGTGCGCAACTCGTGGCTGATGGTGGAGATGAAGGTGGTCTTGTCGCGACTCGCCTTCTCCAGTTTGTCCTGATACTGCTTGCGCTCGGTGATGTCGCGGCCAAAACCGAGTAGGCCGAGTCGCTTGCCGAAGCGGTCGAAGAAGGGCACCTTGCGCAGCTCGAAGTAAGCCTTGCGGCCATCGGGATACTCCAGCCACTGCTCGTAGGTGAGCGGCTCGTTGCTGGCAAAGACCTGCTTGTCGGTCTCCACCACCTTGTTGGCGATCTCCTGCTTGTAGACATCGAACGGGGTCAGACCGATCAGCTCGGCCTCCACCTTGCCGGTCAGCTCCTCCATGGCGCGGTTGCAACCGGAGAACTGCTCATCCTCGTTGCGGTAGTAGACCAGATCGGGGGAGCAGTCGATAAAGGAGCGCAGCAGGGCGGTACGCTCCCCCAGATGAAGCTGGGCTTTCTCTCGCTGGAACACCTCGTTCTCGAGATCCTCAATGGCCTGAAGGCGCAAGCTCTCGGCCCGGTTGGTCTCGGCAATCTGGGCGTTGAGGCGGCTGATGTTCTCCTGCAGCTGGGTATTGAGCTCCAGATCCCGCTCGCGCATATCTTGCAGCTTGCGCACCATCCGGCTCAGTCGCTGACGGGAATCCTCCAGCTGATCCACCACGATGGAGAGAAAATAGACCGCCCAGGGGGTCACCAGCAGGCCAAAAAACACCGAGCGAACGAAGTCGATCACATCAATGTTGCCGCGCAGGAACAGGGTCACCCCCATCTGGATGGCGACCGCCAGCACGATAATGCCCGCCGCCAGGAACATGCTAAAGCGCACCAGTCCCAGCTTGGTCATCAGATCGACATAATATTGCGCCCAGGATTTAATCTGTTTCATCTTATTGTTTTCCCCCGATATTCGCGGTACAGAATACCAGCACAACCGAGTGAACTCTTCTTAATCTCGCACAATTAATTAACGATTCGCCGAATGAAATGAGTGGGTTAGGATAATTGGCAATATTGAGTCAGTTGCCATTAAGGTTTTTTCTTTATACTCACCGGCCGAAAAAATTCACCACCATTTAATTTAGGAGTTATCCGATGCGCAATACCACCTTGCTGGGCCTGGGCCTGCTGGTCGCAAATAGTGCTTATGCTGATTTGGGCGAAATTCCCAAGGAGTCTGGCTGGTCCGGTTTCCTGCTTGGCGGGGTCAGTGTCATCAATTACGAATCGAATTTTTATAGTGGTGATGATGAAAACCGCCGCCTGAGCGGACTGGGCAGTGCCGAGAGCAGCTCCGCCGTTGCCCCGCTGCTCAACGCCGATATCCGCTACACCTTTGCCGATACCCGCACCCAGGTCTTCCTCGGTAACCTGATCCAGGATGCCATTCGTTTCGACTTCACCCAGCAGCTCGGTATCCGTCAGGAGATGAGCGACAAGGGCATCGTAGCTGGCTCCGTGGTCTTTAATGCGATGCCGACCGAGCAGTGGAGCGATCCCTTCGCCGTAGGCGTTGATCGCCAGTCGACCGATATCAAGTCAAAAGGGGTGCGCTTCGCCTGGGACAGCATCTGGGGTAGCAACTTCAATGGCAGCCTGACCACCCGCAACATCGAGGTGGATGAGGAGCGCAGCGGCAGTCAGTACGGCGCCGATACTGCCGCCAAACTGGATCGCAACGGCAAGATCCACGCCCTCGACCTCTCCTACAAATGGCAACTGGCCCCCGGTCAGATGCTGGAGCCAGCCTTTATCTACCGCCAAGCGGATCTGGATGGCAGCGCCCAAAGCTACAAGAGCAACGGCCTGCAGTTGACCTACGGCATGCGCGGCGCTTCCCAGTGGTCTTTCGTCAGCAACGCCTATCTGGGTCAGACCAAATATGATGAGGCCAACCCCATCTTTGGCCAAAACGCCGACTCCGACGAGTTTGCCCTGACCGGTACCTTCTTCTGGCACCGCCTGTTCGGTATCGCGCCGCTCTCCGCAACCTTTACCGCTGGCTATGCCAAGTCCGATTCCGACATCAACTTCTACGATTCTGAATCCGTGATGTTCAACACCGGCCTGCTCTACAACTTCTAATAACGGTTGTGCGCACCGATACAACAAGGCCACCCGAAGGTGGCCTTGTTGCTATCCGGCATTTGCCTCAAATACCCAGAGAGTCGAGCAGATCGTCGTGATCGTTGGCGACCGGGGCCGCAGCCTGAACCGGCTTGGCGGCATCCTGCTTGGCCTGGGCGATCAGCGCATCGGGATCCAGCTCTTCATGCTCCATCCCCTCATTGTGGATGCGAATGAACTCGGTTTTGTCCATCGCCAGCTCCAGATAGAAGATGTTGTTGCGGGCGGTGAAGAAGGTGACGCGGCGGGACTCCGGGCTGTCGAGATTGGTATCGACGCTCAGCATCACCTGCTTGTTGAGGGCCAGCATCTTCGGCTGGTTCTGGGTGATGTGGGTCTGCAGATCCCGGCCCACCTTGACGGTAAAGCTGCCGACGATCTGGTTCATCAACTCGCCCATCACGTTGCTCACCTCGTCAGAGGTGTGGGAGATGGCGAGATCCTCCTTGGAGAGTCCCATACTCAGCATGTAGCTCTCGTACAGCTCCATGGCGGCGGCGGCGGAGAAGTTGATCACCACCAGACCGGAAAAACCGCCATCGAACAGCACGAAGCAGCCGATATCCGGCTTGAGGCAGGTCTTGCTGATCCGCTGCACCATGCCGGAAAACCGCACCTGACTCATGGTCGCGGCACTCAAAACGTCCGTCACCGAGTTGCACAGGCTGAGCAGCACATCCTCTGTGGTCAATACGGCATCGTCATCGGATCTTGTCACTATCATGGGACCTTCCTGAACATCGAAAATGGGCTTATCTATACCATAACTCTAACAGATGGCGCGGCCCGGAGACTGAAATAGCGACACGCCTCTCAGTTGACTCCGTTATCAGCAGCCACAGGGGTGAAACCGCTCAGCTTGGCGAGCCGGGCACGCCATATATCGGCCTGCTGCGCCAAAACTTGTGGCTCGTAAGGCACGACCGGATGAGCTCCCCAGATAGGGCCGGGCCAGGCGCGATCCGTCGCAAAGCGGGCGACATGGTGAAGGTGGAGTTGTGGCACCAGATTGCCCAGCGCCCCTATGTTGATTTTGTCCGGACTGAGGGCCTGTTCCATCAGGTTGGCGACAGCGCAGGACTCCTGCATCAGCTGTTGCTGCTGCTCCGACGCCAGATGGTGAATTTCCCGCAGGTTGGCTACTCGCGGTACCAGGATAAGCCAGGGATACTGGCTGTCTTTTGCCAGCAAGACACGGCAGAGGGGCAGATCCCCGAGCCACCGGGTATCTGCCTGCAGGCGTGAATGCAATTCAAACATGAAAACCTCGTTGAGTACGATGAACAGAGCGCCTGAAAAAGGAGTGTCCACGTTACTGCAACGGGCAAAAAACTTAAAGCTGTGGCACGGCCCAACCGATAAAGCGCTTGCGCAGAGCCGGATCTGCCTTGAGGAATAGCTGCTGCAACTGCCCTTCCAGCTCGCTGGCTGCCACAACGGGTTGCGCCCCACCAGCGGCCGTGGCCGTTGGCTGCGTAGCAACGGCGACGGCCGTCAGCGCCGCCTTGCCGCCGCTGCGGTTGTATTCAGCCAGTTTGCCGTTCCAATCCACCCCAAGCAGCATGCCACTGGTCACCAGCGCGTCCTGCTGGATGGCAAGCGCGCGGCCATTCTCCTGCAACGCCACCACCGGATCCTTGGCATAGGCCTGCATCCCCCGCTCGTCTCCCGGTACGCTGGCCGTCAGCTGCAAATGCTGATTGCTGCCCTGATAGCGCACCACCTGCGGCTCGGAACGTACCTGCCGATCATTCTCGCTGCTGCTGCGACTGGGGATCACCCCCTCGAAGCGCACCAGCAGTTGCTGTTCGCCATCCGCCAAGGTGGCATGCTGCTCATCCTGCAAGGTGCCGTTGCTCACCGCGAGGATGCGGAAATTCTCCGGCACCTTCACTTCCACCATGGCCTGTACACTGCCGGCCCCCAAGACTGCACAGAGCAGTACAAAACCGGTCAACCCTCTATTGCTCTTCATTCCCGCTGATCTTCCTGATGCCGATGATGGGCGCAGGGTAGCAGCCGAAGATGACAGAAAAATAACGCCGCTCAGAGCAGGTAGTGGGGTCGCTCGGCAAACCACTGGGCCAGCACCTGCTTGAACAGCCGGAGCTTGCGCGGCACTCGCCGCTGCTGGGCATGCAGCACATGCAGCTGATGCAGGCCGCTCTGCCACTCGTCGAGCACTGTCACCAGCTCCCCCGCCGTCAGCTGCGACTCCACCAGCATCAGCGGGCACTTGGCATAGCCCATACCGGCACGCGCCAGTTGCAGCACGGTGCTGTAGTGGTTGGCCCGCACCTTGCCCTGCACCAGAATGTGAGCCTCTTCCCCTTCACGGATAAAGTGCCACTGCTCCCAGGCCGGATTGTGTCCCTGCAACAGGCAGCTGCGCCCGCTCAGCTCATAGGGAGTGGCGGGACGCCCCTCTCGCGCCACCAGTGCGGGGCTGGCCACCACCACATCCTTGAGCCGACCGAGCGGCAGGGCCACCAGATTGTCCGGCACCTCGTTCATGGCGCGCAGGGCGATGTCGTTCTCCCCCTGACTCATGTCGACCATCTGGTTGGTGAAGTTGAGCTCGACTTCAACTCCGGGGCAGAGCGCGGCAAAGCTGGCCAGCAGCTCGCTCACCATGCGATCGCCAGTGCTGACCGGGCAGGTAAAACGCAGCCGACCGCCATCCTCTTCGGTCAGCGCCTGAATATCCTGCTCCGCCTGCCGTGCCAGCGCGAAGATCTCCCCCGCCTGCTGATAGAGGGTCTTGCCCGCCTCGGTCAGACTGAGGCGGCGGGTGGTGCGCTGCAACAGTTGTGCATTGAGGGAGGTCTCCAGCGCGCTGACATGGCGGCTCAGCATCCCCTTGCTGACCCCCAGCGTATCGGCAGCAGCCGAGAAACTGCCGCGCAGCACCACTTCGTAAAAGCTGGCCAGATGGGCGATATCCATCATTAGCTCCAATATGGAAACAATGGGTTTATTTTACGCGCTTTTTCGCATTTTCTGTTGCGCTAGAATCGATACATCCCAACCAGGAGTGATGCAGATGAAAATTGTGATTGTGGGTGCCTCCGGCACCGTCGGCTCCGCGGTCAGTGAACTGCTTGCCAAAGATCATCAGGTGATCCGGGTCGGCCACAGTCGTGGCGATGCCACGGTCGACATGCGCGATCCCGCCTCCATCAAGGCGCTGTTTGCCCAAGTGGGCCAGTTTGATGCACTGGTTGTCGCCAGCGGCAGCGTGGCCTTCAACGGCCTGACCGAGATGACCGACGAGCAGTGGCAGGTGGGACTGGAGAGCAAGCTGATGGGCCAGATCAACCTGACCCGAGCCGCCATTCCCTATCTGACTGACAAGGGTTCCATCACTTTGATCAGCGGTATTCTGAGCGAGGAGCCGATCAACTGGGGCGTGAGCGCCAGCACCGTCAACGGCGCCATCGATCACTTTGTGAAAGCGGCCGCCTGCGAGCTGCCAAGGGGCATTCGCATCAACGTGGTGAGCCCCACCGTGCTGGCGGAGTCGATGGACAAATACGCCGACTTCTTCCCGGGCTTCGTGCCGGTGCCCGCCGCCAAGGTAGCGCAGGCTTACAAGAAGTCGGTGCTGGGCATCCAGACCGGTCAGGTGTTCAGAGTGAACGGCTGATCGCCGCTCGCTTGCCGCCAGACCAGCAATAAAAACGGGCCCCGTAGCGGGGCCCGTCTGTTTCTCTGCCTATATCCCTCACTATCAGCAAACGTTTGTTTGTTGACGACAAAAAAAGAGAGCAACCCTTAGTCGATCAGACCGTACTGATCGCGCAGCACCTCGATGATCTCCTGCTTGGGATTGGCAGAACGCGCCAGCTTGTGGCCGATGATCTTCTCGGCGATCCCGACATAGGTGTTGGAGATATCCATCATCACTTCGGTCGGCAGCTTGTTGTCGCGAGCAAGGGCAAAACGTTCCGGCATGCGGTTCTTGTTAAGCAGGATGTCCGGATCCGGGAAGTGGTTGAGCAGCCACTGACGGAAACCCTCTTTAGACTTCTCGACAATCTGGCCGTCGCGCAGGGCGGCGCCATCCCAGATACGGGAGCTGTCGGGGGTGCCCACTTCATCCATGTAGATCAGCTTCTCGTTGCCGGCGGCATCGTGGACGTAACCAAACTCGAACTTGGTATCGACGAAGATCTGATCCAGCCCGGCCAGCGCGTCGCTGATGACGTTGAAGCCCTCTTTGAGCAGCACTTCGTAGCGGTCGATGTCGGCCGGTTTGCTGAAGTTGAAGCCTTTATAGTGGCGCTCGATATCGGCACGGGAGACGTTGACGTCATCGGCTTCCGGCACGCCATCCAGCCCTTTCAGCACGCCCTTGGTGGAGGGAGTGATGAGGATCTCCGGCAGTTTCTGATCCTTTTTCAGCCCTTCCGGCAGGGTGATGCCGCAGAACTCGCGCTCGCCATCCTTGTAGGCACGCCACATGGAGCCGGTGATGTACTGGCGGGCAATCGCCTCGATCATCACCGGACGGGCTTTTTGCACGATCCAGACGAAGGGGTGCGGAATATCCAGAATGTGGCTGTCGGCCAGTCCCTTCTCCTTGAACAGCTTGAACCAGTGGCTGGAGATGGCGTTGAGCGCAGCCCCTTTGCCCGGTACGCCATTCAGGCCATCCACACCTTGCCAGATGCAATCGAAGGCCGAGATGCGATCGCTGATCACCATGAGGGCGAGGGGCGCATCGGCCGGCACATCATAGCCTTTCTCTTTTATGAGCCGGGCACTGTCTTCGGGGGTCAACCAGTAGACGCTGCGCACTTTGCCGGAATGGACAGGTTTATCGGTACGGATCGGCAAATCGTCATTCACCGCCAATACTTGATCTGCAAGACTCATGGCTAATAACACTTCCTGTTTGTGGGGGGTAAACATCGCGAATTCCTCACCTGCGCGCTCTGTTTGCAACGGGCTGGCAAGGGGGCTCGCATCATCGAAAACCACTCGGAATCCCCGCGTTTTCAGGGGGATTTTGATAACAAAACAGGGGCACAAGGCCCCTGTATTTATTCTGCTTTTGCTGCTGCCTGATCGGCCAGCCCCTTGGCGAACGCCTCGGACAGGCTGATATACATCTGGGAGATAACCCCGGACGATACCGGCTTCTTGTCCTTGTCGAACAGGGTGATGGAGGTCTTGCCTCCCGCCATTTCGCCAAGCTGGAAGCGGTATTTCTCCTCCTCCAGTTTGAACGGCTCGCTCCCTTTCGCCTTCCAGAACTCGGCACCCGGCTCTTCGTACTCGACGTCGATCCAGCCCAGAGACTGTTGGGTATCCTTGATGGTGAAACCGTAAGCAGGCAGTACCTGGTTGAGGCGACGCCACACCTGATCAAAGGAGCCTTCGGCAATCCAGGCGCTCAGCTCGTTGTTGTCCAGACCCAGTTGCAGACCCATGCCATCGTTGGACTTGTGCTGCTCGCGGGCTTTCAGCTGGCTGTCGTAATAGAGCGAGAACTGGTTCAGCACTCGCGCAGCATAGCGCTGGGCATCGGCAGGGGTCAGCTTGTTGCTGGTCTCGCCATCGATGGTCTCTTCGTGATCCAGCACCCGAACCGACATGTTGACGGCGTGGCGCTGGGCATCGTTGCGCACGGTGAACTGGTAACGCTGACGGATTTTGAAGTCTTCGTCATCTTCACCCCAGCCATCGAGGGCGACAGTGTTGTCAAACCAACCGGTCTGCAATACGCCATCCTGCTGATCCAGCTTCTCGGTGGTGACCTTGTATTTGGCCAGGAAGTTCATCAGGAACGACCAGGTATCGCGCTCCACGCTCTGGCTGGTGCTCAGGGCATAGAAGGCAACGGTCGGTTCGGTTGCGCTCTGCACCACCTGGCTGCCCGGTACCACGGTCAGCAGTTGAGCAGGTGGGCGCACATCAACTTGGGCGCCGAGGGCACCTTCACGGCTGCTCTCGGGAAGCGGCGGAATATCGTACTGGCTGTTGAAGGTGGGGGCACTCAATCCTGCGGGGATCAAGAACGCGCGGCCCTCGAGGCGGGCATCTTCATAACCGAAGTCGCGGTTGGCCATTTTGCGATCCTGGGGGGTGCTGCAACCGGCCAAGACGGCCACAGTCGCAACGCTCAGCACCAAACGGGCTCTATTTCCCTTTCCATTAGATTTAAACACTCGCCATCAACTCCGCTGTGGTCAGTGCTCGCGCCATCAGCTGCTCGCCCTCGGGGGTGAGGTCAACCAGCGGCAGGCGCAAGGTGGCTGTTGCAATCAACCCCAGTTGGGCACAGGCCCATTTCACCGGGGTGGGGCTCGGTTCACAGAACAGAGTCTTGTGCAACGGCATCAAGAGATTGTTGATGTCATGCGCCTGCCCGGCATCACCGGCCAGCGCAGCACGACACATGTCGGCCATCTGGGCCGCTGCAATATTGGTGGTGACCGAAATCACGCCATCGCCACCTTGCAGCATAAAATCACAACCAGTGGCATCATCGCCACTGTAGAGAGCAAACTCCGGCCCGCACAGCTCGCGCAGCAGCGGGGTGCGGCTCAAATCGCCGGTTGCCTCTTTCAAACCGATAATGCCGGGAACCTTGGCCAGACGGGCCACGGTCTCCGGTTTGAGATCGCAACAGGTGCGACCGGGCACATTATAAAGAATTTGGGGCAGACCACTAGCCTCGGCGATCGCACAATAGTGGCGATAGAGACCTTCCTGAGTGGGCTTGTTGTAGTAAGGAGTCACCGAGAGACCCGCCACCACGCCGGTTTTGGCTAGTCGCTTTGCCAATTCAATAGCATGGGCAGTATTGTTGGAGCCGCAACCGGCGATGACGGGAATGCGTCCGGCGGCATACTCAACGGTCTTTTCAACGACGGCGATATGCTCCTGCTCGCTCAGGGTCACCGATTCCCCTGTGGTCCCAACCGCAACAATGGCGCAGGTCCCGGCGCTGACATGATAGTCAACCAGCTTGGCCAGACTGGCCCAATCGACTTCACCTGAAGCCAGCATGGGGGTAACGAGCGCAACAATACTACCGCGTAACATGGACTTTTCTCCCGATTTTCAGGGGCGTAATGGTAAAGCTGCCCCCTTTGAAAAACAAGGGAGAGAGGGGGCAAGCCGTGATACCATCCGGAACAAAAAGTAATGGACGAAAGTCGGCAGCGTCCCTCAGGGAGTGGTCATCAGGGCCGGAGGGTTGGCTTGCCAGCGCGGCTTTCGCAACGAAATAACGGACGAGAGAAGATTTATGACTCACTACCTGGTCGTAACGGCCATCGGCACGGACAGGCCTGGCATCGTCAATGAAGTGACCCGCCACGTCAGTGGCTGTGGTTGCAACATTGTGGACAGCCGCCTTGGCATCTTCGGCAATGAATTTACCTTTATCATGCTGCTCTCGGGCGACTGGAACAGCATGATGCAACTCGAAATCAGCCTGCCCCTGCGTAGCCAGGAGTGGGATCTCATCACCATGATGAAACGCACCGAACGCCACCAGTCCCTGCAGTATGACGTCCGCGCCAGTGCCGACCTGTTGATCCGCGACGAGCCCGGCATCGTAAGCCAGTGCACCCAGTTCTTCAGCGAACATGGCTGGAACATTCAGGCGATGCAATCCATGACTCTGGAGCAGCAGCCGTTCAACCTGCTGAAGATCAGTTTTCAGCTCAATCTGGCCAGAGAAGGTGAAGTGGAAGGTTCGCAAACCGCCTTCGCCGAATTCTGTCGTCAACTGGGTGCCGAATCGTTCGAGTTTATCGTCAATCGCAAACACGCCTGAGGGCGTTTTACCCGAGGAGACCCCATGCAACCACTACAAGCTGGCAGCCCCGCCCCCGATTTCTCCCTGCCCGACCAGAATGGCAATCAGGTCAGCCTCGCTGGCCTGCGCGGCAAGAAGGTGCTGGTCTATTTCTACCCCAAGGCGATGACCCCCGGCTGCACCACCCAGGCCTGCAGCCTGCGCGATGTGAACGCCGAGCTGGCCGCTCTCAATGTGGTGGTGCTTGGCATCAGCCCGGATCCGGCCAAACGGCTGAAAAAGTTCGAAGAGCGGGACCAGCTCAACTTCACCCTGCTGGCCGATGAAGACCACGCCGTCGCCGATGCCTTTGGCGTCTGGGGCCCGAAGAAGTTCATGGGCAAAGAGTATGACGGCATTCACCGTCAGAGCTTCCTGATCGACGAAGAGGGCAAGATTGCCCACCACTTCGACAAGTTCAAAACCAGCGATCACCATCAGGTGGTACTGGATTTCCTCAAGGGATAATCCTCCCCTGCGTCATTGAAAGGCCTGCCATGCAGGCCTTTTTTGTCTGGCCAGCCGCCCCTTGCCAACGGATTTTTCTCACCAACTCCCCCGCCCAGATCAAAAAATTCATTTTATATATGGGTTAACGTGACCCCAGAATCATCTTCCAGCGAGATATCCCATGAACATGAGCAACACTGAGCGTTTGATCCTGAGCAACCAGTACGAAATTCTGGCGAAACTCAACCCGGAGAAGGCGGACGTCTACCAGCGCGCCAGCACCATCATCGAGCGCGGCTACTGCCTGCAGATCCTCGAGCTGGAGAAGAGCTTCGGCCATCTGGATCTGGCGACCTGCCAGGAGGTGATCGATACCCTGGAGCTGCACCACGCACTGGCCATCTCATGGGGCAATCTGGATGGGGCCGATCAGAGCGAGATCAATGCCAGCCGGCTGGAGTTCAATGGCTACAGCCGCAGTCAGGAGCGGGAGCTGGCTGACTATGTCTGCTTCCTGCTGGAGGTGGACAAGCGCTTCCCCGAACTCAAATGCCCGTGCGACGAGCTCTCCAGCGACATCGCCATGCGCGACAAGTACCAGCGGATGCTGCAGGTGTGGCGTCAGTGCCCCCGTCAGTACAAGCTCTCCATCCAGGAGATCCGCAAGGTGCTGGCGGCGTGATCCGCACACCGACCGCAACAAAAAAGGCGCCACTGGCGCCTTTTTGCATCTGAAACGGGTTATTCGTAGAGAAAGGATTTATCGAGCTGCTGGAAGGCGGCCTTGAGGGTATCGGCCAGCTCTTCATAGCGCGGCTGAGAGACCAGCTGACGGCGGCCACCCTGCTCGTTCATCTTGCCGTTGATCTCCCGATACCAGCTCGCCAGCGACGGGGGCAATCGGGTATCGGCACGCTGGCCGAGCCAGTAGTAACCCTGCAGCGGCAAGCTGAGCAGAAACAGCACGGAGGTGATAACGGAAGGCCAGTAGTGCTGCTCGCCAAACTGGAACTGCAGCATCACGCTCAGCACCGCCAGCGCGGGGATCACCTTGAGAGCGAACTCGGTCGCCTTGATCACCCGATTTTCAGGAAACATCGAATTGAGCTCGGGACGGCGCGGCCAAAGCGTCATATAATGGCGGCCTTGCTGTAACTTAGTTCCAAAAATGTTCATGCTCATACTACCTCCGAGCGCTTTTTGAACGTACTAACGGCAAAACCTCGACAAAATTTGATGCAAAGTAACAAAGGTTGAGGATGACTTTGTTATTTTTCAACAATCGGGTTATCCTTTGTACGCCCATTTTTGCGTCAAAAGCTTCTTGCTATTGACCTGTCAGGGACGTCTGGATTTCGGGTCTTGTATCACTATACAAGGGGCAAGCAACAGATTGCCAACCCTCATAAGGATAAGTTGAAAGTTTTTGGCCGCACCGCGTCCAACGCATCCGCCTACACAACCCAATCTGCGATAGGATTTATTCATGAGTAAGCTGGTTCTTGTTCTTAACTGTGGCAGCTCTTCCCTGAAGTTTGCCGTCATTGACGCAACCACCGGTGATGACCTGCTGTCCGGCCTGGCCGAGTGCTTCAACCTCGACGATGCCCGCATCAAGTGGAAACTGAATGGCGAGAAAGGCAGTGCCGATCTGGGCGCGGGTGCCGCTCACCAGGAAGCGCTGGACTTCATCGTCAACAAGATCCTGCCGCTCAATCCGGAACTGTCCAAGAACCTGATCGCCATCGGTCACCGTGTTGTTCACGGCGGCGAGCGCTTCACCTCTTCCGTTGTCATCTGTGAAGACGTGATCGCCGGCATCGAAGCCGCCGTTCCGTACGCACCGCTGCACAACCCGGCTCACCTGATCGGTATCCGTGAAGCTCGCCGCGTATTCCCGGCGCTGGCTGACAAGAACGTGGCCGTATTCGATACCGCGTTCCACCAGACCATGCCGGAAGAAGCCTTCCTGTACGCCCTGCCGTACAAGCTCTACAAAGAGAACGGCATCCGTCGCTACGGCGCCCACGGCACCAGCCACTACTACATCAGCCTGGAAGCTGCCAAGCAGCTGAACAAGCCGGTTGAAGAGCTGAACATCATCAACTGCCACCTGGGCAATGGCGGTTCCGTCTGCGCCATCAAGAACGGCAAATCCGTTGATACCTCAATGGGCCTGACTCCGCTGGAAGGTCTGGTGATGGGTACCCGCTCCGGCGATCTGGACCCGGCCATCATCTTCTTCCTGCACGACAAGCTGGGCATGAGCGTGGCCGATATCAACACCATGCTGACCAAAGAGTCCGGCCTGCAGGGTCTGACCGAAGTGACCTCCGACTGCCGTTTTGTTGAAGACAACTACGACAGCAAAGAAGAAGCCAAGCGCGCTATGGACGTTTACTGCTATCGCCTGGCCAAGTACATCGGCGCCTACGCTGCCGCCATGGACGGTCGTCTGGACGCCGTTGTTTTCACCGGTGGTATCGGTGAAAACTCTGCCCCGATCCGTGAAATCACCCTGAACAAGCTGGGTCTGCTGGGCTTTGACGTTGATCACGACGCCAACCTGAAGGCTCGTTTCGGCAAGGGTGGCGAGATCACCAAGGCTGGTTCTACCAAGGCCCTGGTTATCCCGACCAACGAAGAGTGGGTTATCGCCCACGACGCGCTGGAACTGGTCGGCGCTTAATTGACGCAGTAACTCGAGGCCGCCCACAGGGCGGCCTTTTCCTGATCCCAAAAAATGAACAAGGGGTATAAAGTGGCACGCACTATTATGCTTATCCCGGTCGGCACTGGTGTCGGCGTAACTTCCGTGAGTCTGGGCGTTGTTCGCGCCATGGAACGTCACGGTGTCAATGTCAGCTTCTTCAAACCGGTTGCCCAGCCGCGTCCGGGTGAAACCGGTGCCGAGCGCTCAACCGCCGTTATCCGCGCTGCTGCCAACATCAACCCGCCCGAGCCCTTCACCCTCTCCTACGCCGAGAACATGATCAGCTCCAGCAACACCGATATCCTGCTGGAAGAGATCGTTGCCCGCTTCGAAGAGCACGTGAAATCCAGTGGTGCCGAAGTGCTGGTTGTCGAAGGTATGGTGCCGACCGACAAGCAACCCTTTGCCAACAAGCTGAACTACGACGTGGCCAAGGCGCTGGACGCTGACATGGTATTCGTGACCCACCCGGGCCATGACTCCAGCCAGAAACTGAAAGAGCGCATCGAGCTGGCCTGCTCCAACTTCGGTGGTGTCAACAACCCCCGCATCGTTGGTTGCGTGATCAACAAGGTTGGCGCGCCGGTTGACGAGCATGGCGTAACCCGCCCTGACCTGACCGAGATGTTCGAAGCCCATCACCACGCTTCTGACGCGGCTCACAACCTGGAAGTGCTGCAAGTGTTCGGCAAGAGCCCGCTGCGCATCCTGGGTTGCATCCCCTGGAACACCCAGCTGATCGCCCCGCGCGCCAAGGATCTCGCCAAGCATCTGGCCGCCAAGATCCTGCACAAAGGTGAGCTGGACAGCCGTCGCCTGCAGACCGTGACCTTCTGCGCCCGCTCCATCCACAACATGGTCGAGCACTTCCGTCCGGGCAGCCTGCTGGTCACCTCCGGCGACCGCTCTGACGTCATCGTCTCCGCCTGCCTCTCCGCCATGAACGGCGTCAAGCTGGGCGCCCTGTTGCTGACCGGTAACTACCATCCGGAGCCGCAGGTCATGGCGCTGTGCCAACAGGCCATGGCCACCGGCCTGCCGATCATGATGACCGGTACCAACACCTGGCAGACCGCCGTCAGCCTGCAGAACTTCAACGTCGATATTCCGGAAGATGACCGCGAGCGTATCGAGCTGGTACAGGACTACGTCGCTGGCCACATCGACAAGCACTGGATCGAGTCACTGACTGTCAGCTCTACCCGTTCCCGTCGTCTGAGCCCGCCGGCATTCCGTTATCAGCTGACCGAGCTGGCCCGTCAGGCCAACAAGCGTGTCGTGCTGCCGGAAGGCGACGAGCCGCGCACCATCAAGGCTGCCGCCATCTGTGCCGAGCGTGGCATTGCCCGTCCGGTACTGCTGGGTAACCCGGAAGAGATCCGTCGCGTTGCCGAACAGCAGGGTGTGGTACTGACCGATCGCGTCGAGATCATCGATCCGGCAGTTGTGCGCGAGCGCTATGTACCGCGTCTGGTCGAGCTGCGCAAGAACAAGGGCATGACCGAAGTGGTTGCCCGCGAGCAGCTGGAAGACAACGTGGTACTGGGTACCATGATGCTGGAGCGCAATGAAGTTGACGGCCTGGTATCCGGCGCGGTGCACACCACTGCCAACACCATCCGTCCGCCGATGCAGATCATCAAGACCGCTCCGGGCTCTTCCCTGATCTCCTCCATCTTCTTCATGCTGCTGCCTGACCAGGTGCTGGTCTACGGTGACTGCGCGATCAACCCGGATCCCACCGCCGAGCAGCTGGCCGAGATCGCCATCCAGTCCGCCGACTCTGCTGCCGCTTTCGGCATCGAGCCGCGCGTCGCCATGATCTCCTACTCCACCGGTACCTCTGGCGCCGGTGCCGATGTAGAGAAAGTGCGTGAAGCGACCGAGCTGGCCAAGGCCAAGCGCCCCGACCTCATCATCGACGGCCCGCTGCAGTACGATGCGGCCATCATGGAGAACGTGGCCAAGTCCAAGGCACCGAACTCACCGGTTGCTGGTAAAGCCACCGTGTTCGTCTTCCCGGACCTGAATACCGGTAACACCACTTACAAAGCGGTGCAGCGTTCCGCTGACCTGGTCTCCATCGGCCCGATGCTGCAAGGCATGCGCAAGCCGGTCAACGACCTCTCCCGTGGCGCCCTGGTTGACGACATCGTCTACACCATCGCCCTGACCGGTATCCAGGCTGCCCAGGCTGACGAACAAGCCTAATCAGTGCCTGTCTGAAAAAACCGATCACAAAGGCTGCTCACCCCAGGTGAGCAGCCTTTTTTATTGGTTCTCTTTTGAAGACCAGTGAAACATGCCATCAGCGCAGTGTTGCACAGAACAATGCCATGTGATGAGCCAGAAATGTCTAGAGCGTAGCGCTGCGGGAAAGCGTGCCCGCCACCTTAAAGATGTATCTAAAATAGATTCAAGATCATACGCTTGGATATATGAGGGCATTCATAGCGAAGCGCTTATAGCAAATATTTCGCCATCGGCATGAGGTTTTGACCTGTTAGAAATAGCAGTGAAAAAGACCCGTTCGATACGCTATTCATCAATGTGCCGCTCGGCAATATCCACATCATGGAGGAATGGAAATGCTGATGAAGAAACTCTCTGCAATCATGCTGCTGGCCTGCTTGCCCCTGTTCAGCCAACCCGTACTGGCCGCAGATAAGGCAACGCCCAAGCAAACAACCACAGCCTCGGTCGCCAAGGAGACCGGCAAGCTGAATATCAATACGGCCACCCTTGCCGAACTCACCAGCCTTAAAGGGATTGGTGACAAGAAGGCACAAGCCATCGTCGACTATCGGGAAAAACAGGGAAAGTTCACCTCGGTCGATCAGCTGGCGGATGTCAATGGCATTGGCCCGGCCACGCTGGAAGCCAACAGAGACATGATAATAGTCAAATAAAGTCGAATGGATCAGTTGCAAATGGGGCAGCCTGTGGCTGCCCCATTTTTCTTGGGGTATGATTGCCGCACTTTAATCCCGCTGGATAGTTTTCCATGAAAAAGACTCCTCTTGTTGTTCGTAAGGCCGTGCTCCCGGTAGCCGGTCTGGGTACCCGTATGCTGCCAGCCACTAAGGCCATCCCGAAAGAGATGTTGCCGGTGGTCGACAAACCGCTGATCCAGTACGTAGTGCGCGAAGCTATCGCCGCCGGGATCAAGGAGATCATTCTGGTCACCCACTCGAGCAAGAACTCCATCGAAAACCACTTCGACAAGAGTTTCGAACTGGAAGCGACCCTCGAGAAGCGAGTCAAGCGTCAGTTGCTGGAAGAGGTACAACAGATCTGCCCTAAAGACGTCACCATCATGCACGTCCGTCAGGGTGAGGCCAAAGGTCTGGGCCACGCTGTGTTGTGCGCCCGCCCGCTGATCGGTGACAACCCGTTTGCCGTGCTGCTGCCGGATGTGCTGATCGACGACGTTGCCAGCAACCCCAAGCAGGACAACCTGGCCGAGATGGTGCACATGTACGAAGAGAACCAGATCAGCCAGATCATGGTGGAAGCGGTTCCGGAGAGCGAAGTGGACAAGTACGGCATCGCCGACATCAAGGGCGAGGCCCTGAGCGAGGGGATGTCCCTGCCGATGCAGGCGATTGTCGAGAAGCCGCCCCGTGACGAAGCCCCCTCCAATCTGGCGGTGGTGGGTCGTTACGTCCTCTCCTCCAATATCTGGCCGCTGCTGGAGAAGACCCCAGCCGGTGCCGGTGACGAGATCCAGCTGACTGACGCCATCGCCATGCTGATGGAGCAGGAGCAGGTCAACGCCTACTTCATGAAGGGCAAGAGCCACGATTGCGGCAGCAAGCTGGGCTACATGAAAGCCAATGTGGAATATGGTGTGCGCCATCACGAGCTGAATGGTGAATTCATCGGCTGGCTGAAGCAGTTCGTCAAGCAGTTGTAATCGCTGATAAATCTGTTTTTTATAGACGTATTTAAGGGGCATCAAATGATGCCCCTTTTTCATTTTTGCAACAAAAAATCAATCAAGAGCAAATAAACTCTCAGCAAATCATAATGTTGTAATTTATTCACACATGCTCTATAAGGATTGAGGCGTGTTTCTCGCCCTTGCATAAAAAACTCAAAAAAATATAAGACACAGGTGGAAGTTCCAATGAATAACCCGTCAAAAGGGACCTTTTTAGGTCACCCTAAAGGGCTTTTTTTGCTCTTTAGTACCGAACTGTGGGAGAGATTCTCCTATTACGGCATGCGTGCCGTACTGGTGCTCTATCTGACCGACCTGACTGCCAACGGCGGTCTGGGCTGGAGTCAGGCAGATGCCCTCAAACTCTACGGTATCTATACCGGCCTGGTTTATATCACTCCGCTGATCGGCGGCTGGCTGGCAGACACCTTCCTGGGTCAACGTCGCGCCATCCTGATCGGTGCCGTGCTGATGGCCGCAGGTCAGTTCACCCTGGCACTGCCCCACGCCATGTTCCCGGATATGGTCAACACCATGTTCTACGCGGGCCTCGCGCTGCTGATCGTGGGTAACGGCCTGTTCAAACCGAACATATCCACCATGGTGGGTGACCTCTATGAAGAGGGCGATCACCGCCGTGATGGTGCTTTCACCATCTTCTACATGGGTATCAACCTGGGTTCCCTGCTGGCAGGCGTGATCTGTGGTGCTGCTGCCACCGCCTACGGCTGGCAAGCCGCCTTCGTCGGCGCCGGTATCGGTATGCTGCTCTCTCTGGTGATCCAGGCCACCATGGCCCAGCGTTTCCTGGGTGACATCGGTCGCGTCACTGCCGCCCAGCGCGCAGCCGCCCTGCGTACTACCGAGCAGAAAGCACCGCTGACCAAGCAGGAAGTGGATCGCATCAAGGTTATTCTGGTACTGGGTCTGTTCACCATCATCTTCTGGGCCGGTTTCGAGCAGGCCGGTGGTCTGATGAACCTCTACACCCAGGAGTATACCGACCGCATGATCGGCAGCTTCGAAGTGCCGACCGCCTGGTTCCAGTCCCTGAACCCCTTCTTCATTATCACCCTGGCACCGGTCGTTGCGGCCATCTGGATCAAGCTCGGCAAGAAAGAGCCGAACTCTCCGGTGAAATTCGCCATGGGTCTGCTGTTCTTGGCTATCGGCTTCCTGTTCATGGTTGGTGCCGTGCTGCAGCAGGGTGGTGACAACACCGTCAAGACCTCCATGTTCTGGCTGGTAGGTGCTTACCTGTTCCACACCCTGGGCGAGCTCTGCCTCTCCCCGATCGGCCTCTCCATGGTGACCAAACTGGCTCCGCTGCGTCTGGCTTCCCTGATGATGGGTGCCTGGTTTGGCTTCGTTGCCCTGGCCAACTACGCTGCGGGCTTTATCGGCTCCTTCGTGGGTGAAGCCGGCCCGATCGCCATCTTCGGTGGCATCGCCCTGGCGGCGGTACTGAGCGCACTGATCCTGTTGACCATGGCCAACCGCCTGGTTTACTGGATGCACGGTGCCGAAGGCCCGGCCAAAGAGCCGCAGGCTCAAGAGAAAAAAATGCACTCCGCCACCGTCTAAACGGTCTGGATTGTAAACAACAAACAGGGCGCCCATCGGCGCCCTGTTTGTTTTGGCCTGTTTATCAGGCGGCATCAGTGATGACGAACCTGCACATCCAGTGAGCCGCCGCTGTCGCTGCGAAACTGCAGGGCGAACGGTTCATGCCAGCTGCGTTTGTGCAGGGCGTAGTGGCTGCTGCGCATCAGACCAAGGGGCAAGCCGCCGGAGCGCATCAGCCAGTGGGGAGAGGTGAGCCCAGCGTTGGCAAACACCAGCCCATCATGCTGATCAAACAGCAGCGCCGCCATGGCAAAGGAGTGGCGAAGCCCGGATGCCATCAACTGATGGTTGAGGTAGTCGAGCAACCGGTGCGGCTGGCTCAGCAACCGGCTCTCGTTCTGCTGAAACTGGCGGTAGGGGACGTTCATCAAGGATCGCACCAGTGCACCACAAAATGCCGCATCCGTTCCCATGATTGGCAGCTCCATCACCAGCACCAGTAGCTTGTCTTCCACCTTGAAGGTATCGGGAATAAACAACTGCCCCAGCCCCTTGAACGTGACCTGCCAGGGGCCCCACTCCTGCAAGCCCGGTGGCTTGAGCCCCGCCAGCAGGCGGCTGGCCGCCTTGTCGTGGGCACTGAAATAGTCGATGTGATCCATCAGCTCAAGCTGCTGCGCCCGGTTGACGCTGCCGTTGAGACACTGTTCGATGCTGCGCTCGACCAGCGCATAATCCTCGAGGGGTTTGAGCAGATAATCCCGCGCACCGGCACGCAAGGCGCTGGCGACTGCCTCCATGGTGCTCTGGGCCGAAATGACGATAACCGGAATATGGGGATAGCGCGCAGAGAGGCAGGCGATCACCTCGTGGCCATCCATATTGGGCATATTGAGATCGCAGAGCACCACATCGGGATGGTAGAGGGCCGCCGCCGATAGCCCCTCAATACCATCTTCGGCCTGAAAGACCGTTGCCCCGTCCCGTGCGAGGTAACTCACTAACGAGTGGCGAAAAACGGCCTCGTCCTCCACCACCAGGATCCGTAGCCCGGCTTTTGACATCTTGATAAAGCTCTTATTAGTCAATTGGTTATTTAGGTATTAAGACTAGCTCAAAAGTGCGGTCAGCGCGGAAACCCTGCGTCAAAAGTAGACCTCGATCATACGAAGGCATCAGGAGAACCCCATCCGTCCGCGTAGCTCTATTCACTCGGGAGGCCCCGCGACTACGACCGCCATCCGAATTGTGCAAGTGGGCGCCATAAGGGATAATGCCCCCCACTCCAGCTCGTGAAGAAGACCATGACCCCAGCCGAATACAGCGCCCTTGCCCACCCAAGATTGTCCCATCCGGCCCGCAGTCTCTACACCCTGCAGCTGCGCCGACTGGTGCTGGAAAATCAGGCGGCAAGGCTCAACTATCCCGAGCTGGGCCGGGCGCTGGCAGTGGTCGACCCGGGCGAGCCCTGCGGCTTCTCGTTTCAGGTCAATGCCCGCCAGCTCACCGAGCTGTTCGATGAACTGATGGAGGCGGGTCTGCTGCAGGTCGAGGCTCAGCCCGAGAGTGAGCACTACCATCAGTGCCCGTTCCAGTTACCGCTGCTGACCCAGAAATTGCGCAGCCCGCTGCCGGAGCGCCCCTTCCAGATGCATCTGCAGTGGCGACCGGACGAAGAGCTGCCCGCACTCGCCCGTCTGTGCGGAGTGATCGATGCCAGCTACAGCGAAGAGGATCTGGGGGAGTTTATCGCCTACTGGCTGGGACGCCCCGAGGTGTTCGACTCCCAGCATCAATGGATGCTCAAGTTCATTCGCGCCCTCAAGACCCGCCGCTATACCCGTCGCAAACCAATGGAGGTGCAGGGCTACCAGCAGGTGACGCCGGCCCCGGCAGAGTCGGGCCCCAGCAAACGGGCACAGCAGATGATTGAAGAGGCCAAGCGACTGGCCCAACAGCAGACGCAAGAACCCGCAGCGCAGCAGGAGCCGGATAATGATTGATAGCGGCCCCCGCCTGCAGGCAGAATCAATCCCCTGTCTACCCATCCCTGATCGAGCAGAAGGAGCATTTCATGACTGACCCGCAAGATCCCCTGCGCCAGGAGCTGGAAGAGATCGAAGCCAAGCGCCAGAAGATCGCCAAGGCCAAGCAGGATCACCGTATTCACGACCCGGAATTGAGCCGCCATGTGGGTGGCCTGCTGGAGCGCATTCGTCGCCTGCAACAAGAGACCGGTGGCGGCCAGTATGACTACGAGACCCTGCGCAAGGAGTACGACGCCAAGGCCAACGCCGAGGTGCGCGAGCTGCAGAAGGCGGCCCGTCAGGAGCGGATCCAGAAGCTGATCGCCCAGGCCGACCTCAACCCTGACTGGGTATTTGACAAGATGGATGCCGGTGACCCGGCGCTGCAATACCCCATCGAAACAGCCCGTTACTTTATCAGCGGCTTCGAGCACTGGGAGAAGAGCGGTGGCGGCTGCATGCTGATCTACGGCGACTACGGCACCGGCAAGTCAACGCTGGCGGGAGCGGTGGCGCATGAGCTGATCGCCCGTCACCAGAAATCGGTGATCTTCCAGCAGTGGGCCTCCATCGTCGATCGGCTGTTCTTCAACGTCATCCCCGACCAGGATGAGCGCAACCAGTACCGCCGCGCGCTGGAAGAGGTGGATCTGCTGATCATCGATGAGGTATCGGCCAACCGCGCCAAGATGGCGGAGAGCCAGTCCAGCTTCCTCGGCCACCTGCTGCGCCGCCGTCGCAACCTGTCAAAGAGCGTCATCATCATCACCAACCACACGCCCCAGAGCCTGCATCAGGCGATCGGTGATTTCAGCTATGAAGCGATCAAGGCATTCAATCCGGTGGATATCCACCTGAGCGGTCCCAGCCGTCGCCCCAGCATCGGCAGCTACAACGGCTGATCCCCTCTCAAAAGAGTGCGAGTCACTGGCGGCTCGCACTTTCTCATCATTGCCGATTCACAAATAGAAACAACTCTCATTTACAGCGAGCAAACAAGCCACTAGGCTAGCCCCTTTTGCCAAGGGAGCTCAGTTATGCCAACCACACTGATTTTCGGAGCCAGCCGCGGGCTAGGCCGCGCCTTTACTCACCACGCTCTCGCTGATGGTCATCGGGTAGTTGCGCTGGTGCGCAGCCCCGAGATGGCCACGGAGCTGGGTGCGCAGGGAGTAGACGTCATCGAAGGGGATGCACTGGATCCGGCTGCGGTGCAGCAGGCGTGTGCCCGGGCGGGGCAAGATGCCCAGGTTGTCTCCACCCTCGGCAGCTTCCGTCAGGCAGCTCCAGTGGACTATCAGGGCAACCGTCATGTGATCGATGCCATGGAGCAGGCAGGTCTGAAACGGCTGCTGCTGGTCACCTCTCTCGGCTGCGGCGACAGCTGGCAATATCTGCCGCAGCGGGCCCGCGCCGCCTTCGGCCACGAGGTGCGCCTCAAGAGTCTGGCGGAGAGCTGGCTACAGACCAGCTCCCTCGCGTGGACCATTCTGCGCCCGGCGGGCCTGCAGGATGGCGACGCTACCGGCCGTGCCGA
Organism: Aeromonas sp. R4-2; assembly: GCF_040908295.1. Lineage (NCBI taxonomy): Bacteria > Pseudomonadati > Pseudomonadota > Gammaproteobacteria > Aeromonadales > Aeromonadaceae > Aeromonas > Aeromonas sp. R4-2. The sequence goes on along the minus strand of NZ_JBFODL010000014.1, from coordinate 21,567 downwards.
ACTGAGTCAGGGCAAGGAGGTTCATGGACTGGTACGCCGCACCGATGTGGCCACCCAAGGGCTGCGCCTGCTGGCGGATGAGACGGCAGTGGGGCAGATCTACGCCATCGGCGATCCCGAACTCCAGCGCGGCTAAAGCAGCAGTAAAACCGCTTAACCCCACCACATAACAAAACGGTCAGCCCAAGGGCTGACCGTTTTCGCTTTACCGCACACGCTATCTCACGGGCGCTTGCACCATCCCGCTTAACAGGCGGTCGTTTCACTCTGCACGACTGACGGCCCAGCAACCGGCAACGACCGCTGCCGCCAACGCAGCAGCAGGCAGGCCAGCACGCCGTAGAGCAGCGCCAGTCCCCACAACTGCCACCAGTAATGGGCAACCTGGGCAAAGTCGGCCCCCATCTGGTTAAGGCGCAGAAAACCCTCGATGGTGGGGATAGTGGGCACCCACTGAGCCAGCCAGTTGAGGGGCGCCGGGATCAGCTCGAGCGGCCAGATAAAGCCCGCCAGAAAGACCAGTGGCAGGGAGGAGATCAGCACCACCTGAGTGGGCAGATCCCGCCGGGTAAAGAGGGCACCCAGCACAATCCCGAACCAACATGTGGCAAGCAGGAATGGCAGGGCGAACAGCCAAAGCTGCACCGGATCTGCATGACGAGCGATATTGTAGTGATCGAAGCAGAAGCCGAGGAAGTAGCTCACCGGCAGCAGGAACAACCCCGCCAGCACCAGAGTTCTGGCCAGCAGCAGCGGCAACACCGGCGCGCTTTGCCAGTAACCATGCTCGCCGCGACAGCCGCGCTGGTTCTGGGTCGCCCCCAGGATCCCCGCCCCCATCAGCAGCACCTGATGAAGGATCAGCACAAACACCGCCGGCACCACGTAGTTGACGTAACCCATGGTGGGGTTGAACACCGGCACCACGTTGAGGGCCACCGCATTCCAGCCCATGGCCGCTTGTGGCAGCGCTTCGCCGTGGCTCAACAGCCGCGCCACCTTCACCTGCGCGGCGAGAGTGCCGCCGGCCTGTGCCAGCCCCTCGGCAATGGTACCGTAGACCAGAAAGTAGGAGGCATCACCGGCATAACTCAGGGTAACGCTCTTGCCCAGCATCAGATCCCGATAGAAGTGGTTGGGGATATGCAGGATCCCGCTCGCCTCCCCGGCCATCATCAACTGACGCGCCTCGGCCAGCGAATTGGCTCGCGCAACCAGCTTCACCTGCGGCGTGGCATCGGCCATAAACTCCAGCTGACGGGACAACTGACTGCCATCCTCGTTGACCACCACCACCGCCTCTTCCCGCGGCAGCTGATGCAGATAGGGCTGGGGATAGAGAAACGAGTAGAAGATCACCCCACCAAACAGGGTGAGCATGATGGCGCGATCCGCCAGCAGGGTGCGCAGCTCTAGGCGCAACAGATCGACAAATCCCAGCATCACTCAGGCTCCTTTTCAGCGACTGCCACTGCGGCGGATTGACGGGCCAGCTCGGCCTGCTGCTTGTAACGGCGCACCACCAGCAGCAAGGGGAGCAGGAACAGCAGCAGAGCCCCCAGTTGCGGCAGCGCCGATGCGAGGGGCAGACCGTAGTTGCTCTGACCAATCTGCAGCTCGACATAGTGAGAGACCGGCAGCAGGCTGCGCCAGAAGCGGGCGAAATCCCCCATGGCACTCACCGGAAAGGTGACTCCCATAAAGGCAAAACCGGGCGCAGTGTAAGCCCCCGCCAGCGACAGAGCGCGGGCCGGATCCCGGATGATGCCGTAGAAAAAAGCCCCCATGGTGACGCAGGCGGCCGAGGCGAGCCCCAGCCCCACCAGCAATACCAACCAGCTACCGTGCATGGGATAGGAGAAGCCCTTGAACAGCAGCAGCGTCCAGACAATCCCCCAGCCCCAGCCAATCAGCACGTGGGGCAGCAGGGTGCGCCAGAGGCCAAACCAGACGCCGCGAGTGGTCCAGTCCAGCCCCAGCCGATCGGTACGGGCCAGCGCATTGAGGCCGAACAGCACCACCAGGATCTGCCACACCGCGGGCAGAATGGCGCTCAGCAGAAACTGGGCGTAGCTGGAGTTGAGGTTGTAGAGCGCAGTGACCTGACTGCTGATGGGCACCGACTGTCCAATCGCACCGGGCAGCGCCTTGCCGTCAGCCATCGCCTCCAGCACGCCCACCTGACCGTTAAGGGTGCCTACCACCTGCGCCAGCGCCGAGTTGACCAGCTTGGCGATGAGAATGAACTGGCCGTTGTTGAACACCGTCACCTGCGGCTGGGTGCCCTGACGGGCATCCCGCTCCAGATGGTTGGGGATCACCACCAGCGCATAAATGTCGCCACCGCGCAGGGCGTGGGCACCTGCATCGATGGAGTCAAACTGTTGCGCGACCTTGAGCCCGGCCGAGCCATCCAGCGAGAAGGCGAGCTGGCGCGAGAGCATGCTGTGGTCGAGATCCACCAGCCCCACCTTGAGGTCGCGGGCCAGCCCTGCCGAGAAGATCCAGCAGAGGATCCCCATCAGCAGCAGCGGCACCCAGCTCATCAGGGCACGGCTGAACGGATCCTGCCACAGCAGCCGAAATTCACGTCCCATCAGAGTTCAACCAGCACACTCATGCCAACCCGCAGCCCCTCAACCGGTTGCAGCGGGCGAGCCTCCACCTGGAAGCTCTTCATATCGAAACCCTGACGGGTATCGGTGGCACGCCAGGTGGCAAAATCCCCCATCACGGCCACATGGGTCACCTTGAAGCGTACGGTCTGGTCGCCAAGGCCCGGGATGCGGGCATCGAACTCGGTACCGACCGGGAAGCGGGGCAGCAGATCCTCGCGAACGTGGAACTGGGCCCAGGCATCGCTCATGTCGAGCAGAGTCACCACCGGGAAGCCTTGCGGCGCCAGCTCGCCGCTGCGCAGCAGTACCTGACTCACTTCACCATTGTGGGGGCTGGTGATGCGGGTATCGGCCAGATAGGCCTCTACCTCAGCAACAGAACCCGCCGCCATCTTGGCCTTCTCGCGGGCGGCGATCTTGGTCTCTTCCCGCGCCCCTTCCAACGCCATCTGGTACTGTTGCCACGCCATCCCTTCGCTGTAGCGTGCAGCTTGCCAGGCAGTCCAGGCCTCGTCGCGTTTTTGCAGCGGCATCACGCCATCTCGGTGCAGGCTGGCCACCCGCTCATAAGTCTTGCCGCGCAGGGCTGCGGCGGCCTTGGCTTTTTGCCACTGATCCTTGGCAGCGGCGATCTGCTGGGCTCGGGCGCCCTTCTCCGCCTCTTGCGCCAGCGCACCCGCTGCGGCCTCACCGGCCTTGGCCTGGCTCAGCTTGGCTTCGATCTCGGGGCTCGCCAGGGTAAAGACCAGCTGATCCTTGGCCAGCTGATCACCCTTTTTCACCAACACTTCGTCGATACGACCCGGCACCTTGGAGGAGACCGAATATTGCTGCGCTTCAATCTGCCCTTGCAGATGCACCGGCTCCGGCTGATAGGCCAGCCAGAAACGCCAGCCGAGCCAGACCACCAGGATCACCAGCGCCAGCGGCAACAACAGCGGTTTACCCTGGCTCATCTTCTTTTTGATGGGGGGATGGCTCATCACTTCACCTCGACAAACGGGCGACCCTTGGCGGTCGAAACAGAGATAGAAAAAGGCTCGAATCGGATGGCGATCATGAGTTCACCTCGATCACCTGACCGTGCTGATATTGATTGAAACTGTTCATCTGGCCGGAGAGCGCCAGCAGACGAGCCAGCGACACCACATATTGATAAGCCGCCGCCGCGCGCTGGGTCTTGACCCCCGCCAGCTGGTTCTGGGCATCCACCACATCAAGGGAGGTAGAGAGCCCCTGCCCGAAGGCCTTGTCCCGCAGCAGCACGTTCTCCTCTGCCAACGCCTGGGTAGAGGAGAGGGATTGATACTCCTCCAGCCCCTGCGCCGCTTCGCGCCAGGTCTTCTCAACGAGCAACTCCAGATCCTGGCGGGTCTTGGCCTGCAGCAGATTGACCTGCAACTCAGCACTCTTGGCGGCCTGCACCGTCTCGGAGCGGCCATCGCGGCTCACCAGCGGCATGCTGACCCCCACCCCCACCAGCCAGTCCGGCGCTGTCTTGGAGGCGAGTGAATCATCTTCATAGAGGTTGTAGTTGCCGAACAGGAACACCTCGGGGGCATATTTGCCCTGCTCGACCCGGATCAGCCCCTTGGCCTGCTCCTTCTTGGCAGTGAGCAGCTTGAGACCGGGGTGCACCTCCAGGGTCTGGCTCACCAACCCCTCAAGGCGCGGCAGATCCTTGTTGACGAACAGGCCGCTGCCCGGCTGGGCATTTGGCAACTTCAGCATGCGGCCGAGGGCCAGCTCGGCGATCTCGAGGCTGCGGCGCGCCTTCTGGGTATCGATGCGCGCTCTGTCATAGGCCGACTGGGCCGAGAGGCGCTCCACCCTGGCGATCTGGCCCTGCGCTTCGAGCTTCTTGGCGTGATCCAGATGGTGGGCCAGCCCCTCTTCGATCTCCTGTTTGGTCTGCACCACCTGAGCAGCCAGCACCACGCCGAAATAGGTCTGGGAGAGGCTCTCGAAGGTGGATTGCTGCTTGAGCACCAGCAGCTGCTGCGCCTCGCTCACCTGTGCCTGGCGGATATCCTGCGCCGCATCGATGCGACCACCGGCAAAGAGCGGCCAGAGCATCTTGACCGAGCTGGTCACCACATTCTGTTTGGTCAGGGGCGTTACAAATGCGTTGGCCCCGACCCCGAACAGGCTGCCGAGCGCTAGGATCAGATCCTTCTGCTTGGCCAGCGGATTGAGATCGAGGGCATCAAGTTCAATCGGCTGATCAAGATGGGTATAGCTGGCCCCCAGATCCACCTTGGGCAGATACATGTCCTTGGCCGCCTCGCGCAGCTGCTTGGCCCGATCGACCCCGGCCTGCTCGGCAGCCAGCCCTTCATCCTGCTGGATGACCCGGGTCCAGGCTTCGCCAAAACTGATGGTTTGCGCCTGCACCGACCCCAGCACAGCCCCCAGCAGACACGGCCAGAGTGATTTAATGAACCTTGACGTCATAGATCCCCAATCCGCTCTTGTTGCATAAATGTTTGGAGCATTTGCTCGACTTAAGCCCGCTATCATAACGCAAAGCGGGCCTGCAAGTGGACTGACAATTATGCAGGCGTCCGACCCGAATGGTACAGCGCTCACTCTCCGGCAATCTGGCCGTTTTTCAATAACTCCAGAATTTGCAAGCCTTGGCGCGACGTTTTTTTCAGAAAAAAATGGCTGACGCTCAAATACTAACCTTTTCTCCTGCCTAAAAAATGCGTAATATACGCCGCCCTAAGCCGATGGTAACCGTGGAATGCAGATAGGTCCCCACACGCTTGAAACTCCCTTGATTGTGGCTCCCATGGCCGGTGTAACTGACCGACCATTCCGTGAACTTTGTTTGCGATTGGGGGCTGGCATGGCCGTTTCCGAGATGCTGCTGGCCAACCCGGATGTCTGGGATACCCAGAAAACCCGGATGAGGATGGATCACTCTGCAGAAGGCGGATTGCGTTCGGTCCAGATTGCCGGAGCCGACCCCGAGATGATGGCGTTTGCTGCCCGCTACAACGTGGAGCAGGGCGCACAGATCGTCGACATCAACATGGGATGTCCGGCAAAAAAAGTGAATAAGAAGTTGGCAGGTTCTGCCCTGCTGCGTGCCCCCGATCAGGTCAAAGCAATTTGCCGGGCCGTGGTGGATGCAGTGGAGGTGCCTGTCACCTTGAAGATCCGCACAGGATGGGATCCGGATAACCGCAATGGCGTGGAGATCGCCCGAATCGCCGAAGATTGCGGTATCGCGGCCCTTGCCGTGCATGGTCGTACCCGTGCCTGCCTCTACAAGGGCGAAGCGGAGTACGACACGATCAGGGCGATTAAGCAGGCCGTATCGATTCCTGTTGTCGCCAATGGTGACATCAACAGCCCGGAGAAAGCCCGGTATGTCCTCGACTATACCGGTGTCGACGCCGTGATGATCGGCCGAGCTGCGCAAGGACGACCCTGGATTTTCCGGGAAATCCGTCATTTTCTTGAGACGGGCACCAAGCTGCCGCCTCCCGAGAGGGAAGAGGTTCGCACCCTGATGAACGAGCATGTAACCAACCTGCACCGGTTTTATGGTGCATATCTGGGAGCACGCATAGCCCGTAAACATGTGGGCTGGTATCTGGATGAAGAAGAGACGGGCCGAGAATTCCGTAAGCACTTCAATGCCCTGGATTGCGCAGACGCGCAACTTGAGGCACTCGAAGCGTATTTCGATGGATTAGGTTAACAAGATAACTAAAGAGCCGACCGAATATGTTCGAACAAACCCTGACTTCTGATGCATTGGTAACAACTACTCACAATCACGCTGCCGAGCCAACCCAGCGCCCCCTGCGTGACTCTGTGCAACAGGCCCTGCGTAACTACCTGGCCCAGTTGAACGGTCAGGAAGTGATTGATCTGTACGATATGGTTCTCTCCGAAGTCGAAGCGCCGATGCTGGACGTGATCATGCAGTACACCCGTGGTAACCAGACTCGCGCTGCCGTGATGATGGGTATCAACCGTGGCACCCTGCGCAAGAAGCTCAAGCGTTACGGCATGAACTAAGCCATAACAGCTAAGCTATTGAAAATAAAGGCACCATCATTTTATTGATAGTGCCTTTTTCGTTTTGAACCCACATTTGAACCCACACCTACAAGACTAATTATCATTGTCGACGACTCAACTCGGACTAGCCTGATGAACAGCGTTGACCACATAACTGTACCTATCCTCCCCATGTTGCCTAATGCAAGAGAGAGCCAGCTAGCCCTCTCTTGCTATCTGTTTTTTGGCCAGCGCAAACAGCACTCTTTGTACGTCGTGCCGTTGCAGAAGGAGGCAAAGTTTATTTCCTACGGTTACTCGAGATTAGTGGTTTTTTTGAGGGGGTAGCGATGCCGAATGAACTAGCTTTCTATTCCTTTTCTGGAGCTTGATAACGGATAGGGCGGTTAAGTTTTTTCACCACGCCATCTTTCTCGGCGCGCTTCAACCAGTCATTCAGCTGTGATTTATGCAGTCCACTGTTCTCAACTAGTTCTTCAACCGTAGCAGGCGATCTTGTCCATCGTTGAAGCTCTATAGTGAACAACTGATAAAAATCAACAGGACTCATAGATGACTCATTGACATCCACAACCTGTTCAGACAACGTTGGACTATCAGATCGCCTCTCAATAGCCGAAATGTCTTGTTCTATCTTGGAATCATTTTGCGCCAAATCGAACTCAGGTTGAGCGAACAATTCAGGCTGCGCTGACATTGAAAATAGATCTGCCTGTTCCTCTTTTACTGGTGCCGATATGCTGCCCTTATTTGCCAGTAAGTCAGAAATCTTCAGACTTTGTGCATTAGCCTCATACCAATGTCCTCCCATGGCCACCAAATCAGCGTTCGCTGCATCTTTGTCCGTTGTCGTCTTGACCCACAGGGGCACCCAAGATTTCTTCAGATTCTCTTGTGCGCCATTAAGTGTGCCGCCTTTTTTGCCGGAATGAACCACAAGAGAACTGTCGGCTAGGCAATAAATGTACTTATTACGCGCCATAGCATTACCTGCGCTGAAGCCGGCTTCAGGGTAGAAAGGCGATACCAACACTGCATGGCCCCCCATCAGGCCACTACGCCACTTGCTACTGGTGGCTGCTTTTAATAGGCTATCCGTCATTACGCCGATAACAATACCGCCTTGCCTCATGGAACCCAACATCGCGGTTTCATCCACCCCACGAGCACCGCCTGAGACGATGGCCACCCCTTCTAACGCGGCTTTAGTTCCTACCTCATTAGTAAAAGCAAGATCCACATCACTGGCATTGCGAGAGCCAATCACAGCCAAACCGCCAGCATTCAACAAAGCTTTATTACCACAACCAAACAATACTGGGGGGGAATCAGTTTTCAATCGCTGCTTTAAACGCCAGGGATATTCGGTATCAGAGCGAGTCACGACCCAGAGACCCGCTCTTTGCCATTTTTCCATGGCGAGCGCCAAACTATGCCCACGCTTAAGCAAGAGAACAATTCGCTCCGCACTGATCCGAGTATCATACCAATCATTGAGTAAGGCCTTCGGGTCCGTGACCAATAAATCGGCAGGCGTCAATGATTTCTCTTTCAACCACAAAGCAAACCGCCCCCATTCGGCGTTAGTAAGTGGTTTTGCATCTTCGCTGCTCGCCTTAGAGAAATAACTGGTAAGTAGCAAAGTGGTTTGGGCTGTTTTTGACAAAGAGCCGGATAAATTCATGAGTCTTTCACCGAAGAAGAAGCAAGTGCAACGGGATATACCAATCCGCTGCCTGCTTGTTGTAATAGTGCTGCGATGACTGTGAGCGTCCAACCAGAATCCACAATGTCATCTACAAGCAGAACGGGTTGACCATTATAAAGTGGGGTCACCTCAAATGCCCCATCCAGGTTTCGGCATTGATGAAAGCGATTTTGTTGGCCTTTTTGCGGCAGATTGTCTTTAACTTTTCTGATGCTATCTCTAAACGGCAGCCCCAACCGAGCGGCTAAGCGACGGGCAAAATCGGGCACCAAGTCTGGATGATTACGTGACGGCACACAGCAAACCCACTGCGGCGCCGGATTGGGCAGCCAACGATCCTGAATCATTTCAGCCATAGCCTCCACTAATTGATCACTAAAGCGTCCTGCATGTTTGTTGTCAGCAACCATACGCCCCCAACCTGCATCCCCCCAACGCGATAACACACGTCCTTCTTGTGCGCGAAGATTTTGCGGTAGGTTACCTCTAAAACCATATTGGACAAAAGCATTGGAAGCGACCTGCGCTTTCGGTTCAATAGGGATTTCAGCATGCTTGAGAAATGTACCTGCACGATGTACTAATACAGGTTCAATTGTCTGATTAATAACCGGATTCCCAATGCAGGATGCACATTTGCCACAAGGAGTTGGGTCAAGGTCATCCAGTGCTCGGCGCAAAAAGGTCATCTTGCAGCCGATATCAGCCAGATATGCCTGAACCTCGTCCCACTCTTGAATCCGTTGTCCTGTTAGATGCGCGATACGGGCATGATCCATTTGGTAGTGTACTGGCGTTCTGACCCAACGACTTCCGTCTTTTATAACTGGCGCCGGGTTTTCCACACTCATCAGCTTAAGAACCTTCTCAATCTGACCATTACGCAGGTTAGTTTGCTCTTCGAGATCGCGCAGTGAAAGGCCATCGCTGTCTTCCAGCTCCTGTAAAATCTGATTGGCATGGGCTTCTGATGGAAACGCCGATGACCTGAAAAACTCGTGGATATCCTGATCTTCCACGCCCGACATCAAGACACCTACAGCGTGATCAATACCACGTCCGGCACGCCCCACCTGCTGGTAGTAAGCAACGATAGAGCCTGGGGCCTGATAGTGAATAACAAAGCTCAAATCCGGCTTGTCGTAACCCATCCCTAAAGCGGTGGTGGCCACCAAAACCTTAAGTCGGTTACTGAGTAACAGATCCTCCAGATGTTGGCGGTAAGCATTGCTGTTCTCAAAGCCATCTGCCTCAACACTACCATGGTAAGCCTTGGCATCAATGCCGTTATCGCCCAACCATTGGGCTACTTGCTCGGCATCGCGCACCGTTAATGTATAGACAATACCCGTACCCTGCAAAGTCGGTATCACTTGGGCCAACCACGCTAAACGCGAGGCTTGATCAGGCAGCACAATAGTTTGCAGAGCTAGGCTTTCGCGGTTCAGCGGGCCGCGATGGATCAGGATATTGCCAAGCTGGGTTTGAATATCTGCCACTACTCGGTTATTCGCTGTGGCAGTAGTACCCAGTACACCGGTGTTAGCTGGCAATCCACGCAGAATGTTGGCGATAAGTCTATATTCTGGAATGAAGTCATGACCCCAGTCAGAAATGCAGTGGGCCTCATCAACGACCATCAAACCTAATCGATCAGAGATCGGTGCAAGTACATCATCCAGAAATTCTTGATTAGAAAACTGCTTCGGATGGATAAAAAGCACATCAATTTCATTAGCTTGCAGTCTTCGCAGTATATCCGGTCTTTCTTCTCGATTTGTTGAGTCCCAGCGAACAGCCTCAAGCCCCAACCGAACTGCGGCATCAACTTGGTTACGCATCAGAGCCAGCAAAGGCGAAACAATAATGGTAGGTCCCATACCGTGGTCGCGAAAAATCTTGGTGCTTATAAAATAAACCGAGCTTTTCCCCCAACCAGTGCGCTGCACAACAAGCAGTTTCTGCCGTTGATTGACCAGCGCATCGATGGCTTCCCACTGGCCATCACGAAATTCGGCAGCAGGGTTCGCTAGTGCCGTTTGCAGTAATTGTTGGGCTTGATCTCGATTCATTTTCACTCCTTGATTTACACCGTGAGTTCACCGCTCATTTATGTGGGTAGTAACAGAACGCGGGCTTGGGTGAGCTTGTTGTAAGACATGGCATCATGCCAGTCGGGTACTCGGTGACTGGAGCCATTTTTACAACTAGAAACGTCACATCTGGCGCTAAAGATGACACACCGGCCTATGCCCAAGTTGCTTAGTTGTGTAGGAAAGGCTGGGTCATTTTTCAGCTTGAAAAAATCCGAGGTTTATCTTGCCATTGTGACCTACTTGGGGCCAGTGGTTTGGGTCTTAAGTGTGCGTGCGCTCATTTAAACGTAGTGAGGAGATGCTGGTGGGGAAGGCTCACCGGCAACCGGATAGCAGATGAAGATCCATGTTCAGGCACGCCAAAGTGATCACTTTCGTGTATGTAGGGCTGGGTGGTGGCGATTTACACCAGGTGGCCCGGTTGCCAGCGGTCAAACAACCGGGCTTTGGCCTCCTTGATGGTGGTGATGCGGGAGCAGGTAACTTCTGCTGATTGCGCAGATGCAGTTTGTTAAGCTCGGGAGCATAGCGATGCACCTCAAGCCCGGTGATAAGAAGGGTCATGTTTGGTGACTCCAATGATGCCAAGGGCTGGCCCTTTATGCTGTTTGTGGATGAACGAGACAGTGGAACCTCAACGAGCGCTGTCAGCCGTCTCATTGAGCACCGGCTTGCAATTGAGCCGGTCTAGCAGGTGCCGCGAGCCGTATTGAGCCACCAGCCGGTCGATGGCCATCTGGGCACAGGCTGTTCTGCTGGGCTTATTTTCAGGTATTGCATAACGCGCAGTGAGCCAACTGCCGAGCAGCGCGATGCGATAGCCGCTCGGGATGTGGGTGAGTGAGGTGCCGATGCCCCTCCCGTGAATGAGGAAGGGCACGGCTTGGCCACCGATGTCGATATCCATGCGCTGGCCCTTGAGCTCGAAGGTAGTGAGCTCACCGGTCTGCGGATGCTTGCCTGGTACCTTGATGGTGATGTTTTTCGCCATGTCACACCTCCGGTTTGGCTTCAAAGTGGTGGGTCACAACGCCCGCCTCCGGATCGATGCTGATAAACGCCGGGGCTTGTGGGTAGTACTGGTAGAGCCGCGCCAGCTCGGCACGAAACGCCTCGACGTTTGGCGCAATCACATGGCTGGTATCCCCCTCGGCGTAGGTAAAGGTCTCCAGCTTCTCTGTGTTAATCCAGATGCCGAAATACCAGGCGTCTTCCTCGGTATCGTATTGCTGCCAGCCCTGGGCCAGTAGCGTGCGGTCGTAGTAGTAACGGTCTGCTTGATGGCTGCCTCGGTCGATGCGGCAACCGGTCACGGTGAGCTCAAACGGGATACGGCCTGCCTTGTGCGCTTTCTTGGCCCGGCGCAGCAGCTTGAGGGCCTTGGCTCTGCTACGGCCATTACCGAGCGGGGGCGGCTGCCTGGCCCGCAATGCCAGATGGGTCATTATCTTCGGTGCGGTGTTGTGGTTGAGCTGGCCGATGGCAGTAGTTATCTGCCGAGCGGACAGGGTCTTGCAATCTCGCAGGTCATGCATGGTTGGGTTCCTTAAAATGCATACAGCCCCTCACTCCGAGGGGCTGTATGGGGTCTTGTGTGTGCTGGTGGCCGTGGCTCAGGTGTGACTGCTCCAATCCGGCTTGTCATTACTACCGTGGTTGACGTAGGCCCCGATAATTACCCGTTGCCACTCACCGACCGGCTGACCCGCTGCATTACAGGCACAGCGAAAGCGGGCGAAGTTAATCTCTCGTGGCAGGTGCTCACGCATATCCCGTGGACTGACAAAGAACGAGGTTTTGTGCAGCACCGGATTGGGGGCTACCAGCGGGCCACCAATACGCCGCCCCTCTACATCGTGGGCATAGGCAAAGCCCGGCAGCATCAACTGCTGACTGATGAGCTTGGCGAGTGCTGGATGGGCACACATGGCCTCCGCTACGGCGGCCTGGCTAAAGCTGTCGTTGAACTCAATCATTGTTGTTTCTCCCTTTCTGCAGGTGCTCGGTAAGCCGTTGCCAGCAGCGCAAACTGTTCAACGAGGTAACTGATGCTGATGCCCAGTTCATCGCTGACCCCATCCCCGAGACGGTGATGCAGGTGTGCCATGTCATCGGCAATGCGTTGGGCTATCTGGGCGGTTGAGCTCGGTGGCGAGTTTGTCATCGTCAGGGTGATGGAGAGAGCCATCACATCTCTCCCCAAGGGGCTTGTTCCCACAGTGACAGCCGGGTTAGCACGTCTTGTGCGAGAGCCTGTTGCAACTGCTGTATCACCTTCATCAACCGGGGAGCTTGCTCAGGGCTCCCGGTCCATTCGCTCGATTGGTATAGGGCGCAGCAGGTAAATTTGTACAGCGCCACCAGTTCAGCATCGGTGAGTGGTGCCTGGTGGTAACGGTGGGCAGGTTTAAGCGATCCCAGCTTGGTTGAGCCACGCTGGCGTGGTTCCTTCTGGTCTTGCTGGCGTCCTAACTGATAGCGATGCCAGACCGCCCGCCGATTGGCGAGCATCATCAGCCGCACCAGCCGGTCTACCCGCCACGTCCAGGTACTGGTGACATCCATTGGTGAGTTCCACCAGAGGGCGCGCAGCAACTCAAGGGTGTAGTGCGGTGGCATGGGGGCATTGCAAAAGCGCTGTAACTGTACAGCAAAGGCAAGATAGTCCTTGCGGTCAATTATGAAGGCAGACATGGGGATGACTCCTTGAAATGCAAAAGGCCACCTGTAGTGAGGTGGCCTTGTTGGGGGGATCGGAATATCCGGATCATGGTGTTGGACCTGATGATCCAGGTTATTGGGTGGAAACGTGATCGGCATGCATGTTATTGGGCGATCGACTGTTCGTTATTGGTTATCTTGGCGTGTGTCGGGGTGAGCTAGAGCGAACAGGATGGCGTAGAGCGCACAATCAATGCCGTTGACGGCATCGTGGTGCGGGTAATAGGGCGGTGCGTCTCGGGATCGCTCGAAGTAGTCACCAAAACAGTTGAGACACTCGCGGATCTCAACGGTAGAACCGTGCAGCAAGGTCTCTTCAAACTGCCTAGCATAACCCTCGTCGTCACGGGCCTTGGTGACGGCCTTTTCCAGCAACGTCAGCGCATCCTCTTTACAGGCGGTTGTCAGGCCATGGCGCAGCTTCTCGAGGGTTTCCTCCTGGGAATAGGGATTGGGTAATCGCATGGTGCTTGTCCCTTCTTGGCGCGGCTAATGGCGCAACTGATGCAGCAGTGCATCAATGGCCACGACACAATCGCTCTGGGTGAGCAGGTAACCGTTAGGCATGTGAGCCACGATGGCAGGCTCGGCCTGCATCTCGATGTTGTCAGCAAGCCAGCAGCGCAGCTCGAGGAGGATGTCGAGGGCGGTGAGGTGTGACTTACCAGGTGTGAGAGTCATAGCAGACCTCTTTCGGCCATCGAGACCACGCCCTCAGCGCCGACCACCAGATGGTCGAGCAATCGCACATCGACCAGCGCCAAGGCCTCTTTGAGGGCTTGGGTGAAGACTCGGTCAGAGTGGCTGGGTTCAGGGTCACCGCTTGGGTGATTGTGCACCGCGATGATGGCCCCACAGTTGAGCAACAAGGCCCGCTTGACCACTTCTCGAGGGTAGATGCTGGCACTGTCGAGGGTGCCGCGAAACAGCTCCTCAAAGGCCAGCACGCGATGCTGGGAGTCAAGGAACAGTGCCCCGAACACTTCGTGTTCTCGGTCCTGCAACAGGGTTTGCAGCCGCTCAGCGGCCTCTGTGGTACTGGTGATGGCAGTGCCTTTGGCCAGCCGCTTGCGAGCAATCTGGTTGGCGATACGCAGCAGGTCTTGCTCGGTCACGGGCTCAGTGACGACATAGGTGCCGGGGCATTCCCCGGCTTTGAGTTTGTGGTAACGCATGGTGGAATTCTCCAAATAAACAAAACCCCGGCACGCATGAAGCATGTCGGGGTTAAAGGTAGAGCGGTTGTTGGTTCACTTTGAGGGTAGTTCAGTTGGCCTTGGTGGTGGCTTTTGCTCCTGCTCCGGCAGTAGGGGCTCGTTTCACCGGGATCAACGAACCGGGGACCTGCACGGTGAGCGGGATGGCCAGCGCCTGGCTCAAGCGCTCGGCCAGTACGTAAGCCGGTCCTATGGTGTCGTAGTCAGCGACCCAGGTGGCTAGGGCCAGTCCGCTGGCTTCGACGGCCCGCAGGTAGACGCTATAGCCCTGAACCGTCAGGCAGCTGTCACGTACCACCTGTATCTCTCCCTCTCGATTGATGGCCTCCAGCTCAACGGCTATCGGTTGTTTGGGCATCTGCGCTCCTCAATCAGCATTGACGGTGACGGTAAAAAAGTCCAACTGCGCGTAGGCGAGGAAAGCGCCTTGCCACATGTGAAAGAGTTCACGGGCTTCTGTTGGAGGCAGTGGTCCCCATCCCTGCAGATAGTGCTCACCATCGAGGAAGTTGAAATCAAGCTCCTTGTTGAGCTCGGCATCCTGCCCCAGCCCTTGGTAACTGAAGTCGGTGACATAATCGAACAGCCAGCCATCAAGGCCACGTATCAGACGGAGCTCGACCGGGTGCACGCCGCCTTGTTCGGGTGTGTAACTGGGGTTGCGAAAGTTGAAGGTGAGCTGAGTCAGACGCGCCAGGTCGAGCGCGGTGTGGGTGACCTCTTGCTCAAGCAGCGCCAACAGGGCTGGTGCTACGGGCAGGGCAAAGCCGTCCCGGAAAAAGGGAATGGTCATGGTGTTCTCCGAATAAAGGGTTGGGGCTAGCGCAGTCGCCAGGGCAGAAGCCAGGTTGGTAGCTTGTTCGTCAGCGGTGCGAGTAGTGCGGGGAACGTAGGCACGGTAGTGGGGATCGACGGCAGGGGCGTTTGTGCAAGCGTGATGGCTAGCAGGACGGTACTCCACGCCTGGTCAACCTGCTCACTGTTATGCACACCCTGGATACACCAGGTCACGAAGTGCTCGCAGTTGTTGAACTGCAGGTTGTAGGCCCGCTCTCCCAGCCGTTGACGTGCTCGCGCCAGGCTTTCGCTCGGACTGTAGTAACGGTGGCTGTATTCACGCCGGTAGCAGTCGCTATTGCCTGTAAATATCTCCAACGATGAAACAATAATCCGCCCAGTCACCGGGCCTTCACTCGAGAAAGGCCCGGTATAGTGGATGACTTGGTTATTGCCCGCGTAGAGGCCGTGATGGTCATAGCCCCATCGGCTTACGACCAGATGGTCACCAGGTTGCATCTGTGCTCCTTTTAGAAAACAAAAAGCCCGGTACGAGACCGGGCATAGCGAAGTGGAGTCTGGCTCATTCGAAGGTGTAACCAGCGTCTCCCCGGTCGGTATGAATAACCACCTCCAGTACCCGGCACTGTGATGCTGACTTGATAGTGAACCGAGCTTGCTGCCCAAAGTTGATTGCAACAGGGAAAATCTGCCGCTTGATGTACTCTGGCTTCAGCCTGCCTTTACTGTCGAGACAAGTACTCCATTTCACACGACCGCTGACACAATCATTGCTCGGCACTTCTCGGTCCAACTGACACTGGCCACGGTTGATGGTGATGTCATTAATCGTGACAGGGTCATTACGAGACACGACCTGCAGTACGCCTTGTTGTACTCGAAGCTCAAAGTTCAAGGGGGCGGCAGCTGGCTCAGGCTCCGGAGCAGGAAAGGCACAACCGAAAGCGGCATCTGTCGCAGCAGGTAGGGTCTCTTGTACACCCGCTACCGGCAGCTCAACGGTGCGGCCATCCTGGGTGATGGCTTGCAGCGACGTGGCTGAGCGCAGCGCGGCCCACATGTCATAGAACGCCTTGCTGTCATTACCTGCCACCATGCTCGGCAGCGGCGGGAAGGTATGACCATTGATGCGCAAACTGACGTTGTTTGTAGCTGCTTGTCCTGCCTGATTGAGCGTGATGCCATTAAGCTGGCCCATCTGGCACGAGAGATAGAGATAGGTCTCATCGTCGACCGTTGCCGAATACTCCGTCACCCCCTGACCCCAGCCATCGTTCCAGCGGCCATGGTCGCCAAATGCCAGTACGGCAGGCGTCAGCAGTAAGCCCAGCAGGGCTATTGTCCATCGATGCATCCCGCACTCCTTACACGGCATAGCCGAGAATGTTGTTCATAAAGCCCTGAAAGGCGAAAAAGCCAATCAGCGCCCCGATGGCCTGTGGCCCCATCAGCCAAAATATCTTGGCCTTGAAGGTCTCGACTGCACCGCTGGTCGAGATCCAGTCCGGGTGAGTAAAGCGGCGAAACCACTCCCCGATACACATGCCAACCCCGGTAAAAAGCGTGCCGAACACGAAGGTGGCGGTCAGCCCCCAGAATCCAAGCCAAGGAGCTTTGCCGGTCCAGGCAATGTTGATGGTCAGGGCCAGAAAAAGCAGGCCAGCGATAACAAAGTAACGTTTCATGGTATTTCCTCAATCGTGCATAAAAGGTCCCCCTGCCAGTGCCAACGCGCTAGCCGTCGTGTAGAGGGGGAATAAGGGAAGTCGGTTGCCGGGCTGAAGTGCAAAGCCCCATCAATGCATCAGGTGAAGCTCGGCAGGTATGTGGGGTATAGAGCTGGTCTTCGTGGTGTTCTCTCCTTGTCTATTGTTCAGTTGCCTTGAGAATGCGCTGTACGCTGGAGACGCTGATCCCCGCCTGCCTGGCGGTCTCGGCTTTGGTTAGCCCTCGCGCCAGCAACGCCAGCACCTCATTGCCTTTGGCCATGGCGGTCGGTTTGCGTCCCTTGTAGACCCCCCGCTGTTTGGCCAACTCAATCCCCTCGGCTTGCCGCTCCAGCATCAGCTCTCGCTCGAAAGTGGCGATAGCGCCGATCATGGTCAGCATCAGCTTGCCGGTAGGGGTCGAGGTGTTGATCCCCAGATTCAAAATCCTCAGTGCCACCCGCTTGCTTTGCAGGTACTCCGAGATCTCCAACAGGTGACGGGTGTTGCGAGCCAAGCGATCGAGCTTGGTGACTAGCACCACATCCCCCTCACACACAAAGTTCAGTAGCTGGGCCAATTGGGGGCGGTCGTCCCTGGCCCCACTGACCTTCTCCTGAAAAATCGTACTGCACTCAGCCAGTGCCTGAAGCTGGGTATCCAGGCTCTGCCCGACGGTACTCACGCGTGCATAACCCACCAGTGCCATGGTCTCCTCCTGGTCAATAGGGCAGGGTACACTGACGCCACCAGCCAAAAGCCCCAAACAAACCCTATTGACCTGAAAATTGTGCCGATTTCGTGTGAGTCATAAGGGCCTGACCTATTGACTCAATGCCAGCCTTTGAAGCTGAAATGAGAGCGTTATGTGAGCGCTATCCCGTGGTGGTTCTGATGAGCTGGGTGTGAGAAAGGGCATTGATGGGTGGAGGAAAGTAAGTGGCCAGAATTGGCTCAAGGGAAGGGTTAAATTCGTCATGACGGGTCTCCTGATGTAGCGGGATCGGTGTCCCATATTCGTCAGGCGGTAATATGTGTTTGAGATATGCTCGAGGTGAGATTCATGGGGGATATTGCTGACACACTTGCTCCTATATAAAGACACGTGAAGCTCAACTAAGGCAAGAGCAGGCTACAATAGCCTATCCGTAAATATTTACAGAAGCACAAATGTATTAGCTGCAATGCCAATAGAAACGAGCCACTTGGTATCTGACAGTCAATAGGCTGTGATTACCTACCCTGTTAGCTAGGTAGATATAGAATGTAAAGGCTTTGCGTTATCGGACTTCACATCGACTATTTCCTACACCTTTATGCCGAGAGGCCCGTCACATGATCTCGATTGCTGCTTGTAAGGGGCTTTAGTTACAGCTAAACAGCGGGGGGCGTTCCACATCCCATGCCTTTGTCTACGCTTACGGTGACGACCCCATACACCGGGCTTCTCCCCCGTGAAATGCTCTACAGCACAGGTAATCGCAGGGGTTTACTAACTTGTATGTAGGTGTTTGGAACCCTAACTTGTGCATTTTTCACTTTAATTTCGTCCTGAACCGGTTGGGGAAAAAGCCTGCTGGCGTGACCGAAAAAGTCTCGTTACCCTCCTTCTCATCATCAAACGTGAAGGAAGCTCACATGTCAAATCACAGCCAAAACAAGCTACTCAGAGTTCGAGAAGTCGCAGAAAAATTGGGTATCTCTCGCTCGACCCTATATGACTGGACCAATCCAAAATCCCCTCGCTTCGACAGTACATTCCCTCCCAAGAAAAGGCTGGGAAGAATGGTTGTCGGGTGGATGAGTAATGAGATCGACGCATGGTTGGAGGGGCGCAACAATAGCTGCTTGGTCAACACTTAACTTTGAATAGTAACAGCGTAGGCAAAAAGCAAGGCTAGGCTTGCCATATTGAATATGGCCGCCTGTAATTTACAGACGTCAAGAGCAAGAGCTATATGGGTTTATTTGATATCTACCTAATCTCTATACCTGTGTCTATCTAATAGCAGTCCTGCCACACGGCATATATCGGCACCCACAGTGCCGTAATACAATCACACGTTACACACAGGCTGTACTTATTACAGCCCTGGGTAAGCTATGCGCATTAAAAGCATGAGGACCATATATGAGCGCAGATAAAGCAGCGCGTAAATCGCTGCATGCTATTCCACATAGTTCAGAATGGGAGGATTATCAGGCCGGTCCAGACCTATTGGTTAGCACCGCGTTGAAGAGCGCTCAGAAGCTCTCCAAAGCGTTGTGTCATCTCCTGCCTACAGAGCCAAAGGCTTGGGAGCATCGAGAGTTTAAACGCGTTTGTAAGTGGCTAAAGCCTATGCTGGAGGCTTCTACACTGCTAAGGACAATGAGACAGTTCCGACTGCATCCTGACCTGGAAACATTCCTCGGCTACCCGGTGCCTGCGGAATTGGTCGATCTGCTTCGGTTACCGGCTCCGTTGCACCCTGCTGCAAGACAGCGGTTGGAGGCAGGGCTCCAAGAGTACGTAACGCTATTACGTGAGAAGCTCAGCACACCGGAGCATCGTAAAGCTGTACACCGCTTTATGCTGGGGCCCAAGAAGAATCGTGCTAGCCTGCTCCGTTATATTGATGCGCTCTTTGAGCGGCATCAGAAGCTGCTCGTACTACGTATTGACTTGCACTATCAGGAGCGGAGACCACCTAGGCTCCGTCATTCCCCAGACCCGCTGCTCGGCCAGTTTCGCCGACTCCTGAACAACCGAAAGAACAACCGTATCTTTGATGACTTTGTAGGGTATGCGGCTAAGCTGGAGTTTGCTTCAGGGGCGGGTTTTCACTTGCACTGCATGTTCATCTACAACGGCTCCGAGAGACGTGAGGATGTTGTTATCGCCCAGCAGATTGGGGACTACTGGGTACAGCTGACTGGTGAGCTGGGACGGTACTACAACTGCAATTACCACAAGCGCAGCTACAAGGAGGTAGGGATAGGATTGATCCACTACACGGACGGTAAGCTGCGCAAAAACCTCGAACTGGCCATCGACTATATGACCAAGCCGGAACTGTACATGAAGCCCCCCACCGGGGTGGGGCCGAAAGGGGGCGCAGGTAGAGTATTCTTTCGTGGAGAGCTCCCGAGCAAAGCCCAGGCCAAGCCTGGTCGGGTGCGCAGCCGGGTGTATGTCAGCCCCAAGAATCGCCGTCTAGGGAAGCACCTTTGCTGGAGTGACAGTGAGCTGGAAAACTTGCTAGGCGAGTGATGGTTCGAAAGGAAGCCTTGCGAGGCTTCCTAAGCTAGCAGCCCTTTCCTGCGGGTTCACATGCCACTCAATGGATTCAAGAGGGCCCCACCCACCAAAACCAAGGGTCTATTCCCAGTCCCAGTATTCGCTGGACTGTTTCGTCGCCGGAATATGCTCTTTGCTAGCCTGTGAGGCTTTTATGCTCATCGGGCTGACCGAGAAGCTATCCAACCATGCACAGAACTCAGCTTCAGAACGCACAGTTGGCGGTGGGCGGGCGGTATCTTTGTGCTTAAAGTCGTAATGTAAACTGCCGCCAGGCTTGAGCCAGCGCTTGAGGTTCTTGGGTGCTTTACCTGAGAGGTCTGTGAAGTAGGCTTCTCGTTCGTCTTGGTCTTCAGGCGTGATGTTTTTTCCCCAGCGAAGCTGACCTAGCTTAACTTCTTCTATCAGTTTGTTAGCGATGGCATTTGCAGCCGCGTCGACATCTTTGTTCCACCCTTTAAAGCCTCCTTCTGCTGTCTTACCACTGGGCTGCAGTTCTGTAAGCAATTCTCGGGCTCGTGCTTTAACCTCGAACAGTTTGTTTCCTCCCCGTTGAGCCTGTGCTTGTTTGCTTAGTGAGAGGAAGTAAAAAGCAGTATCGACAACACCGATGTAATAGCTGGCTTGGGTGAGGTTGACCCATGCTTGCTCATACCGTTGCTGCCGGAAGTCTAAGTAGGCCAGTCGTAGATATAGGCGAGCAGGCATCAGGATCTTAGGGCAATTTACATAGTGCCCCTTTTCTGATTCAAACGGAGGTAAGTCGGTTGGCTTAGACGCTTCACCGTGAATTTGCCAAGCACTTAGCCGCCGTTCGTTACGAAGAAGAACGCTACAGAGCTGCACCGTTTGCAGTAAGTCGGTTCGGGAAACAAACCCAAACTTGAGCAGCTTGTTTTTTAGATCATGTGCCGCACCATGGAGGTGTTTGAGCTTATCGCGCAGTTTGGTGTCATCACGGTTGGTCGTTTCCATGTGTGTTCCCAGTTGGTACTACATGCCCTACTGAGTACCACACCGAAAACGGACAGTTAAGGCCAAGTTTTGTAAGTGTGAGCCTGGTCCCACTCGAAACGCCACCTACGTATAGATAAGTGCTTGATAGAAGGATCGCGCTGTGATGCGCAACGTATTGCTCATCATGCAGATTAAATCACTGCGTGCGCAGCCTTTACCAAGGCATCTGCGCAGTTTGAGCGAAAGTTTGCTCAGGGCTTAGTGGGCGGGGTGTTGGGCGAGCGGTAAGTGGCTGATAAATAACAGAACAAAAAAGTGGCATGGTCGCTGCTAAGGCTGGTTGAGTGCTATCTCGTTTAACCAACCTATTTAGGAGCATACACATGCCAACTCCATGTTATATCAGCATCGAAGGTAAAACCCAGGGC
>NZ_JBFODL010000013.1:2500-142780 GCF_040908295.1 Aeromonas sp. R4-2 | reverse complement strand
TAGCGTGTTAAACAGCCAACGTTTGGTTTTTACCTGCCAAGAGAGGGCCAGATAGCCGGTTATTTCCACCATTTTCTGGCTATATTCGAGCCTTGTTAGCTTCATTTGCAGCCAATTGAGCGAGTCTACAGGCGGTCAAATCAGGTTTCTGTCGCTTGCTGACTACAGGACAGTCCCATATTGACCACCCCCTCTTCCATCTGCACATAGATCTTGAAGCCCAGCAGCTTGGCTAGGTTGGGAATACCGAGATTGCCGTATTAATCAGGTATCGTTCAAGCAAAGAGGCCTTCCCGACGGGAAAGCCTCTTTGTTTTATCTATCAGCTGATTAGCATCACTCGGTCTATTTATCAGGGCTTCTCTTTGTTGCCAATGCTCAGGCCGAGCTTGATGGAGAGGGCCGCCAGTAACAGCAGCATCATGATCAGGGAGAAGAAGTTGCTGCCAAGCTCCGGGTATTGCACCTTGAGCAGCGCGGAGTGGCCGAAGACACCGATAAAAAAGCAGAGCAGGGTGCAGATGGGGGTGTTGCCCACCATGGGTTCATGGCGATAGTGCTGGAACAGCTGATAGGCCGCCAGCCAGAGGGCAATCAGCGGGAAGAAGGAGAAGGGCACAACCGAGTTTGTCAGCACGGCCAAAGAGGCATCGCCACAGATACCAATCAGCATGGCCATGGCGAGTGGTTTTTTCGGGATCATAAGCTGTTCAGTCATATCGTTCTCCATCCTGTGGTCATGGTTGAGGTTCACGGCGCTTCTGGTTTTGTACCTCGGCGCCCATGGCGATCATCCGCAGTTGGCGAATTGTTCGGTCGGAGAGTGCACGGCACTCTTCGCTGGTCATGTCGAGTGCATCGGCACCGGCACTGAAGACGATGGTGACCATGGCTTCTGCCTGGATGTAGGCATCTTCCCGTGGTGCTTCTGTGGTGGCTTCCAGATAATCGGTCAGCTCTGCGATAAAGTGCTGGATTTCGCGAGCCACCGCCTGACGAAAGGCGGCCGAGGTGCCGGAGCGTTCCCGCAGCAGCAGCCGGAAGATGTTGGGGTTGTTCTCGACGAACTCCATAAAGGTCTGCACCGAGGTGCTGATGACACTGCCACCACCGGCAATGCGCTGGCGTGCCTGTCGCATTAGTTGGCGCAGGGTAAGACCTCCTTCGTCAACCAGGGTCAGGCCCAGTTCCTCCATATCGCGAAAGTGGCGATAGAAAGAGGTAGGAGCGATACCCGCTTCACGAGCGACTTCCCGCAGGCTGAGATTGGAGAAACTCCGATTGGCGCACAGTTGGCTGAATGCAGCATCGATCAATGTACGCCGGGTTTTTTCTTTTTGTTGAGCGCGAATACCCACGAAATCAGTCACCTTCAGCTTATTGAGGCCAAATGATAACCCGAAGGCGCCTCAGGATCAGGTTTGTATCCTACTTTTTTACCATTGACCGTGAGGAAATCACCATAGAAAATGGCTAACAGCTGTTCGCTGAAAGGATGCAATGAGATGGCCAGACCCCCCATTATTTTCACCAATACCCTGCTGTTCTCCCTCTCCGGGATAGTGGCGTTGATTGTCGTGCCCTGGTACGGCGTGAGCCACGGTTACGATTTCTGGCAGTGGGCCAGTTTCCTGTTGTTGTTCTGCCTGAGTGGTCTCTCCATCACCGCAGGCTATCACCGGCTCTGGTCGCACAAGGCTTACAAGGCGCACCCCGCTTTGCAGTGGTTATTTGCCATCGGCGGTGCGTTGGCGCTGCAGAATTCTGCCCTGCACTGGTCGGCCGATCACCGCCGTCACCATCGTCATGTGGATGACAATGATAAAGACCCCTACAGCGCGGGGCGCGGTTTCTGGTATTCCCACATCGGCTGGATGCTGCGGGAGCATCAGGGAGATCTCTATGGCGATTACAGCAATGTGCGTGATCTGCAGAACAACCCGGTGGTCGCGTTTCAGCACCGTCACTATCTGACGCTGGCACTGGCGGCTAATCTGGGGCTGCCGCTGCTGCTTGGCCTGTGGCACGGGGATATGCTCGGCATGTTGCTGTTGGCGGGCGTGCTGAGGATGGTGATGACTCACCACACCACCTTCTTCATCAATTCGCTGGCCCACATCTGGGGCAGTCAGCCCTATACCGACCGCAATACCGCTCGCGATAACGGCATCCTGGCTTTTTTCACCTTTGGCGAGGGGTACCACAACTTTCACCACCTGTTCGAGAATGACTACCGCAACGGCATTCACTGGTGGCAGTTCGATCCGACCAAGTGGTTGATCCGGCTCGCCTCCTGGTGTGGTCTGGCGGGGGATCTCAGATCCTCGCCGGAGGAGCGTATCGAACAAGCCCGGCTGCAGATGCAGCTGAAACGAGCACAAGCCAAGTTGCGCAAGCAGGAAGATCGCGAACTGTGGCAAGCGCTGCTGCAGGAGGAGTACGACAAGCTGAGCCAGCAGTTGCAACACTATTACGCCAGTCGCAAGCGGCTGCTGGAGCTGCGCAAGCGAAAGGCGCTGGCGCGCTATGACCGCCTCAAGCTGCAACTGGAGTACCGGGCCCTGCGTGACGGCTTCATCGCTGGTAAACGCAACTGGAGTCGCCTGCTGGCAGGCATTGCATGATGCCTTGCCGAGGTATCACACAGACTAAAAGAGAAGACCGCCTGCTGGCGGTCTTCTCTTTGGTATGCATGTTTGAACGGGCTAGTTGGTTTGGCTCTGCTGTTGCTGCAACTGATCCAGTGCCTGTTGCTCCTGCTGGCTGAGACCCAGTTGTTCACAGGCCTGCTCAAAGCTGACCCCCAGATGGCGCATCATGATATCCAATAACGGGAGGGCTTAGTTGGCTTGGCTCTGCTGTTGCTGCAACTGATCCAGTGCCTGTTGCTCCTGCTGGCTGAGACCCAGCTGTTCACAGGCCTGCTCAAAGCTGATCCCCAGATGGCACATCATGATATCGATGGCGGGCAGATAGTTTTTCATAGCTTCTTCCATGGTGATCCTCCAGACCCGTCACTTATGCCCTGAACCACTCGGGGCGGCAATTAGACTTTAGGCTTAGTCTGTCCATTTGATCAGCACCCCTGCCACTGGGGGAGGGAATTTGTTACCCTGCACCATGATAAAAACGGTTGCCGTATGACTGCGAGCAACAGGTGAGGAGCAGGGCATGTTATTGAGTTTCTTGATCATCGCTTCAGGTTGGTGGCATATCCGTGCTGCCTACGGTTCAGACAGCCGCCAGTTCTATATCAGCAAGCCACTGACCATGTTGCTTATCATCGCGTTGGCGTTCGGCTACCAGAGTTATGACCACGATGGTTCCCACGCCTGGATCCTGCTCGGCCTCTGCCTCTCGCTGGCGGGCGATGTGCTGCTGATGTTGCCAAGCGATCGCTTCATTCAGGGGTTGGTGGCATTTCTTGTCGCGCATCTCTGCTATATCGTCGGTTTTGCCCAAGGGCCGTTGTTGCTCAATCTGGTGGATGGTTTGCTGCTGTTGCTGATCGCCGGCATGGTTTTTGGCCTGCTGTGGGGTAAGCTGGGGGAGATGCGGATCCCGGTCTTCTGCTACATGCTGGTGATCATCGGCATGGCCTGGGTGGCCGCCGGTGCCTGGCACGCCTCTCTCACTGCCGGTTCTGCCGCCGCTCTGGTGGGGGCGCTGATGTTCCTCTTCTCCGACAGCATGCTGGCGCTCGATCGCTTCCGCCGCCCCTTTCCCCACGCCCGCGCCTGGGTGATGAGCAGCTACTTCGCAGCGCAATTCCTGATTGCAGGGTCGCTGGCGGGATAACGCCTTCTGGTTGAGTGCAGGTAACAGATAACGAAAAACGGGCATTGGCCCGTTTTTCGTTTTATGCCCGGCGGTTTTTCACGCCTCTAGCGGTTCGGCATCCGCTGCCCGTGGGGTGGGGGATTTGAGCAACAACATCAGGCCGCTGGCGACCAGCAGGAAGATCCCCATGATGTAGAACACCTGATTGTAGGCCATGATGGCCGCTTCCCGGTTGATGGTATTGGCCAGCATGGCGTGGGCTTGCTGCTGGGCAATCTCGGGGCCTGAACCCTGCTCCATCATGCTCTGGGCCAGCTGCAGCAGATAGCTCTGCCCCTCGATGCTGCTGGCGGCCAGAGTGCTGCCAATCTGTAGCACATGGGTGCGGGTATCGTTGTCGAGCAGGGTCGCGATGATGGCGATACCAAAGGCGCCACCCAGGTTGCGTAGCACGTTGAGCAGGGTCGAGGAGGAGGGGATCTCGTCGTGGCTCAGGCTGGCGGTGGCGACCAGGGAGAGCGGCACCATGATGAAGGGCTGCCCCAGCGCCCGCACGATAAGCGACTGGATCAGCTGCGGCCCGGCGTAGTCTGCACTCATGTTGACGTTCATAAAGCAGCTGACGGCGAAGATAAGGAAGCCGAAGCTCACCAGATAGCGCGGGTCTATCTTGTGGGTCAGCCTGGGTACCAGCGGTAGCACCAGCAGTTGCGGCAGCCCCATCCACATCAGTACCTCGCCGATTTCCAGCGCGTTGTAGTTGTGGATCTGGGTCATGTAGAGCGGCAGCACATAGATGGAGCCCATCAACGCCATGCCGAGGATCAGATAGGCGAAGCAGGCCAGCGCGAAGCGCGGGTTGTGCAGCAGCCGCAGATTGACCAGCGGGTGACGGCGGATCAGCTGGCTGATGACGAAGAATACCAGCGCCACCGCCGAAATGACTGCCAGTCGCACGATGAAGCTTGAGCCGAACCAGTCTTCCCGGTTGCCCTCTTCCAGTACCACCTCCAGCAAGCCGAGGCCAAGCGCCATGGTGACAATCCCGATGAGATCCACCCGCTTGATCACGGCCCAGTCCACCGGTTTTTTATCCAGCCCGTGGGCCAGCATGGCCATCACCAGCAATCCTGGCGGCACGTTGAGATAGAAGATGTAGTGCCACGACATCTGCTCGGTGAGCCAGCCACCGAGGGTTGGGCCGATGGCGGGGGCGAAGGTGGCGCAGAGGCCAAACAGCGCCATGCCGGTGGCCCGCTTCTGTAACGGCAACAGGGTGACGATGAGGGAAAAGGCCATCGGGATCAGCGCCCCGCCAGTGAAGCCTTGCAGCGCCCGGAAGACGATCATGCTGGTGAGGTTCCAGCTGAACGAGCAGAGCACGGAGGCAGCGATAAA
Organism: Aeromonas sp. R4-2; assembly: GCF_040908295.1. NCBI lineage: Bacteria > Pseudomonadati > Pseudomonadota > Gammaproteobacteria > Aeromonadales > Aeromonadaceae > Aeromonas > Aeromonas sp. R4-2. The sequence goes on along the minus strand of NZ_JBFODL010000013.1, from coordinate 137,602 downwards.
GGCGCCGGTGGTCCAGAGCAGGTAGCGGCGCACGCTCAACCCCCGGCTCAACCAGCCGCTCAGGGGGATGGCGATCATCTCCGCTACCAGATAGGAGGTGGAGATCCAGGAGCTCTCGCTCAGGGTGGCCGACAGGGCCCCCTGAATATCCTTCAGGGAGGCATTGGTGATCTGGATATCGAGGATGGCCATGAAGGCGCCGATAAGCCCCCCCATGACCGCGATCCAGTTGCGACGTGGAATGGGTTCCATCAGTTGGCAGCCACCACGGGCTCAGGAGTGCGGGTATCCACGATCACTTCGGTGGAGAGACCCGGCAGCAGCTTGCCTGCCAGCGGGCCTGGCTCGGGGATGCGGATCTTCACCGGTACCCGCTGCACGATTTTGGTGAAGTTGCCAGTGGCATTCTCCGGTGGCAGCAGGGCGAACTTGGCACCGGTCGCAGGGGCCAGGCTGTCGATGATCCCCTCGACCGGTTGATCCGGGTAGGCATCGAGTACCACTTCGACCTTCTGGCCCGGCTGCATATGGGCGAGCTGGGTCTCTTTGAAGTTGGCTTCGACCCACACCTGCTGCAGAGGCACCAAACTGGCGACCTGCATGCCGGACTGGACGTAGAGCCCTTCCCGCAGACTGCGCTTGCCTATGATGCCGTCAGCAGGCGCCCGCAGTTCGGTGTAGCCGAGCTCCAGCTTGGCCTGCTCCAGTTGTGCTTCGCTCAATGCCAGCTTGGCCAGATTCTGTTTGCGCTCGGCATCCAGAACCAGCAGTCGCTCACGGGCCGCCTGCAGGGCGGCTTGGGCCTCCCGGGCTTGCGCCTGATTGACCTGCAGGCCGGCACGCACCTCGTCCAGACTGTCTTGCGAGCTGTAGTGGCGCTGGTTGAGCTGACTGATCCGGTTGACCTGCTGGCTGGCGCGCAGCTGTTCGGCCTTGGCGGAGGCGACCTTGGCCTCGGCCTGCTGGATCAGGCTCAGTTGTTGGGTGCGGGTGGCCGCCAAATTTTCGGCCGTCGCCTGATTGAGGCGCAGGTCGGCTTCGGCCTCCGCGACCCTGGTTTTGTATTCGCGATCATCGAGACGGGCTATCAGTTGGCCCGCTTTGACCGGCTGGTTGTCGGTGACCAGCACTTCGCGGATATAGCCGGGCAGTTTGGAGCTGATCCCGGTCACTTCACTTTGCAGATAGGCGTTGTCGGTGCTTTCAAAATAGCGGCCGTGAAGATACCAGTAACCGGCGAACAGCAGACCGAGCAGCGCCAATATCATGGCTGCCAGCAGGGGAATTTTTTTGTGTTGACTCATTTTTGTGATTCCTGAACTTAAGGGGCGCAGGCTAACACTGGTCAACTGTTTCGATTAGTATTGGTTCACGAGATATACAGTTTCACTGGTGCAACAATGGATCTCAATGCCGCGTTAATTCTGGTGCGTATCGTCGACAAGGGCTCGTTTACGGGGGCTGCCCGCGAGCTGGGGATGACCAAGGCGATGGTCAGCCGCCGCATCGCCGAGCTGGAACAGCGGCTCGGAGTGCGTCTGCTCTATCGCTCCACCCGTCAGCTCACTTTGACCGAGGAGGGGGAGAAGTACTACCTGCACTGCAGCAAGGCGGTCGATGCTCTGACCGAAGCCGAGCTGATGCTGAGCGCCAGCCAGCAGGAGGTGACCGGCACCCTCAAACTGGCGGTGCCTATCGAGACGGGGCAACTGGTGGTCGGGCGCTTGGTCGCCAAGTTTTTGCAGGCCTATCCCGCCCTGCAGGTGGAGCTGGAGCTGACCAACCGGGTGGTGGATCCCATCAGCGAAGGGCTGGATGCGGTGGTGCGGATTGGCGACATGAGCGACTCCAATCTGGCGGCGCGCCGACTCTGGAGCACCGGGAGGCTGCTCTGTGCCAGCCCGGACTATCTGGCCCGTAGTCCGGTCATCGAGCGGCCGGAGGATCTGGCCAACCACGAGCGGGTGACGGTGAGCAGCGGGTTTCTCGCCTCTCACTGGTGCTTCGAGCTGGATGGCAAAGAGGTGCTGGTTGACCCCCCATCCCGTTTTCGGGTCAATAATATTACCTGTGCCCGGGAGGCGGCGAAGGCGGGGCTGGGGTTGGCTTCGTTACCCGCTATGCTCTGTCAGGATGAGCTGGCCAGCGGCGAATTGGTGATCCTGCTGCCAGAGTGGCAGCAGCCCAGGGTGCCGATTTATTTGCTGTTTCCGGAGCGGCAACTGATGCCGCGCAAGTTGCGGGCATTCATCGATTTCATGATTGAGAACGGCGCCGAGTTTGGCATCGACAAGCTGTTGTAAGGGGGAGCTATGGATAACTGGATCAATCTCTATCGCGCCTCACACACCCTGGAGGCGCACGCGTTGAAAGGGGCGCTGGAGGCGGAAGGGGTGCTGGTGCGCCTCAATGGCGAGGGGCTGTCGGGCGCCCTTGGCGAACTGCCGGTCGACATGTTGCAGGTGACCCTGATGGTGCGGGCCGAGGATCGTAGCAAGGCAGGAAGGGTCATCGAGCGTTACCAGCAGCGTCAGGGTAACGGCTGGCTGTGCGGCCAGTGCGGGGAGGAGAACGGCGCCAACTTCGACGTCTGCTGGCGCTGTCATCACGATCCCCACGACAGCTGATCTCTCTTCCGCTAGCGCGGCGGGAACTCGATATCTTCCCCTGCGCTGGCATCGTGATAGGTCGCCAGATCCAGCTCGTTTTCGCTGCTGGCGATCAGCACCGACACCAGAATATCCCCTGAAACATTGACCGTGGTGCGCGCCATGTCGAGGATCCGGTCAATGCCTGCAATCAGTGCCACCCCTTCCAGCGGCAAGCCCACCGCCGTCAGGGTCAGGGTCAGCAGCATCAACCCGGTGCCCGGGGTGCCAGCGGTGCCGATACTGGCCAAGGTAGCGATGCTGATGATGGTCAGGTAATCGACCATGTGCAGATCCACCCCGAATGCCTGAGCCACGAACAGCGCAGTCACTCCCTGATAGAGGGCGGTGCCATCCATGTTGATGGTGGCGCCGATGGGCAGCACCTTGGCGGTGATGGCGGGGGAGACTCCCAGCCGCTTCTCGGCGCAGGCCAGACTGATGGGCAGGGTGGAGTTGCTGGAGCTGCTGGTGAAGGCCACCGCCTGTGCATCAACGATGCTCTTGAAGTAGTGCAGCGGATTGAGCCGTGCCAGCAGGAGCAGCAGAGTGCTGTAGACCCCGAGCACGTGCAGCAGACAGCCGAGGTAGACGGCGCCGATCACCTTGAGCAGCGGCAGCAGCAGGTCGAGACCGTACTTGCCAGTCATCCAGGCCATCAGGGCGCAGACACCGTAAGGGGCGAGCGCCATCACCATCTGGGTCAGCTTGAACATCCCCTCGGCCAGCGAGGTGAAGAAGAGGATGGCGGGACGGCCACGGCGACCGCTGGCATTGAGGGCGACCGCCAGCGCCACCGCAAAGACGATCACTTGCAGGATCTTGCCATCCACCATCGCCTGTACCGGATTGCTCGGTACCAGATGGCTCAGCACGCTGGCCAGGGTGGGTGGTTCCGACATGCCGATCCGCTCATAGGGGCCCATGTCGGCACCCATGCCGGGTTCCAGCAGCCAGCCCATCATCAGGCCGATGCAGATGGCGATGGCGGTCGAGCAGAAGTAGAGGCAGATCGCCTTGCTGCCGATGCGATCGAGGGCCTTGCCCTTGAGCAGCGAGGTGAGACCGGCGATGACCGAGCAGAAAATGAGGGGCACCATCAGCATCTGGATGGTGTTGACGAACAGGACGCCAAGGGGCTTGAGCAGCAGGGCTTGCTCTTCAAAGCCGACGCCCAGACTCACCCCTGTCAGCATGCCGATCAGGGTCTTGAGCCAGAGTGGTCGGCGGGTCCAGATCTGCCAGGGCTTGAGAGCCTCTCCATGGAACAGCATGACGCCAATATCCTTATACATTGTCTGCGATGGCCAAAAAGGGGCGCCAGTGTAGCGATCCCTGACGCGGGTTGCCACATTATCGACAAAGCGGTGGCGGTGACCACTCCCCTGACCAGGAAATGCGCAATTTATTGGCCTATATCAAGATCCCTCCGGGCGGGGAGATATTTAATTGGCATTAAATATGTTCATTATTGAGGTGAGAGATGTCGCAATCGGTTCATGGTCACGAAGTGATGGAGATGATGTTGGCACAAGGGGGGCAATTTACCCGTGCCAGCCTGAAACAGGCGATGGCCGAACGGTTCGGTGCCGAAGCCCGTTTTCATACCTGCAGCGCCAGCGAGATGGATGCGGAAGCGCTGATCGACTTTCTGGCTGCCCGCGGCAAATTCATCGACTCGGCCGAGGGTTTCCAGACCCGTGCCGACAAGATCTGCAACCACGGTTAATCCCGCTGCGAGCGCATCATGGCGCTCGCTCAATTCTTCGCCCTTTGCTATATTTCGCCCCCTCTCTTTTCCCTATTCAGGGCGTAGCCCGGGCGTTGTATGGATACTTTTTCTGCCGCAGTCATGCTGTTTCTGATCATGGACCCGCTGGGCAACCTGCCGGTCTTCCTCTCTATCCTGCGTCATATCGATCCCAAGCGACGTCGCAAGGTGATGGTGCGCGAGCTGCTCTTCTCGCTGGCCATCATGATGCTGTTCCTGTTCGTCGGTCAGCAGATCCTCGGTTTCCTCAACCTGCGGCAGGAGGCGGTCAGCATTGCGGGGGGCATTATCCTGTTCCTGATCGCCATCAAGATGATCTTCCCGAGTGAAGGGGGCGTGACCGGGCTGGCGGCGGGCGAGGAGCCCTTCCTGGTGCCGATGGCGATCCCGATGATCGCCGGTCCTTCTATCTTGGCTTCTTTGATGCTGCTGGCCAATCAGGAGCCGACCCGGATGGTGGACTGGTCGCTGGCACTCTTTCTGGCCTGGGCTGCCAGTGCGGTGATCCTGATGTTCTACGAGGTATTCAACAAGCTGCTGGGTGAGCGGGGACTCACTGCGGTGGAACGGCTGATGGGCATGCTGCTGGTGATGATCTCGGTCCAGATGTTGCTGGACGGGGTACATCACTATCTGGCGGTGACCGGTCAGGGCTGAGCGGTTTACATCTTGAAGTGAATGAAACGGGGCTACGCAGAGCCCCGTTTTTTGTGCCGCCGAGAAGGGGGGCGGTCACCCGTAAGTGGTCGCAGCGGGTTCTAGTTTGCTCATGATGAGGGAGAGCAGCAATTCCCGCAGCCAGCGGTGGCCCGGATCCTCGCTGTGACGCTGATGCCAGATGAGCAGATGGGAGATGCTGTCCAACCCGATGGGCAGCGGCAGCTGTAACAGCGGATAGACCTGGGTGGCGTGGCGGGCGTAGAGCCGGGATAGCGTCACTATCATGTCGGAGTGCATCCCCATCCGCAGCGCCGCCTCGAAGGAGGGTACGGTTGCCTCGATACGTCGGTAGAGATCCTGCTCTGCCAGCTTGTGATCCAGCATCCAGCGGTCCCGCCCCTCGCAGTAAGTCTGCACATGGGGATAGCTGAGGTAGTGCTCCAGATTCCAGTTGGGCTCCCGCAGCGCGGGGTGGTGCTGTTGCACCAGACAGGTGAGATCATCGACCGCCAGCACTCGCTGACAGATGCTGTCGGGCAGGGTATCGAGCCGATAATCGGAGCTGATGCAGTTCTCTCGCACCGCGAAGGCGATGTCCACCTGTCCCTGACTCATCTCGGTCAGACTGTTCTCGGTCCACTCCTCGTAACGCAAGCGGATCCTTGGTGCCTGCCGCTTCAGCTCGCTCAGGTAGAGCGGGGCAAACAGGGTAAAGGCGCTGTCCATGCTGGCGATGACGAATTCCCGCTCCGAGCTGGCGGGGTCAAACTCGGGCGGCTGGATCAGGTTATCCAGCGACAGCAGGATGGGTTGCAACTGCTGTTGCAGCGCAAGGGCGCGGCCGGTGGGTTCCAGCCCGTAGGCAGAGCGGATGAAGAGGGGATCATTGAAGGTATCGCGCAGACGGCCGAGGGCTTTGCTGACCGCGGACTGGCTCAGATGAAGGCGGCGTGCGGCCTTGCTGCCGTTGCGCTCTTCCAGCAGTACCTGCAGGATAATCAGCAAATTGAGGTCGATGCGACCCAGTTGTTCCAGCAGCATGATATGAATCCTCTTCAATTCTAAGATGAATTTATACCATTTGTTTTCATATCTTGGCGATCTTATCCTCGAATGGTCTCAGGTTCGCATGAACCACTGGTACAGGATGTAGCGGTTGAGGGGACATGTAGCACAATCAATATGGCGACCTTTGGGTCGCCCTATTTTTTGGCTATGATTTATTTGCTCACTTGCACCTGCCTTGATTTTGCCCAACAATCCCTGCGCTCTATTTTGATACAAGTAACAGATATCTCTTTGTGAGGGAGTATCCCTATGGGACTCGGTGGAATTCATATCTGGCATATGCTGATCCTCTTGCTGGTCGTTGTGCTGGTCTTCGGCAGCAAGCGTCTTGCCAGTGCAGGTGAGGATCTGGGTACCGCCATCAAAGATTTTCGCAAGGCGATGCGTGACGACGCAAATCATCCGAAATAAGCAGTAGGAGTAGAAAATGTCTGTAGACGAGAAAGTTGAACTGAACGAAACCTGTGACAGCTGCGGCTGTTTTGCCGAGATCGGCACCATCATCGGCGAAGGCGACGATGTGATGGATCTGGTTATTGAAGCCGCTGCCGAGGCGGATGCCCGCGCCAAGCTGGCTGCCTATGAAGCTCTGGCCAAACAGGTCACTGCCGAAGCTCAAGTGAGCAGCGAACTGACTCAGGGCGCCAACGGCGTGATCCTGAAAGCCCGCCTGCAATTCACCTGCACCGCCGAAAAACTGATTTTCGAAATGCGGGCCCGCTCTATCTGAGTTGTCTGATAACGCGGCAGGTTTGCCTGCCGTGTTGACCCTTCTGCTGTGGGTCGGCGTTCTATAGTTACTCTATCCCACAGACGTTTTGCCCGGCGCGAGTCGGCCAACAGAAGGCGTAAACATCATGACGCAGCGATGGATCTCTGCCCCCAATCCCACCCTCTATCGTGATCCGTGCTGCCAACAGGCAGCAGGTGTGACGTCAGCACAGGGGCAGCCATCGTGATGCGACGCTGGATCTGGGCTCTGCTGGCCCTCTGCTGTTTTCCCCTGCTGGCGGCTGAACTCAAGCCACAGCGTCTGCCCCAACCCGGGGACCTCGAAAGCATTCTGCAAAAGCGCGAACTCAGGGCTCTGGTGGTCTATGAGCGCGGCTTCTACTTTCTCGATCGCGGCGCCCAGTACGGCATTCTGGTCAATCAGCTGCAAGGGTTCGAGCGCTGGCTGAACAAGACCTATCTCGCCAAAGAGAAGGTCAAACTCAAGGTGGTCTACATCCCGGTGCGTCAGGACAAGCTGCTGGACTATCTGACCGAGGGGCGTGGCGATCTGGTGGCGGCAACCATGACGGTGACCCCGACCCGGCGTGAACAGGTGGCCTTCTCCCGGCCGCTCATTTCATCCATCGAGGAGTGGGTGGTGAGCCAGCAGAGCCTGCCCGCCTTCAGCCGCATTACCCAGCTCTCCGGCAGGCGGGTCTGGGTGCGTGCCAGCTCCAGCTACTACGAGAGTTTGCGCCAGCTCAACTGGTTGTTTCGCGAGCTGGGGTTGCCCCCCGTCTATATCGAAACGGTGCCCGAATACCTGCAGGATGGCGATCTGCTGGAGATGGTGGCCGCCGGCATTATTCCCCTGACAGTGACCGACAGCTACAAGGGGCGGATCTGGCTGGGTGGCATGATCTCCGGCCTCAAGGCCCACAAGTTGATCCCCCTGCGCAGCAACGGCACCAGTGCCTGGGCGCTGCGCAAGAACAGCCCCGAGCTGCTCAAGGCGGTCAATGGCTATCTGGCGAGTGTCAGCCGCAACAGCCTTTACAGCGACATGACCCTGCGCCGGCTGCTGGTTCGCAGCGATCAGATGAGCAATATCCTGGCGCCGGATCCTATGGGGCGCCTCGCGACCATTCGCAAGGTGCTGGAGAAGTACGCCAATCAATACGATCTCGACTGGTTGATGCTGGCGGCGCTTGGCTACAAGGAGTCCGGCCTCAATCCCAAGGCACGCTCGCCCAAGGGGGCCGTGGGCCTCATGCAGTTGCTGCCCAGTACGGGGCGGGAAGTCGGCATCAACGGCGCCAGACTCACCACGCTGGAGGGAAATGTGGAGGCCGCCTGCCGCTACATGCGGTTGATCCTCGATACCTACTTCAATGATCCCAAGCTGGATCGGCTCAACCGCCACCTGTTTGCCCTCGCCGCCTACAACGCCGGGCCAAACCGGGTGCAGGCGCTGCGAGGCAAGGCGGAGAAGCTGGGGCTCGATCCCAACGTCTGGTTCGGCAACGTGGATCAGCTGGTGGCCAACGAAGTCGGACAGGGGCCGATCAACTATGTCGGCACCATCTACAAGTACTACGTAGCCTATCGTTTCAGCCTGCCCCAGATCGAGGGCAAGGCTGCCGCTATCGAAGCGGCTCAGCCCTGAGCCGGTTGACCGGCAGGGTCGCCTGCACGGTCGGCAATTGCCAGCCACCGTCCCTGTGTTGCAAAAACCAGTGGGCGGGGCCGGTGGCCGGGATGAGATCTGGCTGGCTGAGCTGGCCCAGATAGCGCAACATCGGGGTATCATGCAGTTCCATCAGCAACTCCTTTTGAATATGTGAAGAGGCTCGCCAGCGTTATGACACCCGGCCATGACAGCAGGATGACACCATGATCCCCGGATCCTTTGCCCTGATCGATGATCCCCTGTTGGCGCTCAAGGTGCGTTGCCACTGGATCCGCCATGCCCGCGAGCGGATCCAGGCGCAGTACTACAGCTGGGAAGAGGACAGCAGCGGCAAGCTGCTGCTGAGTGAGCTGCTCCACGCCGCCCGGCGTGGCGTCAAGGTGCAGCTGCTGGTGGATGATCTCTATGCCGGTGACAACCGCTTTCTGGAAATGGTGGCTCACTACCCAGGGATCGAGGTGCGGCTGTTCAACCCCTTCTGGCTGCGGGGCTGGCGCCCGCTGGCACTGCTGCTGGAGGGACTGCTCAGCTTTCGCCGCATCAACCACCGGATGCACAACAAACTGCTGCTGGTGGATGGCAAGCTGGCGCTGATCGGCGGGCGCAACATCGGCGATCGCTACTTCGGTCTGGATCCGCAAGCCCCCTTCGTGGATCTCGATCTCGCCTGTCAGGGGGGACTGTGCCAGCAGATGGCACAGGGGTTCGAGCAGTTCTGGCACAGCCGTTGGAGCCACCCCATCCGCCATCTGCTGCGTCGCGAGCTGCTGCCCGCCGAAATAGAGGTGGTCAACGACTTCCTGTTCACCATGACGGATCCGGCGGTGGCCACGGTCTACGATCTGCCTGTGGCGCTGTTTGACGAGCGCGATTTGCCGCTGCAGTGGCATGAGGGGCGGGCCGAGGTGTGGTTCGATCGTCCCGGCAAGGGGCTAATCTCCCGTCCCACCACTGCCCGCCAGCTGTGGCGCCAGCTGGCTGACAATCCCGGCTCGCTGAGGTTGGTGACCCCTTACCTCATCCTTACTCGCGGGTTCCGGCAACGTCTGGCGCGGCTGCGCCAGCAGGGGGTCGCCATCGACATTCTCACCAACTCGCTGGCCAGCACCGATGTGCCGCTGGTCTATGGCGCTTACCAACGCTATCTCGGCTGGTTGCTGCGCCGCGGGATCCGGGTCGCCGAGTTTGACCATGGCCACGGCAGCCTGCACGCCAAGCTGATCCTGCTGGGGGAGGAGCGGGCGCTGTTTGGCAGCCTCAACCTCGATCCCCGCTCGCTGTTTCTCAATACCGAACTGATGCTGCATTTGCATTGCCCGCCGATCTGCGAGGCGTTGCGAACGTGGCTGGCCCGCTGGCAGGAGCAGGCGGGTGGATTGCCGCGCAAACCCGAGGGGTGGTCAAGGCGACTAATAGCCCGCCTGAGCGACTGGTTGCCACTGCGCCGTTGGCTGTGAGGTGGCCATTTTTTGTGCGAGATCTCGCAAAGCCTTGTAAGCCATTACTGATGCCCTTTGCGGGCGAATAACCACGAATGAATCTATCTTACTGTTTTATAACAATTTGTTGGTGATGATAAGGCTGTTTTTTGTACTCTGATGTGAATGAAATGGGCATAAAAACGTTTTTTATTTTGTTTTTATGCGTAATATTTCAGTTGCAAGGACAAACACGGCGGCTTGTCTGCCGTGTGGACGAAGGTTGTAACGGGTAGCTGGCCAGTTGCATCGCTGCAATTGGCGCTCACGTCAGATGGGTCGCGAACTATCGAAAAGTGAAACAGAGACCCGGTGTGGCCGGACTCCAAGATGGAACATGCTATTTGCGAGGGGGTGACATGGACATGTCACCCCACTTTTTTGGCCGCTCGCCACCGTTTACCTTTTCCATGACTGTTGCTCATCGCAAGAGCCACAGAGGGCAAGGCAATAACAAGGCAATAAAAAGAGGGCCGCAATAGCGGCCCTCGGTCTCATCTGCCCGGTGGGTTAACCGGCGTTGACGCTGCGGCGACGCTGCAGCCAGACGATCGCCCCGAACAGCAGGAAGCCCGGGATCCACATCCACTCCTTGGTCCAGCGCTCGGTCGGCGCCTTGACGGTGAGGATCTCCTGATCGAACTCCAGTCCCATGGTGGCGGCCGGGCTGCCAAAGGCGACGTTGTCGATCAGCGTCTTGCCATCCTGCTCATAGAGGCTCAGCCCCAGATTGGCCAGCCGCTCCTCGCCATTTGCCCCATCCGGTACGGCGACCAGCAGGGTGAACTTGCGTGGCTTGCCCACTGCATCTTCACCGAGGATCCGCAGCCGCAGGGTGCTCTCCGCCTCCACTTCACCCATGGTTTGGGCCAGCTGGGCAGGCGGGGTCTCGCGATAGGGGTCGTGCACCATGTCCATCCAGAAACCCGGGCGGAACAGGGTAAAGGCGACCAGCAACAGCAGCACGCTCTCGTACCAGCGGCTCTTCACCAGGAACCAGCCCTGGGTGGCGGCGGCGAAGATCAGCATGGCGATGGTCGCCACGATGAAGATCAGCACCCCGTGGGCGAAGTCCACGTCGATCAGCAGCAGATCGGTGTTGAAGATAAACAGGAACGGCAGCGCTGCGGTACGCAGGCTGTAGTAGAAGGCGGTAATCCCGGTCTTGATGGGATCGCCCTTGGAGACAGCCGCTGCCGCGAAGGAGGCCAGCCCCACCGGCGGCGTCACATCCGCCATGATGCCGAAGTAGAAGACGAACAGGTGCACTGCGATCAGCGGCACGATCAGCCCGTTTTGCTGCCCCAGCGTCACCACCACCGGTGCCAGCAGGCTGGAGACGACGATGTAGTTGGCAGTGGTCGGCAGCCCCATGCCGAGGATCAGGCTCAGCAGGGCGGTGAGCAGCAGCATCAGCAGCAGGTTGCCCATGGAGAGGAACTCCACCAGATCCGCCAGCACCAGACCGACCCCGGTCTGGGAGACCGCACCCACGATAATCCCCGCAGTGGCGGTGGCAATGCCGATACCGATCATGTTGCGGGCACCGGCAACCAGCCCTTCCCGCAGATCCACCACGCCATCAGCGACGGTGCCGTAGTCGTGCTTGCCGTCCTTGCGCAGCCAGTTGAGCAGCGGGCGCTGGGTCAACAGGATGATCACCAGCATCACGGTACCCCAGAAGGCCGACAGCCCCGGCGAGAGGCGTTCCACCATCAGGCACCATACCAGTACTACCACCGGCAGCAGGAAGTGCAGGCCGGAGAGCAGCACGGCGCGGGTGTTGGGCAGCTCGGTGAGCGGCTTGTCGGGATCTTCGGCAGGCAGCGGTTCATTGCTGGCGGCGATCTTCAACAGGGCCACATAGGTGGCAGCCAGCAGTACCGAGATCCCCGGCAGGGCGTAGTCACCCAGTGCAGGTTTGAGCCAGCCGAGGCCATAGTAGACCGCCAGTGACAGGCCGCTGATGAGGGCTGCGCCAAAGGCAAAACCGGTCAGGCGGCGCAGCCAGGGTTTGGGTTGATGGTTGCCGATGGGCTGCATGCCCAGTTTCAGCGCCTCCAGATGGACGATGTAGAGCAGCGCTATGTAGGAGATGGCGGCAGGCAGGAAGGCGTGCTTGATGATCTCCACATAGGGGATGCCCACGTATTCGACCATCAGGAAAGCCGCAGCCCCCATCACCGGCGGCATGATCTGGCCGTTGACCGAGGAGGCCACTTCCACTGCCCCCGCTTTCTCTGAACTGAAGCCCACCTTCTTCATCATCGGGATGGTGAAGGTGCCGGTGGTCACCACGTTGGCAATCGACGAGCCGGAGATCAGGCCGGTCAGGCCGGAGGCGACCACTGCCGCCTTGGCCGGGCCGCCGCGCAGGTGACCGAGCAGGCTGAAGGCGAGCTGGATAAAGTAGTGACCGGCACCGGCCCGCTCCAGCAGGGCGCCGAACAGCACGAACAGGAACACGAAGCTGGTGGAGACGCCAAGGGCAATGCCGAACACCCCTTCGGTGGTGATCCACTGGTGGTTGGCCAGCGCGGTGAAACCTACCCCGCGATGTGCCAGCAGTCCCGGCATCCAGGGGCCCGCCAGGCTGTAGATCAGAAAGACGATGGCGATGACCGCCAGTGCCGGCCCCAGGGCGCGGCGCGCCGCTTCCAGCAGCAGCGGAATGCCGATGCAGGCGGTCACCAGATCGGCGGTGGTGAGGGTGCCGGGACGCAGCGCCAGTGCTTCATACATCACAAACAGGTAAGAGGCGGCGCCAGCAGCGATCAGGCCGAGGGCGATATCACCGAGGGGAACCCGATCCCGCGGCGAGGAACGAAATGCAGGGAACACCAGAAAAGCCAGCAACAGAGCAAAGGTGAGGTGAATGGAGCGGGTTTCGGTGTCATTGAGTACGCCAAACCCCACCATGAAGGGGAGTGGCGAGGCGATCCAGAGCTGGAACAGCGACCAGGCCAGCGCCAGCGCTGTGATGAGCCAGCCCATGATGCCCAGCGGCAGACGAGCGCCCACATCCTGGGCGATCAGTTCCTCGGTAGAGAGTTGTTTATCTTGCATAGGGTTAACTTGTGCCAACGAGTACAACAAGAGAGACACCCGCCCCCGCAATCAGGCGGCAGACGGGTGTCGAAGAGAGTGACAAAGGCCCCGGGGCCTTCAATCAGAGCCAGCCGCGCTCTTTGTAGTAGCGGGCAGCCCCTTCATGCAGCGGTGCAGAGAGACCCACCTTGATCATGTCGGCCTCTTTCAGGTCGGCAAAGGCAGGGTGCAGGCGCTTGAAGCGATCCAGGTTGTCGAACACCGACTTGACCAGCTGATAGACCACTTCCGGATCGGTTTTGGCGCTGGTGGAGAGCACCGCTTTGCCACCGATGGAGGGGGTCGGTTTATCGCTGCCCTTGTAGATGCCGCCCGGGATCTCGGCCTTGCTGTAGTAGCTCTTCTCGGCCAGCAGCTTGTCGATGTCGGCGCCGGTCACAGGTACCAGTACTGCATCTGTGGTGGTGGAGGCTTCCTGAATGGCACCGTTCGGGTGACCGACGAAGTAGCTCATGGCGTCGATGTTGTTGTCACCGAGGGCGGAGGCCTGTTCGGCCGGTTTCAGCTCGGAGACCAGACCGAAGTCACCCTTCTTCCAGCCTTTGACCGCCATGATCTCTTCCATGGTGTCACGCTGGCCGGAGCCCGGGTTGCCGATGTTGACGCGCTTGCCCTTCAGATCGTCGAAGCTGGCGATCTTGGCATCGCGGCGAGCCAGGATGGTGAATACCTCGCTCTGCAGGGAGAAGACGGCGCGCATATCGTCCATAGCCCCTTCGGCCTGGAACGGTGGCAGCCCCTTCATCGCCTTGAACTGGTGGTCGGATTGCATGATGCCGAAGTTGAATTCACCGCTGCGGATGCCGTTGACGTTGGCCACACCACCGCCACTGGCCGGGGCGTTGCACTTGATCTGGTGATCGGCGGCGCCGCGATTGAGGAAGCGGCAGATGGACTGGCCAGCGACATAGTAGACGCCGGTCTGACCGCCGGTGCCTATGGTCACGAAGCGCTCCTGCGCTTGTACCGGACCACCGAATGAGACACCGACCAGAGCCGCCGACAGGGCGCATGCCAAAGTTAATCCTTTCATTTTTTCTCCCTTTTCTTTGATTTTGTTTATCCGATCCCCGGATAAATTGATGGCAATCCCGTTCTGCGCCGAGCTTGCCCGCTCTTCTCGTTGCGCGAAAGCGGGGGAGTTGATCACCCCCTTTCCGGCAGTCACCCTCATCCTGTGGTGAGGCTACCGACCTCCTGTCGATCGAAGATAAATTGGCCCCTGAGGGGCCAAATAAAAAGTTGCAAGCACTCCGATTAAGCACATTCACCCAACATAAATCAAACGAAATGGCAAAATAGCGGAGTTAAATCTTGAGAAACATGACCTCGATCATTCATTTTCTTGCCGAAGATTAATTTGATATGGAGGGAAATGGAAGAGGGAAAAACTACGAGAGGATTCTTATGCGGCCCTTGAATGACAAGGGCCGGAGTCATGAGGGATCAGTTGGCCGGGGTGGCCAGATCCAGGATAAAGGCGTATTCCAGCGCGATATCCTCGTAGGCTTTGAAGCGGCCCGACTTGCCGCCGTGGCCGGCGTCCATGTCGGTGTTCAGTAACAACTTGTTATCATCTGTCTTCAGTTCGCGCAGCTTGGCGACCCACTTGGCGGGCTCCCAATACTGCACTTGCGAGTCGTGCAGCCCGGTGGTGACCAGCAGGTTGGGGTAGGCTTGAGCCTTCACCTGATCGTAGGGGCTGTAGCTCTTCATGTAGTCGTAGTAGCGCTTCTGGTTCGGGTTGCCCCACTCGTCATACTCCCCGGTGGTGAGGGGAATGGACTCGTCCAGCATGGTGGTAACCACATCGACGAACGGCACCTGCGCCACCACGCCGCGATAGAGTTCGGGCGCCTGATTGATGACGGCCCCCATCAACAGACCACCGGCGCTGCCGCCCATGGCGTAGACCTGATCTTTGGCACCGTAGCCTTGCTCAACCAGCGCCTTGGTGACATCGATAAAGTCATTGAAGGTATTCTGTTTTTTCAGCAACTTGCCATCTTCGTACCAGTGACGGCCCAGCTCTTCACCACCCCGGATATGGGCGATGGCGTAGACGAAGCCGCGATCTAGCAGGCTCAGGCGCGAGCTGCTGAAGTCGGGATCCATGCTGGCGCCGTAGGATCCATAGCCATAGACCAGCAGCGGATTCTTGGGCGCATCGGCCTGCTCTTTCTTGAACTTGTCCTTGCGATAGACCAGCGACACCGGCACCGATACACCGTCGCGGGCGGTCACCCAGAGCCGCTCGCTGGCGTACTGGTCGGCCTTGAAGCCGGCCACCGGTTGCTGCTTGAGCAGGGTGCGCTTGCCGCTCGCCATGTCCAGCTCATAGGTGGAGGCGGGGGTGGTCATGGAGGAGTAGCCATAGCGCAGGGCGCTGGTATCCGGCTCCGGGTTGTAGGCGAGCCAGGTGACATAGGCAGGATCGTCGAAGGCGATCTCCTTCTCGTCACCGCTCTGCCAGTTGATCTGGCGCAGTCGGGTCAGCCCCTTGTTGCGCTCTTCCAGTACCAGCCAATCCTTGAACAGGGCGTAGCTCTCCAGCAGCACGTCCGGATTGGGGGCGATCACCGCCTTCCAGCGATCGACCGGGCTCTCCTTGGTCTCGTAGAGGCCGAAGTTCTTGCCGTCCTTGTTGGAGCGCACATAGAAGCGGCCGCGGTAGTGATCCAGGCTGTATTCGTGATCCACCTGACGGGGCAGGAACAGGCGTGGGGCGTGCTCCGGCTGGTTGGCATCGATCAGCCGCGCTTCGCCGGTGGTGGTGCTGGAGAGGGCGATGACGATGAAATCTTCCGAGGTGGTGGCGTAGAGGCTGATGTAGAAGGAGTCATCCTTCTCTTCATAGACCAGCTTGTCCGTGGCCGGATCCGTCCCGAGCGTGTGGCGATAGACCTGATAGGGCAGTAGGGTCTGCGGGTGCTTGCGCACATAGAAGACGGTCTTGTTGTCGTTGGCCCACACCAGATTGCCGGAGGTATTTTCCAGTTTGTCGGTGGCCCACTGGCCGCTCTCCAGATCGAGGAACTGGATCTGGTACTGACGGCGGGAGAGGAAATCTTCCGCCACCGCCAGCCAGCGGTTGTTGCGGCTCACCTCAAGGGCGCCGAGGGCATAGAACTCGTGCCCTTCAGCCCGCAGGTTGCTGTCGAGCAGCAGGCTCGCCTGCTCTTCACCGAGCTTGGTGCGCGAGTAGATCCCGTACTCCTTGCCCGGCTCATAGCGGGTCTGGTAGCGGTAGCCATTTTTCACATAGGGTACCGACTCATCCTGCTGGGGGATGCGTGCGACCATCTCCTTGTAGAGCTGTTCGCGCAGGGGTTGGGTCGGCTTGAGCATGGCCTCGGTATAGGCGTTCTCGGCCTCAAGGTATTGCAGCACTTCCGGCGCCTGACGCTCGTCGTCACGCAGCCAGTAGTAGTTGTCGATGCGGGTATCCCCGTGTTTTTTCAGAGTGCGGGGATGTTTGGCGGCCACGGGCGGCTGGATTGGATGTTCGCTTGTCAGCATGGCGGGCTCTTCATTGGCATAAGTGGGGGGGAGAACTGTCAGAAAGGCTAGCAGCAGAACTCCTCGGGAAAAGGTAAACATGTCGCATCCTTGGCGCTGGAAAGGGTTGGTAGACCTGAGCATCGGCTCCATGAATTGGCGTTAAATCTGCCCCTTGTTGCCGGTGGTTGCAAGCAATCCCTTGTTATTGCAGGAAATGTAATCAAAAAAAGCCGCTATCTCGCGATAGCGGCCCTCTTTCTGGCCATGAGCGGCAAGAGTCCGCTCAGGTGTGCCTCACATGATATGGGAGTGCCCTCTCATGGCCAGTTTTCGTCAGCCTGGGTAGCTCGACCAGCGGTTGGTTGCGCCCTCGTTGCTGATACTCAGTACCTCATAGGGATGGCCCGGAATATCCATGCCCGGTGCACTCTGGGGCATGCCCGGAATGGTCAGGCCACGGATCGCCGGTTTTTCCCTGAGCAGCTTCTGCACATCGGCGGCCGGTACATGCCCCTCGATCACATAGCCATTTACGATACCGGTGTGGCAAGAAGCCAGTTCCGGCGCGATACCGTATTGCTGCTTCACTGCGCCGAGCTGTTCGGTTTCGATGACCTCCAGTTCGAAGCCATTCTGTTCCATGTGCTCATTCCAGCTTTGGCAGCAGCCACAATATTTGGATTTGTAGACGGTCATTTTCTCGGCTGCGAGAGCCGAAAAGCTGACGGTACCGGCCAGCATGGCCAGTAACAGGGGTTTGTACATCACTCACCTCAGATTGAAAGAAAAGATGCCCGATACGGGATGCGTTTCAGATCCGGGTGCGTGGGGGACGTTCGAGCCGCTCGCACGGGGCGTCCGGCATAAAGAGAGAGGGGGAGGCGAAGTCGGGGGTATCCGGTTCCAGTACGGCGACCGTCAGGCTGTCGCTGCCTACCAGTGTCATCGAGAGGGCGGTGGTAAAGCTGCCGCAGGGCATCGCTTTTTCCAGGGTGCGCTCGCTCTGGCTGCAGTGGGTGGTCAGGGTACAGAGGTCGGTTGCGGCCCGGCTGCCAAACGACATCAACACCAGCACCAGACTCCACAAGGGGAGCCAGCGACGGGCGTGAGCGAGTTGGCGACGGGTGAGAACCATGGAATGACTCGAAAATAACAAGGGGCACATGGTAACCCTGTGCCCCGGGGGAGGGTCAAGCCCTCCCCATGGTGTCAGTCCGCCCGGATTAAGGTTGCTGACGGGTCGCCGCCAGCACTATCTCGCGCACGCAGACGTTGGCAGGCTGGTTCCAGGCGTAGAGCACGGCATCGGCGATCACTTCCGGCGCAATGACGCCACCCATCTGATCTTTCCAGTCGTGGTAACCGGCCTTGATGCTCTCGTCAGTGGTGTGGCTGAGCAGCTCGGTCTCGACCGCACCCGGGGCAATGGTCACCATCCGCACGCCCACATCGGCCACCTCTTCCCGGATGTTCTCGGTCAGGGCGTGCACGGCGAACTTGGTGGCGCAGTAGGCAGCATGGTTCGGGAAGGTCTTGCGACCGGCGATGGAGCTGATGTTGATGATGGTACCGCTGCGGCGCTCCTTCATGCCTGCCAGCACTGCGTGGACGCCGTTCAGCACCCCCATCACGTTGATGTTGAGCATCTGCTGCCACTCGGCGGGATCCTGCACATCGGCCTGACCCAGCAGCATGACACCGGCGTTGTTGACCATGCAGCCGACCGGGCCAAATTTGGCTTCTGCCTGCTGGACGGCGGCTTTCATGGCGGCGGTGTCGGTCACATCGACCCCGATGCAGAGGGTATCGGGCAGGTTCAGCGCCTGCATCGGCTCGACCCGGCGGGCCAGCAGTAGCAGCGGATGACCGGCGGCAGAGAAGGCACGGGCGATGGCGGCACCGATCCCGGCGGAGGCACCGGTGATCACGACGAGAGATTTGGACATGGGTCTTTCCTTCTGATTCAAGAGTCGGTTTGAGCAAACAGGTGGCTGGCCAGCACGGAACCCAATCACTATAGTCACTGCATCTATAAGTGATAAATATTGTTTTCCGCTGGTTATCATCTGAAAAAACTATGGTTGGTTTATGCTGGACTTGAGATTGCTGCGTTTCTTCATCGCCATCTATGAAGAGAAGAACATCACGGCGGCGGCCGAGCGCTGCCACGTCAGCCAGCCCTCCCTCTCGGCGGGGCTGCGCCAGCTGGAAGAGGCGCTCGGTGACAGCCTGTTTGTCCGGGGCAAAAAGGGGGTGGTGGCGAAAGATCCGGCCCACTATCTCTATCCTCACGCGGTCAAGCTGGTGGAGGAGGCGCGCCGTTTGCCGGAGCTGTTTCGCCAGAAAGCGACGCGTGCGAGGCTCAATATCGCCATCATGCCGGACTTGAGTCGCCGCCGGGTGGCCGGGCTGTTGCAGCAAGTACAGCGCGTGTTGCCGCAACTGGATCTCACCCTCTCCGACTACACCACCCCCGCCGACTGCCGCTTGACGCTGGATGCCTTGCGCCGGGAGGACGAGATCTTCCTGCCGCTGTGGGAGGAGGATTACGTGCTCTGCGTGCCGGTCGATCACCCCCTGGCCAGTCGCGAAAGGATCGAGCTGGCCGAGCTGCAACATTATGATTTTATTGAGTGCCCGCCCTGCGAAGCCCATCAGCAGACTATCGGCCTGCTGGCCTGTGACCGGCTTACCCTCAATCTGGTAGCCAAGGCCGAGAGCAAGGGGTTGGTGATGGCGCTGGTGCTGGCGGGAGTCGGCATCAGTTTTCTGCCGGACGGGCTGGTGGAAGATGAGGCGGGTCTCAGTACCCTGCCGGTGAGCGGGCCGCGGATGTTTCGCCGGATCGGGCTCTGCTATCCCGCCCACCAGACCCTCAATCCGGCGCTGCGGGAGCTGATCCCCGAGTTGGCAGGCTATGGCGCTTCCTGATAAGGTCGCTCTCCTGTGCACCTTTACGATGCAGCTCCCCAGACTCCCCTTTTCTGTTTACCTCGCCTTGCACCGCAAGGCTTTGTTCGGGTGATGTGGTCATGAAACGCATTCTGGTTATTTTTTCCCATCCCGCGCTGCAGAGCTCGCGGGCCAACAAGCAGCTGTTGCAGGCGATTGAGGGGCTGGATGGGGTCACGGTTCACGACCTCTATCAGCACTATCCCGACATGTTTATCGATGTGAAGCGGGAGCAGGCGCTGCTCTGTGAGCACGACATCATCGTCTTTCAGCACCCGTTTTACTGGTACTCCTGCCCGGCCATCATGAAAGAGTGGATGGATCTGGTATTGGAGTATGGCTATGCCTACGGCCCCGAAGCCCACGCCCTCAAGGGCAAGCAGTGGCTGAGCGCCATCACCACCGGCGGGGCGCCGGAGTCCTACTGCAGCGAGGGTTACAACAGCCGACCGCTGCTCGATTTTCTGCTGCCATTTCAGCAGGCGGCCACCTTGTGCGGCATGAACTGGTTGCCGCCTTTTGTGCTCCACTCGTTCCACAAGATCAAGGATCCCGCCGCCCTGCGCCGCTGCGGGCAGGACTACCGCCAGCTGCTTTGCGCCCTGCGTGACGATCAGCTGACTCCAGAGCAACTGGCCGGGCGCCCCTATCTACGCGACTTGCTGGAGGTACTCTGATGACACACGGGCAGCTTGTTGGCCGAGCTCATGAGCCGGATCAGATGTTCATGCGGAGGGCCGACTGATGGGCCACGGGATCCTGTTTGATGCCTTTATCTACCTCTCCGCCGCCGTCATCGCGGTGCCGCTGGCCAAACGCTGGGGGTTGGGCTCGGTGCTCGGTTATCTGCTGGCGGGGATCATCATAGGCCCCTTTCTGCTGGGGCTGGTGGGGGAGCAGAAGGATGTGATGCACTTCGCCGAGTTTGGCGTGGTACTGATGCTGTTTCTGGTCGGTCTTGAATTGCGCCCGGCCCTTTTGTGGCAGTTGAAGGGGCCGATCCTCGGCACCGGTGGCCTGCAGGTGCTGCTCACCACGGCGGCGCTGACCGGCGTGGCGCACCTGATCGGTCTGCCGCTGCAACAGGGGCTGGCCATCGGCCTCATTCTGGCGCTCTCCTCCACCGCCATCGTGTTGCAGAGCCTGCAGGAGCGTAAGCTGATGCAGAGCGAGAGCGGTCGCTCCGCCTTTGCGGTGCTGCTGTTTCAGGATATTGCGGTCATTCCGATCCTGGCGATCCTGCCACTGCTGGCCATGGCGCCGGTCGCTAGCAATGGTGGCTCCGAGCTGGCGGGTTGGCAGCATGGTCTGCTGGTGGTCGCGGCCATCTCCGGCATAGTGCTGGGTGGCCACTACCTGATGCGGCCGGTATTTCGTGCCATCGCCCAGTCCCATATGCGGGAGATCTTCGTCGCCGCCGCTCTGCTGCTGGTGATCGCCATCGCCGTGTTGATGGAGTCGGTGGGGCTTTCGCCCGCTCTCGGCTCCTTCCTCGCCGGTGTGGTGCTGGCCGACAGCGAATATCGCCATGAGCTGGAGGCCGACATAGAGCCGTTCAAAGGCTTGCTGCTCGGCCTGTTCTTTATGTCGGTGGGGGCGGGGATCGACTTTGGGCTGTTTGCCGAGCACCCCTTCCTGATACCAACCCTGGTGGTTGGCCTGATGGTGCTCAAATGGCTGGTGTTGATGGCGCTCGGCTTCATCATCCGCATCTCGCCGAGCCAGCGCTGGACCTTCGGGCTGGCACTCGCTCAGGGCGGTGAGTTTGCGTTCGTGCTCTTTTCGTTTGCCGCGCAAAACCGGGTGCTGCCCGGCGAGACCATCTCCCTGCTGACGCTGGTGGTAGCGCTCTCCATGGCGCTCACCCCGCTGCTGCTGATCCTCAACGATCGGGTGATCCAGCCCTGGTTCGATTACCGTAACCAGAGCGACGCACCGCAGCATGAGCAACCTGAGCTGGTGGAGCATCCGGTGATCATCGCGGGCTTCGGCCGCTTCGGTCAGATCGTGGGGCGTCTGCTGCATGGTCACGGCATCGGTACCACCATCCTCGAGCAGGATGCCAGCCAGATAGAGACCCTGCGCAAGTACGGCTATCAGGTCTTCTATGGCGATGCCAGCCGGATCGACCTGCTCCATGCCGCCGGGGCGCACAAGGCGAAGCTGCTGGTGCTCTCCATCAACGATCCGGCTACCTCGCTGGCGGTGATCGAGATGGTGCAGAAGCACTTCCCGCACCTGAAGATCCTGGCGCGAGCGCTGGATCGACCCCACGCCCACGAGATCCTGCGCCACGGGGTCGAGAGCGTGCACCGGGAAACTCTGGGCTCGGCGGTCGATCTGGGGGTGGAAGCCCTGACCCAGCTTGGGTTTAGGGCCAACCAGGCCTGGCGGGCGGGGCAGACCTTCAAGCAGCACGATAACTGGCTGTTGCGCGAGCAGGTCAACTATCTGGACGACGAACACACTTATATCAACAAGAGCCTGCAATACCGGGAGATCCTCTCCGATCTGTTGCAAGACGACGAGGAGGGGCAGGAGCGTATCCATGCCCACAACTGGAATAGCGGGCTACCCGACGACGACAAGGAAGCAAAATGATTGCCTATTACCCCATGTTCAAACACCTGCATATGACGCTGGCGCTGGTCAGTCTGCTGCTCTTTATCTATCGCTGGAGTCTGGCGCTGGCCGGCAGCGCTCGGTTGCAGCAGAAGTGGCTGAAGATCCTGCCTCATATCAACGACACCTTCCTGCTGCTGTTTGGTGTGTTGCTGGCGGTGGCCTTGCAGTTGAGCCCGGGTCAACAACCCTGGCTGATGGCCAAGCTGATTGCACTGGTGCTCTATATCGGTCTGGGTGTCATGGCGCTCAAGCGCCCGGCCCGCGGTCAGAAGCTGGTGGCCGGTGTGGCGGCACTGGCGGTGTTTGGCTACATGGTCGGCGCGGCCATCACCAAGTCAGCCTGGTCGTGGCTGATGTAAGCAAAAGGGGAGAGCTATGCTCTCCTCTGAAATCATATTCTGCGATGAATTAATTAATCGGAGTTTTATGCTAACAATAAATCGCAAGATAGAACTTTCATTTGAGGGATTTTTGGCTAATTTTAGCCTCTAGCGGCTCCTTTTTTGAGTGTATTGTCTTTATAAATCAACTAGTTAGTGTGTTTTGTATGAAAATGGCGACAGTTGTCGCAGCAAAACTTGCGACATAGACTGTCGCAAGTCACGACTAGCATACAGTCAACGCTAAACCAGTGAAGGCAAGCACCATGAGCAAGAAGCTGTTACGACAACTGACCTTGGCGCGTTGCATCCCGCACCGCCCTTACAAGCTGACCGCCAGCCAACTCCAGGTAAAACTGGAAGAGGAAGGTATCCACGTCAGTCTGCGTACCGTGCAACGGGACCTGGAGGAGATGTCCGGCATGGGACTGTTCGACCTCACCTCGGACGAGCGCAGCAAACCCCATGGCTGGTGCTTCGAGCGCCACGGCCTCAACGACTTTGCCAATATCATGCCGCTCTCGCTGGCGGTGGCTCTGAAAACCTGGAGTGATCAGGCGAGCCAACTGTTGCCGGCGAGTGTACTGACCGAATTGAATCCGCTGGTCGACAAGGCGAGTCAGGTGATCCGCGACAGCCAGAGCGAACTGGCCGAACGCTGGCTGGAGAGTGTCCACCAGTCACCGCGTCCGTTTGCCGGCAACCCGGAGATCCGCCGCAGCACCCTGATCCGCGATGCGCTCTGGCGTGGTCGCAAGTTCAGTGCCGAGATCCAGCGCGTGATCAAAGAGCGCACCGTGTGGCTCTGCTACGACCGTATCAACCCGCTCGGCATTCTCAATCAGCCGGACGGCCCGATCCTGCTCTGCACTCTGTCCGAGCTGGATCCCAAGGTCTACGGCATCCCGTTTGACCATATCAAGAACGTGGAGCTGACCAACTTCAGCGCCACCCAGCCGAAGGATTTCAATATCCAGAAGCTGATCCGCGATCAGGGCTATCAGGATGTGAGCGGTCCGATCCGCTTCGTCGGCCGGATCGATGCCAACAGCCAGTCGCTGGTGGATAACCAGATCCCCGGCAACAATCCGCGCATGACCCGCTATGACAAGCGCAGCGTGGTGGTGGAGACCGAAGTGCAGGACACCCCGGAGTTTCGCAGCTGGTTGAACAACATCGGCGGTGAACTGGAAGTGCTGGCACCGGAATCGCTGCGTAAGGCCTATCTCAATCCGGCCAACCGCTTGAGCTGATTAAAAAATTGGAATGTTGAAGAGTCGAGCCTGGCCTCGGCTCTTTTTTTTGCGGTTTTTTTAAGCATATTTATTCAACTAATTTTTAAGTCTTAACGTCAGGATTGAACCGTTTTCCTGCCCCGTTTTTGGGGGCGAAACCCGTGTAAGAGATCTGCCATAGCGACTGTAAGAGGCTGGCGCTTTGAGCCGTACGCGAAGCCATGCCAGAATGATCGAGCTTTCCCGTGAAACTAAATAACTAACTGATATTAAAGGGTTAGTTTTTAAGTTCGTTTTTTGAGATGGGAGCCGCATCGGATCTTTATCATCGGATGGCCCTTGTTCGGGGTGCGCATTTCCTTAGTATGGGTCTCACAAGGACGGAGCTGGTCCGGCAGGATGCAGGACAGCGCATAAAGATGGAATAGTCCGCAGGATGTGGACAAGGGACTCCTCAGGATGAGCTCGATAATCAGGATGATTATCGTCACGGATGAATAAAGGAACACCGCGGGATGCGGCAGGACACTCTCGGGATGGGAGCAGAACGAACGGAACCTCGTTCTTCAGGATGAACAGGACCTCGCCGGATGCGAGAGGAATACTTCAGGATGAAGTGAGATAACCCGGATGGTTATCTGTCAGGAAGACGCAAGGAACCCCACAGGACGTGGTAATGGACACCTCCAGGATGGAGACAGTGAAGCAGTTCAGGATGAATTGCCAGGCCAGGAACGCCGCAGGACACGCCAACGGATTGGAAAGGGGATATTCCAAAGGATTAGGATAACGTCAGGGATTGCAGGGAGCATTGCAGTTCTACGGACAGGACGACACGACTCTAGGGGACGGCTACCGCCGTCCCCTTTTCTTTTATGGTTTGCCCGAGAGATTGCCGCGCTGGGCGGCGTTGACGATCTCTTGCAGGCGCTGACGAATGTCGACCATGCCAAACACACCAAAGATCAGCACAGTGACAAATTCGGCCTTGGTGACCGCGAAGTAGCGTTTGCAAGCTGCCTTGATCATGCTGGCCTGCAGCCAATGTAGCAGGGCGACGATCACGCCGCAGACCGGCAGAAAGCCGTTGAGTTTGCCGGGCAGCGGGGCGATCAGGCTTATCAGCACGCCAAACCAGAAGAACAATATCAGCCCCATCGCCAACAGATTAAAGACTCGCTTCATTGTTTACCTCCCTTAGATAGAGTTGATAGCAGACCTGACCGGCTTGTTTGTCCTTGAGTAGTTGCCAGCTGGCGGGTAGCGCCAGATCGGCCATTTCCTTTTCCCGCTCCAGATAGATGAGGGCGTCCGGCGCCAGCCAGCCGCGCTGCTCCAGCAGTTCGCACACTTGCGGCAGCAGCTCGCGGCGAAACGGCGGATCGAGGAACACCAGATCAAACGGCGTGGCCGGGCCTTGCAGCCAGCTCACTGCATCTGACTGGATCACCTGACCCTGGCTGCTGCCGAGGGCGGTCAGGTTCTTCTTGATCTGGTCAGCGGCCCCTTTGTCCATCTCGATCAGGGTCACCTGCTCGGCATAGCGCGATAGCGCCTCCAGTCCGAGTCCGCCGCTACCGGCAAACAGATCCAGGCAGCGGGTGCCACGAATGTGGGGGGCCAGCCAGTTGAAGATGGTCTCCTTGACGCGATCCGTGGTGGGTCTGAGCCCCTCCACATCCTTGACCGGCAATTTGCGGCCTCGCCACTGGCCGCTGATGATTCTTACAAAGCCCGATTTTCCTTGCGGGGCGGGACTCTTGCTCGGGTTGCTACGGCTGGATTTCACTCTGGGCATCGCGTTTCATCGTCAGAAAATAAAGTGGTAGTATAAGGCGGTTCATTTTTATGCCGACCCGCCAAGGGACGGCTATCTTAGCAGTCAGCCTTTGATGTGAGTATTTTTAGATGGCAAAAGGTTTGTTTTCCTGGCTGGGTTTCGGCCGCAAGAAAGAAGAGGCTGAGGCTGTCCAACCACAGACACCCCAAGCCACCCCCGTTACCGTTGAGCCCGAGGTCACTGCTACCCCCGCTCCCGTTTCCGATACCACTGTTTCCGATAGTACGCCGGCTGTTGCTCCCGAAGTGCCTGCCAGCGCACAGAATTCCGTTTTGCAAGATGATTGCTGCCTGCCGACCGAGCTGGACGATCACGGCCCGCTAGTGGTGGAGGAGTGCGCCTCCGATCTGGAGCCGGTGATCGTCAACGAAACGCTGATCGCCGAAGAGGAGCGTGCCGCTGACGCCGCTCGCACTGCCGCAGAGGCGCAAGCCGCTGAGGTCAAGGCAGCCGAAGAGGCTCGTATTGCTGCCGAAGCCCGCGCTGCGGAAGAGGCTCGCATTGCTGCCGAAGCCCGCGCTGCAGAAGATGCTCGTATCGCCGCCGAGGCTCGCGCTGCGGAAGAGGCACGTATCGCTGCCGAAGCCCGCGCCGCGGAAGAGGCTCGTATTGCAGCCGAAGCCCGTGCTGCGGAAGAGGCTCGCATTGCCGCCGAAGCCCGCGCTGCGGAAGAGGCTCGTACCGCTGCCGAAGTCCGCGCCGCGGAAGAGGCCCGTATTGCTGCCGAGGCTCGCGCTGCGGAAGAAGCTCGTATTGCCGCTGAAGCTCAGGCTGCGGAAGAAGCCCGTATCGCCAAAGAGGCCCAGCGAGCGGAAGATATGCGCCTGGTCGCCGCGATGGAGGCTGAGGCCGCCGCACTGGCTGCCCTGCCGCTGGCCGCCAAGGTGGACGACGACACCCAGGACAAACCGCAGCGGGAGGGCTTCTTTGCTCGCCTCAAGCGCAGTCTGGTGCGCACCAAGGAGAATATCGGTTCCGGTTTCTTCGGCCTGTTTCGTGGCAAGAAGATCGACGATGAGCTGTTTGAAGAGCTGGAAACCCAGCTGCTGACCGCCGATCTCGGTGTGGATACCACCACTCGCATCATCGAAGGGCTGGTACAGCACGCGGATCGCAAGCAGCTCAAGGATGCCGAAGCGCTCTACGGTCTGCTCAAGCAGGACATGGGCGAGATGCTGGCCAAGGTGGAGCAGCCGCTGGTGATCGACACCAGCAAGAAGCCTTATGTGATCCTGATGGTCGGTGTAAACGGCGTCGGCAAGACCACTACCATCGGCAAGCTGGCCAAGCAGTTCCAAGCCGAGGGCAAGAGCGTGATGCTGGCGGCGGGTGACACCTTCCGTGCCGCAGCGGTCGAACAGCTGCAGGTTTGGGGTCAGCGCAACAACATTCCGGTGATTGCCCAGCACACCGGCGCCGACTCCGCTTCCGTCATTTATGACGCTATCGAGGCCGCCCGCTCCCGCGGGGCTGACGTGCTGATCGCCGACACCGCCGGTCGCCTGCAGAACAAGAGCAACCTGATGGAGGAGCTCAAGAAGGTGGTGCGGGTGATGAAGAAGCTGGATGAAGAGGCGCCCCACGAGATCATGCTGACGCTGGATGCCGGCACCGGCCAGAACGCCCTGAGCCAGGCCAAGCTGTTCAGCGAGGCAGTGGGCCTGACCGGTATCACCCTCACCAAGCTGGATGGCACTGCCAAGGGCGGCGTCATCTTTGCGGTGGCCGACAAGTTCCAGATCCCGATCCGCTATATCGGGGTGGGCGAGGGGATCGACGATCTGCGTCCCTTCGTTGCCAACGACTTCATCGAGGCGCTCTTCAGCCGCGATGAATAAGTCCGGCCGCGATGAGTCAGCTCAGCCGTGATGAGTAAGTGTTCCATACCCCGACTCCGGTCGGGGTTTGTCAATTTCAGGGAACCGTTATGATTCGTTTTGACAAGGTCAGCAAGGTATACAGCGGTGGCCATCAGGCGTTGCAGAAGGTCAGCTTTCACCTGCGCAAGGGAGAGATGGCCTTTCTAACCGGGCACTCGGGGGCGGGCAAGAGTACCCTCCTCAAACTGATCAGCGTGATGGAGCGTCCGACCGATGGTCGCGTCTTCTTTCATGGCGATGATGTCAGCCATATCCAGCGCAGCCAGATCCCCTATGTTCGCCGCCAGATCGGGATGATCTTTCAGGATCACCGGCTGTTGATGGACAGAACCGTGTTTGACAACGTGGCGCTGCCGCTGGTGATCGATGGCTACAGCCACGCCGATATCAACAAGCGCGTGGCGGCGGCGCTGGACAAGGTGGGGCTGCTCGGCAAGGAGCGTTACCAGCCGCGTATGCTCTCCGGTGGTGAACAGCAGCGGGTCGGCATCGCCCGTGCCATCGTCAACAAGCCGCCGCTGCTGCTGGCGGATGAACCGACCGGCAACCTGGATCCCCAGCTCTCCATGGATATCATGCGGCTATTTCAGGAGTTCAATAATTTTGGGGTCTCGGTACTGATTGCCACCCACGATCTGGGGCTGATCGCCCGCATGCGCTATCGCACTCTGACCCTCAAGGCGGGTCGCATGTACTCGGCCGGGGAGGAGCTCTGATGGCTATCGTTCGTCATAAACAACCGCCGCTGCGCCGTCTGATGATGTACGGGGTTGATCATGTGCGGCAGGCGTTTGCCAGTCTCGGGGAGTTGTGGCGCAATCCGCTCGCCTCTCTGATGACGCTGGCGGTGCTCGGCGTCAGTCTGGCGTTGCCCTCCTGCTTCCACGTGCTGCTGAAAAACGCCGAGGTGGTGGAAGGGAGCTGGCAGACCAGTTCCCAGATCTCCCTTTACCTGCGCAAGGATCTGCCGGAGCAGAGCATTCTCGATCTGCAGCACCGGATCCTGCTCTATCCCGAGGTAGATTCGGTCACCTACCTGAGCCGTGACGACGCGTTGCGGGAGTTTCGCGAGATCTCCGGCTTCGGCGATGCCCTCGATTATCTGGACAGCAACCCGCTACCGCCGGTGCTGAGCGTGATCCCGGATCCGCGCTGGCAGAACCCGGAAGGGGCCGCCGAGCTGCTCAGCAAGCTCAACAACGAGGTGGGGGTCGAGCAGGGCAAGCTGGATCTGCAGTGGCTGACCCGGTTGCAGGGGATCATGAACCTGCTGCGCCACACCATTACCGGTATCGCGGTGCTGCTGCTCTCCGCCGTGTTGCTGATCGTCGGCAATACCCTGCGTCTCAACATCCTCAACCAGCGTTCCGAAATCGAAGTGCTCAAGCTGGTGGGAGCGACCGACTCCTTCATTCATCGCCCTTTCCTCTATACCGGTATCTGGTTCGGGGTGATCGGCGGCATGCTGGCCTGGTGGCTGACCGAAGTGATGGTGATCTGGAGCGAAGGGGTGGTGAAGGAGCTGGCGGGCTTGTATAACAGTAACTTCCGGCTGGTTGGCATGGGGGCGGTAGACGGGATCAATCTGATCTTGCTGGGCGCCCTGCTGGGGCTGATTGCCTCCTGGTTCTCGGTCCATCGCCACATTCGCGACATCGAACCATCCTGATTACTTTGTCATCAAAGTAAATCGCTGGATTTTGAGAGGCGGATCAAGTAAAAGAGGGGCCGTTTCTGGCTTGGCCCCCATAGTCAGAGTATTCTGAATAACAATGATCTTCCGGATCTTCGCTAGATCCAGTGAACCTTCTGATTTATAAGCAGTCTATTAAAGCTGAAGCATTTATACGGGTGTGGCCCCTCTGCCTTGCTCGTCAGACTTGGCAAGCATGTGAAGGTTGCGAGCTCCGCAACAATGGACTTAGCATGCTACTTTTCGGGGGTCCTTCATTGTGACCCCCTTTTTTTGACTGTTCATTCATGATTCATCCTGCAGGCTTAAGATAAGCCGGTCTAAAACTGGGCATGTTCTTTGATACACGCCGCAGAATGGCATCCGGTCAGTAGACAGACCCTCTCAGGGTGTTAGACTGATTCGATTGAAAAGTAAGAGGTAACAGATGGGAACTTCATTGCAGCGCACTATGGCTCTGATTCCGCAAGGTAGTCTGGAAGGCTATATCCAGGCAGTAAACTCTATTCCTGTGCTGAGCGCAGAGGAAGAGCGTGAACTGGCTGAGCGTTTGCAGCAGGATGGCGATCTCGAGGCTGCCCGTCAGCTGGTTATGTCGCACCTGCGCTTTGTCGTTCATGTCGCCAAGAGTTATGCCGGTTACGGCCTGCCTCAGGCCGATCTGGTTCAGGAAGGCAACATCGGCCTGATGAAGGCGGTCAAGCGCTTCGACCCGACGGTCGGCGTGCGTCTGGTCTCCTTTGCCGTGCACTGGATCAAGGCCGAAATCCACGAATATGTCTTGCGCAACTGGCGCATGGTCAAGGTGGCGACCACCAAGGCCCAGCGTAAGCTCTTCTTTAACCTGCGCAAATCCAAGAAGCGTCTGGGCTGGCTGAACCACGAAGAGGTTCAGGCCGTGGCGGCCGATCTCGGCGTCTCTGCCGCTGACGTGACCGAGATGGAAGCGCGGATGGCCAACTACGATCAGGCGTTCGATCTGGTGGGTGATGATGAAGAAGAGGGCGGTTTCGCTCCGGTTCACTATCTGGAGGACAAATCCTCCGATCTGGCCGCGACCATCGAGAACGACAACTGGGACGATCACGCGACCCGTCGCCTGAGCTCGGCCCTCGCCACCCTGGATGAGCGCAGCCAACACATCATCCGCGCCCGCTGGCTCGATGATGACAGCAAGACCACTCTGCAGGAGCTGGCCGATACCTACGGCGTCTCTGCCGAGCGTGTGCGTCAGCTTGAGAAAAACGCACTCAAGAAGCTGAAAGATGCCATGGAAGCCTGATGCTTCCTCTCATAAAAACAGGGCCTGATGGCCCTGTTTTTGTTTCGCAGGGATCTGGTCGGCCTTGCTTTGGTTACCCTTGAGTGTGTTATGTTGCCGCCACTGCCACATTAGGGAGAGCAGAAGTGAAACTGTTGAACGACCTGTTTACCAACAACCGTGAGTGGGCCGAACGGATCAAGGCCGAAGATCCCGCTTTCTTTGCCACTCTTTCTGCCCAGCAGGCCCCCGAATACCTCTGGATTGGTTGTTCCGACAGCCGGGTCCCCGCCAACCAGCTGATGGGCTTGCTGCCGGGGGATGTCTTCGTCCACCGCAACGTCGCCAATCTGGTGGTACATACCGATTTCAACTGCCTCTCTGTGCTGCAATACGCGGTAGAAGTGCTCAAGGTGAAGCACATCATCGTCTGCGGTCACTATGGTTGCGGCGGTGTCAAGGCCGCGATGCAGAACCAGGAGCTGGGTCTCATCGACAACTGGCTGCGCAACATCAAGGATGTCTACTTCAAATATGGTGAAGAGCTCGAGGCCATCGAGGATGAGCACGAGCGCTTCGACTACCTGTGCGAGCTGAACGTGGCCGAGCAGGTCGCCAACGTCTGCCACACCACCATCATCCAGAATGCCTGGCGCAAGGGGCAGGAGCTGGCGGTGCATGGCTGGATCTACGGGATTAAAGACGGTCTGCTGCACGATCTCGATCTCTGCATCAGCGGCCCGGATCAGATCCCCGATGTCTACCGCGCCTGGCCGGACATGCGTCCGCCCCACCGTCGGCGCTAGGGAGCTTCATGGTGGCACCAGCTCTCTATTTGCAGATCAAGCAGCATATTCTGGACGGGATCCGCGAACGCCACTATCAGGCGGGGGACAGGATCCCGACCGAAGCGGCCCTGTGCGAGCAGTTCACCGTGAGCCGGATGACGGTCAACCGGGCGCTGCGGGAACTGGTGGCGGAAGGGTGGCTGGTGCGTACCGCCGGTTCCGGTAGCTTCGTGGCGGACAGACGTACCGAGTCGCCGCTGCTGGCTATTCGCAACATCGCCGACGAGATCGCCGAGCGTGGCAGCGAGTACAGCGCCCGGGTGATCCGGCTGCAGCGATTGGCAGCCGACGAGAAGGTGGCGGTACAACTGGGGCTACGGGTTGGCGCCCCCATCTTTCACAGCCTGATCGTCCATCAGGCCGATGGGGAGCCACTGCAGTTGGAGGAACGCTTCGTCGATGCCGGGCGCTTGCCTAGCTATGGCGAGCAGGATTTTACCCAACAGACCCCCAACCGCTATCTGATGGATGTCTGCCCCCTCTCCGAGATGGAGCACGTGGTGGAAGCCGTGTTGCCCAGCGCCGGTGAGGCGGGATTGTTGCAGATCCGCGTAGATTCCCCCTGTCTGTTGTTGCACCGGCGTACCTGGTCGGAGGGGCATCTGGTCTCCTACGCCCGTTTGCTCTCCCCCGGTTCCCGCTACAAGCTCAGCTCCAAGACTCAGCTGGAGTGAATGTCTATACAACTCGATTTTGCAAAGCCCACCTCCTGGTGGGCTTTTTTGTGCTTAAACTCTAAGTTTGATGCTGTTATCAGGATGTGAATTTCGCTCTTCCTTTCGTCATAGAGATCGACTATAAGAATATGTATATACATTTGAGGTCGCTATGAACAAGGAACTGTTGAACTGCGAGCGGGTCTGGCTCAACGTGACGCCCGCTACCCTGAATGATGAGCTGGCCGACTACGGCCTGCTGCCGCTCCACGCCATCGGCGTGAAGGATGGCAAGATCCACGCGCTGGTGCCGATGACCGAACTGAAGGGGCCGTATCCTGCTCACTGGCAGGATATGCGGGGCAAGCTGGTCACCCCCGGCCTTATCGATTGTCACACCCATCTGGTCTTCGCCGGTAGCCGTGCCGAGGAGTTCGAGCTGCGCCAGCAGGGAGTGCCCTATGCCGAGATCGCCCGTCGGGGCGGCGGCATCATCAGCACGGTGCGTGCGACCCGTGCCGCCAGCGAAGAGCAACTGTTCGAGCTGGCGTTGCCGAGGGTGACATCCCTGATCCGCGAAGGGGTCACCACGGTGGAGATCAAGTCCGGCTATGGCCTGACGCTGGATGACGAACTCAAGATGCTGCGGGTGGCCCGTCGACTGGGAGAGGCGTTGCCGATCCGGGTCAAGACCACTCTGCTGGCGGCCCATGCGGTGCCGCCGGAGTATCGCGACGATCCCGACAGCTGGGTCGAGACCATCTGTCAGGAGATTATCCCGGCCGCCGCCAAAGCGGGCCTGGCCGATGCGGTGGATGTCTTCTGCGAGCATATCGGTTTCTCGCTGGCCCAGACCGAGCAGGTCTATCTGGCGGCGGATCAATACGGCCTGCCGGTGAAAGGGCATATGGATCAGCTCTCCAATCTCGGTGGCAGCACGCTCGCTGCCAACTTCGGCGCCCTCTCGGTGGATCATCTGGAGTATCTGGATCCGGAAGGGATCCTGGCGCTGGCCCAGCGCGGCGTGGTCGCCACCTTGCTGCCCACTGCCTTCTACTTCCTCAAAGAGACCAAGCTGCCGCCGGTTGCCACCTTGCGCAAGGCGGGGGTGGCGATGGCGGTCTCCTCCGACATCAACCCGGGTACCGCCCCCATCGTCTCGCTGCGGATGGCGATGAACATGGCCTGCACCCTGTTTGGCCTGACCCCGCTGGAGGCCATGGTCGGGGTGACCCGTCACGCCGCCAAAGCGCTCGGCGAGCAGGATCGCCTTGGCCAGCTCAGGGTGGGCATGGCGGCTGATTTTCTGATCTGGCACTGCGCCCATCCGGCCGAGCTGAGCTACATGGTCGGCGTCGATCAGCTGGCAGCCCGCATCTTCCACGGCGAGGAGACCCTCCATGGATAAGTTCAACCCGATCGACATGTCGCTCTGGCAGGGGCGGCAGGATCCGGAAGATGGCGAACTGGCCCTGCGCTGGCATGACAAAGTTCTGCCTTGGCAAGAGGCGCAGCCCTGGATCGCCGGAGCACAAGACACTGCCGGTGTGGTACTGCTCGGTTTTGCTTGCGATGAAGGGGTACGCCGCAACAAGGGGCGTGTCGGCGCCGCCGGTGCGCCGCAAGCGGTGCGCAAGCTGCTGGCCAACACCGCCTGGCATCTGAGTCGCCCCGTCTATGATGGTGGGGATGTGAGCTGTACCGATGGCAATCTCGACGCCGCCCACGGCCATCTGGCCGAGCGGGTCGCCGCTGCGCTCGATTTGGGCCACTTCCCGCTGGTGCTGGGGGGCGGTCACGAGGTGGCTTTCGGCAGCTGGAGCGGCCTTAACCGTCATCTGGGTGGCAGTGGCAAGGTCGGCATTATCAACCTCGATGCTCACTTTGACCTGCGCATGAAGCAGGAGCAGGCCAGCTCCGGCACCCCCTTCTTCCAGATCGCCGAGCAGTGCGCCGCTCAGGGCACACCGTTTCGCTACGCCTGCCTCGGGGTGGCCGAGACCGCCAATACCCAGGCGCTGTTTGCACGGGCCGACGAGTTGGGGGTCTGGTATGTGAAAGATGAAGCCATGAGCGAGCGTGCTCTGCCCACCTTGCTAAGCGGGTTGGATGCCTTTATCGCCGATTGTGATCACCTCTATCTGACCATCGATCTCGACGTGCTGCCGGCGGCCGTGATGCCGGGAGTGAGCGCCCCCGCCGCCCGCGGTGTGGAGCTGGCGGTGATCGAACCGCTCATTGCCCATATCCGGGCCAGCGGCAAGCTGAGGCTCGCCGATCTGGCCGAGTATAACCCGACGCTGGATCAGGACAACCGCAGTGCCCGCGTGGCCGCGCGACTGGTTCATCTGTTGACCCGTTAACCCTTTGGCCGCATATCGCCGAAGGCACCCTATTGATACAACAAGGAGTGTGTATGTCTGTGCAACAGCAGGATCCCCGTCATGATCCGAACCGCGTGATCCGTGCCCCGCGCGGCACCGAACTGACCGCCAAGAGCTGGCTCACCGAGGCGCCGTTGCGGATGCTGATGAACAACCTGGACCCCGAGGTGGCCGAGCATCCCCAGTCGCTGGTGGTCTATGGCGGCATCGGTCGCGCTGCCCGCAACTGGGCCTGCTTTGACAAGATCGTCGAGGTGCTGACCCGGCTCGAGGAGGATCAGACCCTGCTGGTGCAATCCGGCAAGCCGGTCGGGGTGTTCCAGACCCACAAGGATGCGCCGCGGGTGCTGATCGCCAACTCCAATCTGGTGCCGCATTGGGCCAACTGGGAGCACTTCAACGAGCTCGATAAGAAGGGCCTGATGATGTACGGCCAGATGACTGCGGGTTCCTGGATCTACATCGGCACCCAGGGGATAGTGCAGGGCACCTACGAAACCTTCTTCGCGGTGGCCAACCAGCACTTCAACGGTGAACCCAAAGGGCGCTGGATCCTCACTGGTGGGCTCGGTGGTATGGGTGGTGCCCAGCCGCTGGCCGCCACCATGGCCGGTTTCTCGATGATCGCGGTAGAGTGCGACGAGACCCGCATCGATTTTCGTCTGCGCACCCGCTATGTGGACAAGAAGGCTCACAGTCTGGATGAGGCGCTGGCCATGATCGAAGGGGCCAAACAGAGCGGCACCGCCGTCTCCGTCGGCCTGCTCGGCAACGCCGCCGACGTCTTCGCCGAGCTGGTGGCCCGTGGTATCACCCCGGATGTGGTGACCGACCAGACCTCTGCCCACGACCCGATCCACGGCTACCTGCCGCAGGGCTGGAGCGTGGCCAAGTGGCGCGAGCTGCAGCAGAGTGCCCCACAGGAGGTGAATCTGGCCGCTCGTCGCTCCATGGCCCGTCAGGTGGAGGCGATGCTGACCCTGCAAGAGCGCGGCGCGGCGACTCTGGATTACGGCAACAACATCCGTCAGATGGCGCTTGAGGAGGGGGTGAAAAATGCCTTCGACTTCCCCGGCTTCGTCCCGGCCTATATCCGCCCGCTGTTCTGCGAGGGGATAGGCCCGTTCCGCTGGGTGGCCCTCTCCGGCGATCCGGAAGATATCTACAAGACCGATCAGAAGGTGAAAGAGCTGATCCCCGATGATCCCCATTTGCACAACTGGCTCGACATGGCCCGCGAGCGCATCGCGTTTCAGGGGCTGCCAGCGCGGATCTGCTGGGTCGGGGTCAAGGATCGGGTGCGGCTCGGTCTGGCCTTCAACGAGATGGTGAAAAACGGCGAGCTGAAAGCCCCCATCGTCATCGGCCGCGACCATCTCGATTCCGGCTCGGTGGCGAGCCCGAACCGCGAGACCGAGTCGATGATGGATGGCTCCGATGCCGTCTCCGACTGGCCGCTGCTCAACGCCCTGCTCAACACTGCCGGCGGCGCGACCTGGGTCTCCCTGCACCACGGCGGCGGGGTCGGCATGGGCTTCTCCCAGCACTCCGGCGTGGTGATCGTCTGTGACGGCTCCGATGATGCGGCCCGCCGTGTGGGTCGGGTACTGCGCAACGATCCGGCCACCGGGGTGATGCGCCACGCGGATGCCGGCTACGAGATTGCCATCAACTGTGCCCATGAGGCGAAACTGGATCTGCCGATGATTGACGGCGCCAACGGTGTCAAAGGAAAGGTGTAACACCATGTTTGAATTGACTATTACTCCGGGCGAGCTGGATCTTGCCACCCTGCGCCGCGTCAGCCGCGAGCCGGTACATGTTTCACTGGATCCGGCCGCGCTGCCGGGGATCCACGCCTCCGCAGCTGTGGTTACCAAGGTGATCGAACAGAACCGGGTGGTGTATGGCATCAACACCGGCTTTGGCCTGTTGGCCAACACCCGCATTCCGGTGGAGCAGCTGGACGAGCTGCAGCGCTCCATCGTGCTCTCCCATGCCGCTGGCATCGGCGAATACATGGATGACGCCACTGTACGGTTGATGATGGTGCTCAAGCTCAACTCGTTGGCGCGGGGCTTCTCCGGCATCCGGCTGACGGTGCTTGAGGCCTTGATGACCCTCATCAACGCCGAAGTCTATCCGGTGGTGCCGAAGAAGGGCTCCGTCGGTGCCTCCGGCGATCTGGCGCCGCTAGCCCATATGAGCTGCCTGCTGATCGGGGAGGGCAAGGCCCGCCACAAGGGCGAGCTGATCGACGCCGCTACGGCGCTGAAAATTGCCGGGCTCGAGCCCATCGCACTGGCGCCGAAAGAGGGGCTGGCCCTGCTCAACGGCACTCAGGCGAGCACCGCCTTCGCGCTGGAGGGGCTGTTCCACGCCGAGGATCTGTTCGCTGGTGCCATCACCATCGGCGCCATGAGCGTGGAGGCTGCGCTCGGCAGTCGTCGGCCGTTCGATGCCCGCATCCACGAGGTGCGCGGTCAGCGTGGCCAGATCGACGCGGCCGCCTGCTATCGCCACCTGCTGGTGGATGGCAGCGAGATCGGCATGTCCCACCACAATTGCGAGAAGGTGCAGGATCCCTACTCATTGCGCTGCCAGCCGCAGGTGATGGGTG
This sequence comes from Aeromonas sp. R4-2, assembly GCF_040908295.1. NCBI lineage: Bacteria > Pseudomonadati > Pseudomonadota > Gammaproteobacteria > Aeromonadales > Aeromonadaceae > Aeromonas > Aeromonas sp. R4-2. Next base: position 100,590 of record NZ_JBFODL010000013.1, on the reverse strand, counting down.
CCTGCCTGACCCAGATCCGTCAGGCCGCCGAGGTGCTGGTGTGCGAGGCCAATGCGGTCTCCGACAACCCGCTGGTGTTTGCCGATGACGAGGAGATCCTCTCCGGTGGCAACTTCCATGCCGAGCCGGTGGCCTTCGCGGCCGATAATCTGGCGCTGGCCATCGCCGAAATCGGCTCGCTCTCCGAGCGGCGGATGGCACTGCTGATTGACTCGCGGATGTCCGGTCTGCCGGCGTTTCTGGTCAATAATGGCGGGGTCAACTCCGGCTTTATGATCGCTCAGGTCACTTCGGCGGCACTCGCCTCCGAGAACAAGACCCTGGCCCATCCCGCCTCGGTGGATAGTCTGCCTACGTCGGCCAATCAGGAGGATCACGTCTCCATGGCGACCTTCGCTGGCCGCCGGCTTGCCGATATGGCCGAGAATACCCGTGGCATTCTGGCAGTCGAACTGCTGGCGGCGGCACAGGGGCTCGATTTTCGCGCGCCGTTGCGTAGTACCGAGCTGATCGAGCAGGCCAAGGGACGACTGCGGACAGAAGTGAGCTTCTACGACAAGGACAGGTACTTCGCGCCGGATATCGAAGCGGCCGCTGCCCTGCTGGGCCGTGCCAGCTACAACGATCTGATTCCGGCCGGGGTGCTGCCCAGCCTGTAAGCCTTGATCACCCTTTTCCCCTGGCGGGAGAAGGGTGGGGGATGAGGTGGAAGCCGCTTCACAGGCGCCGGTGAGAGCCGGGAGCAGATGACAAAAGACCGCCCAATCGGGCGGTCTTTGCGTGTCTGACGTTGGTTGAACGCGGTTATTCGTGTTCGAACATCAGGAACAGATAGACCACAAACAACACCAGATGGGTCGCACCATGGAGCACATTGGTGCGGCCGCTGCTGAAGGTCACTTTACAGACCATCAAGGTCGTGACCAGCAGCACCATATCGGCGGGGGAGAGGCCGAGGCGCACCTCCTGATCCAGCATGGAGCCGATAAAGAGCACGGCAGGCACGGTGAGGGCGATGGTGGCCAGCACGGAGCCGAAGTAGAGGTTCATTGCCCGCTGCAGCTGGTTGTTGAAGGCGGCCTTGATGGCACCGACTGCTTCGGGGGCCAGCACGATGCAGGCCACGATAAAGCCGCCCAGTGCGGCGGGTGCTTCCATGACATGCACCCCGTAGTTGATGGGGATTGCCAGGGTCTTGGCCAGCAAGATCACCACCAGCAGGTAGGCGAGCAGCAGGATGGTGTGATAGACGTTGCTCTGCAGCGGGCCGTGGTGCTCCTCATAATCCTCGTGATCGCTGTCGACGAAGAAGTGGCTGTGGCTGCGGGTCTGGATCAGCAGAAAGACCCCGTAGAGCAGGATCGAGATGATGATCAGCATCCACGACATGGCGCGCGACATACTGCCGATTGCACCGCCCTCGGTGAAGTTGGGCAGCACCAGACAGAGCAGGGCCAGCGGGATGATGGCCACCAGATAGGATTTGACCCCGTCCAGATTGAAGCTCTGGGTGTGGTAGCGCCAGCCGCCAAACAGCAGGGTGAAGCCCACCAGACCGGTACTCACCAGCATCACTACCGCAAACATGGTATCGCGGGCCATGGTGGGGTTGGGCTCGCCGGTCAGCATCACCGAGGAGATCATCACCACCTCCAGCGAGATGACCGAGAGGGTGAGGATCAGGGTGCCGAAGGGCTCGCCCAGCTTGATGGCGAGGGCATCGGAGTGGCGCACCACCGAGAAGATGGCCCAGGTGACGATGGCTAGTAATGCCGCCGAAACAGGAAGATAGATCCCGAGCGGAGTTGTCTCTGTCAGCAGGTCACTGCCCAGGGTCTTGAAAAAGAGCAGGGTCAGCAGGCCAACGGGCAGGGCAATCTCTTGCCGGATAACTGTCTTCATAGGCAATGGTTCTCTATTGGGGGTCTTGACGACCGGATGACATAAACAGGCTGCACGGTTATCGGTTGCGCAATAACCGGCTCCTTATGATAAAGGTTGTTATCCCCGTCAGGGCAGATCATTTTGTTGCTGAATGTAAATAAGGGGTGGCAGGAGACGGTTTGATTTCACCATGGAGCCGGGCCAGGGCTTGCAGGAGGCTTTATCCGCCTGATGGCCGGGCTGGGTTACGGCGCTACCGCCAGCATCAACCTGATGATGTCGAGCTGCTGGCCAAACCGTTTCACGGTCAAATCCTGCCATCTCTGTGTTAGCTGGCCTTCTGGTGTTGCAACTGCCACTCCTGTTGCCAGTGGGTCAGTATCTTCAGCGGCATGGGTTTGCCGAAGAAGTAGCCCTGGATCAGATAGACGCCGTGCTGGCTCAGATAGTCGACCTGCAGCTGGCTCTCGACCCCTTCGGCGATCATCTCCATGCCCGATTCCCGACCGAAGACGATGATGGCATCCAGTACGCTGCGCTTGAGGTCGTTGGTGCCTATGGTATCGACGAACATCTTGTCGATCTTGATCTGGCGGATCCCCAGGCTCTGCAGGTAGGCAAAGCCGCCGTAGCCGGTACCGAAATCATCCAGCTTGAAGTGATACCCCATTTGTTGCAGCAGGGTGATCTCCTCGGTGGCCGCCTTGATGTCGAGGATCGGCTTGCGCTCCGTCAGCTCGAAGGTGAGCCGGGCGGGTGAGGGGTTTTGGCTGTGAGCGAGCAGGGTGCGCAGCAGGGGCTGCTCGATATGGGCCGCCACCAGATTGACGCTGACCCACTGCTCTGGCGCCAGCTGCGGCAGGTCGGTGATCACCTGCTCCAGCAGCTGTTCGGTCATCGGCAGGATCAGCCCCTGCTCCTCTGCATATTCGATAAAGGTGCCCGGGGGGATCAGCTCGCTTCCCCGCTGCCAGCGCAGCAGCGCCTCGAATCCCACCACTTGGTGGGTACGGGCATCCACTATCGGCTGGTAGAGGGGAATAAATTCCTTGCGGATCAACCCTGTTTGCAGCAGTCCTTTGAGGGAGCGCCGATAGCTGCGCAGCAGCCAGTATGTGACGCTTAACAGGGCACCGAGCGCGATACCGAACCAGAGACCGTAGTGATTGAGTTGGTCATGGGCATATTGCTGCAGCGCTTTACCCGCCCAGACCGTCTGTTTGGTGAGTTCATTGGGATCGAAGAAACTCAGGCTGATATTGCTCTCTTCCTGTTTGATCTCCTTGTCGCCACGGGGAAAGTGGACTGTGCTTGCATCGTTATCCTGTCGGCTGAACTCCAGATAGAAGCAGTGGCTACACGGGTGTTGCAGCAGGTCGTGGCTCCAGCTGTTATCCAGTACCCAGTAGGCGAGGTTGCCGCCGGATCGGTAAAAGGCCACCAGCTCCTGTTCGGTATTGTATTTGGCCACGGTGGCGGTGATCCCCAGCTTGCCAAACTTCTGCCCGCTGTTCTGGAGCTCTTTGATCAGCGGGATCTCCACCCCCAGGCTGGAGCAGCTGTTGCCAGAGGCGAGCTCCAACCCTTGCAGGCGGATATGAGCGCTGTAGAAGCGCGGATCGCGCAGCAGCTCCATGTCTTTGGCGCCACAGTTGAACTCAAATTGTGCCAGCTGTTTGTTGATGGCGGCATCCAGCTCTCGGTGGCGTACGGCCATGGCTCCCTTGAGCTCGGCAACCTTCTCTTCCAGCAGATGAAAGGCCATCGGCTTGGCAAACCACAGGCCGAGAAACTGGCTGCCCACGACTGGCAGGACGAACAGCAACAGAGCGATCCAGACGGGTGATTTACGCAAAGGAAGTACCTGCCAGTTTCATGAGACACAAATGGACTTTGCCATCATAGAGCATTAGTGCAATCAATTTGAGTCCGAGTTGTCACACTTGTTGATTGATTTTTTAACTGCATGATTTTAAATGTGTTTATTATTAACTTTGGCTAGATTCAATCGCTGACCTGTCATAAATGACAATTGCTCAGCTTATCCGAACTGCATTAGAGTAGCCCTGCGGTTTGACTCACCGTGTGTTCAATACTCCTGTATCTGTTTTTTGTCAGTAGCACAGAGTGTTAGTTTTGATATGAGTGTTCCTTTTGGTCCCCTTTGAGGGACCATTTTTCTGTCTGTCATCCCGCCCTTTCCCGCATCTGTAGCCTGTCATCCTTGGTATTCTTCCTCTGCTTTGGGTTATGCTTGCCCGCTTAAATTGCAGAAGCGGGATCTTCATCCATAGCTGTGGCCCGATCGCCGCTGCTACCATGAGGCGACATGGATGATGCTGGGCATACGGAAAGGCGCATGAAACTCACTACACAGCTTGTCTCATTTATCACCCTTTGCGTGATCGCAGCCATGGCGACCGTGCTGATTGGCGGGGTGTTCAGCTTTCGCGAGCTGGGCATGGAGTTGCAGCAAAAGAAGGTCGATGCGCTGGTCGAAGTGATCGACAAGCAGCTCGATGTTGCTCACGACATGGAGGATATGAGCCACTGGCTGCCCACCCTGCTGCGGGCTGCCCATGTGGTAGAGCTGGAAGTGCGCCAGAATAACCAGCGGGTCTACTGGTTCCGCGATGTGCGCAATCCGGTCGACGAACAGCTGCTGGTGCCATACAGCCACCCGCTGCCCCATCAGGCTGGCATGCAGGCCAACTTCAAGCTGGAGCGCCCCTTCAAGGAGGCGGAATACTCCATCAAGGCAATGTCCGGCATCTCGCTGGGCATCTTTATCGTGGTGTTCGGTCTCTGGTACTCCATCCGCTGGCTGCGCCAGCAGCTGCGCGGGGCCGAGCTGCTGGGCATTCGCGCCCAGCTGATCCTCGATGACAAACTCTCCAAACTGAGTCATGACCCCGCTGAAGAGTGGCCGGTGGCCGCCAGTCAGGCCCTCGATCACCTGCTCGCCGAGCTGGCGGATGCCCGCAAGGAGCGCAGCCGCTTCGACAACTTCATTCGCAGTAACGCCTTCGTCGACAAGATGACCGGCATCGGCAACCGGCTGTTTTTCGACAACCGGCTGGAGAGCGCCATCATGGAGGCGAGTGTGATGAGCGGCGGCGTGCTGCTGATCGATCTCGCCTGTCTGGAGGAGCTGGAGGCCGATCAGTTCGAACTGCTGGGGCACGATTTGATGATGGAGGCGAGCGCCACCATAGGTGCCTTCGTGCGCAAGCATAACGGTGCCCTGCAGGCCCGCTACGCCGGCCAGGTCTTTGCGGTGCTGCTGCCCAATATGTCCGAGAGCGAGATGGTGGATGGCGCCAGCCAGCTGCTCAAGAGCCTGCAACGGCTGCACTGGCCGCAGGAGGTCAACCCGGAGACGGCGGTCTATCTCGGCGCAGTCTGTTATCAGGCACAAGACAGCCTGCTCAAGGTGCAGGAGGAGGCTGAGCTGGCCCTCAAGAGCGCCCGCCTGCAGGGCCACAACGGCTGGTTCCTCTACGAGAAGCAGCTGGATGAAGAGCAGAGCAGCAAGGGCACAGTACGCTGGCGAACCCTGATCAGCCGCCGTCTCGAAGAGCACGGCATCGAATTTTACACCCAGCCGATCCAGCAGGATCGGGGGCAGGTGGTGTTGCAGCAGGAGCTGCTCACCTATCTGCACGACGAGCAGGGGCGTGCCCTGCAGGCGGGGATCTTCATGCCGATGGCGGAGAAGGTGGGCTTGTTGCTGCAACTGGATCGGCTGGTGGCGGAGCAGACCCTCGCCCTGCTGCGCCAGCGCTCCGAGCAGAGCTGCCCCATCAGCCTGACCCTCAGTGCCCAGAGCCTGCTCAACCGCGAGTTCCAGCGCTGGCTCTTCTTCGCCCTGTTCCAACTGCCGCGCAGCACCAACGAGCGGTTGATCCTGCAACTCTCCGAATCCCAGGTGACCCGCCACTTCGAGGCGCTCAAGCGGCCGCTGCGCTCCTTGCGGATGCTGGGCTGCCAGCTGGCCATCGATCATGCCGGTCAGGATGTGGTGAGCACCCAGTACATCAAGGAGTTCGAGATCAACTTCCTCAAGCTGCATCCCAGTCTGGTGCGGGAGATCCATGCTCGTCAGGTCAACCAGATGGCGGTACGCAGTCTGGTAGGGGGTTGTGCCAATACCCGCACCCGGGTGCTGGCGGTGGGGGTGGAGAGTGGTGATGAGTGGAAGATGCTGCGCCACCTCGGAGTGCATGCCGGGCAGGGGCCCTGGTTTGCCGAGCCCCAGCGTCTGGTGCTGGAACCGGCTGGCGATTGAGATAAACAACAGAGGGTCGCCTTGGGGCGACCCTCTCTTGCTTGCGATGCTGTTTGCGGTTGCCGTCAGGCGGGGGTCACAGTCGCCCCTGCTCACGCAGCCCGGCGAGCCCCTGCATGCCGCCAGTGTGGATAAAGACGATTTTGCTGCCGCTGGCGATGCGGCCCGCCGCCAGCTCGCGAAACAGACCCCACATTGCCTTGCCGCTGTAGATAGGTTCAAGGGGCAGATCGGTTGTGGCGCTGAAATCCTGCACCCACTGCCAGAGGGCCGGGCTGAATTTGGCATAGCCACCATCGTGGTGATCGAGCGCGATGCGCCAGCCGGGGATATTGGCAGCCGCGGGATGGAGGCGACACACCTCGTCAGCGATAAAGCCGCCTCCTTTCAGTACCGCAATGGCGAGGATCTGCTCCCGATCCTGTTTCCCAGCGATCAGGCCCGCCAGAGTGCCGCCGCTGGCGCAGGGTAGTACCCAGAGATCCGGCGAGAAGGGCACTTCGCCGACCAGTTCCGCCACACCGGGGATGGCCAGCGGGCTGCTACCCCCTTCCGGCACGATCAGGGTATCGGGTGCATCGAATTGGGCCAGCCAGTCGGGATCCTGCCGTCGCCGGTAACTCTGGCGGTCGACGAAAACGAGATCCATGCCCCAGTGCCGGGCATCCCGAAGGGTAGAGTTACTGACGGCGTCATATTCGCCCCGTATGATACCGGTAGTACGAAGACCAGATTGGCACCCCGCTGCCGCCAGCGCATGGATATGATTGGAGTAGGCGCCGCCAAACGAGAGCAGATGCCGTTTGCCGTGCTCTTTGGCATGCAGCAGGTGGTACTTGAGCTTGCGCCACTTGTTGCCGGAGATGGCTGGATGGATCAGATCATCACGCTTGCACCACAGCTCGACGCCATAGCGGGTCAGCAACGGATGGTGGAGGCGTTGCAGGGGGGAAGGGAGGATGGCTTGACCCTCTGACTCGGCGGAAAGGCTGGTTTGCAATGGTGAGTCCGTCTTTTAATCTGGAGGCTAATCTGCTGTTTATGTTAATATTTCATACATTTAATCACTATTGATGGGCGGGCTTACATGAAACAACTGTTCAGACGGTCGACGCCAAGCCGCCAGGTCGGGCTCTTGCTGGCCAATGACAGGATCATGCTGGCTGCGGTGGGCAATCCCCCCGTCTTCGCGACGCGCACCATCAACGGCCCACAGGAGTGGGCAGTGGCCATGAACGAGCTGTTCAGCCGTCATGGGCTGGCCAAGTCTACGGTGCGGGTGGCCCTCGCCGCCAGCCTTTATCAACAGATCCAGATCGACAAGCCTGCCGTGCCTGACGCCGAGATGGCGGGGGCGCTCCCCTGGGCCATCAAGGATTATGTCAGCGAACCCGTGCTGCAACTGGCGATGGATTATGTGGACTTGCCCACCCCGCCTGCCGGTCGCCCGCGCATCAATGTGATCTGCTTGCCCAAGAGCCGGGTGCAGCAGCTGGCCGATGCCATCAACGGCATCGCGACCCTGCAATCCATCATCAGCGACGAATTGGCGCTGACCTCTCTCTATGACGCTGACGAGACGGTGCGCATGCTGCTGTGGCAGCCCAAGGGGCACGATCTGCAACTGCTGGTCTTCCATCAGGGCGGGCTCTGCTTCTCCCGCCAGCTGCGCGGTTTTACCAGCCTGACTGGCGAACATGAGCCGGACAGTATGCTGCTCGATTCACTGGCGCTGGAGATCCAGCGCTCCCTCGACTATCTGGCGGGCCAGCTGAAATTGCCCGAGCTGGGGCAGATGCAGTTTGCCGTCGCCTCGCCCTTTATCGGTACCCTGGTGCGCCACATGGAGCAGACCTTCGGCTTTGCCGTCTCCGCCATGGCCAACAAGGCGGTCCTGGCCGGCGTCGAATACCTCTCGGCCTACGCCGCCGCCATCGGGGAGGATGCGTGATGAAACGTCAGATAAACCTCTATGGCGCCGAGTTTCGCCCCAAGCGGCAGTGGGCCAGCCTCAATCAGATGGCGCTGGTATGGGGCTTTGCGCTGCTGCTGATCCTGTTGACGGGTGTCGGTTACAGCTGGCAGCAGCAGCAGGTCAGCCGGGCGCTGGCGCAGCGCTCTGCCGAGCTGGAACTCAAGCGCAGCGAGGCGCAGCTGCTCGATGCCGAGCTGGCGCGCCATCAGGCAGATCCCCAGCTGCAACAGCAACTGGTCAACAAGCAGGATGAGCTGACGGCCAAGCAGGGGCTGATGCGCCAGCTGGGCAGCCTGACCCTGCAAAAATCCCAGGGCTATGCCAGCGTGATGGCGGATCTCTCCCGCATACGCAGCAGCAACCTGTCGTTGCAGCGCATCGAGATCAACGAAGGGCGGATCAACCTCTCCGGCTTTGCTGGACGCAGTCAGGATGTACCGGCCTGGGTCAATCGCTTCAAGCAGACCCCGAGTCTGGTGGGCAAGGAGTTTGGTGAACTGACCCTTGGCCGTGATAAGGAGGGCCGTCTGACCTTCCAGTTGAGCGGCATTGCGCGGGAGAAACCCTGATGAACCTGAAAGCACAATGGCAGGCATGGGGCCAGCGTATCGCCGTGTTGAGCCAGCGGGAGCGGGTGTTGATCCTGCTGACCGGTCTGGTGCTGCTGGGCGCGGCCGGACTCTACGGCTGGCTCGATGGCGCCGATACCCGCCTGCAGCAGGATCGTATGGCCCTGAGCGCCGCCGAGCGCGACCTCGAGATCATGGAGCTGGAAAACCTCGGCAAAAAGGCCCGGCTCAAGCGGGATCCCAATCAGGGAGTTCGCGAGCAGCTGGCGCAGGTCGAAGCGGATCTGGCCCGGATCGACGATGAGCTGAAGGCCCAGACCGTCGATCTGATCCCGGCGCACGAGATGCCGCTGGTGCTGGAGGCGCTGCTCTCCCGCTCCGCCAACCTTCACATGCTGGCTCTCAGTTCGCTGGAGCCGACCCCGCTGATGGCGGGAGAGCAGAAGGTCAATCTCTACAAGCATGGTATCCGGCTTCAGCTTGAAGGCGGCTATTTCGATGTGTATCAATATCTTAAAGCGCTGGAGGCCTTGCCGCGCCACTTTTACTGGAAGCAGTTCGACTATCAGGTCAAAGCCTATCCCGGCGCGGTGGTGGAGATGGAGATCTACACCCTGAGTACCAGCAAGGAGTTTATCCGTGGCTAGAGTGTTTGCGTTGTGCTGTTGCCTGTTCAGCTTGCTGGTACAGGCGGAGCAGGTCGAGGTATTGCAGGATCCCACCGCGCCGCTGGCTGATGTGGCGGTTGGCGCCCGTGCGACCGGCGAGAACAGTGCCGGTTTGCCGAAGCTGCAGAGTGTCGTGCTGGGCAATGGCCCGGCACTGGCGGTACTCAATGGCAAGAGTTATCGGGTCGGACAACAGGTGGACGGCTATACGCTGGTGGCCATCAATGCCGATGCCGTGGTGCTGGAAAAGGCGGGAAAACGCCATGCGGTAACACTGTTTGCCAGCAAGATCCGGGTTTGAGTCGTGCTTGCCTCTCGAGAGGTGAATCGGCTTTATCGAGTTTAATTGCAAGTCAGGGTGCCCTAATTACATGAAAAAACACCGTCTCTGTCTGATCACCGTGGCCATGATGGCTGCAGGCTGTACCACGTATCAGCACCCCGAGCCGACCCAAGCCAAGGATGCCCTCAAGCAGGCCATGAACGAACAGCAGAAACAGGCTGCCCCTCTGACCGCGTTGCCCAAATCGGTGCAAAGTGAATTGCTGCAGCTGAACCGGCCGCAGATGCCGGTCGGCATGCCGGAGAAGCGGCTGCGTATCGCGGCTCACGACGTGGAGGCGGTGGAGTTTTTCGGTTCCCTGTTCAAGGGCTCCCGCTACAGCGTGGCGGTTCACCCCGGGGTGGCCGGGCTGGTCTCCGTCGAGCTCAAGGATGTGACTCTGCCGGAGGTGCTGGCGGTGGTGGGCGACATGTACGGCTTCGACGTGCAGCGCAAGGGCAATGTCTTCCATATCTATCCGGCGGGTCTGCGTACCGAAACCATCCCGGTCAACTACCTGATGATGTCCCGTCGTGGCCTCTCCCGCACCTCGGTCAGCACCGGTGGGGTGACGGCCAATGACAGCAATAACAGTAGCGACAGCAGTTTTGACAGTGCATCGAACAACAACAGCGGCAGCAACAGCTCAACCAGCAGCAACTCGAGCGGTGACAACAACAACGGCACCCGTATCGAAACCGACACCAACAGCGACTACTGGACCGATCTGCGCGACTCCCTGCAGACCCTGATTGGCACGGGTGACGGTCGCGCCGTGATCACCAGCCCGCAGGCGGGTCTGGTCACCATTCGCGCCTATCCGAAAGAGCTCAAGGCGGTGCGTGAATTCCTGACCCAGTCCGAGAGTCACCTCAAGCGGCAGGTGGTGCTGGAGGCGCGGATCATCGAAGTTGCCCTCAACGAAGGGTATGAACAGGGGGTGGACTGGAGCGGTCTCTCCGCCAGCTGGGATGGCAACAAGGGGATTACCGGTGGGCAGTCGCTTGCCAATACTCAGCTGCCCAGCACCCCCAACCAGATCTTCAGTGCGCTGGGGGGCGGTGCAGGCTTCAAGATCTCTGATGGCAACTTCAATGTGGCGGTCAACCTGCTCAAGACCCAGGGCGATGTGAATACCCTCTCCAGTCCCCGTGTCACCGCAACCAACAACCAGAAGGCGGTGATCAAGGTGGGGACGGACGAGTATTACGTCACCAATGCGTCCACCACCATTACCACTACCTCGACGGGCACAGACAAGACGCCTAACGTGGAGCTGACCCCCTTCTTCTCCGGTATTGCGCTGGACGTAACGCCGCAGATCGATGAAGAGGGCAAGGTGCTGCTGCACATCCATCCCTCGGTTATCGATACCGAAGAGCAAAACAAGGTGATCGACATGGGTACCTCGGGTGGCAAGTTGCAACTGCCGCTCGCCAAGAGCTCGATCCGCGAATCCGATACCGTGGTGCAGGCCAATAACGGCGATATCATCGTCATCGGCGGTCTGATGAAGACCGACAAGCAGGAGATCGTCAGCAAGGTGCCGCTGCTGGGGGATATTCCCTGGGTGGGTGAAGCCTTTACCAACCGCCGCGAGAGCACCAAGAAGGTGGAGCTGGTGATCATGCTCAAACCGACCGTGGTGGAGAAAGATACCTGGCAAAACGAGCTGCAACGCTCCTCCGAGCTGCTCGACAAGTGGTATCCGGCCAAGGGCTGACCCATGACACCAGATGCAGTCACCCTTATCCCGAACGGCCTGTGCTGCCTTGCCAGCACCGGCTGCTTGCTTGCCGTGGCAGGTGAGGTCTCATGTACCTGACCCACTTCGGCCTGCAGGAGGCACCGTTCAGCCTCACTCCCAATACCGGCTTCTACTACGGCCTGCCGCCTCACGAAGAAGCTATGCAGGTGCTCAACTGGGCGCTGGCGCAGGGGGAGGGCTTTATCAAGGTGACCGGCGAGGTGGGTACCGGCAAGACCCTGCTCTGCCGCAAGCTGCTCAGCGAGCTGGGTTCGGAAGCGCGTCCGGTGCGGCTTGCCTGGTTGCCCAATCCCCACCTCACTCCGGCCGAACTTCGCATCGCGCTGGCGCTGGAGCTGGGGTTGGCGGTACGGGATCAGAGCGAGCTGGATCTGACCGATCGTATCCATCGTCACCTGATCAGCCTGCACCAGCAGGGCAGTCGGGTGGTGGTGCTGATCGACGAGGCGCAAGCGCTGCCGGACGAGACGCTGGAGGCGATCCGCCTGTTCGGCAATCTCGAGACCGAATCGAGCAAGCTGCTGCAGATCGTGCTGTTCGGCCAGCCGGAGCTGGATGCCAGACTGGCCAAGCCGCATCTGCGCCAACTGCGCCAGCGGATTGGCTTCTCCTACTGCCTGCGGCCGCTGCGTTTTGACGAGACCCGCGCCTATCTGGAGCACAGATTGCAGGTCTCCGGTTACCGTGGGGCACCGCTGTTTGCTGGTCGCGCCATGCGCCTGTTGTGGCGTGCATCGCGAGGGATCCCGAGACTTATCAATATTCTGGCGCAGAAGTGTCTGATGCTGGCCTATGGTCAGGGTGTGCGTCAGATCGACAGTCGTCTGGTCCGGCTTGCCATTCGCGATACCGACGATGCGAGCCGCTTTGCGCCACGGCGCTGGTGGCCCCTGTTACTGTTGCTGGGGTGCGCCCTGGCTTATGGAGTCTGGCCATGAGCGTTATCAACCAGATGCTGAAAGATCTGGACCGGCGCCAGCAAGGATCCGAAGGTGCTGCCGTCTATATTGCCCCTGCGCGCCAGCAGGGATGGTGGATGTTGCTGCTGACCCTGATCTGCGGGCTGGCACTGGGGATCCTCGGTTGGCGAACCTGGATCTACTGGCAGCAGACCTATATCGTCACGGCGTCCAGCGAAGTGGTCGCCCCTGATGCGGTGACTCCCGATGTGGTGACAAGGGCCGCCGCGCCGGTCAGCCAGCCCGAGCCGGTCGAGGTGGCGGCCGCGCTGCCGTTGCCAAGCCAGGATGAGGTGAATGATGAGGCAGGCGAGAGTGACTCGGATGGCATGGCCGACGGTGCGCCCTTTGATGCCTCCAGCGAGGTCGATGAGCGGACCCCTAGCGATGAAGAGCTGCAGCCCGAGCTCTACGCCGAACTGGCGGCAGAGCAGCAGGCCGTCGCCAGCGCGCCTCGCAAACCGAGCGTATTGAAGATCGAGACGGTGGAGCTGTCGGCCAAGGAGCTGGCGGCACTGGCGGAGCGCAAGGCGACCACCGCCATGGCCAAGGGGAGCCTGCGGGATGCCCAGGACAACTACTATCAGGTGCTGGCCCACGACCCCTATAACCAGGGGGCGCGCGAGCAACTGGCGGGTTTGCTCTACGGCGAGGGCCGCCTGACCGAGGCACGCCAGCTGCTGGAGGAGGGGATCCGGCTCGATCCCCAGCAGGCTGATTTTCGTCTGCTGCTGGCCCGTCTTGCCATCAGCGAGGGGCAGCAGCAGCAGGCGCTTGGCTGGTTGTCCGGTTATCAGCCGGATCTCGCCAGCAACATGGACTACTACGCGACCTGGGCCGGGCTGACTCAGGAGCTGGGCCAGAATGCCGATGCGGCGGCGCTCTATGTGAAACTGCTGCGTCAGCAGCCGGATCAGGGCCGCTGGTGGCTTGGCCTCGGCGTGGCCGAGGATGGTCAGGGTCACAGCCAGCGGGCGCTCGATGCCTATCGCAACGCCCTGCTGCACGGCAACCTCGGCGAGGCATCGACCAACTGGCTGGAACAACGAATTGGCCAACTAACCCCTTGATAAACAGCAGGTTCGATTAGCAAAGCCTAATCGGATGCGGCAACGGGTGTGAAGTAACAGAGATCGGAGCAAACATGGCACAACCCAGACTGAAAATGCGCCTCGGCGACCTGCTGGTACAAGAGCAGATCATCTCTGATGATCAGCTGCAGCTTGCCCTGCAGCAGCAGCGTCAGACCGGCCGCAAGCTGGGCACCACCCTCATCGACCTCGGCTTTATCAGTGAGGTGCAGCTGTTGCAGTTTCTCGCCCGCCAGCTGGATGTGCCCTTCTTCGATCTCAACAACCTCACCATCGACGCCGCCGCGGTGCCGCTGCTGCCCGAAGTGCAGGCGCGTCGCTATCGGGCACTGGCGGTCAACCTCACCGACGACAAGGTGACGGTGGCCATGTCGGATCCGGCGGATCTGAGCGCACTGGATGCCATCGCCGCCCTGCTCAGCCCGCGCATCATGGTGCTGGCGGTGGCGCGGGAAGGGCAGCTGCTGGAGTATTTCGACCGCCTCTATCGCCGTACCCGCGAGATTGAGAGTTTCGCCGAACAGTTGCAGGAGGAGTATCAGGACTCCGGCTTTGAGCTGGGCTCCAGTAACCTAGGGGCCAACGACGAGGGGGAGGCGACGGTGGCCAAGCTGCTGCGCTCCCTGTTCGAGGATGCGGTTCAGGTGGGGGCGTCGGATATCCACATCGAGCCGGACGAGAAGGTGCTGCGCATTCGCCAGCGGATCGACGGTATCCTCCACGAGAACATCCTCAACGAGGTGCGCATCGCCCAGGCGCTGGTGCTACGCCTCAAGCTGGTGGCGGGGCTCGATATCTCCGAGAAGCGCTTGCCGCAGGATGGCCGTTTCAACATGAAGGTGCGCGGTCGCGATGTGGATGTGCGGATGTCCACCATGCCGGTGCAGTATGGCGAGTCTGTGGTGATGCGTCTGCTGGATCAATCCTCCGGCATCCTGTCGTTGACCGAGACCGGGATGCCGCCGGAGATCCTGACCCGTTTCCGTCGCCAGCTCAAACGCCCGCACGGGATGATTCTGGTGACCGGCCCGACCGGTAGCGGCAAGACCACCACCCTCTATGGCGCCCTCTCCGAGCTCAACCAGTCCAGCAACAAGATCATCACGGTAGAAGACCCGGTGGAATATCGTCTCTCCCGCGTCAATCAGGTGCAGGTCAACCCCAAGATCGGCCTCACCTTCTCCAACGTGCTGCGCTCCACCCTGCGTCAGGATCCGGACATCCTGCTGGTGGGGGAGATGCGGGACAACGAGACGGTGGAGATCGGCTTGCGTGGCGCCATCACCGGTCACCTGGTGCTGACCACCCTGCACACCAACGATGCGGTGACCAGTGCCTTGCGCCTCATCGACATGGGGGCGCCCGGCTATCTGGTGGCGAGCGCCCTGCGGGCGGTGGTCGCCCAGCGGCTGGTGCGGCGGGTATGTGAGCACTGCGTCGAGGAGAAGGCGCCGGATGAAGGGCAGGCCACCTGGCTCACTGTGCTCTCCGGCGAGGCGCCCGGCCAGCACATCTATCACAAGGGCCGGGGTTGCCAGAGCTGCAACTTTACCGGTTATTCCGGCCGGATCGGGGTCTACGAGCTGCTGGAGCTGGATCAGCCGATGATGGATGCCCTGCGCCGCAACGATGCGGAAGGGTTCGCCAAGGCGGCCCGTCAACATGAACACTACCGGCCGCTTGCCCTCACTGCCCTCGATTATGCCCGTCAGGGGATCACCTCGGTGGATGAGGTGCTGCGACTGGCCGAGGATTTGGGGTAAGCGATGGCTAACTTTGCCTACAAGGGACGTGACAGCCAGGGCAACGCCACCAGTGGCGTGGTCGAAGCTGCCAACGAGATGGCGGCCGCCGAACAGCTGATGCGCCGTGGCGTGATGCCGACCGAGCTCAAACCGGGCAAGGCCAAATCCGCTGCCATCGACTGGTCACTGCTGCTGGAAGGGGGCGTCAAGCTGGATGAGCTGGTGATCTTCAGCCGCCAGATGTATGCCCTGACCCGGGCCGGGATCCCGATCCTGCGCGCCATCGCCGGGCTGGAGGAGAGCACTCACAGCAAGCCGCTCAAGCGGGCGCTTCACTCGCTGGGGGAAGATCTCGGCAACGGTCGTCCGCTGTCGAGCTCGATGCAGGCGCACCCCAAGGTATTCAGCAGCCTGTTTGTCGCCATCATCCATGTGGGTGAGAACACAGGTCAGCTGGAAGAGTCCTTTTTGCAGCTCGCGAACTATTTCGAGCTAGAGCTGGAGACCCGCAAGCGGATCAAGACCGCCATGCGCTACCCCAGCTTCGTGATGATCGCCATCGGTATCGCCATGGTGATCCTCAATATCATGGTGATCCCGGTGTTTGCCGGCATGTTCGCCAAATTCGGGGTGGAGTTGCCGCTGGCTACCCGCATTCTGCTCGCCACCTCGCACTTTTTTGTCAACTATTGGTGGCTGCTGCTCGCCATTCTGGCGGGGATGGTGTTCGGTTGGCGTCGCTGGGTCGCCACCACCAAGGGCAAGCTGACCTGGCACCGCTGGCAGCTCAAGTTGCCGATCGTCGGCACCATCATAGAGCGCTCCCTGCTGGCCCGTTTTGCCCGTAGTTTTTCCATGATGCTCAAGGCAGGGGTGCCGCTGAACACGGCGCTGACCCTGGTGGCCGATGCGGTGGATAACGCCTGGATGGCGGGGCGGGTACGGGATATGCGCGCCGGTATCGAGCGGGGCGAGAGCCTGCTTCGCACTGCCAGTAGCAGCGGCCTGTTCACCCCGCTGGTGATGCAGATGATCGCCGTGGGGGAGGAGACAGGTCAGGTCGATGACCTGCTACACGAAGCGGCCGAGTATTACGAGCGGGAGGTGGATTATGACCTCAAGAGTCTCACCGCTCGGATCGAGCCGATCCTGATCGGGATCGTGGCAGTAATGGTGTTGATCCTAGCGCTGGGTATCTTCACCCCCATGTGGGACATGATGCGCGCAGTTCGCGGCAAGTAACTCGGCATCTTCACGCTTGAATGGTGGGACATGATGCGAGCCGTAAGAGGCAAGTGAGCGGTGGAGTCGAGGGCTGGATGAACAGACAGACGCAGCAGGATGATCGCTGGCTGACCGGATATAGGCGGATCGCCGTGATCATCCTGCTGATGGTGATCGTGGCGACCCTGGTGCGCAGCTATCAGGGCCACCGGGAAGAGGTGCAGCAGCTCACCCTCACTTTGCTGGGGGAGCAATTTGCCGAGCGGGCACAGCGTTTGCACGGCATTTGGCTCGATGAGCGGCGCCCGCAGACACTGCATGTCGCCGGCAAGGGGTGGCAGTTTGATGCCCGAGGCTGGCCCCTGGGGCTGGTGCCGCTGCAATCTCCTTCGGAAAATTGCCGTCAGTTGTGGCTGGCACTGATGGGGGAGACGAAGGGGGGCGTGCCTCCCCTGCAGGTTCTGGCCCGCCCCGATGGCAGTGGTTGCGAGATGGGGTGGGATGGTTATTGGCTGGTTTATCAGTTTTCTGACGGGCGGGTGACGAAAAAGCCTTGAATGAAACTAATCATATGACCCAACTACATGATTTTTTTGGGCCTGCATGAAATAATGCGGGGCATTACGGAGGGAGCATGACAATGAAACCAATGGCACCAACAATGCCGGAAAACGGGATGAGAAGACGGTCTGCCGGCTTTTCCCTCATTGAGCTGGTGATCGTTATCGTGATCCTGGGGATCCTGGCGGTGACTGCACTGCCGCGCTTTCTCGATGTGACTGACGAAGCGAAAAAGGCCAGCGTGGAAGGGGTCTCTGGCGGTTTTGCTACCGGCGTTTCACTGGTGCGGGCGCAATGGGAGGCGGAAGGTCGCGCCAAACAGGACAGCCTCAATACTGTGCTCTATGACGGTAGTCGCTTCTATCTGACCACTCCGACCGAGACCCAGATCAGCAATGGCGAGCTGTCGCCCGGCTATCCGATGGATACCGTTGCAAGCGGTAATCCCGATGTGGATCCGGCTAATCTGACCGCCGAACGTTGTCTCAATATTTGGGAGGGGTTACTGCAAAACCCGCCCAAGGCTACGGCCAGCTTCAATGAAGTGCGCGGTAGCGGGAATGACCTGAAATACTATGCCACAGTGAGCAGTAATGGACTGGATTCGGTCTGCCGTTACTATTTGGTCAATAGTTTGAGTAAGGGTAGTGATGGCAAGTATCAGGATCCGCAAGGCAAGACTGATGCATTTATGAGTTTCAGTTACCGCCCGGCGTCCGGTCAGGTGACCACAAATATTAATTAACAGAGGAAAGTGAAATGAAAAAACAGGCGGGTTTTACCCTGATCGAACTGGTTATCGTGATCATCATTCTGGGTATTCTGGCGGTTACCGCTGCACCCAAGTTCCTGAATCTGCAGGATGATGCAAAAACGGCAGCAGCTAGCGGCGTATTGGCCGCCGTGCAGAGCTCTTCTCAACTGGTATACAGCAAAGCCGCGTTGGAAGGGTTGGAAACAGCCTCTTCCGGTGCTGTATCGAGCTCTGATGGCACCACTATTCAAGTTGTGTATGGTTATCCCAAGGCATCTGCAGACGGTATTGAACAAGCTGTGACTATTGATGGTTCCTGGAAAGGCGTGTCAGCTTCTTCTTCCACATTCCGTTTTGCACCAAACGATGCGAAAGAAAAGTCTGATTGTGTTCTTTACACTCAAGCCACCTCTACTACACCCGCTAAAGCGGAATTGGGTAAATTCGACGCAACCAATGCATGTGTTGTAACCCCATAATCCATAATGTTAAAGCGAGGCTTCGGCCTCGCTTTCTCTTTTCCCTGATGAGAACCTCCATGCCTGCAACCAAGGGCTTTACCCTGATTGAACTGGTACTGGTGATCCTGTTACTCGGGATTCTGGCCGCCTTTGCCGTGCCGAAATGGCTGGGCAAAGGCGGCTTTGAAACTCAAACCGTGCGTGACGAGCTGCTGACCCGGCTGCGGCTGGTACAGACCGTCAATATGCATGAGCCAGCCAATCGTTGTACCCAGCTGGTGGTGGCCTCTCCCCGTTTTGCCCACCGTACTTATGCGGCGTGTCCCGCCAGCGATGGTCTGGATACCAATAGTGGCTGGACTCCCCAGTTGGAGACTCGTGGTCGACTGGTTACGCCCTCTGCCGGTATCTCCATCTCCCTAGATAACAACAACCGCTTCGTGCTGCGCTTCGATCAGATGGGCAGACCGCTAGGCAGCTGCGCCACCGGTTGTATATTGCTGGTGAGTGATGGCCGCGAAACCAGCCGCATCAAGATTGAGTCAGAGGGGTTTATTCATGAGATCCCTTAAGCGCGGTTTCACCCTGATTGAGCTGATCGTTGGCATTGTGCTGCTGGCAGTGGCCTTGACCGGCATATTGGGGTTGCTTATCAATCAGGCGCCGCAGGCGGTGGATCCGGTGCAGCAGGTGCGGGCCGCCCAGCTGGCCCAGCGCCTCTCCGGCGAGATCTTGCAAAAGTCGTTTGATGAACATTCGGATCATAACGGTGGTCGTTATCGTTGTGGTGAGCAGGTGGCAGGGGTGACCATTTCTCCCTGCTCCACCAGTTATGGCCCTGATGGTGAGCCCGCATCCTATGCCTATAACGATGTGGATGATTTCGATACCGCAGGTAGCTGGGTGGATGCCAACACCCTGACCCAGACTGCAGCGGGAGTCGGCGGTGAGGAGTATCGCAACTATCAGGTGAAAATTGCGGTGAGCGGAGCCGATTTCAGCGACGGCACCTTCAAGAGTTGTGCCGCACCCTGCTCTGTGGGTAAGCGTATTGATCTGCAGATCAAGCTACCGGATCAGAGCGTGCTCGACTTCTCCTTCTACCGGGGGAACTACTGATGGATCGCTCTGCTGTCGGGGGTTGCCTCTCTACCAGAATATCAGCGCCCCTAGCCAACTCCGGCGCCAGATTACGCCTGGTGGCCAATCGAACCTACCGCAAACCTCGGGGTAACCGTGGCTTTACCCTGGTCGAGCTGGTGATGGTCATCCTGCTGCTCGGGATAATGGCGACCTTTACCAGCCAGTTTATCGGTATCGGTACCCAGATTTATGGCGATGCCAGCAGCCGTGAGCAGCTGATGAGCGATGCCCGCTTCGCCATGGAGCGGCTTAACCGCGAACTGCGCGATGCGGTGCCGGGATCGGAGCGGATCGAGACGACTGGCGGGACATGGGTCGACACCGGCGCCTGTTTGCGGTTCTGGCCCATCAGCACCTCCAGCCGCTATTTGGCGCTTAACCGCGCCATGTCGGGGAGCACGGCCACCCTTGAGCTGGTGATGGCGACCCCGGCTTCTGCTGCCAATCCGCTGGATGTGGATGCCACCGCCGTTAAAAAAGACGATCAGCTGATTGTATTCCCCGTGCCGGACAAAAGTGTCGGTTCGCTTACTGCAGGCTGTGATTATGGCCGCTGCGTAGCCAAGGTCACGGATGTGCTGACGCCCGTATCCGGAGCGCAAACTATCCGCTATACCAGTGCCGAGAGTCTGACTGGCCTCTCTCCCGGCAGCCGGGTCTACTTTGCCAACCAGCAGGTTCGCTACTGTGTGGAAGGAAACACGCTGACCCGTGCCACAGCCCCCATTGGAGCATCCTTACCTGCACAGGGCGTGTTGATGGCGGATTCCCTTCTTATTGGCACCTTCTATCGGGAAACCTCGGCGTTTAACGCCGAAGGGGAGTTTGGTATGCGCTTTGTGTTCGAGCGCAAGGGGGAGTCGGTCACCTTCAACCACAAGATAGAGGTGTTCAATGTGCCCTGATCCACAGGCTTTCGGACGGATGCGAGGCAGTGCCTTGATGATCGCCCTGTTTGTGATTGTGGTGATGGCACTGCTGGCGGCTGCCATGGGCCGTTTTCTGGTCGATAGCGGCGAGAAAAATACGGTGGAGGTGCGCAGCGTGCGTGCCCTGCTGGCCGCCCAGAGCGGGCTGGAAGTAGCACTCTATCGGTTGTTCCCCAAGCGCACGCTTGCCCAACCGAACCCACCTGCGGTCTGCCTGGCAAGCAGCCCACTGAGCTTTGCCAGCAATCCAGGGCTGACCAACTGTCAGGCTGTGGTTCGTTGCGCCACGGTGCCGGTGACCTACAACGGATCTGTGACCAATGGCTATCGTCTCGAGAGTGTCGGCACCTGTGGCAGCTCCGACCTTAACAGTGCCAACCCGGATTTTGCCGTGAGCCGAACCCTGATGGTCGAAGCTTATGATGGAGGAACTCCCTGATGCGCAATTTATGGATCGTCGCAGCCGTGTGGCTATTTAGTGGTACAGCAGGGGCGTTTCAGGTGATTGATACTGCAACCTATTTCCCTGCGGTAACTCAGGGTCATCGTGGGGACACCAATGTTAATTGCAATTCCCTTGGTAATCCTGCGTTGACAATGTATGGCTCCGCCAAGGTGAACGGTACTGCAGGGGCTGCACTCAATTATTGTGCCTCAACCCAGGGCTCCGGGATGCCGTTGGACGCGTGTGACAACGCAGATGGCTCTCGCCGCTTGTGTACTATTACACGAAATACAATTCGTGGATTATCTATTACCGGCGGCAATATCTTTTTCTCAAGTAGTGGTTCAAGTGGGAATTTTACACAGTGCCAAGCTGGGCAGCAGTTGAATGTCGGGAGTGCAACCTCAAACCAATTTAATTCCATCGCATTGAATACCAGCTGTTCGTTAAGTTTCTCCAGTGCAGCTACAGAATATCGGATCAAGTCGCTGGCATTGAACAATGGTGCCAAAGTGATTTTTTCATCTGGTGATTACTGGATTGAATCATTAACGATGAATCAGGGGACAGAAATTCAGATCCAGGGTGAAGTTCGTATTTTTGTCAAAAATACTCTTGAGCTGAATGATGCCATATTGAACGCCTCTGGTGAGGGTTCTCTACTGTTATTTGGTTATGGTGGGATTACTCTGAATGGTGGGAGTCAAATAAATGGTTACGTGTACTCCGATCAAAATTTGACGCTTAACAATTCAGCCATTATTCGTGGCCGTACGACAAGCCGCAGTCTTAATATGACGGATAATTCGGTAATCAATGATCAGACATTCACTCCCATACTTGGGTGTTTTTCAGATAATTTTCCTGGAACTGTGTTGAGTGACAAGTGGGTTGTCAAACGGACTTCTGGTACTTTTGATCCGAAGATTATCAGCGGCCGATTACGGATGACTGAAGCGAGTGGTAACCAGGCTACCTCAGCGACTTATCAGCGTTTATTTCCCGCAGCTAACAACTTGGTTGAAGTTACTTTCCGCTATTACGCTTGGTCACCTCAAACCGGAACAGGAGGGGATGGCTTGGCGGTGATTCTTTCCGATGCGACCGTTACACCTCAACCCGGCAGTTTTGGTGGCGCATTGGGATATGCGCAGCGTGACAACGGTACTCCCGGTTTTGCAGGTGGCTGGCTTGGTGTCGGGCTTGATGAATATGGAAACTTCTCCAATCCCAATGAGGGTAAAGTGGGTGGCCCCGGTGCTCGTGCGCAGGCCATTGCTATAAGAGGAGGGGTTGGTTCCAGTTATCGCTATTTGGCGGGGACGACGGCCAATATTAGCCCCCGAGTCGATGTACGTGGTACTTCTTCGGCCCAGCCCGGCCATCTCTATCGGTTAAGGATTGATTCACGTGTGGCTGGCCGCTCAATGGTCTCGCTGGATAGAAACACTGGCTCCGTATTTAGTACCCTGGTTGCGCCATTCGATGCGATGGCAACCGCTGGGCAGGAGCAGGTTCCTGCAGATTTTTTGCTGTCGCTTACAGGGTCAACCGGAGGTGCCAACAATAACCATGAGCTGGATGATATCCAGATCTGCGCCCTGCGCTCCAACCCGATCGGGGTGCAGATTGATCATTTCCAACTTGATCACTCCGGTCAGCCACTGACCTGCAACCCCGAGACGGTGACGGTCAAGGCGTGCGCCGATGCCGCTTGTAACACGCTTATCACAGACCCGGTTACTGCGACCCTGAGTCTTACCCCTACTTCTGCCAGCAATGGTTGGATTGGTGGCAATACGGTGACCTTTAGCGGCGGTTCGACCAAGGTGCAGTTGCGTAATAACACGACGACTGCAGTTACTATCGGCGTTTCCGGCTCGACTCCGACGACCAAGCCATTCAGTACCACCTTGTGCAAGGCCGGGGCCGGTACGCCCAGTGCGGCAGCCTGTACCCTGAACTTTGCCGATAGCGGCTTCTTCTTCGATGTGCCTGATACTTATTCCAACCAGCCGCAGACGGTGACTATCAAGGCGATCAAAAAGAGCGATGTGACCAAGCTGTGTGTGCCGGGGTTTGCCAGTCAGACCAAGAGCGTCAAGTTCTGGAGCAGCTATATCTCCCCCACCGGTAACCCCTATAACAGCCAGATGAGCGTCAATAGCAGTGCGATTGGTGCCAGTCAGGGGGCTGCAACACCGCTCTCCCTCGCATTTAATGATCAGGGGCAGTCGACCATCACGGTTAATTATCCGGATGCGGGCAAGGTGCAACTGGATGCCCGCTATGATGGTACTGGCAGTGAAGCCGGTCTGGTGATGCTAGGCGCCGATCAGTTTGTGGCACGTCCGGTCGGCCTGTGCATCACGCCCCCGCAAGGGGTCTGCGCGGCTGGTGATAGCAGCTGTCCGGTCTTCAAAAAAGCAGGGGAAACATTCCAGGTGGATATCAAGGCGATGGCCTGGGAGTCGGCCAATGATGGGGATATCTGCGTAGGGAATCAGACTACGCCCAACTTTGCCCTGCCCAATATTGCTCTGGGCAGTACGCTGGTGGCACCCAATCCGGGCACCAATGCAACGCTGGGTACTACCGCCTATAGCCATGTGGCTGCGGCCAACAGTGCCAATAACGTTAGCCAGACCGTGAGCGAGGTGGGAGTGTTCCGAATGACGGCGACGCCACCGGCGGCAAAGCAGCCAGAAGGAAGCACTGTATCTACGGGCTATTTCGGCTATACCATCCCTCCCGCCAGCAGCCTGCCGGTGGGACGTTTTGTCCCTTGGGATTTCAATTTGCTGAGCGGGGTGCTTACTCCTGCTTGCGGGCAGTTCAGCTATATGAGTCAGCCATTCGGGGTCAAGATGACGGTACAGGCTCGTAACAAGAGTGCCGGGGTGACCAAAAACTATGGTGGCGAGTTCGCGAAGGGGCGGCTCTATCTGGTGGCAGGCAATAATCATGATGGGATTGATCGCACAGATCGAGTGGGGAGCATGATGGCCAGCTGGGCATCAGGCGAAGCCAATATTGACAGCCAGAGCCGCTTTGCCCGGCTTTCTGAGCGCGATCCCGGCCTGACTACTCCCGAAGAGCCCTTTAAGTTACTGCGTTTTGGCCTGCAAGTGCTTGATGAGGAGTCACCCTCAGTCACTTTCATGGCTGACGCTGACCTGAATCCTGGCATCAAGAATGGTTGTACCAAAGGGGTTAACTGCAATGCCAAGCAGTTGACGATTCCTACGCGGGTGAATAACACCATGACGGCTTATTATGGCCGCCTGCTGGCTGGCACGGCGGCGGGTCTTGCCTCGGCGCCGCTGGCCATTCCACTGCAGATGCAATATTACGAAGGGGGCAACTGGCTGCAAAACAAGGAAGATCAATGTACCCAGCTCTCTTTGGCCAATCAGGGGTTCACTTTCCTCAATCCGAGTCACACCTTTGATGCGGCGACTCGCGAGCTGAATTTGGGGGCGGGTCGCAAGATCAAGCTGGGGTTGGGTAGTTCTGCACCGGGTGGGGATGCTGCACTGGCGAAAGAAGGGGAGATCCTGTTCCACTTTGCCAAGCCGGACATCTCGGTGCGCATCCCCTACAAGGTCGAATTGGCAAAACAGCCATCATCGCCACTCTGGTTGTCTGACCCAACGAGTGCCAATGACGGCAACCTGCAAGGTGAGGCCATTTTCGGCTCCAGCCGGGGTAATGACAGAATTATTTATCGGCGCGAAGTATTGCATTGAATGATGTGAAAGGGGGGCTGGCTCAACAGCATCCCCCTAAATCCTTGTTTATTAGTGTTTGCAAGCGTGTGCGAGTGAGTGATGACTCGCATTTTTGTCGCGCCTGATTGATTGGCGACAGTTTGAGCGCTTGCCCATTGGGGTGGGCATTGGTAAAGTTAGCCGGTTTTCTGCACCTCCAAATTCTTAGGATTTCCCGTAGCCATGTTCAAAAAGCTCAGAGGCGTCTTTTCCAACGATCTGTCGATCGATTTGGGAACTGCCAACACCCTGATCTATGTAAAAGATCAAGGGATCGTCCTTAACGAACCCTCAGTTGTCGCCATTCGCCAAGAGCGCGGGAACGCCAAATCGGTCGCTGCTGTCGGTCATGCCGCCAAGCAGATGCTGGGCCGTACCCCGGGCAACATTTCCGCAATCCGCCCGATGAAAGACGGCGTGATCGCCGATTTCTACGTGACCGAGAAGATGCTGCAGCACTTCATCAAACAGGTTCACGACAACAACTATTTCCGCCCCAGCCCGCGTGTGCTGGTGTGTGTACCGTGCGGTTCAACCCAGGTTGAGCGTCGCGCCATCAAGGAGTCCGCACTGGGCGCCGGTGCCCGTGAGGTCTACCTGATCGACGAGCCTATGGCTGCTGCCATCGGCGCCGGCCTGCCGGTATCCGAAGCGACCGGTTCCATGGTGGTTGATATCGGTGGTGGTACCACTGAAGTGGCCATCATCTCTCTGAACGGTGTGGTTTACTCCCAGTCAGTCCGTATCGGTGGCGACAAGTTTGACGAAGCGATCATCAGCTACGTCCGTCGCAACTACGGCAGCCTGATCGGTGAAGCGACTGCCGAGCGCATCAAGCACGAGATCGGCTCCGCCTATCCGGGCGAAGAGGTGCGCGAGATTGAAGTCCGTGGCCGCAACCTGGCTGAAGGTGTACCGCGCAGCTTCACTCTCAACTCCAACGAAATCCTGGAAGCGCTGCAAGAGCCGCTGTCCGGTATCGTGGCTGCCGTCATGGTGGCGCTGGAGCAGTCTCCGCCGGAACTGGCTTCCGACATCTCCGAGCGCGGCATGGTGCTGACCGGTGGTGGCGCACTGCTGAAAGATATCGACCGTCTGCTGATGGAAGAGACCGGCATTCCTGTCGTCGTGGCCGAAGATCCCCTCACCTGTGTGGCCCGTGGCGGCGGCAAGGCGCTGGAGCTGATCGATATGCACGGTGGCGATCTGTTCCACTACGAATAAGACCCAAAGCCGGCCAGCGTGCCGGCTCTTTTTTGACGACCCATGAAACCCATTTTTGGTAGAGGCCCTTCGCTTCAGTTACGGTTGTTTCTCGCCGTCATCATCTCCATCGCTGCCATCGTCGCGGATTCCCGCTTCGGTGTGTTTACCCATGTCCGCGTCTACCTCAGTTCGTTAGTCAGTCCCCTGCAATACATGGCCAATGCGCCCGGTACCCTGCTCGACACCATGTCGACCCAGGTGCAGACCCGCGCCGATCTCATCGAGCAGACCAAACAGCAGGAGCAACAGCTGTTTACCCTACGTGCCCGTCTGCTCAAAATGGATCAGCTGGAGCACGAGAACCAGCGGCTGCGTGAGCTGCTCGGCTCGCCGGTGCACAAGGAGTCCCGCAAAATGGTGGCCGAGCTGCTGTCGGTGGATTCCGACCCCTTCAGCCATCAGGTGCTGATCAACAAGGGGGCGCTGGATGGCGTCTACAACGGTCAGGCGGTGATCAACGATCAGGGTGTGATTGGTCAGGTGCTCCACGTGGGCTCCACCACCAGTCGCGTGCTGCTGATCACCGACTCCAGCCACGGTATTCCGGTGCGGGTGCTGCGCAACGACTTGCGCGCCATTGCCTCCGGCAGTGGCGAGCTCGACAAGCTTGAGCTGCGCAACCTGCCGCGCAATACCGATATTCAGGTCGGTGACCTGCTGGTCACCTCGGGTCTGGGTGGCCGTTTCCCGGAAGGTTATCCGGTGGCGACTGTGACTCGCTCCGAGTATGTGGAGGGCAAGCCCTTCGCTCAGGTCGAGGCCAAGCCGCTGGTGGAGCTGGACAGACTGCGTTATCTGCTGCTGCTGTGGACCGACAAGAAGCCTGAAGTACATGATGAGGATGGCGAACGGGCGGCTCCCGCTGCGTCCGCCGCAGGAGCCACCCGCTAATGCTAGAACCCGCCAGCGGCAGGATCTGGATCTGGATCTCGATCTTGCTGGCCTTGAGCCTGTCGATCCTGCCGCTTCCTTTCGAATTTGACCCCTTCCGCCCGGACTGGCTGGCCATGGTGCTCATCTACTGGGCACTGGCTTTGCCGCATCGGACCAACGTCGGCACCGCCTGGGTGGCGGGCCTGCTGCTGGATGTGCTGCTTGGCAGCACCCTCGGCGTGCGGGCGATGGCGATGGCCATTACCACCTATCTGGCGGCCTTCCAGTTCCAGAAGATCCGCAACTTCTCCCTCTGGCAGCAGGCACTGATCATCGGTGGCCTCTCGCTGGTGGGTAAAATGACGGTATTCTGGGCCGAGCATCTGTTCAGCCAGGCCAGTCTCAACTTCTCCTACTTTTGGTCGACGTTGACGACGATGCTAATATGGCCCTGGGTGTTTCTGGTGCTGCGCAAGGTGCGGCGCCGCTTCAATATCAGGTAAATATGAACAAAAACAACGAACCACAACTCTATCTCGCCTCGGCTTCTCCCCGTCGCCGTGAACTGCTGACCCAGATTGGTTACCGCTTCGAGGTGCTGAAACTGGATGTGCCCGAGCAGCGGGAAGAGGGTGAAAAGGCGCAGGATTACGTCTGCCGTCTCGCCCGTGACAAGGCGATGGCGGGCGTGGCGTGTGCGCCGACGGCGTTGCCGGTGCTGGGTGCCGACACCATAGTGGTGCTGGGCGACCGGGTACTGGAGAAACCGTCCGATCTGCTTGATGCCAAAGATATGCTGGAGTCCCTCTCCGGCAAGGTGCATCAGGTGATGACGGCGGTGGCGCTGGCCAGCAAGGATCGTTGTGACGTGCGTCTGGTCACCACCAACGTGGCGTTTCGCAAGCTGGACGAGGCCGAGATCGAGGCCTACTGGCAGACCGGTGAGCCCTGTGACAAGGCCGGGGCTTATGGCATTCAGGGTATTGCCGGCAAGTTTGTCAGCCGCATCGAAGGGAGCTATAGCGCCGTGGTCGGCCTGCCCCTGCTGGAGACAGACTTGCTGATCAAGCATCATCTGGAACAGCTCAAATAATTTCCCGTCAGCTGTGCTCTGCTGCGTTTCTCCCTTGCGCGCGTTGTACCGGATTGGCTCTATAGAATTCAAAACTGGAACAGGCAAGGTTACTTATGTCGGTAGAACTGCTGGTTAACGTTACCCCCTCCGAAACCCGGGTCGCTCTGGTCGAAAACGGTCTGCTGCAGGAAGTGCATGTAGAGCGTCAGGCCAAGCGCGGCATTGTCGGCAATATCTACAAAGGCAAGATCAGCCGGGTGCTGCCCGGCATGCAGGCGGCCTTCGTCGATATCGGCATGGACAAGGCAGCCTTTTTGCACGCCTCTGATATCGTCCCTCACACCGAGTGTGTGGCGGTGAAGGAGAAGGAGCAGTTCCAGGTCGGTAACATCGCCGAGCTGGTGCGTCAGGGGCAGGACATCATGGTGCAGGTGGTGAAAGATCCGCTGGGTACCAAGGGTGCCCGTCTCACTACCGATATCACCCTGCCATCCCGCTATCTGGTCTTTATGCCGGGCAGTGCCCACGTCGGTGTCTCCCAGCGTATCGAATCCGAAGCCGAGCGCGAGCGCCTCAAGCGCACCGTAGCCGGTTATGTGGACGAGCTGGGTGGTTACATCATCCGCACCGCTGCCGAAGGGGTGGGGGAGCAGGAGCTGGAGCAGGATGCTGCCTTCCTGAAACGGCTGTGGCGCAAGATCCTCGAGCGCAAGCAGAAGTATCCCCCCTGCAAGATCCTCTACGAGGATCCCAGTCTGGCATTCCGGGTGGTGCGCGACTTTGTCGGTGCCGAGCTCGACAAGATCCGCGTTGACTCGCGCCAGAGCTTCGATCAGCTCAAGCGCTTCACCGAAGAGTACGTGCCTGAGTTGGCCAGCAAGCTGGAGTATTACCCCGGCGAGTCGCCTATCTTCGATCTCTACGACGTGGAGAACGAGATCCAGCGGGCGCTGGAGCGCAAGGTAGAGCTGAAATCCGGCGGCTACCTCATCATCGACCAGACCGAAGCCATGACCACGGTGGATATCAACACCGGCGCCTTTGTCGGCCATCGCAATCTGGAAGAGACCATCTTCAACACCAACGTCGAGGCAACGGCGGCCATCGCCCGTCATCTGCGCCTGCGCAACCTCGGCGGCATCATCATCATCGACTTCATCGACATGCAGTCGGAGGATCACCGCCGTCGGGTGCTGCACAGCCTGGAGCAGGCGTTGTCAAAGGATCGTGCCAAGACCAACGTCAATGGCTTCTCCCAGCTCGGTCTGGTGGAGATGACCCGCAAGCGCACCCGCGAGAGTCTGGAGCATGTGCTCTGCTCCGAGTGCCCCGAGTGCAAGGGACGTGGCCGGGTCAAGACGGTGGAGTCGGTCTGCTTCGAGATCCTGCGGGAGATCATCCGGGTCAATCGCGCCTACGATGCGGATCAGTTCACCGTCTACGCAGCCCCGGCCGTGGCCGACTACCTCCATGGCGAGGAGTCCCACAGTCTGGCTGAGCTGGAAGTGTTCATCGGCAAGCAGGTGCGGGTAGTGAGCGAACCCCTCTGTGGTCAGGAGCAGTTCGACGTGGTGATGATGTAATTGGTCTATCGCTGGCTGAGTCGGGGCTGGTTGGCCCTGGGGGTCCTGTTCGTACTGATGGCCATGCTGGTCACCTTGGTACGGGTCGGGGGCCCTTTGCTGAATCAATACCGGGAGAGTCTGATCCACACTCTGCTGGGTGATTCACAACTCAAGGTCAGCGTGGAGCAAGTGGGGCTGGACTGGACACAATCCGGGCCTGCGCTTGAACTGCAGCAACTCGCCATCGCCCCGGATTCGGGGCGTTTTGCCGTACGGCTCGGCAAAGCCTGGGTGCATCTCGACTTCTGGCGCACCATTAACGAGCTCAAGCCGGTATTTGGCGAGCTGATCCTGAGCGATGGCGATATCACCATCGACTTGCGCCAACCGGCTGACGAGAGCCCCTCCGGCGATCCCCAGCAGGGCGCCCTGCTGCGCTTTCTGCTGACCCAGCTCTCTACCTTCGATGTGCACAACACCCGTCTCAGCGTCACCACTTCCCTCGGTGATCTGCGGGCGCTCGACATTGCCCAGTTGCGCTGGCAGAACCGTGGCAAGCGCCATCAGGGGGTCGGCAAGGCCTATCTCATCAACGGGGTGGGCGAGAGCACCCTCGATCTGATTCTGGATGTGGACGCCCCGACTGCCCGGCTCGATCGCCTCAAGGGGCAACTCTATCTGGGGGCCCGCCAGCTCGATATCACCCCGACCCTGGCCAAGATCCATGCGGGCGAACCCAAGGTTGCCGGTCAGCTCGACTTCCAGCTCTGGAGCGAGTTTGACAGCGGCAAGCTGGGCAATACCCTGCTGGCGTTTGGCAACAACTACCTGATCTGGAAGGATCCCAAGAAAGGGGAGATGCACCGTTTCGGTCTCGATGGTGGCAAGATCCAGCTGCGCCGTGAGGGCTCCGACTGGCAACTGGCGAGCCATAACGTCACCTTCAAGTTGGATGGCAAACCCTGGTTGCAGAGCCGCTTGCAACTGGAACGGATCGGGGATCGGGTGCAGGGCTACCTGCCCAGCATAGAGTTCGACAAGATCACCCAGATCAGTCAGCTGGTCTCGGCGCTCTACCCCACACTCTGCGAGACCCTGCGCCAGAGCAATCCGCAGGGGTCGGTGCAGGAGCTGACGCTGCTGGCCAATGCCGACTGGCAGGAGCTTTCCCTCAGTGGCCGCTTCAGCAAGGTGCGTCTCAAGGCCTGGCAGGATATACCCGGGATGCAGGATCTCAACGGCGAGTTCTGGCTTACCCCGACCGGCGGTAGCGCCAGATTGGCGCTGGCGAACGACAAGGTGGATCCCGCCCGTCACTTCAAGGAGCCGATCCCGGTCGACCACTTCTCGGCCCGCCTCGACTGGTGGCGCGAGGAACAGGGCTGGGTGCTCTACGGGCAGGATATCGCGCTGGATAACCCGGATCTGACCCTGGCCAGCCGTTTCCGCCTCGATCTGTTCGAGCAGCCTTTCCTGGCCCTGACCGGCCGCATCGATGTGAAGAATGCGGGCCATGCGGATCGCTACTTCCCGCTGCAGGCGATGGACAAGGGGCTGGTGGATTACCTGAGCGGCGCCATCAAGGGGGGCAAGGCCAAGGGGGCCGACCTGCTCTGGTATGGCGAGTTCAGGGACTTCCCCTACGACAACGGCAAGGGCATCTTCCAGGTGGCGGTGCCGCTGGAGCAGGCCACCTACGAGTTCTTCCCCGGTTGGCAACCGCTCACCGACCTGCAGATCGACCTGTTGTTCCAGAATGCCGGCCTCGATATGCGCAGCCGATCCACCAAACTCGGCAAGGCGAGCTCCGACTCGGTACATGCCTGGATCCCGGATCTCTCCCCCGGCGCCCACCTCTATGTGGATGCCAAGGTGCAGGGGGAGGGCAAGGCCATCAGCGACTACCTGCAGGACTCCCCGCTGGGTAGTTCGGTAGGTCAGGCGCTGCGGGAGATCGAGATCCGCGGCCCGATGGCAGGATCGGTCAAGCTCGATATTCCTCTCGATGGCGAGAGCGAGGTCAAGGCGAGTGGCGATGCCACCTTCAGCAACAACAAGGTGCGGGTCGCCAGTCTGGATCTGCCGCTGGAGAAGGTGCAGGGGCGCCTCGAATATGACAACGAACAGACCCGTTTCAACAACCTCAAGGCGAGCCTGTGGAACCAGCCGTTGACCCTCGACTATCAGGGGCGCCAGCATCCGGATCACTATCAGGTCGACCTCGATTTCAAGGGGCAGTGGGATAGCCGCCGCCAACCCGCCGCCATCTCCTCGTACGGTATCCTCAACGGCCGCAGCAACTGGGGCGGCAAGCTCGGGTTGACCCTGCCCGACAGCAAGCCGTTCAGCTTCCAGCTGGCGCTCGACTCCAACCTGCAGGGGATGGGGCTGGATCTGCCGCTGCCACTGGCCAAGAACAGTGCCAGCCGGCTGCCGCTCAAGGTTATCGCCCGTGGCCGGGATGGCAGCGCCGACATTCGTGCCGTGCTGGGGGCCGATGTGGATATGCAGACCCGACTGGTCTACGGCGAAGGGGTGCCTTATCTCAGTAGGGTGCGGGTCGATATAGGCCAGCCGGGCGCCCGGGTAATGCGCGATGCCCCCATGCTGCTTGCCATCAACCAGCAGGAGGCCGATGTCGGTGGCTGGCTGGCGCGACTTAAACAATGGCTGCCGGCGCAGAATCAGACCGGCAACGCGGTGGTCGGCCCCGCCTTCCTGCCACAGGAGTGGTGGGTGGATGGACAGCTGGCCCGCGCCTATATCGGCAGCGCCACCCTCAAGGCGGCGCGTTTCACCGTGGGGCCGACCAATCAGGCTACCGAAGTGATGATCGACAGCCCCGATGTGATGGGGGTGAT
Source organism: Aeromonas sp. R4-2 (assembly GCF_040908295.1). Classification (NCBI taxonomy): domain Bacteria; kingdom Pseudomonadati; phylum Pseudomonadota; class Gammaproteobacteria; order Aeromonadales; family Aeromonadaceae; genus Aeromonas; species Aeromonas sp. R4-2. The sequence continues at coordinate 68,394 of NZ_JBFODL010000013.1, read as the reverse complement.
CCGCCTGCCCGCAGTGGCCAATCGCCCGGTGGATGCCAAGTTTGCCCGCATCTACTGGTCTGGCAAGAGTTCGGATCTCAGCCCGGATCCCGATGCCAAGCAGGACAACGCCATCATGGCCTCCATCCCCTGGTTGAAGGTGAGCTGTGTCGATTGCCGCTTTGGTGAGCTACCTCTTGGTGAAGTGAAAGGGGAGCTGGTGCCCGGCGCCAACAAGGTGACCCTCAAGGGGCTGGATGTGCGGCTGGCGGGGAGTCAGCTCACCTGCAGCGTCGACTGGCTGGCCGATGGCAACCGGATGCAGACCCGTGCCCGTGGCAAGCTGACCAGCAACAACAGCGAGCTGCTGCTCAAGCGGCTCGGCTACACCTCGCCCATCGGCGATGCTCCCGGCTCCCTCGCTTTTGATCTGAACTGGCAGGATGTGCCCTATCGCCCGAGCCTGCCGACTCTGGGGGGAAGTGCCAACTATCAGCTGGAGGGTGGCACCCTGCGGGAGGTCAACGACAAGGGGGCGCGGCTGCTCTCCCTGCTCAGTCTCGACTCCCTGCTGCGCAAGCTGCGGCTCGATTTTCGCGATGTGTTCGACAAGGGCTTCTACTTCGAATCCATGTCCGCCTCTGCCACCATCAAGCAGGGGCAGGTCAGCAACGATGATTTCTATATGAAGGGGGCGGCAGGCAACCTGCGCGGCGAGGGGATCGCCGATCTGGTGCGCTGGCGGCTCGACTACGAGCTGAGCTTCTCTCCCAATCTGGGGGGCACCCTGCCGGTGGTGGCGGCCTTCTCCATCACGCCGGTCACGGGTCTCTATGTGCTGGCCCTCTCCAAACTGCTGGAGCCGGTGGTGGATGTGGTGACCCGCATCGATTTTCGCATCTCGGGCCCGCTCGACGCACCCAAGCTGATCGAGGCGGGGCGAGATCGCGCGCGCATCAAGCTCAACCAGCAGCAGAAAGATGCTGTTGACGCCGTTGCTCCCAGCCTGCCGACGCAAGAGGTGACCCCTTTCCTGCTGAGCCCCAAACACGCAGGGCCCGCTCAGCGCTGAACGAGCGGCCCGGCACCATCACAAGGAGTGAGCCATGATCCGACATATCCTGCTGATCGCCTTCAAGCCGGGCACCCAGCCTGCCCAGATAGATACGGTGCGTAACGCTTTTCTCGCCATTCCCCATCAGGTTAGCGGCGTGACCGCCGTGGAGTGGGGGAAGAATGATAGCCCGGAGGGGAGGGATGATGGCTTTACCCACAGCGTGCTGATGACCTTCGCCGACGAAGCAGCCCGCCAGCGTTATCTGCCCCATCCTGATCACGATGCCCTCAAGGCCATCTTCCGTCCGGTGCTGGAGCGAATTATTGTACTGGATTACACCCTGCAGGCGGGGGATCGGGTTGTGCCAGAGGGGCCGTTATGATGGTGGATGAGCACTGGGCTGCCATCCCGCCACTGCAGCGCGCACTGCTGGAATCGGTTATGAAACATGGCGCAGCTCATCCTGCGATTGATGCCGGGGTAGTGGTTGGGTCGCTCGCCAAGGGCAAGGCAGACCGGGTATCCGACGTCGATCTCTTGCTGCTGGCCGAGCCGGGCTTCCATAAGCAGGGAGACGAACTGGTGCGCACCATTGTGGGGGATCGGCCCATCTTTCACTGCTGGCAAGGAAGACATGAAGAGGTCTGTTCATACTGGCGCTTCATCTTCCTCGATATGTCCAGCATCGAGATCCATATCCTTGATCGGGGGGCTGAGTTCCCCCTTGCCAAACCTTACTTGCCACTGTTCGATAAAACTTCCTCCCTTGGTGCGCTTGAGGTATCTGGCCCCGTCCCAAGCCATTGGAACTTTCCTGCCTATATGGCCGAAGGGGATGGTCTGGTGTGGGAGTTGTTCGATTGCCTCAAATGGGCGGAGCGGGGGCAGCGGGGATTGGTCCGGCATCATCTTCGCAAGCTGCTGGCCGAGATGGATAAAGACCCGAATATTGTGGATCGCGATTAACGCGGACAAGGAGAACGTCATGTGGTTAGCCGCAATACAGCTGGTATCTGGCCGTCACTGGCAGGATAACCGGGAGCAGATCGCCGCCGAACTGGCGGCCTTGCCCAAAGAGCGGCCGCTGCTGGTGCTGCTGCCGGAGAACTTCGCCCTGTTTGGCGAACGGCAGGGTTATCTGGATGGGGCCGAGGCCATAGGTGAGGGCCCGATCCAGCAGCAACTGGCTGAATGGGCCCGCGATTATGGCATCTGGCTGGTGGCCGGGGCTATGCCGACGACTATCGCAGGTTTCGACCATATCCACACCAGCTCGCTGGTGTTTGACCCAAGCGGTGAGCTCAGGGGCCACTACCACAAGATCCACCTGTTCGACGTGGATGTGGCGGACAATCACGGTCGCTATCGGGAGTCGGAGACCTTCAGCCCGGGGGAGGCGCCTGTGGTGGTGGAATCCCCCTTTGGTCCCCTCGGCCTCTCGATCTGTTATGATTTGCGCTTTCCCGAGCTTTACCGCCAGTTGGCCCGTGCCGGTGCCCGCGTGCTGCTGGTGCCTGCCGCCTTTACCGCCGTGACCGGCGAGGCGCACTGGGAGCCGCTGCTGCGGGCTCGCGCCATCGAAAACCAGTGCTACGTAGTTGCTGCCAATCAGGGCGGCACCCACGAAACGGGGCGCCAGACCTGGGGCCACAGCATGGTGATCGATCCTTGGGGCCGGGTGCTGGCGAGCAAAGAGTCCGGGGGCGGCACAGTGCTGGCGCAGATGGATGCCGAGCTTATCGATGAATTGCAGCGCACCATGCCGGTGCTGAGGCATGCCCGGTTGCTGTGATCCCGGGGTGTTGATTGACGTAGGGTGCAACAAGCGAAGCGCATTGCACCTGTGCCGATCTTGGGGTTGGCGGCGCCATTCACGGCGCCCATTGCACCCTGCGAATACGAACTGAACACCGGGCCACACCGGATGAATTAACCGTTACGACATCTCACGTTGAGATTGGAGAAGAAGATTGAGTCTATTGAGCCAGGTTAGTGCCTCCCTGTTGGCCCCGAACGACCTCGACGAAGGGCGCCTGCAGCAGCTGCTCGGCAGCCTGATGAGCCATCAGGTGGAGTTCGGCGATCTCTATTTCCAGCGCAGCTGGCACGAGTCCTGGATGCTGGAAGATGGCATCGTCAAGGATGGCAGCTATAACATCGATCAGGGGGTCGGGGTGCGCGCCGTCAGCGGCGAGAAGACCGGCTTCGCCTACTCGGACGAGCTGAGCCTGCTGGCCCTGCAACAGTCGGTGACCGCCGCTCGCGGCATCGCCGCAGCCGGTGCTCACGGCAAGGTGAAGGCGTGGGCCCGCACCGAAGCGAACCTGCTCTATCCGGCCATGGATCCGCTGCAGACCCTCGACAAGCACCAGAAGATCGCCCTGCTGGAGCAGATGGACAAGTTCGCCAGAAGTCTGGATCCCGCTATCAATCAGGTGATGGCCTCCATCAGCGGCGTTTACGAAGAGGTGCTGGTGGCCGCCACCGACGGCACCCTGGCCGCCGATGTGCGCCCGCTGGTGCGGCTGTCGGTGACCGTGATCGCCGAGAAGGGCGATCGCCGCGAGCGTGGCAGTGCCGGGGGCGGCGGGCGCTTTGGTTACGACTGGTTCCTCGAACTGGACGGGCTGGAGAGCCGCGCCTTTGGCTATGTGCGTGAAGCGGTGCGTCAGGCGCTGGTCAATCTGGAAGCCATCGACGCGCCAGCCGGTACCATGCCAGTGGTGTTGGGCTCCGGCTGGCCTGGCGTGCTGCTGCACGAGGCGGTGGGTCATGGTCTGGAGGGGGATTTCAATCGCAAGGGATCTTCCGCATTTGCTGGTCGCATCGGCGAGCAGGTGGCCTCCAAGTACTGTACCATCGTCGATGATGGCACCCTGCCGGGTCGGCGCGGCTCCGTCTCCATCGATGACGAGGGGACACCGGGTGGCTACAACGTGCTGATCGAGAACGGCATCCTCAAGGGTTACCTGCAGGACAAGCAGAATGCCCGTCTGATGGGGGTACCGCTCACCGGCAACGGGCGCCGCGAATCCTACGCCGCCATGCCGATGCCGCGCATGACCAACACCTATATGCTGGCGGGTCAGTATGATCCGGCCGAGATCATCGCCTCGGTGAAGAAGGGGATCTATGCCCCCAACTTCGGCGGCGGTCAGGTGGACATCACCTCCGGCAAGTTTGTCTTCTCTGCCTCCGAGGCTTACCTCATCGAGGATGGCAAGATCACCGCTCCCATCAAGGGCGCGACCCTGATCGGCAACGGCCCTGAGGCGATGAGCCAGGTCTCCATGGTGGGTAGCGACCTTGCGCTGGATCGCGGGGTTGGCATCTGCGGCAAGGAGGGGCAGAGCGTGCCGGTCGGTGTCGGCCAGCCCACCCTCAAACTGGACCAGCTCACCGTGGGTGGCACGTCGTAGGTTTGGGTTAGCCGCGCAGCGGCGTAACCCGATGCATTCAAACCCCGGCTCTTGCCGGGGTTTTGCTATTCAGGGAACTACAGGCAATAAAAAGCCCCGGTCGTTGGACCGGGGCTGGCGGGTTATTCGGTATCAGTTGACGGATATGGCGCGTGCGTCGATGAAATAGCGAGCGTTACCCTGTTTGTCGATCTGGATTTTGGCAACCAGCTGCTCTTGATCTTTATATTCCCAGCGTTGCTCGATCTTGGCGAGGGATGGGCTCGCAATCCCAACCACGTTCAGGTACTCGTGAAACAGGCTATGGCTCCCTATTTCGGTCAGCATCTTGTCCATCTGCATACTCTCCTGAAGTTGAGTGGGTATTCATCAACAAACCTATCAGCGTCCATCTGAATACAGTCTGTATGAAAAACAAACTAACTCATTTGTGTGTCAATAACATGATCAGGGACAAGATCAGTGCAGATCGTCAGGGACTTTTTGATACCGTTTTCAATCAGAGCCGGTGGGCTTCTGCGGCAACTGATCAAACGTGCCGGAAGCCTTTGGTAGCGCCGGTGCGGTGTGCACGGTCTGGCCGCCGTGGAATACCGGATCCTGTGCCACTTCCTTGATGCCGTTGATGCAAAACTGCATACCCATGCAGACCAGCAGGAAGCCCATGATACGGGTCATGGCATCGATGCCGGTGGCGCCCAGGATCTTGCAGACCGGATCCGCCAGCTTCAATACTCCCCAGCTGATCAGGCTCATCAGGGCAAACGCCGTTACCACACCGGCGTAGATGGTGAGGCGGTTGTACTCGTCAGGCAGCTCGGCAATCTGGGCTGCCCCGCTTATTACCAGCGCCATGGTGCCCGGCCCGCACATGCTGGGCATGGTGAGCGGTACGAAGGCAATGCTCTGGTTTATATCGACCCCGCTCTGCTGGCTGGGGGCGGGGAACAGCATGCGAAAGCCGATAAAGCCGATGATGAGACCACCGGCCAGGCGCAAGCCCGGAATGGAGATCCCGAACAGATCCAGGATCGAGGATCCGATAAAGAAGGTGATGCAGAGGGTGCAGAACAGATAGATGGCGGCCAGATTGACCTGACGGCGCACGTGTTCGCGCGACATCCCCTTGCTCAGTCCCAGCAGCAGGGTGGCCGTGGTGGGCGGGTTGACCATGGGCAGCAGCGCCAGCAAGGTGAGTAATACGACCTGAAAGAACATCTTGAGCCTCGGATAAAGAGTTGGACGTCATGGGGCGATGCGGGTGGCAGGCCCCAGAGGGAGGCTATCTTATGCTGGCGAAACTGAACATAAGCAGTACAAAAAAGCCCCGGCAGATGCCGGGGCTTGTTGTTCGGGTCAGGCCGCTTGCGGCGCTTGCTGCTGCCGGATGGCCCGTTGCTGGAACCAGAGCCAGAGACCGATGGCGAAACCCAGCACCGACAGGCTCACCACATAGTGGGAGGGGGCCAGCATGTCGCTCTTCATCCAGAGGGTCACCGCCATCGGGGTGAGGCCACCGAAGATGGCGTAGGCCACGTTGTAGGAGAATGACAGACCGGAGAAGCGCACCACCGGCGGGAATGCGTTGACCATCACATAAGGCACGGCACCGACAATCCCGACCGCAAAGCCCGCCAGCATATAGAGCGGCACCAGCTGGCTCGTACCGGCCGCCAGACCGTGATAGAAGGCGTAGCTGGAGCCCGCCAGCAGCAGGGAGCCGAACATGAAGGTGAGACCGCTGCCCAGCAGGTCGATCAGTCGACCATAGACGATGCAGCCGAGGGTCAGGGCCACGATGGCCAGCGAGTTGGCGGTCAGGGCGTCGGCCGGGCTGATGCTATAAACCTTCTGCAGATAGGTGGGGGTCATCAGGATCACCACCACGATACCGGCGGAGAGCAGCCAGGTGAGCAGCATGGAGACCACCACGCTGCTCTTGTGGTTGCGCAGCACCGACTTGAGGGGGAGCTCGTCAGCCAGGGTCTTGTTGGCTTTCATCTCGGCGAAAACTGGGGTCTCGTGCAACCAGCGACGCAGGTACATGGCGACGATGCCGAAGATACCGCCGAGCAGGAAGGGCACTCGCCAGCCCCAGTCACTCACTTCGGCCGGGGTCAGGCTCTTGTTGACCGCAGTGGCGATGAGGGAGCCAAGCAGGATGCCGGCCGTCAATCCCGCCGTGAGCGTGCCGCAAGCGACCCCGACTCGACGGGCAGGGACGTGCTCGGCGACAAATACCCAGGCGCCGGGCACTTCACCGCCGATGGCGGCGCCTTGCAGGATCCGCAGTCCCAGCAGGGCGATGGGGGCGCCGATGCCAAGCACCGCATAAGTCGGCAACAGACCGATCAGCAAGGTGGGCAGCGCCATCATGATGATGCTGAGGGTGAACATCCGCTTGCGACCGATGAGATCGCCAAAGTGGGCCATGATGATGCCGCCGAGTGGGCGGGCCAGATAACCGGCGGCGAAGATGCCGAAGGTCTGGAACTGGCGCAGCCACTCGGGAATGTCGGCCGGGAAGAACAGCTCGCCGATGACCACGGCGAAGAAGACGAAGATGATGAAGTCGTAAAACTCCAGCGCGCCGCCGAGGGCAGCCAGACTCAGGGTTTTGTAATCTTGTCGATTGAGGGGGCGGGCGTGATCGTGCTGTTGTGTGGTCGTGGTCATATCCGTATGTTTCCCATTGGTTTTTTTAGTTATTGTCACCCCGTGCAAGGGGCATATACAGGTGATCGAGAGTATGCTGCCTGCCTCTTGTGTGTAAATCGCGCAATTCGCAACACTGTCTTGCATCTTTTTGGGGCAATCCGAATGCCCCGATGGCGGAGGAATGATGGAAAAGAAACGGGTACTGCTCTCCTGGAGCAGCGGCAAGGATTGCGCATGGGCACTGCATCAGTTGCGGCAAGATCCCGCCATCGAGGTGGTGGGGCTGTTTACCACCCTCAATCAGGCATTCGAGCGGGTGGCGATGCATGGGGTGCGCAAGCAACTGTTGACCGAGCAGGCCGCCTGCGTCGGGCTGCCCCTCATCACCATCGATCTGCCCTGGCCCTGCAGCAACGAGGATTACGCCCGCATCATGACCGGCTTTATCGCCGATGTGGTGGCACAGGGGATCCGCCATATGGCCTTTGGCGACTTGTTCCTTGAGGATGTGCGCGCCTACCGTGAAAAGCAGCTGGCAGGCACTGGCATCGAACCACTGTTCCCGCTGTGGGGCAGCAATACCCGTGAACTGGCGCCGCAGATGGTGGCCGCTGGGTTGAAGGCGCGGATCAGTGCTCTCGACCCGAACAAGCTGGATGCCAGCCTGGGGGGCCACGACTTTGACGAGGTGCTGCTGGCGGCGCTGCCGGAGGGGGTCGATCCGTGCGGCGAGAACGGCGAGTTTCACACCCTGGCCTATGATGGCCCCATGTTCTCCCGTCCGCTCGGCATTCGGGTCGGCGAGACAGTGCTGCGCGACGGCTTTGTCTTTACCGACCTGCTGCCAATCGAGGATTAATTATCGGGCGTCAAATGCTCCCTTTTGCAGGAGCATTCACAGATTTGAGAGGCTGGATGGGGGCACTATTGGCCCCCTCTTTTGATTGAAGATGACAACCTGCCTTATGAAACACATCTCTCGTCCGGCGCTGCTTGCCTCCTTGCTGGCTGCCGCCCTCTTTCTGCCTGCTGTGGCGGGTCAAGCCGCTACTGTTCAGCCAATCCCTGCCGGTGTCACCACCGTCACTCTGGCCCAGCAGGCGCCGATCCACTGGGTGTCGGTGGAGCAGATTGCCAAGAGCCTTGATGGATTGCCGCCGATGGCCGTCGGGTTTGATATCGACGATACCCTGCTCTTCTCCAGCCCGGGCTTTTATCGCGGCAAACAGGAGTTCTCGCCCAACGACGAGAGCTATCTGAAGAACCCTGCCTTCTGGGAGAAGATGAACAATGGCTGGGATGCGTTCAGCATGCCGAAAGAGGTGGGCAAGGCGCTCATCGCCATGCACCTCAAGCGAGGTGACCATATCTATTTCGTCACCGGCCGCTCGGCCACCAAGACCGAAACCGTGAGCCAGACTCTGCAGCAGACCATGAATATTCCGGCCGACCAGCTCAATTCGGTGATCTTCGCCGGTGATCAGCCGGGCCAGAACACCAAGGTGCAGTGGCTCAAGGATAAGCAGATGAAGCTCTTCTACGGCGATGCCGATGGGGATATCAAGGCAGCGCAGGAGGTCGGCATTCGCGGCATTCGTCTGCTGCGGGCCGCCAACTCCAGCTATCGGCCACTGCCGTTGGCAGGGGCGCTGGGGGAAGAGGTGATCATCAACTCCCAGTTCTGATCCGGAGCGGATCCATGCAAAAGGGCGGGGCCATTGGCACCCGCCCTTTTTGCATCCGTCATCCAGCTCGGGTCAGTCGTCTGCCCACGGCATCTCGGGCAGACTGTCGAGGAACTCGCCGTAACGGGTCAGATTGAAGGGGCCCTGATCGGCCTCCATTGCCATCAGCTCGGCACCGAGGGCGCAGGCGATATATTGCAGCGCCTCTTCCCGCGGGGTGCCCTTCATCACCAGCCGCATCAGGGTCGCCTTCACATGGGGCGGGTGACCGTCGTTGAGCTGGTTCTCCACCATCTCCAGCAGCGCGTCTTCATCAAAAAATTCCTGAGTGTCGTTCATGGGATATCCGCAACAGTGAATGTGGCGGCCAGTATAGCCTGAATGTGACTAACACCTTGAATGACCAGCGAATAAACAATCCGATGGGGAGGCCATTTGTTACCCATAATTAGGAGGAGTTTGCCAAGGCAAACAGGTTGGAACACAGATAACATGGATGGACACGCCTATGCCCACGATAGATTCCCTGCTGGCCGAGCCCAAGCTACTGCCCCAGATCCCGGAAGTGATGCGCGATTTGATCCAGACCTTCAATGAAAAGGATCCGGATCTGCTCAAGATCAGCAAGTTGATCAACAAGGACCCTGTCATCTCCGCCAAGCTGCTGCGTCTGGCCAACTCGGCCAAATTCGGCAGCAGTCGCCAGATCGGCACCGTCAATGAAGCCGCGGTGCGGCTGGGGTTGGCGATGGTGCGCAACATGGTGCTGGCCTGCGGGCTCACCGAATCGGTCACTGCGGTGCCCGGCATTGACCTCAAACATTTCTGGGGCTGCGTTTTCAACGTGGCGGAGCTGGCGCGTCGTCTGGCGGTGAAGAAGGGGATGAAGGGGGATGAGGTCTTTACCTGCGCCCTGCTCTACGATCTCGGCCGCTTGGTGATGCACGTAGGCTTGCCGGAAAACACCGTCCATCACATCCACGATCTGGAGCTGCACAAGGGGCGGGCCAAGGCGGAAGAGCTGGTGGTCGGCTTCAACTATGCCCAGGTCGGGGCGGCCATGGCACGTTACTGGAAGTTCCCCGAGACCATCAGCAATGCGGTGGAGTATCACTACAACCCCATGCTGGCCAAGGAGTTCTCTCCCGAGGCCGGGTTGATCCATCTGGCGATCGTGCTGGCTGCGCAATCCGATGTGGGGGAAGAGGCGCCACCCGAGTGGCCCCACAAGGTGGCAGACGCGCTGGGGCTGAGCTGGGCCGATTGCGCCGCCCAGTTCACTGCGCTGCGCGAGCAGGGTAATGGCTATGCCGGATTGCTGGCTGCCTGAGCCCGTTTATCCCATCTCATCAGGGGCCAACGCGGCCCCTTTTTCATGGCTGATGGTGCTACAGGCTTGCCAGCCCGGGAGTGACGGGGCACTCTTTGCCCTTCACTTTCCGTTTGAGAGCCCGTGCCATGATTGCCTCTTCCCGCCTGATCCTGCGCGAAATGATCGCCACTGACGCCCCCTTCATCCTTGAGCTGCTCAATGACGGCGACTTTTATCGCTACATCGGCGATCGGGGCATTCGTACCCTGGAGCAGGCGCAGGAGTATATCCAGCAGGGGCCGGCGGTCAGCTATGCCCGTTATGGTCACGGACTCTATCTGGTGGAGCGCAAAGAGGACGGTGTCAGCCTCGGTATCTGCGGTCTGATCAAGCGCGATACCCTGGAGCAGGTCGATATCGGTTACGCCTTCCTGCCGCAATATCGCGGTCAGGGCTACGCCATTGAAGCGGCGCAGGCCGCCCTTGCCGATGGCAAAAGCCGGTTGGGGATCGGGCAGGTAGTTGCCATCGTCACTCCGGGCAACGAGCGATCCATCGGCCTGTTGGCCAAGCTGGGGCTGGTGCGCAGTCGACTGGTCAAGTTGAGCGAAGATGCTGATGAGTGCCTGCTGCTGGAGCAGTGATCAAGGTCAGAGAGCTGAAAAGCGAATGGCGAGGTAGCTGTCAGGCTGAGTGACAAGCAAGAGGCCGGGTTTGGCTAAAGGCGTGAGAGAAGCAAAGAGGCCGCCGTGAGTTGCGGCCTGTCTGCATCGGGCGCTGCCGGAGGGCAGGCAGGATCAGTTGAGGTCTTCGATGGAGAACTCGCCAGCGATACCATCACAGGAGATGGCGAAACCGCCGCTGAAGCGGGTGCTGAACTGGATCAGAAACGCATCATTGTCGTGCTCTTGCACAGGCAGGTTGATGGGCTTGCTGCGACGCAGGGGCTTGTGTGTTTGTACTGCTTTCATCATGGTATTTCTCTATATAAATTAGGTGTTTGCTCCTTGTATTGGCAAATGTCAGGTCAATGGGCGCGGTCGATTGGGTGAACGACAAGCGCGCAGGAATACCCAGCCCGGTTAAGGGGCGTCTGCACTTTCAAGGAATATGCTGATGCATAAATCAAATTGGGTGGGCAGATCGGGTCTGCACCGTGAGAGCCGGGCAACGCAGGCAGACAGCCTGACGGTTCTCAAGGCGAGTAAATCAGAAGAAGGTTATGCGGGTACTGGCAGGATTCATCGTGAGGTGAAGCATTGCAGGGCAAACATAAACAGGCTGATTAACTAGCCGACGCGCATTCTCTCCTCGAAATGAATAAAAAGCAAACAATAATTTGCCGATGTTGAAGTCAGTACGCTTTTCCTCTGTGTAATCAAGGTGCTATCAGCAGCAAATATCCGCAGCTATCCGCCATAAAAAGAGGGCTCCCGACGGGAGCCCTCTCTCATTCTGCAATCAGCACAGTGGGCCGACTCAGTAGTCGCCACAGGCCTTCTTGGCGGCCGTGATCATCGGGGTGATGGTCATGCCTTGCACCACGATGGAGAACATCACCACCGAGTAGGTCATCACCAGGATGACCTGACGCAGGTCGACGCCATGTTCCGGTATCATCATGACGCCGGAGGGGAGTGCCAGTGCCATCGCCATCGCCAGACCACCGCGCAGGCCACCCCAGGTGAGGATCCGCACCGAGAAGGTGTTGTAATTGCGGAATCGGCGGAAAGCCACATAGGGCAGCGACACGCTGATAAAGCGGGCACCCAGGCAGAGCGGCACCGCAATGACCAGCAGGATCCAGTCACGCCAGGCGAGATCCAGCAGTACCAGCGCCAGACCGATCAGCAGGAACAGCAGGGCGTTGAGGAACTGGTCCATCAACTCCCAGAAGTGATCCAGGTGATGGCTGCTTTGCTCGGAGAAGCCGGAGTGACGGGTCCAGTTGCCGATCATGATGCCTGTGACCACCATGGCCAGTGCACCGGAGACGCCGATCATGTTGGCAAAGGCAAAGCCGGCGGTCGGGATGCAGAGGGTCAGCAGCAGCTCCAATGAACCGTCATCGGTGGCGCTGATCATCACGTGAGCGATGAGGCCCAGCACGGCGCCAAACAGGATGCCACCGAGGGCTTCGTGCAGGAACAGACCGGCCACGCTACCGAAGGTGGGCTCGACCCCGCCAAAGGCGACGGCAAACACGGTGGCGAAGATGACGAGGCCAACACCGTCGTTGAACAGGGATTCCCCTTCGATCTGGATGGCGATCTGGGGTGGCGCTTTCATCTTCTTGACGATGGCCAGTACGGCAATCGGGTCAGTGGGGGAGATCAGCGCGCCGAACAGCATGCAGTAGACCAGCGGCAACTCCCAGCCCAGCAGCTTGGCGATAAACCAGAAGCCGTAGCCGATGAGGAAGGTGGAGAGCAGGGTGGCAATGATGGCCAGAATGGTGATCTCCCACTTCTGGCTACGCAGCGCCTTGAGGTTGATGCCAAGGCCACCGGCGAACAGCAGGAAGCCCAGAATCCCCTTCAGCAGGAAGTTCTGGAAGTCGATGCTCTCCATGGTCTTGACGGCAAGAGGTTCCAGGTTGAACCAGCCCAGTTTGCCAAACAGCACCAGCAGTGCGGAGATCAGCATGGAGCCCGCAGTAATGGCGATGGTGGTCTGGATCTTCACAACATACTGGTTGGCAAAGGCGATAAAAATCGCCAACGCTGCCAGAAAACAGAGTGTGTAGTAGACGCTCATAGTTATTTTTTTCTCGTTGGTAGACAGCAAGCACGTATCCCTATGCAGGACGGGCATAGGTTACTCTCGGGCCCTATGTTACTCATTACCCATAAATGAGTATATGGTGGCGCATTTGGACTGATAGACGGCTAGATTTCCATTTTATTTGTTTGCTGTTAGGATGCTGTTTACGCAGTTGCATGGATGTAAGAGGAACACGCGGTGTCGAACGTAATGTCGAGCAGAGAGCCGAGCAAGCAGTCGGACGTAACAAAGAAGCTGGAAGCCTGTCTCAGGGAGCGGATCCTGATCATCGACGGGGCCATGGGCACCATGATCCAGGGCTACAAACTCGGGGAGGCGGATTATCGGGGTGAGCGGTTTGCCGACTGGCATACCGACATCAAGGGCAACAACGACCTGCTGGTGCTGACCCGTCCGGCGGTGATCCGCGAGATCCACGAGCAGTATTGCGCTGCCGGGGCCGACATTCTCGAGACCAACACCTTCAACGCCACTCGCATCGCCATGGCCGATTACGAGATGGAAGAGTTCTCGGCCGAGATCAACCGGGAAGCCGCCCGTCTGGCCCGCGCCGTGGCCGACGAGTGGACGGCAAAAGATCCCGCCAAGCCGCGTTTCGTCGCAGGGGTGTTGGGCCCCACCAACCGCACCGCCTCCATCTCGCCGGATGTGAACGATCCCGGCAAGCGCAACGTCACCTATGACCAGCTGGTGGCGGCCTACACCGAATCGACCCACGCCCTGATCGAGGGTGGCGCCGACATCATCCTGATTGAAACCATCTTCGACACCCTCAACGCCAAGGCCGCCGCCTTCGCGGTGGAAGGGGTGTTCGAGGCGCTGGGCTACAGCCTGCCGGTGATGATCTCCGGCACCATTACCGATGCCTCCGGCCGTACCCTCTCCGGCCAGACCACCGAAGCCTTCTACCACTCGCTGCGCCACGTCAAACCGGTATCGTTCGGCCTCAACTGTGCGCTGGGGCCGGACGAGCTGCGCCAGTATGTGGAGGAGTTGTCGCGCATCAGCGAATCCTGCGTCAGCGCCCACCCCAACGCCGGTCTGCCCAATGCGTTCGGCGAGTACGACCTCGATGCCGTCGAGATGGCGGAGCATATCCGCGAGTGGGCCCAGAGCGGCTTCCTCAACATGGTCGGCGGTTGCTGCGGTACCACCCCGACCCATATCCGCGCCATGGCGGACGCCGTGGCGGGCATCAAGCCGCGCGTGCTGCCCGAGCTGCCGGTAGCCTGCCGCCTGTCGGGCCTTGAGCCGCTGATCATCACCCCTGAATCCATGTTCGTGAACGTGGGTGAGCGCACCAACGTTACCGGTTCGGCCAAGTTCAAGCGGCTGATCAAGGAGGGGCTCTACGACGAGGCGCTCGATGTTGCCAAGCAGCAGGTAGAGAACGGCGCCCAGATCATCGACATCAACATGGACGAGGGGATGCTGGACGCCGAAGCGGCCATGGTGCGCTTCCTCAACCTCATCGCCGGTGAGCCGGATATCGCCCGGGTGCCGGTGATGATCGACTCCTCCAAGTGGGAGGTGCTGGAGGCGGGTCTCAAGTGCGTGCAGGGCAAGCCGGTGGTCAACTCCATCTCCATGAAAGAGGGGGAGGAGAAGTTCATTCAGCAGGCGAAACTGCTGCGCCGCTACGGCGCCGCCGTCATCGTGATGGCGTTCGATGAAGCGGGTCAGGCCGATACCCGCGCCCGCAAGTTCGAGATCTGCCAGCGCGCCTACCGGATCCTGGTGGATCAGGTCGGTTTCCCGCCGGAAGACATCATCTTCGACCCCAATATCTTCGCGGTAGCGACCGGCATCGACGAGCACAACAACTACGCGGTGGACTTCATCGAGGCGGTGAAGGACATCAAGACTCACCTGCCCCACGCCATGATCTCCGGCGGTGTCTCCAACGTCTCGTTTTCATTCCGTGGCAACGAGCCGGTGCGGGAAGCGATTCACGCCGTTTTCCTCTACCACGCCATCAAGAACGGTATGGACATGGGGATCGTCAACGCCGGTCAGCTCGCCATCTATGAAGACATTCCGGCGGAGCTGAAAGAGAAGGTCGAGGCGGTGGTGCTCAACCTCAATGACAACGCCACCGAGGAGCTGTTGGCCATCGCCGAGAAGTATCGCGGTGCCGGAGCCCAGGCTGAGGATCCGCGGGATCAGGAGTGGCGCAGCTGGCCGGTGGGCAAGCGGCTGGAGCACGCGCTGGTCAAGGGGATCACCGACTTTATCGAAGAGGATACCGAAGAGGCACGCGCTGGTGCCGAGAAGCCGCTGCACGTCATCGAAGGGCCGCTGATGGATGGCATGAACGTGGTCGGCGACCTGTTCGGGGCGGGCAAGATGTTCCTGCCGCAGGTGGTGAAATCAGCGCGGGTGATGAAGCGGGCGGTGGCCTATCTGCAGCCCTATATCGAGGCGGAAAAATCGGGCGGCTCCAGCAACGGCAAAATCGTGCTGGCGACCGTGAAAGGGGACGTGCACGACATCGGCAAGAACATCGTCGGGGTGGTGCTGCAGTGCAACAACTTCGAGATTGTCGACCTCGGGGTCATGGTCTCCTGCGAGACGATTCTCAAGACGGCGCGGGAGGTCGGCGCCGATATCATCGGGCTGTCGGGTCTTATCACCCCGTCGCTGGACGAGATGGTGCACGTGGCCAAGGAGATGGAGCGTCAGGGCTTCAAGCTGCCGCTCTTGATCGGCGGTGCCACCACCTCCAAGGCGCACACTGCTGTGAAGATCGAACAGAACTACTCGGAGCCAGTGGTCTATGTCTCCAACGCCTCCCGCGCGGTGGGGGTGGCCCAGAGCCTGCTTAGTCCGGATCTGAAGGAGGCGTTTGTCGCCCGCATCGACAAGGAGTACGAGATCGCCCGGGATCAGCATGCCCGCAAGCAGCCGCGCTCCCGCCCGGTCAGTCTGGCCCACGCCCGCGCCAACCGGCACCAGCTGGATTGGGTTGGCTACCAGCCACCCAAGCCCCGCGAGCTCGGGGTGCAGAAGTTCGAAGATGTGGCCATTTCGGTGCTGCGTCCCTACATCGACTGGACGCCGTTCTTCCTCAGCTGGGAGCTGGCGGGCAAATTCCCGCGCATCCTCGAGGACGAGATCATCGGCGAGGAGGCGACCAAGCTGTTTGCCGACGCCAACGCCATGCTGGACCAGCTGGAAAAGGATCAGAGCGTGCGCTGCGCCGGGGTGATCGGCCTGTTCCCGGCCAACGCGGTAGGAGACAGCATCGAGGTCTACAGCGACGAGTCGCGCACCGAGGTCATCAAGGTGTTGCACCACCTGCGCCAGCAGAGCGAGAAGCAGGGCTTCCCCAACTACTGTCTGGCGGACTATGTGGCGCCGAAAGAGAGCGGCAAGCCCGACTGGATCGGCGCCTTCGCGGTGACCGGCGGTATCGGTGAGGAGGCCATTGCCAAGGCCTACAAGGCGCAGCACGATGACTACAACGCCATCCTTATTCAGGCGGTGTGCGACCGTCTGGCCGAAGCCTTTGCCGAGTATCTGCACGAGCAGGTGCGCAAGGTGCATTGGGGTTATGCTCCCGACGAGGCCCTCAGCAACGAGGAGCTGATCCGCGAGAACTATCAGGGCATCCGCCCGGCACCCGGTTATCCGGCCTGCCCGGAGCACACCGAGAAGGGGAGCATCTGGGAGCTGCTGGAGGTGGAGCAGGCTATCGGCATGCAGCTCACCGAATCCTACGCCATGTGGCCGGGTGCGGCGGTGTCGGGTTGGTACTTCTCTCACCCCGAGAGCAAGTACTTCGCGGTGGCGCAGATCCAGCAAGATCAGGTGGAAGATTACGCCGTTCGCAAGGGGATGACGCTGGCAGAGGCCGAACGCTGGTTGGGGCCAAACCTGAACTGATTTCCGCGTGACATCGGTTGATCTTTAACGAGAAACGGCGGCATCCTTGCACGGGTTGAACAACCTGCGCTGAGCCGCCGTTTAACCTGTTGGTCACAGTGATGTGGTAGCGTGCGGTTTGGTGTGGTTTGTCTTGTTGTCAGGATAAACAATTGGCGTTGTCTTGGCGCTGTGGCACCTTATACTCTCCCGCCCCATCCTGCCCAGGCACAGCCTTCTAGCGGAATTGTCATGAAGATCGCCATTTTATCCCGTGAGCCGAAAAACTACTCCACCCGCCGTCTGGTCGAGGTGGCACAGGCGCGCGGTCATCAGGTAGAGGTGCTCGACACCCTGCGCTGCTATATGAATATCGCTTCCCACAACCCCTCCATTCACTACGAGGGTGGGGAGCTGGGAAGCTATGACGCCGTGATCCCGCGGATCGGGGCCAGCATTACCGCCTACGGCACCGCCGTGCTGCGCCAGTTCGAGATGATGAACACCATGGCCCTCAACAGCTCGGTGGCCATCAGCCGTTCCCGCGACAAGCTGCGGGCGATGCAGCTGCTCTCCCGCCACGGTATCGGCCTGCCCATCACCGGCTATGCCCACAGCACCCACGACGTGCCCGACCTCATCACCATGGTGGGCGGGGCGCCGCTGGTGGTGAAACTGCTGGAGGGAACCCAGGGGATTGGCGTTGTGCTCTGCGAGACTCAGAAGGCCGCCGAGAGTGTGATCGAGGCCTTTATCCAGACCAACAACAACATTCTGGTGCAGGAGTATATCCGCGAGGCCAATGGCGCCGACATCCGCTGTCTGGTGGTCAACGGCAAGGTGGTTGCCGCCATGCGCCGTCAGGCACAGCCGGGGGAGTTTCGCTCCAACCTGCACCGTGGCGGCACCGCCGAGGCGATCAAGATCACTCCGGAAGAGCGCGCTACCGCGGTGCAGGCCGCCAAGATCATGGGGCTGGATGTAGCGGGGGTCGATATCCTGCGCAGCGCCCGCGGCCCGCTGGTGCTGGAGGTCAACTCCTCCCCCGGCCTGCAAGGGGTGGAAGCCGCCTCCGGCAAGGATGTGGCCGGCAAGATCATCGAGTTCCTCGAACTCAAGGCGAGCCGCAAGAACAAACCGGCGGAGTGAGCCGCGGGCTTGCATCTGTCAGATAGAAACAGGGCGCCCTCGGGCGCCTTGTTGCTATCTGGCTGGTGGGTTGGCGGTGCCACTGCGCCCTCACCCTAACCCTCTCCCAAAGGGAGAGGGAACTGTTCGGCAGTGATCATCGCCAGCCGGGCGCTGAATACGCCATCCTCGAGCCGGGTGTCGATCTGCCAGCCCAGCTTCTCGCAGATGCGTTGGATGATGGTGAGGCCACAGCCGTAGCCGAGGATCTGATCCGGCGCCGCCGCCGTCGGGTTGCTGATGGTGAGCTCCGGGCCGCACAGCTCGATGTCGATATGTCCTTCGGCATAGCTCAGGGCATTTTTCAGCAGGTTGCCAAGGGCGATGGCGAGCAGGGAGAGGGGGGCGTTGACTTCGCTGCTCTCGTCCAGATTAAGCCGGATATCGAGGGCCTCCCGCTGCAACAGTGGGGCGAGGCGGGCCAGCTCCTGACGGATCAGCGGGGTGACCTGTTGCAGCGGTCGCTCCACTGCCTCCTTGCGGCCCAGCAGCAGGAAGGTC
Source organism: Aeromonas sp. R4-2 (assembly GCF_040908295.1). Lineage (NCBI taxonomy): Bacteria > Pseudomonadati > Pseudomonadota > Gammaproteobacteria > Aeromonadales > Aeromonadaceae > Aeromonas > Aeromonas sp. R4-2. Next base: position 49,947 of record NZ_JBFODL010000013.1, on the reverse strand, counting down.
TCGGTGAGCAGTGCCATCTCGTCGGCGGCGGCGCGGATGCGGGTGGTGGCGCGGGCGGCCGGTGCTGGCAGATCTGTCACCTTGCCAAGCAGCGCGGCCGAGCCCTGGATCACCATGTTGGGGGTGCGCAGCTCGTGGCTGGCGAAGCGGCTGAACTCCTGCTCGCGGGCGAACACAGCGCTCACCTCCTGCTTGCCGGCCAGCAGCGCCAGCTCGATATCCCGCAGCTCCTGCCAGGGGGCGTCGGGCTCGAAATCCGCCTGATCCGGGGTGAGGTGGGCGACCCTCTGTTGCAGCCGTTGCAGCGGCCCTGTGATATGGCGTACCAGCCAGATACCGAAGCCGAGGCAGCCCAGCAGCAGGGTCACCCCGATCAGCCGGGTCGCCAGATGCAGCTTGTCTTCGTAGGGGTCGAGGTAGTCATCGGCGTCGTCGTTGAACACCAGATAGAGCAGTCCCTCGCCGGAGGGGTGACGGGCCACCAGAAAGTGTTTGTCCTCCTTGCCCAGCTGATGCTCGAAAAAGCCGGGGGTCTGGTAGGGCTTCAGCCACTTCGGCAGGCGGCCCGCCTCGGTCCAGTAGCTGGAGAACTGTCTGGGGCTCGGGGCAGCTGCGGCCGGGCCGAGTCGCAGCCAGTCATCGCTGTAGCGGGTCACTTCGGCTTCCAGCCAGTGGCGCAGGCTCAGCTCCTCCATCTTGTCTTCGGCCACCAGCATCAGGCCGGAGAGCAGGATCAGCAGCACCACCCCGGCGCCGCCGAGCGCCATGATCAGGCGGCGGCGCAGGCTCGGCAGGCTCATGCGCTCACCAGTCGATAGCCCTGACCGTGCAGGGTCTCCAGCATGGGAGTGGGGAAGGGCTTGTCGAGCGCGTTGCGCAGGGCGTAGATATGGCTGCGCAGGGCATCGGAGTCGGGCTCCTCATCCCCCCAGACGGTGTCGAGTACCTCCTGACGGCTGACGATGGCGGGGGCGCGGCGGGCCAGCAGGGCGAGGATCCGGAACGGGATCTTGCCGAGTTTGAGGGGCTCACCGGCGCGGGTGGCGCGGCCGCTGGCGACATCGACCGTCAGATCGCCAAAGCTGATGGCCCCCACATCGCCGCGCGGGCCGCGCAGGCTCAGAGCTTGCAGCCGTACCTCCAGCTCCTCCATGGCGAACGGCTTGACCAGATAGTCATCCCCCCCCGCCTTGAAGCCTGCCAGCTTGTCTTCCAGGCTGTCGCGGGCGGTGAGAAACAGCACGGGAGTGGCAATCCCCTGCTCGCGCAGGCGCGCCACCGTGCTGAGGCCATCGAGGCGCGGCATCATCACATCCATGATGATGACGTCGAAACGCTGCTCCTCCAGCAGTTGCAGCGCCGCCTGACCGTGATAGGCACAATCGAGGCGGTGACCGGCCAGCTCCAGATAATCCATGATGGTTTCCGCCACCTGAGGATTGTCTTCCACTACCAAAATCTTCATGCTTTGCTCTCCTGGTTGGCGAGCGTTTCACGCTCTTTTCACACCGGATTCGGCATCCTGTTTGCCAGTGTAACCCCGAGGATCCCTGATGAAGAAGTCTCTCTGCGCCCTCCTGCTGCTTATCTTGTTGCCACTTGGCACCGCACAGGCGACCGAATTCAAACTGACCGGCCGCACTACCTGGCAGCTTGGCCAGTTGATGGTCAATGGCATGCCGTTCGTGATCGACGACCAGACCCGCTTCAAGGATTGGCTCAACGAAGATGATCTCGGCGGTACCTGGGTCGAGATGAAGGGGGTGGTTGAGAACGGCGTGCGCTATGTGCGCAAGGTTGAAGCCCTCGACGAAGATGACAAGGACGAGATGGATCTGGAAGGGCCGGTGGAAGGGGGGCGGATCTGGGGCTACACCGCCTCGGACAACAGTCTGGCGCCGTTCGAAGGGCGCTGGCTGGAGCTGGAGTGCAAGTTTGACGGCATGCGCCTGAGCCGCTGCCGCGAGGATGACTGATCCGATCTCTGCGTTCCGATTAGAAATGCTCCCGAATGAAGCCCATGCTTGTCCAGCATGGGCTTTTTGTTCAGGGACGAACGAAGATGGAACAATCGAGAAAGTGGTGTGCATGGATGCTGGGTGTGCCGCTCTGGGCGGCGCAGGCGGGAGCCGATGAATTGTGGCTGGTGGAGCTGGAGCACAGCGACGGCATCCGCCTGCAATTTCAGGGGGCCGAGGTGGAGCAGGGCAGTGCCGCCATCTGGCGGCAGGGGGAGATTTGGCCGCAGCCACTCAAACCCGGCGACCAGCTCGCCCTGCTGGTGGCCGATGGCGTTGCCACCCGGATTGAGCTGCTGGCCGCCAGAGCCCCGCGGGCCAATCAGCCCTGGCAGCGGGCGCAAGATCGCCTGCAATCCTTCGATGATCGGCAGCTCACCCTGGCAACCCTGGGCACAGTGCCACTCAATCCGCAGGTGCGCTGGGTCAACGGTTCGGCCGCCGATCTGCATGCCGGGAGCGAGCTGGTATTGATCCGTTCGGCGGATGGAATATTGCAGGGAATTGAAGTGATCAATCCGGAAGAGTAATTCAGCATCTTCTTATTTAATATGGTTTCACCATATTGTGGCAGCCATTAAATAATGGCTGCCACAATATTTATGATTTATTCCTCAATAAAGTCATCACTCTAATTATTTTCCTGTATCACCATTATTTTGTTTGTCATGAATTTTTTTTGGTGGTTTATTTTATTTGTGTCAGGTTTTGTCGGAGTCCATACCTGTCAAATGAAAAAGGATATTTCTACACAATAACAATTATCGTATGTCTGAAAGAGGGATAAATGATGAATAGAATAATTACCGCCAATCTGGCGTTTTTGGCGTCTTCATTGATGCTCGCTCAGGTGCAGGCGGCTGAACCTGTCTACCCTGATCAGGTCAAGTGGGCGGGTCTTGGGACGGGCGTCTGTGCCAGTGGTTATCGTCCTCTGACCCGCGATGAAGCCATGAGTATCAAGGGCAATCTGGTCAGCCGCATGGGGCAGTGGCAGATTACCGGGCTGGCGGATCGCTGGGTGATTATGGGGCCTGGATATAATGGCGAAATCAAACAGGGCACTGCCGGAGAAACCTGGTGTTATCCCAACTCACCGGTTTCCGGAGAAATACCAACACTCTCTGACTGGAATATTCCGGCGGGTGATGAGGTCGATGTGCAATGGCGTCTTGTCCACGACAATGATTATTTTATCAAGCCAGTCAGTTATCTCGCCCATTATTTGGGATACGCTTGGGTAGGTGGAAATCATAGCCCCTATGTCGGGGAAGATATGGATGTTACCCGGGTTGGCGATGGCTGGCTGATAAAGGGAAATAATGACGGCGGCTGCTCCGGATATCGTTGTGGGGAGAAGAGCTCCATCAAGGTAAGCAACTTCTCATATACCCTGGAACCCGACTCCTTCAGCCATGGTCAGGTTACCGAGAGCGGCAAGCAGCTGGTCAAGACCATCACGGCTAATGCGACCAACTACACGGATCTGCCTCAGCAGGTGGTGGTGACCCTGAAGTACGACAAGGCCACCAACTGGTCGAAGACCGACACCTACAGCCTGAGCGAGAAGGTGACTACCAAGAACAAGTTTCAGTGGCCGCTGGTGGGGGAAACCGAACTGGCTATCGAGATCGCTGCGAGCCAGAGCTGGGCCTCCCAGAAAGGGGGCTCGACGACCGAGACCGTCTCGGTTGAAGCGCGCCCCACGGTGCCGCCTCACTCCAGCCTGCCGGTGCGGGTTGCCCTCTACAAGTCCAACATCTCCTACCCCTACGAGTTCAAGGCCGAGGTCAATTATGACCTGACCATGAAGGGCTTCCTGCGTTGGGGCGGCAATGCCTGGTATACCCATCCGGAGAATCGTCCGACCTGGGAGCACACCTTTGCCGTCGGCCCGTTCCGCGACAAGGCGAGCAGCATCCGCTACCAGTGGGACAAGCGTTATATCCCGGGTGAAGTGAAGTGGTGGGACTGGAACTGGACCATCAGCGAGTATGGTTTGTCGACCATGCAGAATAACCTGGGTCGTGTGCTGCGCCCGATCCGTTCGGCGGTGACTGGTGACTTCTATGCCGAGAGCCAGTTTGCCGGCGATATCGAAATCGGTCAGCCCCAGACCCGTTCCGCGAAGTCTGCCCAGCTGCGCAGTGCCTCTGCCGATGAGGTGGCGCTTACCGGTGTGGATCTGGACAGCGAGGCCCTTGCCAACGAAGGGTTTGGCAACGTATCCCTGACCATAGTTCCGGTTCAATAACCTCACTCGCAGGCCCCTTTCATAGGGGCCTGTTCCTGTTCTGCGTAAGACGATGCACTTGCCCAGCGCACCTCGCTTTTCCCTCTTTTTGTCCTCCTGTACCTGCATGATCACAGCGGGAAGCTATGGCTTGCCAAGGTGATGCCAACGCAGGTTTGACCTCTGTTTGGGGTGGCCCCGTGAGTGAGGCATCGTTCACTCATTTGTTGCAAGAGTGGTGTTGGCCAGATTGTTAACGGCTTGTGCTTTAAATTTTCCCCCTTATACTGGCGCCATCTTGTCGGAGTGCTGACCGTCGAACGACGCGAAGCTGAGACCGTTAATTCGGGATCCGTGGAACCTGATCAGGTTAAAACCTGCGAAGGGAACAAGGGTAACTTGCGGGTTACCGCGCCGGAGGAGGAACAAGCCTCTTCCGCTCATCGAAGGGCTCACCCTTGATGGGTCAGGGCGCACAGGAGGGAGTCTGTCCCGTCCGGTTGTCCAGCACGTGGGGCGCCTTGCCCAAAGCATGCAGAGAGCGGGAAGCGGCAGAACAGCAGCGCGGAGATCTATCCCGCGCGCACTCCCTCCCGAGATAAACACCCCGCCGCAAGTTCATCTTCTCCTCGAACTCCAGACAAGCAAATACCCATAACTTCAACCAGTTAATGTGAGTTTTGCTATGTCTACTTCTGTATCTGATACCGCCAAATCCAGCCGCCGCGAGCAGCGCTCCAGCGCTCAGGCCTTTATCGACAGCCTCAAGGGGATGGCTCACCCCAACTCCCGCCGCATCTTTATCGAAGGCTCCCGCGCCGATATCCGGGTGCCCCTGCGGGAGATCCAGCTGGCCGACACCTTCATCGGCGGCACCAAAGAGGCTCCTCAGTTCGAGCCCAACGAGCCGGTGCCGGTCTACGACACCTCGGGCCGTTACGGGGAGGAGGGGGTCGCCATCGATGTGCGCCGCGGTCTGCCGCGCCTGCGGGAGAACTGGGTGCTGGAGCGCGACGATACCGATGAACTGCCGGGGCTCAGCTCCACCTTCACTCAGGAGCGTCTGGCCGACGAGGGGCTGGATCATCTGCGCTTCGAGCATCTGCCAAAGCCACGCCGCGCCAAGCCGGGCCGCCGGGTCACCCAGCTCCACTACGCCCGCGCCGGCATCGTCACTCCCGAGATGGAATTTATCGCCATTCGCGAGAACATGGGGCGTGAGCGGGTGCGCTCCGAACTGCTGCGCACCCAACATCCGGGCCGCGATTTCGGTGCCCGCCTGCCGGAAAATATCACTCCCGAATTTGTGCGCGATGAGGTGGCCGCCGGTCGCGCCATCATCCCCAGCAACATCAACCACCCGGAAGCGGAGCCGATGATCATCGGCCGCAATTTTCTGGTGAAGATCAACGCCAACATCGGCAACTCGGCGGTCACCTCCAGCATCGAAGAGGAAGTCGAAAAGCTGGTCTGGTCGACCCGCTGGGGCGCCGACACAGTGATGGATCTCTCCACCGGCCGCTACATCCACGAGACTCGCGAGTGGATCCTGCGCAACAGCCCGGTGCCCATTGGTACCGTGCCCATCTATCAGGCGCTGGAGAAGACCAACGGCATCGCCGAAGACCTCACCTGGGAGCTGTTCCGCGACACCCTGCTGGAGCAGGCCGAGCAGGGGGTGGACTACTTCACCATCCACGCCGGCGTCCTGCTGCGCTTCGTCCCGATGACCGCCAAGCGCCTCACCGGCATCGTCTCGCGCGGCGGCAGCATCATGGCCAAGTGGTGCCTCTCCCACCACAAGGAGAACTTCCTCTACCAGCACTTTCGCGAAATCTGCGAGATCTGCGCCGCCTATGATGTGGCCCTGTCGCTGGGCGACGGTCTGCGTCCGGGCTCCGTCTATGACGCCAACGACGAGGCCCAGTTCGCAGAGCTGCGCACCCTGGGCGAGCTGACAAAAATCGCGTGGGAGTACGACGTGCAGGTGATGATAGAGGGCCCCGGCCACGTGCCCATGCACATGATCGAGCGCAACATGACCGAGCAGCTGGAGCACTGCCACGAGGCGCCTTTCTATACCCTGGGCCCGCTCACCACCGACATTGCACCGGGTTACGATCACTTCACCTCCGGCATCGGCGCCGCGCTCATCGGCTGGTACGGCTGCGCCATGCTCTGCTACGTCACCCCCAAGGAGCATCTGGGGCTGCCCAACAAGGAGGATGTGAAGAAGGGGCTGATTACCTACAAGATCGCCGCCCACGCCGCCGATCTGGCCAAGGGTCACCCGGGCGCCCAGATCCGCGACAACGCCATGTCCAAGGCGCGCTTCGAGTTCCGCTGGGAGGATCAGTTCAATCTGGCCCTCGACCCTGACACTGCCCGTGCCTACCACGACGAGACTCTGCCCCTGGAGTCCGGCAAGGTGGCCCACTTCTGCTCCATGTGCGGGCCCAAGTTCTGCTCCATGAAGATCACTCAGGATGTGCGCGCCTACACCGCCGAACTGAATGCAGCAAAGCTTGAAGCGGTGGAGATCAAGCTGGTTGGTATGGATGGCCAACAGGAGCAGGTGGTGGCTCAGGTGGAGAGCGGCATGGCCCGCATGGCCGAAACCTTCAAGGAGACTGGCGGCGAGATCTACCATCAGGCGGCGGCGCTGAAACAGGCCGCAGGGGAGGAGGCGTGAGCAGCGCAAGCTGGGCTGTCAGCCCCGCCGACCTGTCGCCCATGACGGACTCTCGCCCTGTGGTCTGGACCATCGCCGGTTCCGACTCCGGCGGCGGTGCTGGCATTCAGGCCGACTTGCACACATTGCACGACCTCGGCGTGCACGGCTGTTCGGTTATCTCCGCCATCACCGCCCAGAACTCGGTGGCGGTGAAGATGGTCGACCCCGTGCTGATGCAGACCTTCACCGCCCAGATCGACGCCCTCGGCGTCGATCTGCCGCCCGCCGCCATCAAGATCGGCCTGCTGCCGACCCGGCTCCATGTCGAGGTGCTGGCCCGCCGACTGGCAGCCACCCCGGTCCCCTTCGTGGTCTACGATCCGGTGGCCATCGCCAGCACCGGCACCCCGATGGCGGAGCCCAATATGCTGGAGGCGGTGCGTGAACAGCTGCTGCCACGTCTGTCGCTTATTACCCCCAACGGCCCCGAGCTGGAGGCCCTGACCGGCTTGCCGGTCAGCAGCCCCGAGTTGGTGCGCCTCGCCGCCCGCCGTCTGCGTGAACTCGGCGCCCGCGCCGTGCTGGTCAAGGGTGGCCATCTGGAGTGGAGCGGCGATCTCTGTCTCGACTACTACCAGGATGAGCAGCGTGAATTTTGGCTCGCCGCGCCGCGCCTGAATACCCGCCACGGCCATGGCACCGGCTGCTGTTACGCCAGCGCCATCGCCGCCGTGGTGGCGCAGGATTATCCGGTAGAGGACGCCATCACCCTCGCTCGCGCCTACCTGCAACAGGGGCTGGCGGCGGCGCAAGGAGTGGGGGCAGGCCCCGGCCCCATCGCCCATCTCGGTTGGCCCGCCGATCTTGCCCACTTCCCCCGCGCCGTGCTGGCAGGTTCAACCCTCGATCGCCGCTTCGGACTTTATGAGGCGAGCAGCGCCCGCCTGCCGCAGGGCCCCTTCGCGCCGACCGAATCCAACCTCGGCCTCTATCCGGTGGTGGATTCGGTCAAGTGGCTGCGCCGCCTGCTGGGGCAGGGGGTCAAGACCATCCAGCTGCGGATCAAGAATCTGCCCGCCGCAGAGGTAGCACCGGCCATTCGTGATGCTGTTGAGCTTGGTCGCCGCCATGGGGCGCGGCTCTTTATCAACGACTACTGGCAGCAGGCCATCGAGGCGGGTGCCTGGGGCGTGCATCTGGGGCAGGAGGACATGGAGACCGCCGATCTCGCCGCCATTCAGGCCGCCGGGCTGCGCCTTGGCATCTCCACTCACGGCTACTTCGAGCTGATGCGGGCCCGCGAGCTGGCCCCCTCCTATATGGCGCTGGGTCATATCTTCCCGACCAATACCAAGGCGATGCCTTCGCGCCCGCAGGGGCTGGTGCGGCTGCATCGCTACCGCGCCCTGATGGCGGAGTGGCCGACGGTGGCCATCGGTGGCATCAGCGAGGAGCGGGTGGCTGCGGTCAAGGCAAGCGGGGTCGGCAGTATCGCGCTGGTCTCGGCTATCACCGCCAGTGACGACTGGCAGGGGGCGACCGAGCGGCTGCTCGCCGCCGTGGGGGCGGGGGATGAGCCATGCTCGGCCACCGTTATACAGGAGGCAGAACATGCACTCTGATGCAGCTTCCCTTAGTGACAAAGAGTATCTGCGATACGGCCGTCAGCTGATGCTGGCGGAAGTGGGTGAAGAAGGGCAGGCACGGCTGAAAGATAAGTCCGTGCTGATCGTCGGCCTCGGCGGGCTCGGCTCGCCGCTCGCCCTCTATCTGGCCGGGGCCGGGGTGGGCACCTTGTGGCTGGCCGATGGCGATACGGTGGACTCCAGCAATCTGCCGCGCCAGATCCTGTTCGACTCCGAGGCGGTCAACCACTCCAAGGCGGAGCTGGCCCGCGAGCGGTTGGCGGCCCACAACCCGCTGGTGGAGCTGATCGCCATCAACCAGCGGCTCGATGCTGCCAGCCTGCCGGAGTTTGTGGCCGAGGTAGATCTGGTGATCGACTGCTGCGACAACCTCCCTACCCGCCAGGCCATCAACGCCACCTGCGTGGCTCAGGGCAAGCCGTGGATCTCCGCCGCCGCAGTGGGTTGGCAGGGGCAGCTGATGGCGCGCACAGGTACGGAGCACGCCTGCTACGCCTGCCTCTATCCGCTGGATACCAAGCTCGCCCAGAGCTGCGAGACCAGCGGCGTCACCGGCCCTCTGGTGGGGGTGATGGGCTCTTTGCAGGCGCTGGAGGCACTGAAACTGCTGCTCGGGATGCCGAGCCCGGTGGCTGGCACATTGCGCCGCTTCGATGCTTTGACCCATCAGTGGCAGACCCTCACTCTGGCCCCCGATCCCGATTGCCCGGTCTGCGGGCAGGGCCGATGTCCGACACACGATAAGGAGATCACCCCATGATCCTCACCATTCGACTCAACGATAAAGCCCAGTCGCTGGCGGCAGGGCAGAGCGTCGCCGACCTGCTGGCGGCGCAAGACGTTAATCCACAGGGCGTAGCGGTGGCCCTTAACGGCGCCGTGTTGCCCCGAGGCCGCTGGGCCGAGACCCGTCTCAATGACGGGGATGAACTTCACCTCTTCACCGCCATTGCGGGAGGCTGACATGCTGACAATTGCCGATCACACCTTCTCATCGCGCCTCTTTACCGGCACCGGCAAGTTTGCCCGCCCGGACCTGATGGCCGCCGCCATCGAGGCGAGCGGCTCCCGGCTGGTCACCATGGCCATCAAGCGGCTCGAGCCGGGCAAGGCCCATGACGATATCCTGAGTCCCTTGCTGCAACTCGGGGTCAAGCTGCTGCCCAACACCTCCGGCGCCAAGACCGCCGCCGAGGCGGTGTTTGCCGCCCATCTCGCCCGCGAGGCGCTGGGGACGAACTGGCTCAAGCTGGAGATCCACCCCGACCCGCGCTACCTGCTGCCCGATCCCATCGAGACGCTGAAAGCCGCCGAGCAATTGGTGAAAGAGGGCTTTGTGGTGCTGCCCTACTGCGGTGCCGACCCCGTGCTCTGCAAGCGGCTGGAAGAGGTGGGCTGCGCCGCCGTGATGCCGCTCGGCGCGCCCATCGGCTCCAATCAGGGGCTGGTGACCCGGGAGTTTCTCGCCATCATCGTCGAGCAGGCCAATGTGCCTGTGGTGGTGGATGCGGGGATCGGTGCGCCGAGCCACGCCGCCGCAGCCTTTGAGCTGGGTGCCGACGCCGTGCTGGTCAACACCGCCATCGCGGTGAGTGGCGACCCGGTCGCCATGGGCCGCGCCTTTGCGCTGGCCTGCACCGCCGGTCGCAGCGCCTATGAAGCTGGCCTTGGCGCCCGCGCCCTGCAGGCCCAAGCCTCCAGCCCGCTCACCGATTTTCTGGGGGCGTTATGAGTCATGAAACAGGGGCGACCATGAACATCTCCCCCTTGCCCCAAGGGCAGCCAGAGGTTTGCCCCCCTCTCCCTTGGGGAGAGGGGCTGGGGGTGAGGGCTAAGGAGCCTACCTTTCTCGACCGATGGCAAGAGCTGGAGTGGGACGATATCGGCATGCAGATCCGCGCCAAGACCGCTGCCGACGTGGCCCGTGCCCTGAGCGCCCCCCGCCGCACCCTGGCCGACTTTATGGCGCTGATCTCGCCAGCCGCCGAGGCGTATCTGCCGCAGATGGCGGCCGAGGCCGAGCGGCTCACCCGCCAGCGTTTTGGCAACACCATCGGCTTCTATGTGCCGCTCTATCTGTCGAACCTCTGCGCCAACGACTGCACCTACTGCGGCTTCTCCATGAGCAATCGCCTCAAGCGCAAGACCCTGAATGCAGAGGAGATTGAGCGCGAGTGTCTGGCCATCAAGGCGCGCGGTTTTGACAGCGTGCTGCTGGTGACCGGTGAGCACGAGCACAAGGTGGGGCTCGCCTATTTTCGCGAGGTGATGCCCATCATCCGCCGCCACTTCAGCACGGTGGGGATGGAGGTGCAGCCCCTCTCGCAGGCCGAATATGCCGAGCTGAAGAGCCTCGGCCTCGACGCTGTCATGGTCTATCAGGAGACCTACCACGCCCCCACCTACGCCCGCCACCATCTGCGCGGCAACAAGCGGGACATCGCATGGCGCCTCGCCACACCGGATCGGCTGGGCCGCGCCGGTATCGACAAGATAGGGCTGGGGGCACTCATCGGCCTCTCCTCGGATTGGCGCGCCGACAGCTACTTTGTCGCCGAGCATCTGAGCTGGCTTGAGCGCCACCACTGGCAGAGCCGCTACTCGCTCTCCTTCCCGCGCCTGCGCCCCTGCACCGGCGGACTGGAGCCTGCCGTCATCATGTCGGATCGCCAGCTTGCCCAGCTTATCTGCGCCTGGCGCCTCTTCTCGCCGACCCTGGACTTGTCCCTCTCCACCCGCGAGTCGGCCACGTTTCGCAACGGCGCGGTGCGCCTTGGCATCACCCAGATGTCGGCCGAATCGCGCACCCAGCCGGGGGGCTATGCCGAAGGGGATAAAGAGGAGCTGGAGCAGTTCGCCATCCACGACGACCGCCCGGTGGGTGAAGTGGCCGCCGCGGTGCGGCAGGCGGGGTTGCAGCCGGTGTTCAAGGATTGGGAGCCGTTTTTGGGTCGCTAACGACGTTTACACCTGCGGTAACAGACAGCGGCAAGCAGATCGGAGGGGCAGATCCCCGCCACTGCTTGCCGCTTTGCTTTGTTTGCTCCAACAAGATTGTTTCGTTGGTGAGACGATGATTCTTGATATCGTTTCGACAGTGCAAAAATCGTGAGTGCTGGTCAGCTTATTGAATGGGCCATTGCGACCATTAGCAATGGCCGATTTGGGGGATGAAAGTTGAATTACACCCCCAATTCTTCAAGGCACAAATTATATGGCGCCCCTTTGTTCAGAGCTGCTTGAGGTATTCGGTTAGCGAGAAGGGCTGAGCAAATTCCTTCATCCCTGCGAATCTGTCCAGTTCTGCCTGGCCAATCTTCTGTAGCTGGGTTTGCTGGGCGGGAGTTAGCGTGGTGGTCCTCGCTTCGATCAAGGTGTCGAGAAAACTGCGGTCTCCCTCTACGGCTTGATGGAACGCCTTGAGTGCCAGCGCATCGACCTCTGCTGCGGTGCAGCGCTCCATGCTTTTCTCATGCAGATAGATCAGCAAGGTTGCCTGCTGTTCCCTCTCCAGTGACCAGAAGAGGTCGCTTTTCGCGGGCAGTGTGGCGCTGTGTTGTGACTTGATCGCTTCACATCGCTCAAACACAGGATCCAGATCGTGGAGTGAGAGTGCCATAGAGCCCTGACATATAAAGAGCAGCAGGAAGGCAAGTTTACTTGTTATATGAGGCATGGACGCATTTCCAGAATTGGGATTCTTTACCTGTTGAAGACCATGCCATGGGTTCAACAACCTGATTCAATTTATGGCGAAGCATATTGGGGATCCCTTCCATTGCTTGACCATACAACTCCCAATCGTAATCGTTGATATTGTAAACCACGTCTTTGGCACTTCTTGGATCGCTGAAAATCGTATATAGCGGTGTGGCAGAAACAGCGAATGCAAGTTGATTTGCGCTATCCACCAGTTGATCAATTTGCTCAAGAGCATCTATTGAGCGGGAGCTCAGAGTCAACTCTTTGATCGGACAAGTGGCTATCCCCATGATACTCTCCTGTAGCTACCAGACATGAATGAGACCAAATGGATATCATTTATCCAGCCAATCGTCAAATTGAAGGGTTTGAAAATGGAAGGTATATCGTACTGTTATGAGGTAAGCAGAACAGTGAGAGATGGATATTTATCATGATGCTACTGGGCGTTTTTCTTATTGCGGCAATCTACATTTTTGCTGGTTTTGGGCGGCTTGAGGATAAGCGTTTTTTATTTGGTTTGCTCTTGATTATATTCTATCTTATCCTCTATTACACTTTCCCAGTTACTACTTCCGGCACTTCAATTTATATTGGCCGCTTGACCCAATATCTCCCTGTTTTTTCATATAGTTTGATATTGTTTGGTTCATTATTTATCCCATTTAAAAAAGGAGTTATATATATGGCTGGGTTTTTGGGGTTGTTGCTATCCATTTTTTCTCACTTTTTGTTAAGTGTCATTATTTAGTTTGGTAGTGGTTTTTGATAAGTTTGAAAAATGGAGGTGTAACTCATAGAGTTTGTTCAACTGATGGTTCTGTATATGGCAGTTCGATTTCTCTAAAATTCAAGGCGAATTGATACTTGCTTAAGCTAGCTTGATAGCAAGGTATTTTCTTAAATGAATTTTCCTCGAGCGCTAATTTTCCTAGTGATATTTTGTCTGATTTGGTTAGCCTACAACCTAAAAATATCCCAGTAATACATTCTACAGGGATATCAAAAAGGAAAATGGATGTCGGAACAGCAGCAATAAAAGAAAGTAGTTCGTTTAATATTGTCCCACTTGGAGAAAATCTCATCTCTTCCATATCATCTGTAGCACTGCCATCTTTTTCTTGTTTATCCATTAAGTCGCATAATTGATGGTTTATGGATGTTTTAATCACTCCTTTACATTCTTGAAACTTAAGAAGTGCAAGGTAGTTCTCATCATAGAAGTCTAGGATGTATTCATAGGTGTCTTTATTTATGATAAAGTAATCAGCATTCGATACTTTAGTTATTACTCGATGTTCTTTTTCATAAATCCAGTCATCGCTCTTAGTTAATAAGTTTCTTTTGGGTGAGGTGGTACATGGTAGTCTCTCATGTCTTTCTCTATTATATAATACCCGTTCAATAGAGTTACTCACAGATAATATTTTATTGAAGTGAGTATTCAAAGCATTGTAGTCAAATTCAATAACAATACCCTTATGCTCGTCAGCGTAGTGAGACCACATCAATAAGTTATTATAACTTTCCGTGAAAGAGATGATTCCTGTATCATCAAACCCTTCATCACTTGCATATTCTGAAATTTGTTGGAAGAAATCCTCTCGATGAGCATCTTCTAATATTTTATCTAGCGTATCTTGGTCCGGGCTGAGCTCAAAAGGGTCATTCAGTGCACAGCGTTGACTTAACCTAAGACTAGGTTTTTTAAAAAAATCAGGTCTAAATTTCATGTATTTGTAAATTTTATTCATTACAAATGCCTTGCTTCTTCAAAAAATAACTCACATGCCCCGGCGGCATATCGGGCAGCTGGCCAAAGACCTTGTAACCCTGCTTCTGATAGAAGGGGAGAGCCTGAAAACTGGTGGTTTCCAGATGGTAGTTGCTGATGCCCTTGCTTTGGGCGTACTGCTCCATGGTGCCCAGCAGGCGGCCACCCCAGCCATCGCGGCGGATGCTTTCGTCGATCCAGAGCCAGTCGACGTGCAGCCAGCCCCACTTGATGTCGGCGATGATGCCGCCGTGTACCTTGCCCTCTTCATCCTTGATAAAGCTGGCGATCCGCTCGCGCCGAAGTTCGTACAGTTGAGGGCCTGCCTGGCTTATGTTGTAGCCCGTCAGGCCAATGCGCAGCGCTTCAACATCATCGTCCTGAGGTGGTTGGGGTGGGGTGAGTTGCATATGGGCTCCTGCGGTATGGGTTGTGGCGGCGTTAAAGGGTTAAAGCAATACCCGTTTGGACTCTGTTTGGTCAAGTGTTCTGGTCGCTCGCCACCAAGCGTGCATGGTATGGCGCCAGTCAATGGTCCTTGCAACTTCCATCCCCCCTTGCATCACCCCAGAGTGAGGCGCAGACTATTTGGCCTTGTTTTTATGCGATTCGATTCAAGGCAACCATCATGACTCCTGCCATCAACCTGCTGAAGAAGCTCAAGATCCCCCACAAGCTCTACCCCTACGAGTGCGAAGCCCACGACGATTTCGGCAAGCATGCCGCGACCCAGCTCGGGATGCCGGAGGCGCAGGTGTTCAAGACTCTGGTCGCTCATCACGACAAGCAGGCGGTGGTGGCCATCGTTCCCTCATCCGGCATGTGCAGTCTGAAACAGCTGGCCAAGGCGACCGGCCTCAAGAAGGTGGAGATGATGAAACCGGCGGAGGCGGAGAAGCTGACCGGTTACAAGGTGGGTGGCATCAGCCCGCTGGCCCAGAAGAAACTGCTGCCCACCGTGCTCGACGAGTCGGCGCTGCAGTTTGACGAGATCCTGGTGAGCGGCGGCAAGCGCGGCCTCTCGGTCGGGGTGGCGCCGCAGGATATGCTGACGCTGATGAAGTGGATCGCCGCTCCCATCGGCGAAGAGTAGTGCCGGGCACGTTGTGAACCTGTCCTCCGGGCCTGTGGCGGCCCGGATAGCCCCACCTGTGAGCGGGCGCGTGCCCTGTGCTCAACGGGGTGCGTGCCAGTCTATAATGGGTGAACCCCGTTGTATGAGTTCAGCCATGATGTACCGACTTCTGTTGCTTTGCCTCTGTTTATCCCTCCCCTCTGCCTTGCTGGCTGCCACCCGTTTTACCCTGCTCAGCCCTGAAAACAGTCAGGATATGCGGATGCGTTATTACCGTGAGGTGATGCAGCTGGCGCTAGAGAAAACTCGCCCCGAATATGGCGACTACGAGTTGCTGGACTCCCTGCCGATGAACAAGGCGCGGATGCGGATCGAGGTGCAGGAGCAGGGCAAAAACGCCCTCTTTATTGTCGACAGCTGGCCTTATCAGGGGGAGGCGGTGGCGGATCAGGTGGCATCGATCCCGTTCCCGATCGATATGGGGATCCTCGGCTATCGGGTCTGTTTTGTCGGCTCGGATCGTGCTGCCGAGCTGGCGCGGGTGAACACCCTGGATCAGTTGCGCCACTTCACTCAAGGGGTGGGCACCGGCTGGCAGGATGCGGCGATCCTGCGCCACGGCGGGCTGACTGTGCATGAGGTGGATAACTACGAGTCGCTGTTTCGTATGGTGGCACGAGGGCGCATCGATCTCTTCTGTCGTGGGGCCAACGAGATCCTGCCGGAGTGGCAATCTCATCAGGGCAAGGTGGCCGGTTTGACGGTCGATCGCCATCTGGCCCTTTTCTATCCGTTGATCCACGTGTTCTACAGTAATGCCCGCTACGTTCAGGAGCGTGAGCGCCTTGAGCGCGGTCTGCAACTAGCCTGGCAGGATGGTTCGCTCAAGCGGCTCTGGCGCCATCACTTCCAACCCTCGCTGGTGTTTGCCAATCTGGGGGCTCGCCAGATTTTCCGGCTCGGCAATCCGCAGTTACCCAAGGGCGGTTTTGACTATCGTTCCTACCTTTACAACCCGCTGGCGGATGATTTCGGTTCACTGCCCTGAGCCGAGTTATCAGGTGCGCAGGCTCTGATAGAGTAAGGGAGAGATCATTGCCGCCAAGGATATGGCCCATGCGCGCATCTGCCTGCTCCCTGCTCCCTGCTCCCTGCTCTTTATCGCGTTGCTGCTGCCCGCCACCGGCAGCGCGGCTCCGGCCTTTACGCTGCGTACCTGCTTTGAAAACAGTGATTCCTACCCTTGGCTGCTGCAATCGGGGGAGGGGGTTGTGCAATATCACCTCAAGGCGGTTGCTACCGCTCTTGATGCCGAGATCGTGCTGACGCCGCTACCGTGGAAGCGCTGCCTCTCTCAGGTGAGCAGTGGCCAGATGGATGCGGCCATCAAGATGAGCTATAGCGTCGAGCGGGCGACCAAGGTGGGGGTCTATCCCATGCGTGAGGGTAAACCTGACCCCGCCAAGCGGCTGCTGACCGAGAGTTACAGTCTCTACCAGCTCAAGGGTGGCAAAAGCCAGTGGGATGGCTCCACCCTCAGGGTCAATGGCATAGTGGCGGCCCAGTCCGGATTTTCCATCGTCGACTTGTTGCAGGCTGCGGGAGCCGAGGTGGATGACTCCAGCCGTGACCCGCTGATCATGTTGAAAAAGCTGGTGATGGATCGGGCGCAGGCGACCGCCATCCAGACCGAGGTGGCCGACAGTATTCTGGTGGCTCATCCCGAGTTGCAGGCCCGCATCGAGCGGCTGTCGCCGGTGCTGGTGGAGAAGCCCTACTATCTGGTCTTCTCTCACCGCTTCTATCAGGCCCATCCCCGACAAAGCCGGCAGGTGTGGGATGCCATCGAGCAGGTGCGCGACTCTGCTGCCTATCAGCGTTATGCAACATCGCTCAGAAGCACACCTCCGGTGGGGGAGTAGGCTGATGGATGCGACTGGCCGAAAAGGGGAGGAGAGCGTGGGGGCGGGGCAGGGCCGAGCGGCCACGCTCAGGGGCTACACTGAAAGTACCCCTTCAGCCAAGGCGCGGTTTATGTCACCCCTGCATCTGCTGGCCGCCGCTCTGCTCTGCATGTTGTCGCTGACCGGACAGGCGGCCACCCGGTTTACCTATATCAGCCCGGAGAGCGAACGAGATCCGCGAACCACTTATGATCGGGAGCTGCTGCGGCTCGCCCTCGACAAGACTCGTGACCAGTTTGGCGATTATCTGCTGGAACCTGCGCCGCCCATGACCAAGGCGCGCGAGCGGGTCAGCATGCAGCTCGACAGCTATCCCAACCTCTTTGTAATGGACAGCTACAGCAGCACCCGCGAGGATCTGGGGCTCGCCTATGTCCGTTTTCCCATCCATCTGGGGATCGTCAGCTACCGCATCTGTTTTGTCAGCCCGCAGCAAAAGGGGGCGGTGAGCAAAGTGACTGACCTCAAGGGGCTGCGCCAGTTCACCTTCGGTCAGGGCAAGGGGTGGCTGGATGTGGATATCCTGCGTTACGCCGGGATGGAGGTGGTGGAGGTGGAGGGGTACGAGAAGCTGTTCAAGATGGTGGCGCGGGGCCGCTTCGATCTCTTCTGCCGCGGGGTGAGCGAGCTGCGCAGCGAGCAGCTGACCCACAAGGAGATGACGGACCTGCTGGTGGATGACGCGCTGTTGATCTACTACCCGCTGCCCCGGGTTTTCTACACCAATCCCAACAATCGCGAGGCACTGCAGCGGGTCGAGCGGGGGTTGCAGCTGGCGTGGCAGGATGGCTCGCTACAGGCGCTGTGGCGCAAGAGCTTTGGCCCGGCCATCGCCTTTGCCAAGCTCTCCCAGCGCCGAATGTTGCGTCTGGATAACCCCTTCCTCGACGGGATCAGCTTCGATTACCGCCCCTACTTCTACAATCCGCAAACCGATCGCTTCGGCGATTACTGAGGCGCCTGCCGCTGGCGGCAGAGGGCCAGCCAGGCCTCGGCGGTGCGGGAGAGATAGCGCTCGCTCGGCCAGATCACCCCGAGTCGCCAGCTAAGTTCTGGTTCCAGCGGTCGCAGCACCAGACCATCCGGGGTCAGCCGGTTGCAGACCGGCTCCGGCAAGAAGGCGACCCCCATGCCGCTGCGTACCATGGCGGTGAGAAAATCCCACTGGCTGCTGCGCGCCGCCACCTGCGGCACAAAGCCCGCCTCCTGACACGCCTGCTCCAGTCGCTCGCTCAGGGTAAACGCCTGGGTATAGAGCAGGAAGGGCTCATCTTGCAGTGATTCCAGCCGCAGCGGCGCATCGCCATGCCAGCGGGGTTGATCAGGCAACACTACCCGGATCGGGTATTGATCCAGCTCCAGCGCGCTGAGGGCCCCCCCCTCTTTGGTCGGCAGCATGGTGATGGCGAGATCCAGCTCCCCCTCCAGCACCGCCTGTTCGATGCGGCGACCGCCGTACTCCACCAGTGTCAGCTCCACCTTGGGATAGCGGCTGCGGTAGGCGCGGATCAGGTCCGCATAGACGTGACCCACCATGGGGGGAATGCCGAGGGTGAGGCGACCATGTTGCAGGCTCTGCAGATCCGCCAGTTCGGCCTCCAGCTGTTGCATCTCCGCCAATATGGTCTGGGCCCGGTTGAACAGCACCTGGCCGCTGTCGGTCAGGGTGAAGCGGCGCCCTTCCCGGTTGAGCAGGGGTTGGCCCAACTCCTCTTCGATATTGCGGATCATCTTGCTGATGGTGGGCTGGGTGACGAACAGCTTTTCAGAGGCGCGGGTGAAGCTCTTTTCCCGCACCAGTTCGACAAAATAGCGCAGGGCGCGAATATCCATGGACTCTCTCGACTCGTGTTGGCGGGTACGGGATGGAAGTATGCCTATGTGGCATGAATTTGATAATTTTAATTCATTTCTGGCAGGTTTTGCTCAACTCTATACTGTGAGCTGGTTCACAGAAAGACGATGATCATGAAAGCCCTCTGCTTGCGCTGGTTACAGACTCCCTTCCAGATTGTGTTGCTGGCAGCCATCTGGCTGCTGGCCGATACCGCGGTGCGTACCCTCCATCTGCCGCTGCCCGCCAATCTCACCGGCATGTTGCTGCTGCTGGCCTGCATCCTGCTCGGGGTGGTTAAGGCCGAGTGGTTCAGCGCGGGTGCTCGCTGGCTGCTGGCCGAGATGCTGCTCTTCTTCGTGCCCGCCGTGGTGGCGGTGGTCAACTATCAGGATCTGCTGCTGCAAGAGGGGTGGCGCATCATGGTGGTGCTGCTGGTGAGCACCACGCTGGTGCTCGGCACTACCGCGCTGGTGGTAGACCGGGTCTACCGCCTCGAACTGAAACTGGCCCGCCGGAGTCGTCGTCATGTCTGATACCCTGCTCGGGCTGATCTGTTTCGCCCTTACCCTGCTCTTCTACTACGCCAGCAAATGGCTCTACGGCAAGAAACGCATTCTGCCGCTGATGCCGCTGCTGCTGGCGCCGACCCTGCTGGTGGCCGTGGTGCTGCTGTTCCACATCCCCTATCAGGATTACATGGCGGAATCCCACTGGCTGCTCTGGCTGCTGGGCCCGGCGACCGTCGCCTTCGCGGTGCCGGTCTACGAGAACCGCCAGCTCATCCGCCGCCACTGGTTGTCGCTGTCGGTCGGGGTGGTTGCTTCCGTCATCATGGCGGTGGGGAGTACCGTGCTGCTGGCTCGCTGGCTGGATCTCTCCGACATGCTGCAACGCAGTCTGGCGATGCGCTCCATCACCACGCCGTTTGCGGTGGAGGCGACCCGCGCCATCGGCGGTCAGAGCGATCTCACTGCGCTGTTTGTGGTGCTGACCGGGGTGATTGGTATGGCGGTGGGGGAGAGCGTGCTGACCGTGCTGGCCATTCGCAGTCGCCTCGGCAAGGGGGCGGGCTTTGGCGCCTCGGCCCACGGTGCCGGCACCGCCAGGGCCTATCAGATGGGTAATGAGGAGGGAGTGGTCTCCAGCATGGTGATGATGATCGCCGGTATGGTGACCGTGCTGCTGGCGCCCCTGCTGGGCCGGATGTTCTGGTAGGCCTGGCTTCCCTTTAGAAGGCGGCTCGTCCCGGCGCTACACTCTAGTGAGCCTGTATTTCCGGGATGAGCAGTATGACCTTTCATCGCCTCGCTTCCTGCTTGCTGCTGTGCAGCCTTTCCCTCCTTGCCACTCCCCTACGGGCGAGCGACGTCATCACTCACATCAGCCCCGAGAGCGATCGGGACTTGCGTACCCTCTATTTTCGCGATCTGTTGCAGCTGGCGCTGGAGAAGACCCGCGACAGCTTCGGTGACTACGAGCTGCGAACCGCGCCGCCGATGAACCGTATCCGGATGCGACAGATTGTGCAGACTCAGCAATACCCCAATCTGTTTGTGGCCGACAGTCTGCGTCCGGCCGCAGAGAGCGGAGCGCTGGATTACGTCCGTTTTCCGGTGGAGCTGGGCATCCTCGGTTATCGCATCTGCTTTGTCAGTCCGCAGCAGGCCGATGCGGTGGCAAGGGTCAATACCCTGGCCGAGCTGCAGCAATTTCTGCACGGGCAGGGGCGTGGCTGGCAGGATGCTGAGATCCTGCGTCATGGGGGTTTCAAGGTGCAGGAGATCGACGGTTACGAGCGGCTGTTCAAGCTGGTGGCTCGCGGTCGCATCGACCTCTTCTGCCGCGGGGCCAACGAGCTCTTTATCGAGCAGGAGCAGCACAGTGATCTGCCCGGCCTCACCGTGGATCGGCGAGTGGCGCTGCACTATCCCTTCCTCCACCTCTTCTACACCCACAAGGATAATCAGGCCGCCATCCGCCGCATCTCGGTCGGGCTCAAGCTGGCGTGGCGGGATGGCTCGCTGCAACAGCTCTGGCTGCGCCACTTCAAACCTTCCCTCGATCAGGCACAGCTCCCCAGACGCCTGTTGTTCGAGTTGGCCAATCCGCGCTTGGATAAGGTGGATTTTGATTATCGGGCCTACCACTACAACCCCGTCGACGGGACGTTCGGGCCCGGGCTGCCTTGATCCTGATGGTGCTGTTCCCGGATAAAGGGCCGTCTCTGCTGATGAACCAAGTCATGCCAAAAAGGCATGTTTTTTATTATTTAAATTCATTTTTTGAAGGTTGGTGCGCTGCATATACTGGGGGTCGCTTCACGGTTCAGGTTTGCTCCTGCCCGCTTCTGGCTTGTGTGAGTGAGCCTGAATCGTCCTGCTGCGGCGTCTTGATGTTCTGCATGAAGGCGTCCATCACTGGGCCGGGATCGATCCCGGCAGGTATTACAGCTGACGGAGCCTTGTTATGTTTAATCCCCACTCTTGCGCCCTGATTGTCGAAGGGGGCGCGATGCGCGGCATCTTTGCCAGCGGCGTGCTCGATGCGTTTGTCGAAAGTCACCACTACCCGTTCGATTTCGTCATGGGCGTCTCGGCCGGTGCCACCAATCTGGTCTCCTATCTGAGCGAGCAGCCGCGCCGCAGTCACCACATCATCACCGAGCTGGCTTGCAGCTCCCGGTTTCTCGATCCCCTGCGTTTCGTCAAAGGGGGCGATCTGGTGGACATCGGCTGGCTGTGGCAAGCCAGTCGCCATCGCTTCCCGCTCGATCTCGACACCTTCTGCGCCCGCGACATTCCCTTCTACGCGGTGGCGACCGATGTGGCGAGCGGCAAGGCCATCTATCTGCCGGTGCGGCCCGACAACATGGATGAGGTGCTGACCGCTACCTGCGCCCTGCCGGTGGTGCAGCACGATACCCCCTGCGTCGATGGTCGCCCGATGGCCGATGGCGGCATCAGCGATTCCATTCCGGTGATCGAGGCCTATCGGCGCGGGGCGCGGCGGATGACGGTGGTGCTGTCGGAGCCCTGGGGATATCGCAAGAAGCCGGCCCGTTTCTGCTGGATGGTCAAAGCCTTGCTGAAAACCCAGCCTGCGCTGGCGCAAGCCATGCTGGAGCGGGATCGCGCCTACAACCGGGCGCTCGATTTCATCGCCAATCCCCCTGCCGATTGCGAGATCGAGGTGATCGCGCCACCGGCCGATTTCATGGTTTCCCGTTTTACCCAGGATCCGGTCAAGCTGGAGTCCGGCTATCTGCAGGGTTACTGGCAGGGGCGCCAGAGCCTGCTGCGGGCCCGTGGAGAGGCGCGAGCGGTGGCCTGACTGGTTTGCCGGGTGCTGAATATGATGCGCTGAACATAAAAAGGGGAACCTCGCGGTTCCCCTTTTGCATGCTTGTGCGGCAGTCGTTGATTACAGCATCTGCTTGAGGCGATAGAGCAGGTCCAGTGCCTGACGGGGGGTGAGCTCGTCCGGGCGCACCGCTTCCAGCTCTTCCACCACCGGATGAGGCTGCGGGGCGAGAGTCACCGGAGCCGGGCGGCTTTCACCTGCGGCGACCGGGGTGGCACTCTCCAGCTCGTGCAGTTTGTGACGGGCCTGCTGGATCACCGATTTGGGTACCCCCGCCAGCGCCGCCACTTGCAGACCGTAGGAGCGGCTGGCCGCCCCCTCCTGCACCGCATGCATGAAGGCGATGGTGTCGCCGTGCTCCACCGCATCCAGGTGGACGTTGGCCAGCCCGCTCATCAGCTCCGGCAAGCGGGTCAGCTCGAAGTAGTGGGTGGCAAACAGGGTGTAGGCGCCAATCTTGCTCGCCAGCTGCTCGGCGCAGGCCCACGCCAGCGAGAGGCCGTCGTAGGTGCTGGTGCCGCGGCCAATTTCGTCCATCAGCACCAGACTGCGGGCGGTGGCGTTGTTGAGGATGTTGGCGGTCTCGGTCATCTCCACCATAAAGGTGGATCGGCCGGAGGCGAGATCATCCGATGCCCCGATGCGGGTGAAGATGCGGTCGATGGGGCCGATGCGGGCGCTGTCGGCGGGGACGAAGGCACCGATATGGGCCAGCAGCACGATCAGCGCGGTCTGGCGCATGTAGGTCGATTTACCGCCCATGTTGGGGCCGGTGATGATCAGCATCCGCCGCTCCCGCTCCAGCCTGATGGGGTTGGCGATAAAGGGGTCTGTCATCACCTGCTCAACCACCGGATGGCGGCCCGCCTCGATCAGGATCTGATCTTCGTCAATGAGGGTGGGGCAGCGGTAGTCGAGGGTCTCGGCCCGCTCGGCCAGGTTGGCCAGCACGTCCAGCTCCGCCAGTGCGGCGGCAGAATCCTGCAGATCGCCGAGGTGGGGCAGCAGGGCATCGAGCAGCTCTTCGTAGAGCCGTTTCTCCAGCGCAAGCGCCTGGGACTGGGCGGTGAGTACCTTGTCCTCGTACTTCTTCAGCTCATCGATGATGTAGCGTTCGTTGTTCTTGAGGGTTTGACGGCGGATGTAGTGGGCCGGCACCAGATGGCTGTTGGCGCGGCTCACCTCGATATAGAAGCCGTGCACCTTGTTGTAACCCACCTTGAGGGTGTTGATGCCGGTCAGCAGCTTCTCCCGCTCTTCGATGCGGGCGAGGCTGGCGGTGGCGCCGTTGGCGAGATCCCGTAGCTCGTCCAGCTCCTGATTGAAGCCGTCACGGATGACGCCACCATCGCGGATCAGCACCGGCGGCACCTCCATCACCGCGCGCTCCAGCAGGTCGAGCAGCTCGGGGAAGGTGCTGGCCCGCTCGGCCAGCTGTTGGACCGCTTCGTGCTCGTTGTCCGCCAGCAGGCGCTGTAGCTCGGGCAACTGGGCGAAGGCCTGACGCAGGCGGGTGAGGTCGCGAGGACGGGCCGAGCGCAGGGCGAGACGGGCCAGCACCCGCTCCACATCACCCACCTGACGCAGCAGGTTGCCCAACTCGTCGTAGAGGTTCTGCTCAATGAGCTCCTTGATGGTGCTCTGGCGACCTTTCAGGATCACCCGATCGCGGATCGGCTGGTGGATCCAGCGCTTGAGCAGCCGGCTGCCCATGGGGGTGGCGGTGCGATCCAGCACCTCGGCCAGGGTATTTTCATAGCCACCAGCCAGATTCTGGGTCAGCTCCAGATTGCGGCGGGTGGCGGCATCCATGATGACCGCGTGATCCGGCTGCTCGAGGCGCACGTTGCGGATGTGGGGCAGGGCGGTACGTTGGGTGTCCTTGACGTACTGCATCAGGCAGCCAGCGGCGCACAGGGCGGTTTCGCTCTTGTCGACGCCAAAGCCCACCAGATCCTGGGTGCCGAACTGCTGGCAGAGCAGCTTGCGAGCGGTGCCCAGCTCGAACTCCCACTCCGGGCGGCGACGCAGGCCGCGGCGGCCCTCGATATGGTGCAGAAACTCGAAGGATTCCGGGTAGAGCAGTTCGGCCGGATTGGTGCGCTGCAGCTCTGCCAGCAGGGTCTCTTCTTTCTCGAACTGGTTGATGAAGAAGCGGCCGGAGCCGATGTCCATGGTGCCATAGCCGAAGCGGCGGCCATCGTGGTAGACGGCGGCGATCAGGTTGTCCTGTCGCTCGCTGAGCAGCGCCTCGTCGGAGACGGTGCCCGGGGTGATGATGCGAATAACCTTGCGCTCCACCGGCCCCTTGCTGGTGGCGGGATCCCCCACCTGCTCGCAGATGGCGGCGGATTCGCCAAGCTGCACCAGCTTGGCCAGATAGCCCTCGATGGCGTGATAGGGAACACCCGCCATCGGGATGGGGCTGCCGGCCGACTGGCCGCGCTTGGTCAGGGAGATATCGAGCAGCTGGGAGGCCTTGCGGGCATCGTCATAGAACAGCTCGTAGAAGTCGCCCATCCGGTAGAACAGCAGGATCTCCGGGTTCTCGGCCTTGAGGCCGAGGTACTGCTGCATCATGGGCGTGTGGGCGCTCAGATTGGCGCCGGGAGCGGAGCTTGTGGCGCCGCTGGCTTGGTGTTGTGCGGTCATGTTCTGTTCCAGAAGGGGCCTCTGCGGGCCAATGTCTGCGGTGATGAGCCTTGAGCTTGATGGCGCCATTCTACACATAAGCGCTGCGACGGGGGAGCGGGTGTTCCGGGCGCGGTTGTTCTGCACTATTGAAGGCATGACACAGGTGCGGCACCGCACATTGCGGCAGGCAAGGGCGGTCAGCCGTGGTTGCGGGCGGCGCTAGCGGGATCGCATAATGTGCCTCTTGAGCGGATCAGAAGGAGTCGTGATGAAACTGGATGCAGAGATAGAGCACCTTGCCATCGAGCTGGGACGGGCCCTCGGTCAGCGGGGCTGGCTGGCGACGACCGCCGAATCCTGTACCGGCGGCGGGGTGGCCAGCGCCATCACCGACATCGCGGGCAGCTCCGGCTGGTTCGATCGCGGATTTGTCACCTACACCAACGAGGCCAAGCAGCAGATGTTAGGGGTGAGCAGCGATAGCCTTGAACAGCACGGTGCGGTGAGTGAAGCCGTGGTGCTGGAGATGGCCCGCGGCGCGCTGGCGCACTCGTCTGCCTCCATCAGCGTTGCTATCAGTGGCATCGCCGGCCCCGGCGGCGCCACCGAGGGCAAGCCGGTAGGCACCGTCTGGTTCGCCTGGACCGACCGCAACGGCCGTCACCACTCCCTGCTCGCCCGCTTCGACGGGGATCGCCGACAGGTGCGCCAGCAGGCGGTGAGACAGGCCTTGTCGGGTCTGTTGGCCCTGCTTAGATAAATTGGGCTTGATACTGTATGAATAGACAGTATACTTAGCCCAACTTCACTTCTTACTCACGATTTCCAGCGGAGATTGGCATGGATCAGAACAAACAGAAGGCACTGGCGGCTGCGCTGGGTCAGATTGAAAAGCAGTTCGGCAAAGGTTCCATCATGCGTCTGGGCGACAGCAAGACCATGGATATAGAAGCCATCTCTACCGGTTCCCTCTCGCTGGACGTGGCGCTGGGCATTGGCGGTCTGCCGTGTGGCCGTATCGTCGAAATCTACGGCCCGGAATCTTCCGGTAAAACCACCCTCACCCTGCAGGTGATCGCGGAAGCCCAGAAGAAGGGCAAAACCTGTGCCTTCGTCGATGCGGAACACGCCCTCGACCCCATCTATGCTGCCAAGCTGGGCGTCAACGTCGACGACCTGCTCATTTCCCAACCGGATACCGGTGAACAGGCGCTGGAGATCTGCGACATGCTGGTTCGCTCCAACGCGGTTGACGTCATTATCGTCGACTCCGTGGCAGCCCTGACCCCGAAAGCGGAAATTGAAGGCGAGATGGGTGACTCCCACGTTGGCCTGCAGGCCCGTCTGATGTCCCAGGCACTGCGCAAGCTGACTGCCAACATCAAGAACGCCAACTGCCTGTGCATCTTCATCAACCAGATCCGGATGAAGATCGGCGTCATGTTCGGTAGCCCGGAGACTACCACTGGTGGTAACGCGCTCAAGTTCTACGCCTCCGTGCGTCTGGATATCCGTCGTATCGGCGCCATCAAGGAAGGCGACGAAGTGGTCGGTAACGAGACCCGCGTTAAAGTGGTCAAGAACAAGGTTGCCCCGCCCTTCAAGCAGGCTGAATTCCAGATCTTCTACGGTGCCGGTATCTCCAAAGAGGGTGAGCTGGTGGATCTCGGCGTCAAGCACAAGCTGATCGACAAGGCCGGTGCCTGGTACAGCTACAACGGCGAGAAGATCGGTCAGGGCAAGGCCAACGTGATGAAGCTGTTCGCCGAGAACAAGGTGATGGCTGGTGAAGTGGAGGCTCGTCTACGCGAGCTGCTGCTCTCCGGCACAGTGCCTGTCGATGACAAGGCTGCTCCGGTTGAGGCAGACGAGTTCGATGCCGAAAGCGAACAAGAGTTCGAATAAGGAACAAAGGAAGGCCGGGTTGATACCCGGCCTTGTTATTTATGATGGTTGATGAATCCGTTACCGAACCGGTCGAGCCTGCCGAACCGACCTTTGCCGAGCAGCTGGCCGCTGCCCGTGCTTATGCCATGCGCAGTCTGGCCCGTCGCGAGAGTGCCGAGTCAGAGCTGGCCAACCGGCTGCGCCAGCAGGGCTTCAATGAAGAGGTGATCGAGGCGGTGGTCGACTACTGCCGCGGTTACAACTGGGTCAATGACGAACGTTACGGCGGTATGGCTGTACGTGCCGGTGCCGCCAAGGGCCATGGCCCCATCAAGATCCGCTTCGATCTGCGCCGCAAGGGGCTCGACGATATGCAGATTGATGCCGCGTTCGATCAGCCGGAGCTGGACTGGTTCGAACTGGCGTTTGCCCTGCTCGAACGGCGCGCCCGGGTGGCCGATCTGGCGGATTTCAAGCTGCGGATGAAGTGGCTCAAGTATCTGCTGGGGCGCGGCTTTACCCAGGATCAGGCACGTTACGCTATCTCTGCCCTGCAGGAGCGGGAGGAGTAACGCCACTGCGTGGCAAACGTCGTTTCACCTCTCCTTATGGCAGGTTTTTCCTGCCCGTTCAGTAGCTTGCGCGCACAATCCCGAAAAAGCGGCCTTTTGTTCATCTCATCCCTCTTTATGCGCTGCTTTTTTGCCTCTCGACAGTGAAAAAAGCCACTGTGGGCAGCGGCGCTCTTATCTGGCCCGTTTATGTGCGCTTTTTCGCCCGTGGTGGCCCTGTCCGTTTTACTTTACCCCGCAGAAAACTTACATTAATGCGGTTAAAAGTCCGTATTCGAATCAAGCAGGATTTTCCATGTATATGTCCACGTCAGAGATTCGCGCTGCGTTTCTCGAGTATTTCCGTTCCCAGGGGCACCAGGTTGTCTCCTCCAGCTCGCTGGTACCGCATAACGACCCGACCCTGTTGTTTACCAACGCGGGTATGAACCAGTTCAAGGACGTGTTCCTTGGCGCAGACAAGCGTGCCTACAATCGCGCGACGACTTCCCAGCGTTGCGTGCGTGCCGGTGGTAAGCACAACGATCTGGAAAACGTCGGCTATACCGCTCGTCACCACACCTTCTTCGAAATGCTGGGCAACTTCAGCTTCGGTGACTACTTCAAGCAGGATGCCATCAAGTTTGCATGGGGCTTCCTGACCGAGGTGCTGCAACTGCCGAAAGAGCGCCTGCTGGTGACCGTCTACGCGACTGACGATGAAGCTTTCGACATCTGGGAAAAAGAGGTCGGTGTGCCGGCTGATCGCATCGTGCGCATCGGTGACAACAAGGGCGCTCCGTACGCCTCCGACAACTTCTGGGCGATGGGCGATACCGGTCCGTGCGGTCCCTGCACCGAGATCTTCTACGATCACGGCGATCACATCTGGGGTGGCCGTCCCGGTTCACCGGAAGAGGATGGCGACCGTTTCATCGAGATCTGGAACGTGGTCTTCATGCAGTTCAACCGTCAGGCTGACGGCACCATGGAGCCGCTGCCGCGTCCGTCCGTGGATACTGGCATGGGGCTGGAGCGTATCTCCGCCATCATGCAGGGTGTCCACTCCAACTACGAAATCGACATCTTCCAGGCGCTGATCAAGAAAGCGGCCGAGATTGTCGGTACTACCGATCTGAGCAACCAGTCTCTGCGCGTCATCGCTGACCATATCCGCTCCTGCGCCTTCCTGGTGGCAGATGGCGTGATGCCGTCCAACGAAGGCCGTGGCTATGTGCTGCGCCGCATCATCCGCCGCGCCGTGCGTCACGGTCGCAAGCTGGGCGCTACCGATGTCTTCTTCTACAAACTGGCTGCCGAGCTGGCAGTGCAGATGAAGGATGTCGCTGCCGAGCTGATCGCCCAGCTGCCGCTGGTCGAGCGCGTGCTGCGCATCGAAGAGGAGCAGTTCGTCCGCACTCTGGATCGCGGTCTGCTGCTGCTGGAAGACGCTCTGGCCAACCTGGGCGATGCCAAGGTTATTCCGGGCGAAGTGGTGTTCAAGCTCTATGACACT
This sequence comes from Aeromonas sp. R4-2, assembly GCF_040908295.1. Taxonomy (NCBI): domain Bacteria; kingdom Pseudomonadati; phylum Pseudomonadota; class Gammaproteobacteria; order Aeromonadales; family Aeromonadaceae; genus Aeromonas; species Aeromonas sp. R4-2. The sequence continues at coordinate 21,076 of NZ_JBFODL010000013.1, read as the reverse complement.
TACGGCTTCCCGGCCGACCTGACTGCCGACGTGGTGCGCGAGCGCGAGATCGGCATCGACGAAGAGGGCTTCAAGGTCGAGATGGAGAAGCAGCGTGCTCGTGCCAAGGAAGCGTCCAGCTTCGGCGTGAACTACAACGAGATGCTCAAGCTCGACTTCGAGACCCCCTTCACCGGTTACAAGACCCTCACCGAGCGTACCCGCGTGGTCGGTATCTACAAGGGTGTGGAAGAGGTGAGCGGTCTTATCGCCGGTGACGAAGCGGTCATCGTGCTGGAAGAGACCCCCTTCTACGCCGAGTCCGGCGGCCAGATTGGCGACAGCGGTACCCTGAAAGTGGACGACGGCATCTTTGCCGTGACCGACACCCTGAAAGCGGGCAAGGCGATCATCCACAAGGGCTACATGGAGCTGGGCACCCTGGAGAAGGGCGCCGAAGTGGAAGCCGTGGTTGACGCTGACCGTCGTCAGGCCATCGCCCTGAACCACTCCGTGACTCACCTGCTGCACGCTGCCCTGCGTCAGGCACTGGGCGAGCATGTCACCCAGAAAGGTTCTCTGGTTGGGGCCGAGCGCATGCGTTTCGACTTCTCCCACTTCGAGGGGCTGACCATGGCGACCATTCGCCGGGTCGAGGAGCTGGTCAACAACCAGATCCGCGCCAACCACGAAATCACCACCCAGCTGATGGATCTGGAAGCGGCCAAGTCCGCCGGTGCCATGGCGCTGTTTGGTGAGAAATATGAAGACGACGTGCGCGTGGTGCGCATGGGCGACTACTCCACCGAACTGTGCGGCGGTACTCACGCCAAGCGCACCGGTGATATTGGCTTCTTCAAGATCATCGCCGAGAGCGGTATCGCTGCTGGCGTGCGCCGTATCGAAGCGGTGACCGGCAAAGCGGCCATCGACTTCATGCATCAGGTTGGCGAGCAGATCGAAGAGGCTGCTGCCCTGGTGAAAGGCGACCAGTTCTGCATCGCCGACAAGGTTCGCCAGATGCTGGACAAGGCCAAGATGATGGAGCGCGAGCTGGAGCAGCTCAAGGCCAAACTGGCCGCTCAGGCCGGTAACGACCTGCTGGGTCAGGTGATCGAGATCAACGGTCAGAAGGTGCTGGTTGCAGCGCTGGAAGGGGCCGATCCGAAATCCCTGCGCGGCATGCTGGACGAGCTGAAGAACCAGATGAAGTCCGGTGTTGTGTTGCTGGCAACCTGTGCCGACGGCAAGGTCAACCTGATCGCCGGTGTCACCAACGACCTGACCGGCAAGGTCAAGGCCGGTGAGCTGGTCAATCTGGTTGCCCAGCAGGTGGGTGGCAAGGGCGGTGGCCGTCCGGACATGGCACAGGCGGGTGGTACCCAGCCTGAGGCGGTGCCGGCAGCGCTGCAATCCGTTCACTCCTGGCTGGAAGAGCGCCTGTAATCGGGCGAGGTGATCTGTGGCACTCTATGTACAGAAGTACGGCGGCACCTCGGTCGGCACACTGGAGCGGATCGAGGCGGTAGCTGAGCGGGTCGAGCAGACCCGCGCCCAGGGACACGACGTGGTGGTGGTTGTCTCCGCCATGTCGGGCGAAACCAACCGGTTGCTGGGCATGGCCCAGCAGCTGGATCCTGATGCCAACCGGCGGGAGATGGATGTACTGGTCTCCACCGGTGAGCAGGTCACCATAGCGCTGCTGGCGATCGCGTTGAACAAACGCGGTTGTCCTGCGGTCTCGATGACCGGTGATCAGGTACGGATTCACACCGATTCCGCCTATGGCAAGGCGCGCATCACCCACATCGACACCGAGCTGGTTCATGCCGAACTGGCTGCGGGCAAGGTGGTGGTGATCGCCGGTTTCCAGGGCCGTGACGAGCATAACGCCATCACGACTCTGGGCCGCGGCGGTTCGGATACCACGGCGGTTGCCGTGGCGGCGGCCATCAAGGCCGATGAGTGCCAGATCTTTACCGATGTGGATGGGGTATACACCACGGATCCGCGCATCGAACCCAAGGCGCGTCGTCTCGACACCATCACCTTCGAGGAGATGCTGGAGATGGCCAGTCTCGGCGCCAAGGTGCTACAGATCCGCTCGGTGGAGTTTGCGGGCAAGTACCGCGTCCCGCTGCGGGTGCTGTCGAGCTTTATCGATGGAGAGGGAACCTTAATCACATATGGAGGTGATAGGATGGAAGCTCCCCTGGTATCCGGGATCGCTTTTAACCGCAACGAGGCCAGCCTGACCATTCTGGGCGTGCCGGACAGACCAACCGTTGCCGCGCAGATCCTGAATCCGATCAGCGACGCCAACATTGATGTCGACATGATTGTGCAGAACACCCTGGGAGATGGCACCGCCGACTTCACCTTCACGGTGAATCGTGACGACTATCGCCGCGCCCGGGCACTGCTGGAGGAGACCGCCACCGAACTTGGCGCCTCCTGCGTGCAGGGCAATGGCGAAATTGCCAAGGTTTCCATTGTCGGTGTCGGCATGTGGAACCATCCCGGTGTTGCGCGCACCATGTTCAAGGTATTGGGCGAGGAGGGGATCAACATGCAGTTGATCTCGACCTCTGAAATCAAAATCTCTGTGGTGATTGACGAGAAGTATCTGGAGCTGGCGGTGCGAGCCCTGCACGCTGCTTTCGGGTTGGATCAGGCACCGCAAGAGCAGCCCTTGGGCTAACAATCTCTGATTGATTTAGTTTCAACCATTTACCATATCGGTATCTTTGTTAGATAATGTCGCATATCGATATAAAAACAAAACAGGATACAGGAGCAAGCGAATGCTTATTTTGACTCGTCGTGTTGGGGAAACCCTGATGATTGGTGATGAAGTGACTGTCACCGTACTGGGCGTTAAAGGCAACCAGGTCCGTATCGGTGTTAACGCGCCGAAAGAGGTCTCCGTGCACCGCGAAGAGATCTACCAGCGCATCCAGGCCGAGAAAGTTCCGGGCCAACCGGGCTTCTAAGCCACTTTCATGGCTGTGACAAGGCGACACCTCATGTGTCGCCTTTTGTTTTTCCGGCCCCCTGAAATTGCCCTGCAGGGCGCGAAACTGCGGGATAAGTGCCGATATTGTTTGAATATTCCACGCTTTGACCAAATGCTGAGCGAACGCACTTTTTTCTCCAAAAAAGTGTTTGACTAAAAATCCCTGTGAAGTATTATCAGCCCCGCAAACGGAGAGGTGGCCGAGAGGCTGAAGGCGCTCCCCTGCTAAGGGAGTATGCGGCTTATACCCGCATCGGGGGTTCGAATCCCCCCTTCTCCGCCATTTGCGCCCGTAGCTCAGCTGGATAGAGTACCTGGCTACGAACCAGGTGGTCAGAGGTTCGAATCCTCTCGGGCGCACCATATTACGACTCAAGCAAGAGTCATGTGTTGACCATAAGCAAGTCGACACTTTGGAAAAGGCTTACTGATAAGTAAGCTTTTTTTATCGTTTTAAAACAGGGCGCCCGTAGCTCAGCTGGATAGAGTACCTGGCTACGAACCAGGTGGTCAGAGGTTCGAATCCTCTCGGGCGCACCATTTAAAACGACTCAACGATTTATGAGCGCCCGTAGCTCAGCTGGATAGAGTACCTGGCTACGAACCAGGTGGTCAGAGGTTCGAATCCTCTCGGGCGCACCATTTTTCAAGCAGTACCAAAAGTTTGTGAGCGCCCGTAGCTCAGCTGGATAGAGTACCTGGCTACGAACCAGGTGGTCAGAGGTTCGAATCCTCTCGGGCGCACCATTTTTCGAGCAGTATCAAAAGTTTATGAGCGCCCGTAGCTCAGCTGGATAGAGTACCTGGCTACGAACCAGGTGGTCAGAGGTTCGAATCCTCTCGGGCGCACCATACAGACAGCCTCGACGTCGGTCGGGGCTGTTTTTTTATGAGCGATATTTACCCCTGTCGTGTGGATCCGCGTTCGCTGTGGCGGCCGGGTCACCCTCCTGCCTGTCTGTTCTTGTCCTCTTTTATACCTCTTCTGTTATTGAGCCGCGTTCTTCTGAACGGAACAAGCCTTTGCCTCATCTGCAAGCGGGCTGTATGCCTGCTGTTGCTGTGGGGACTGCGCGCAGCTCATTACTCAGGGTTTGGCTATCAACATCCTGCAAGGCCTGCAGAGGCGTTCTGCAGGCAATAAAAAAGGATGCCGCAGCATCCTTTTGTGTCGAGATATTGACTCAGCTTTTCAGCCATTTGCGAATGCGGTTGGCATCGCCGATGGGGGTGCGTTTGCCCACCGAGTTGAGCAGCACGATGGCGAGCTCGCGGCTGTCCGGTTTGGCGCGCATCACCAGACAGCGCCCCGCTTCGTCAGTGAAGCCGGTTTTGGAGAGGCGCACGTCCCAATCCGGGTTTTTCACCAGCGGGTTGGTGTTGTTGAACATCAGGCTGTAGGCGGGGGCGCTGAAGCGCATCTCCCGGTTCTCATCCTGAGTGAACTGACGGATCAGCGGCTGACGGTAGGCGGCGGCAGCCAGCTTGCCGAGATCCTGGGCGGTAGAGACGTTGCGGGTGGAGAGGCCGGTGGAGTCGTAGAAGTGGGTATTACGCATACCCAGCTGTCTGGCCTTGTTGTTCATGGCTCGCACGAAGGCGCTGCGACCGCCCGGATAGTGACGCGCCAGTGCCGAGGCCATCCGGTTTTCGGAGGACATCAGCGCCAGATGCAGGGCGTCGCGGCGGGTCACCTTGGTGCCCATGCGGATGCGGGAGTGGGTGTGTTTGACCCGATCCAGATCGTTCTTATCGACCGTGATGGTCTGGTTGAGATTCTGCTTGGCATCCAGCACCACCAGCGCTGTCATCAGTTTGGTGAGGGAGGCGATGGGACGCACCTTGGTGGCATTCTTCTGGTAGAGCGTCTTGCCCGTTTTTACATCCACGACCAGGGCGCTGCTCGAGCGTACTTCCAGTTTGGCAGGGTTGGGTGCCGCGCTGACCGCAGGCAATCCCAGTATTCCCATCAACCCGACAACCAGCGCTGCTGCGCGAATCCGACACCACATACAACCGACTCCGTTCCCATCCAAAAAAAGGCGCTAGATTCACTCATTTTTACCCCGGCTTTACAAGGGCCGAGCGGGACTATTTCTGCTATTTGCGCGAAATTGGCGATCAAAAAAGCCCTCTGGCGAGGGCTTTCTGGTCGGGCGTTGGGCGAGGGGTCAATCCCGCGGCTGCGCGGCCCTGCGTTTGCTGATCCAGCGCCAGACCAGCGCCACCATGCCACCCACCAGCAGGGCCACCGGCAGATAGATGATGATATTGAAGAACTGGGTCTGGTATTCGGCGGCCAGCTTGGTGTGGCTCAGGTAGTAGCCAAACCCGACCAACGGGCAGATCCACATGATGGAGCTGATCAGATTGACGATGAGAAAGCGCCCCTGCGGCAGTTCGGTGGCACCCACGATGTAGGGGTAGGCGGTGCGCACGAAGGCGATATAGCGCGCGGTGATCAGGGTGATGATCCCGTACTTGTCCAGCAGGTGGTAGACCTTCTGCTGGTGTCGCTCTTCCACGTGGGACATCAGCCGATGGTAGAGCTGGGTGTGGCCAAGGAAGCGCCCCTGCATGTAACCGAGCCAGGTGCCGACAAAGGTAGCCATGATTAACAGCGGGATCACCCCGAGAGACAATACATCCTGATAGATGAGCACGCCGGTGAGGATCAGCAGGCTGTCACCGGGCAGAAAGGCGGTAGGGATGAATCCGTTTTCCAGTACCAGAAACGTCAGAATCACACCACAGATCATGAAGGCCATCTTGGGATCGGAAAGTGTGTTCAGATCGTGATTCATAAAGGCGTGAGCCAGTTGGTAAAACTGCTCCATACTTGCAAACTCCGCAGGTTAGCTGGGTTGATCGGTCAAGGGCATGGCGAGCACCTTGTCGATGCGCAGGCCATCCATGTCAACAATTTCCAGTTGCCACTGTTCCAGTGTCACCAGGTCTCCGGTTTGTGGAACACGACCAAGGAGCAGCATGATAAGCCCTCCGAGGGTGTGATAGTGATGTTTTTCTTCTTCTGGCAGACGAACCAACTTCAGACAGTCCTTCAACTCGGGCAGCGGGATCAGGCCATCGAGTAGCCAGCTGCCGTCGGCGCGCCGGAAGGCCCAGTTGTCCTCGCCATCCTCCTGCTGGAAATCCCCCGCCAGCGCCTCCAGCAGATCCTGCTGGGTGACCAGCCCCTGCAGCTCGCCATATTCGTCAACCACCAGCGCCATCTGTTCGCTGTGGGTGCGGAAGTGGTTGAGCAGCTCGACGCCGTTGAGAGTCTCGGGCAGCAGGCTGCCCTCCTGGGTCAGGGCAGCCAGATCGATGGGCTCCCCCTTGATATAGGCGTGCAGCACCTTGCTGACATTGATGATACCCACCAATTCTGACAGGTTGCCGTCGCAGACCGGAAAATAGCTGTGGCGATACTCCACCAGTCGCTGCAGGTTGGTCTCCAGCGGCAGCGCCAGATCCAGATAGCGGATATCGCTGCGCGGCACCATCAGGGAGGAGAGGCTGCGCTCGTCGAGACGGAAGACGTTGCGCAGCATGGTGTGTTCATGATCCTCGATCACCCCGGCTTCAGAGCCCTCCACCAGCATGGCGTGGATCTCCTCCTCGGTAACGTTGGCGCTGCCGTTCTGGTTGACCCGCAGCAGCCGCAGGCTGGCATTGGTAGAGGCCGACAGCAGCCAGACGAAGGGGCGGGTCAGGGTGGCGAGCCAGTGCATGGGGCGCGCGACCAGACAGGCGATGCGCTCGGCATTGAGCTGGCCGAGCCGCTTGGGCACCAGCTCCCCCACCACGATGGAGAGGTAAGTAACCACCACCACCACTATGACGGTGGCGATCAGGCCGCTGCTCTTGGGGGATAGTCCCCACTCCTGCAACCAGAGGGAGAAGGGCTGGGCCAGCAGGGATTCGCCGTAGATACCGTTGAGCAAACCTATGCTGGTAATGCCGATTTGGACGGCAGAGAGAAAATGGGTCGGGTCTTCGCCCAGTTTGAGGGCAATGGCGGCGGAGCGGTTGCCTTCAGAGGCAAGCTTGCCGAGGCGAGCCTTGCGTGCGGTGACGATGGCGATTTCTGACATGGCGAAGACGCCATTAAGCAAAATCAATCCCAGCAGGATCAATATTTCCATACAGCAACAGCACTCCTTGAGTGGATAAGATCGCTGGCAGTGTAATGAATTTGGCGGCGATGCGCTTGTGAAAGCGGGTGATCCGGCTCGCTAATTTGATGACAGCGCTCTGGGGTGGCTGAAAAAGATGACCGGAAAAGGGAGGGATGGCCCCGCCAAACGGCGTAATGGGCGAGGCAGCATTGCAGGAGGGAAAAGGGCGGGAAGTCCCGCCCTTGCTTGTCATGGTTCAGACAACCCTTATCAGAACTGCTGGAACCAGCGCTGGATCTGGGCCGGATCCTTGCTCTGGGTCAGGGAGAGCATCAGCAGCACCCGCGCCTTCTGCGGGTTTAGAGTGCCGGAGGCCACGAAGCCGTACTTGGCATCATCGATCTCGGCATCCAGGGTGGTGGCGCCGGTCGGCACGCGGGCTGAGCGCACTACCCGGATGCCGTCTTTGCTCGCCTGAGCCAGGGTATCGAACAGGGTGTGGTAGAGGTTGCCGTTACCCACCCCAGCGCTGACGATGCCGTCGAACTTGGCATCCACCATCGCTTTGGCAGGCAAGTCGGTGGCGTTGGCGTAGCTGTAGACGATGCCCACTTGCGGCAGCTTGTCGAGCTTGCTCACGTCAAACGGTGTCTTGCTGGTGTGCAGGCGGGCCGGGCTGCGCTGATAGTCGATCTTGCCGTTGTGGATGTAACCGAGCGGGCCAAAGTTGGGGGAGGCGAAGGTCTGCACCCCGGTGGTGTTGGTCTTGGTGACGTCGCGGGCATCCAGCACGGTGTCGTTCATCGCCACCATCACGCCACGGCCCTTGGAGGCGGGGTCGGAGGCGGTCACCACGGCGTTGTAGAGGTTGAGCGGGCCATCAGCACTCATTGCGGTGGAGGGGCGCATGGCGCCAACCAATACCACCGGCTTGTCGCTCTTGACGGTCAGATTGAGGAAGTAGGCGGTCTCTTCCATGGTGTCGGTGCCGTGGGTGATGACGATGCCATCCACGTCATCCTTGGCCAGCAGCTCGTTGACCCGCTTGGCCAGCTTGAGCCACACCTCGTCGTTCATGTCCTGGGAGCCGATCTTCACCACCTGCTCACCCTGCACATCGGCCACGTTCTTCATCTCGGGCACGGCGGCGATCAGCGTCTCGATGGCTACCTTGCCTGCCTCGTAGTTGGACTGGGTAGCCGACTGGCCAGCCCCGGCAATGGTGCCGCCGGTTGCCAGAATATGGACGTTGGGCAGCGCCATCGCCATGGGGGAGAGGGTCAGGCCGACGACGGCGGCGAGCAGGGTCTTGCGGATCGGTAGGGTCATGCTGCAAATCCTTGTGGTTGGAATAATCGCAGCAAGTTTGCCCGTTTAATAACCCGGGTCTGTGATAAAACTCACCAAAAGACAGGTGAGTACAGATTTTTAACCTGTTTTATACCTCTATGGAGATAATTTAACTCGCAGAGAAACCCTTGGCTTCGATCAGAGCGATCAGCTCGGCCTTGCTCAGCTCGCTCTCGATGAAGGCCTTGCTGCTGGCGAAATCGACGGTCGCGGTGGTGACCGCAGGCTGGGCCAGCAGCGCTTTTTGCAGACTGGCGGCGCAGCCACCACAGGACATGCCGGACACGGTGAGTTCGATGGTCATGGGATATCTCCTCTGTTGATGGGCGCCAGCCTAAAGCTGCCGCCTCCGGCAAGGTCAAGCCTCAGTACATAAGACCCAGATAGTTCATCATGGTTGCTCCCTGCCGGTGTATGGGTGACATGCGAGCAAAGGTTCGTGGTGGCGATGAGGGTGGCAGTTTCTTCGGGCAGGGTCAGTACATCAGACCTAGGTAATTCATCAGGGTTGCCCCGAGGCTGGTAGTGACCAGCGAGCCGAGGGTGGTGGTAGCGATGATGTTCGCTGCCAGCACGCTGTCGCCCCCCATGGCGCGGGTCATCACATAGCTGGCGGCGGCAGTCGGAGTGGCGCTGATGAGGAACAGAATACCCAGCTCCAGATGGCTGAAGCCGAGCAGGGCAGCCCCAAGAGTGAACGCAGCCGGAATGAGACAGAGCCGCATGATGCTGGCCCAGCCCGCAATGGCTGCACCACCACGCAGGGCGTCGAGGCTGAGAGAGGCGCCGGTGCAGAGTAGCGCCAGCGGCAACGTCATGTTGGCGAAGTAGCTGCCGGTGGTGAGCAGCAGTTGCGGCATCTTGATACCGAGCAGGGTAAAGGGCAGCGCCGCCACAATGGCGATGATCAGCGGGTTCTTGATGATGCCGAGCAGAATGGGGCGGATACCGGTGGCGCCGCCGAGACTGCGGGTGAGGGTGATCACCGCGAGAATGTTGTAGAGCACGGTCACCGCGCCGACATAGAAGGCCGCCGCCCCCAACCCCTCGTGGCCGTAGGCGTTCTGCACATAGGCGAGCCCGATAATGGCGCTGTTGCCGCGAAAGCTCCCCTGCACGAAGATGCCGCGCAGCCGCAGCTCCCCGATAAAACGTCCGGCCAGCAGCTCCAGCACCAGATAGCTGATAACGGTGGCGAGCAGGCCATAGCCGATAAACCAGAGGCTCGGCATGGTGGCGAAGTTGGTACCCAGAATACTGAGAAAGAGCAGAGCGGGCAGGGTGACCTGAAACACCAGTCGCGAGGCTGATTCGGTAAAGGGATCCGGCAGCAGCCCCAACCGCTTGAGCAAGATGCCGAGCAGCAGCACCACGCAGATGGGGCCTGTGATGGAGAGGGAGAAGAGCAGACTGGCCAGCAGATCCATGATGGGCATCCTGTGCTGTGCCCACACACCCTGACGGCGGGGCAAAAAGGGCATTCTAACGCCATGGGCTTGTATTCACAGGGGTTAATCACAACAATGTGGGCAATTCCACCGCCTAGCCTCCTGTGAGCCAATTCATGGACAAGAAACTGACCATCCTCGATATCGCCAGACTGAGTGGCGTCGGCAAGTCGACCGTCTCCCGGGTGCTCAACCAGGATCCCAAGGTGAAGCAGGAGACCCGCGAGCGGGTGGAGCAGATCATCGCCGAGCACGGCTTCGTGCCGAGCAAGTCGGCGCGGGCCATGCGCAGCCAGAGCCAGCAGGTGGTGGGGATCATCGTCTCGCGGCTCGACTCCAGCTCGGAGAATCAGGCGGTGCGCGGCATGCTGGAGACCCTCTACCAGCGTGGCTACGATGCTGTGCTGATGGAGAGCAAGTTCTCCCCCGCCAAGGTACAGGAGCATCTGGCGGTGCTGGAGCGGCGCGGAGTGGATGGCATTATCCTGTTCGCCTTCAATGACTTGGACTATGCCGCCATGGCGTCGCTGAAAGAGAAGCTGGTGCTGGTCGCCCGTGAACATCCCGGTTTCTCCTCGGTCTGCTTTGACGACGCCGGTGCGGTGCGCACCATGCTGGCGCAGCTGGCAAGCCGTGGCGCCCGCGACATCGCCTATCTGGGGGTGGATGCCTCGGATCTCACCACCGGCCAGCGCCGCCTCGACGCCTATCTCGCTTACTGCGCAGAGCAAGGGTTGCACCCGCGCAGCGCCCTCGGCGATCTCAGCCTGCAGAGCGGCTACCGGCTGGCGGCCGAGCTGCTGACTCCCTCCACCCAGGCGTTGGTCTGCGCCAGCGACACCCTCGCCATCGGTGCGGCAAAATACCTGCAAGAACAAGGGCGTAGCGAGGTGCTGGTGACCGGCCTTGGCAACAACCCCATGCTCAGCTTCCTCTTCCCCAACGCCCTCAGTCTCGATCTTGGTTACAAGGGGGCGGGGGAGCAGGCGGCGCGTCAGCTGCTCGGCCAGATTGAGCAGGATCAGCCTCCGCTGGTGACAATCGCCCCCTGTCGAACCCTGTGAGCCCCATCACTTCCGACTGAACAAAAAGTGCGCTTTCTGTGACGCTCGCCACGAATTGGGAACGTTCCCATTTCGATCTGGCCAGATTGTCGGCATGCTAAATGGGAACGATACCAAAAACGCTCAGGCCGACAGACTGGCTCAAAAGGGCGATACAGACCACTATTCAATGGCGTCACAGAGGGAAGACCCATGTCCAAGATCAACGCACAGCAGCTTGCCACCCTGATCGACAAGATCGGCGGCAAGGAGAACATCGCCACCGTCAGCCACTGTCTGACCCGGTTGCGCTTCGTCCTGAACGATCCGGCCAAGGCCGACAGCAAGGCCATCGAAACCATCCCGGCGGTGAAGGGAAGCTTCACCCAGGGCGGTCAATTCCAGGTGGTGATCGGCAACGAGGTGGAGCAGTGGTACAAGGCGCTGACCGAGCAGCTCGGCGTCAGCGGTGGCAGCAAGGAGACCGCCAAGCAGGCGGCGCGCCAGAACATGAACCCGCTGGAGCGGGGCATTTCCCATCTGGCGGAGATCTTCGTTCCGCTGCTGCCCGCCATCATCACCGGTGGTCTGATCCTGGGCTTTCGCAACGTCATCGGCGACATCAAGATGTTCGACGATGGCACGCACACCCTCACCGAGATCAGCCAGTTCTGGGCTCAGGTACACGCCTTCCTCTGGCTGCTGGGCGAGGCGATTTTCCACTTCCTGCCGGTTGGTGTTTGCTGGTCTGCAGTGAAGAAGATGGGCGGCTCCGAGATCCTGGGTATCGTGCTGGGGGTGACGCTGGTGTCACCGCAGTTGATGAACGCCTACGGCATCGGCCAGCAGACTCCCGAGGTGTGGGACTTCGGCCTGTTCGTGATCCAGAAGGTGGGCTATCAGGCACAGGTCATTCCGGCGCTGCTGGCGGGTGTCTTCCTCGCCTGGGTGGAGACCAACCTCAAGCGGATCATTCCGGCTTACCTATATCTGGTGATTGTGCCGTTTGTCTCGCTGCTGCTGGCAGTGATCGTGGCCCACGCCTTTATCGGCCCGTTCGGTCGCTGGATTGGTGATGGCGTCGGTTTCGCTGCCAAGGCCGCCATGACTGGCTCCTTCGCTCCCATCGGCGCTGCCCTGTTCGGTTTCCTCTATGCACCGCTGGTCATTACCGGTATCCACCACACCACCAACGCAGTGGATCTGCAGCTGATGCAGAGCATGGGTGGCACTCCGATTTGGCCGCTGATCGCTCTCTCAAACATCGCTCAGGCATCTGCCGTAGTGGGCATCATTCTGATTAGCCGCAAGGAGAACGAACGGGAGATCTCGGTACCTGCCGCCATCTCCGCCTACCTCGGGGTGACCGAACCGGCCATGTACGGAATCAACCTCAAGTACAAGTTCCCCATGCTGTGCGCCATGGTGGGCTCCAGCCTTGCAGCCCTCATCTGCGGTTTCGCCGGGGTGATGGCCAACGGCATCGGAGTAGGCGGCCTGCCGGGCATCCTCTCCATCCAGCCGCAATACTGGGCCGTTTATTCCCTCGCCATGCTGGTCGCCATCGTGGTGCCGGTGGTGCTGACCCTGCTGGTCTACAAGCGCCAGCAAGCGGCCGGCAAGCTGGCCGAAGCCAGCGCCTGAATCTGATTGTCAGGGCGACCCAACGGGTCGCCCTCTCCCTTTTCAATTTGTGACAAGAGAAAGAGCCATGAGCCAAACACCCTGGTGGCAGAGCGCCGTGATTTACCAGATCTATCCCAAGAGCTTTCAGGATTCCGGCGCCCGTGGCACCGGTGATCTCAAGGGGAGCATGGCCCGCCTCGATTACCTCAAGACGCTGGGGGTCGATGCCCTCTGGCTGACCCCGGTTTACGTCTCGCCGCAGGTGGACAACGGCTACGACATCGCCGACTACTACGCCATCGACCCCGCCTACGGCACCATGGCTGATTTCGAGGCGCTGCTGTCCGCCGCCCACGCGCGCGACATCCGCATCGTGATGGATATCGTGGTCAACCACACCTCCACCGAGCACGCCTGGTTCAAGTCGGCGCTGGGGGACAAGAACAGCCCCTACCGCGACTACTACATCTGGCGCGATCCGGTGGATGGCAGCGTGCCCAACAACTGGCAATCCAAGTTTGGCGGCAGCGCCTGGGCGCTGGATGAGCTCACCGGTCAGTACTACCTGCACCTGTTTGCCCGCGAGCAGGCGGATCTCAACTGGGAAAACCCGGCGGTACGTGCCGAGGTGAAAAACATCATCCACTTCTGGGCCAAGAAGGGAGTGGATGGGTTCCGCCTCGACGTTATCAACCTTATCTCCAAGGATCAGACCTTCCCGAACGACGATATTGGCGATGGCCGCCGCTTCTACACCGACGGGCCGCGCATCCACGAATTCCTGCAGGATGTTAGCCGCGACGTGTTTGCTCCTGTCGGCGCCATGACGGTGGGGGAGATGTCCTCTACTTCGCTGGAACACTGCCAGCGCTATGGCGCCCTCGATGGCTCCGAGCTCTCCATGGTGTTCAACTTCCACCATCTGAAGGTGGATTACCCCAACGGCGACAAGTGGACCAAGGCGCCGTTCGATTTCCTCGAACTCAAGCGTATCTTCAACCACTGGCAGAGTGGCATGCACGGCAAGGGGTGGTCGGCGCTGTTCTGGTGCAACCACGATCAGCCGCGCATCGTCTCCCGTTTCGGCGATGAGGGTGAGTACAGAGTGGTCGCTGCCAAAATGTTGGCCAGCACTCTGCATGGCCTGCAGGGCACCCCCTACATCTATCAGGGGGAGGAGATCGGCATGACCAACCCCGGCTATCAGCACATCAACGACTATCAGGATGTGGAAAGTCGCAACATCTTCGCCATCAAGCAGGCGGAAGGGATGAGCGAGGCCGAGATCCTCGCCATTCTCGGTGCCAAGTCCCGCGACAACTCGCGTACCCCGATGCAGTGGAGCGCTGCGGCCAATGCAGGTTTCACCCAAGGAACGCCCTGGCTCAAGCCTGCCGCCAACTATCCCGAGATCAACGCCGAGGCGGCGCTGGCCGACCAGAACTCGGTGTTCTGGCACTATCGGGATCTTATCGCCCTTCGCAAGGCGCACCCCATCTTCACTCAGGGGAATTATCAGGAGCTGCTGACGGGGCACCCGCAGATCTGGGCCTACGCCCGTCGCGTCAACGGCCAGACCCTGCTGGTGGTGAGCAACTTCTATGGCGAGCCGGTGGAGTTTGCCTTGCCTGCCGAGCTGCAAAGCGGGCAAGGTCGGCTGCTGCTCGGCAACTACCCGGATAGCCCGGCCCGACCGCAATCGGGTATGCTGCGCCCTTATGAATCCCTGATCTGGCTGATGGAGTAGGTAATGGAGAAGGTGGTGCGCGGTACCGAGTGGCAGAAGATGGTGGCGGGGGAGCCCTATGACGCGGCTGACCCCGAGCTCAAAGCGGCACGTGAGCGCTGCCGCAGGCTCTATCACACCTTCAATACCAGCTGGCAGGAGAAACCGGCGCGGGATGCTTTGCTGCACGAGCTGCTCGGTGGCCGCGGCCAGGAGTGTGCCATCAATTCGCCATTCTTCTGCGACTATGGTGCCAACATCTTCGTCGGCGAGAACTTCTACGCCAACGTGGGCTGCACCATCCTCGACGTCTGCGAGGTGCACATCGGCGACAACGTGCTGCTGGCGCCCGGGGTGCAGATCTACACCGCCGCTCACCCGGTGGCGGTGGCGCCACGCATCAGGGGTGTCGAGTTCGGCAAGCCGGTGCGGATCGGTCACAACGTCTGGATTGGCGGCAGCGTCGTCATCTGCCCCGGCGTCACTATCGGTGACAACAGCGTGATAGGCGCAGGCTCGGTGGTGACCAAAGATGTGCCCGCCAACGTGGTGGCGGCTGGCAACCCTTGCAAGGTGCTTCGGCCGATGACGGCACAGGAGCTTGAAGGCGTCATCCAACGGTGAACAGGGACCATGAATGCTATTGCTATCTGATTGATAGAAAAGCGACTTTCAGATTGTTTTGCATTCAGTGCTTATGTTCGGGGCCGCTTGGTCGATACTGTTGAGTGCAGGAGGAACCCTATGGATATATCAAGTTCTGCAAATGCGTCGTTTGGTTCTGCTCTGATGACGGCTAGTCTGGCCAAGAAACAGCAGACCCAAGAGGGCGAAGCTGCGCTGAAGCTGCTGCAAAACGCAGCGCAATCAGCGCCGGTTGCACCGACATCGGCCAGCGCTTCTCTGGGAAGCAAGATCGATATTCGCGTCTGACCCTAATGAAAAAGCCCCCATCTCGCGATGGGGGCTTTTTTATCTCTGCGATTTGCGGGATCAGACCGGGAAAGGAGCCGGCGCCTCGAAGGTCATCCGCTCGCCGCTACGGGGGTGACTGATGGTCAACATGGCCGCATGCAGGTAGAGATGGGGCGCAGCCGCCAGCGCATCCGGATGAGCATAGAGGTTGTCACCCAGGATCGGGTGCCCCAGCTCCAGCATATGGACGCGCAGCTGGTGGGAGCGACCTGTGATGGGGGTCAACTTGATCAGGCTGTTGCCGTTCTCCACTTTCAGTTTTTCCCACAGGGTCAGAGCATGACGCCCCTCCTCGTGATCCACCTTCTGCTTCGGGCGGTTGGGCCAGTCGACGCAGAGCGGCAGGTCAACCTGACCCGACTCTGCTTCCGGCTCGCCCCACACCCAGGCGAGGTAGTGCTTCTCTGTCTCCCGCTCGCGAAATTGCCGACTCAGCTCCCGATGAGAGTTGGGATTGAGGGGAATGACAATGACGCCAGTGGTGGACATGTCGAGGCGATGAGCTGCCGCCGCCTTGGGGTGCTGCTGTTTTACCCGATGCAGGACGCTGTCTTCATTCTCGGGGCCGCGCCCGGGGACGCTTAGCAGGCCAGTGGGCTTGTTGACCACCATGATGTCCTTGTCCTTGAACAGGATATCGAGCCAGGGTTCCAGAGGCGGTGAGTATTCAAACATAAATGTCTCGCATCAGAAGGTGGGGGCAAGCCCCCATCAGTTATGGGTAACCACGACAAAGCGGCCTTGGGTATCCAGTTTGAGCTGGTTCTGGCCGCTGTCGGTCGGTACCTTGTCAGTTATGGGTGACCACGATAAAGCGGATTGCATCCAGCTTGAGTTGGGTCTGATCGATCAGGTGGTGCAATTCTGCCTGCAGATTGCGCAGATAATCCAGTTCGCTGTCGCGCACGTTCGGGTTAACCGCCTTGAGCGCTTCCAGACGATCCAGATCCTGCTGCAGGGTCTGCGCCATCTGGGTGCGGGCCTTGTCGACAATCCCGGCTTTCAGCTCTTCGGCAATGGCCTGGCCCTTGCCAATCAGACCGTGGATCACCGGTTGGGACGCGGTGACCAGCTTGCTGCCGAGGTGGCGGTTGACCGGAGTCAGCTGACGGTTGAAGGCATCGAACGCCACTTTTTCACCCAGATTCTGGCCGTTCTTGTCCATCAGCAGACGGATCGGTGTCGGCGGCATGAAGCGGTAGAGCTGGGGATGGGCCGCAGACTCGGCAACGAAGATCAGCTCAAGCAGGATGGAGCCGATGGGCAGCGCCTTGTTCTTGAGCAGTGCGACCGAGGTGGCACCGATCTCGGAGCCCAGGATCAGGTCGATACCGCCGCGCATCATGGGGTGATCCCAGGAGAGCAGCGCCATGTCATCACGCGACAGGGCAGTGTTGCGATCGAAGGTGATAGTCATGCCATCTTGCGGCAAGCCCGGGAAGCTGGAGACCAGCATGTGATCCCCGGGGGTCAGCACCAGCGCGTTCTCGCCACGGTCATCCTGATTGACGCCGATCTCGTCGAACATCTTGAGAGCGAAGGAGATCATACCAGTGTCGTCATCTTCGGCGGCCAGCTTGTCGACCAGCTGCTGGGCGGCGGCGCCACCGCTGGAGTGGATCTCCAGCAGGCGATCGCGACCCTGCTCCAGTCGGGCCTTGAGCGGCTCGTGCAGTTCGCGGGTCTTGATCAGCAGGGCGTCGAGGGCTGCCTGATCGCCGGTGTTGGCGGCCAGCAGCTCGAACAGCTCTTCACGTACCGCTTCGAATACCGGGCGGGCAGTCGGGCAGGTCTGCTCGAACGCGTCCAGACCATCGTGATACCAGAGTTGCAGGGCGCGCTGGGCAGTCCCTTCCAGATAGGGAACGTGGATCTCGACGGTATTCTGCTGACCGATACGATCCAGTCGGCCGATACGTTGTTCCAGCAGATCCGGGTTGAGGGGCAGATCGAACAGCACCAGATGGCTGGCAAACTGGAAGTTGCGCCCTTCTGAGCCGATCTCGGAGCAGAGCAGCACCTGGGCGCCACCCTCTTGCTGGGCAAAATAGGCGGAGGCCTTGTCCCGCTCGAGGATCGACATCCCTTCGTGGAACACGGCACCACGGATCCCTTCACGAGTGCGCAGCGCCTCTTCCAGCGCGATGGCGGTTGCCGCTTCGGAGCAGATCACCAGCACCTTCTGCTGACGGGCTGAGAGCAGCAGCTCCAGCAACCATTCTACGCGCGGGTCGAACTGGGTCCAGGTGGCGTTGTCACCTTCGAACTGCTGGAAGATCTTCTCGGGATAGAGGTAGCGCAGGGCGCGGGTCTGCAGATCGCCACCGTTGCCACCCATCATGCCCATCACCTTGATGGCAGTCTTGTACTGCTCCGGCAGCGGCATGGGGTAGACGTTGAGGTGACGCTCGGGGAAGCCCTGAATATTGGCGCGGCTGTTGCGGAACAGTACCCGGCCGGTGCCATGCTGGTCCAGCAGCTTGGCGACTGCCTGCTGACGGGCGGCGGCATCGCTCAAGTCCAGCCCTTCCAGCTGGCTGGCGAGGATCTGTTTGGCTTCATCGCTCAGGGTCTCGCCATCCAGCAGCTCTTGCGCGGCGCTCGCGACCTGACCATAGGCCTGCTCCTCGGCGAGGAAGGCCTCGTAGTCGTAGAAACGCTCCGGGTCGAGCAGGCGCAGACGGGCAAAGTGGCTCTGGTGGCCCAGCTGATCCGGGGTAGCGGTCAGCAGCAGTACGCCCGGCACCTGTTCGGCCAGCGCTTCCACCATTTCGTAGGCGCGGCTCGGCGCCTCTTCACTCCACTCCAGATGGTGGGCTTCGTCGACAACCAGCAGATCCCACTCGGCCTCCAGCACCTGCTCGAAGCGACGACGCTTCTTGCGCAGGAAGTCGAGGCTGCAGATCACCAGCTGTTCGGTCTCGAAGGGGTTCTCCGCATCGGCAAACGCCTCGATGCAGCGCTCCTCGTCAAACAGGGAGAAGTGCAGGTTGAAGCGGCGCAGCATCTCGACCAGCCACTGGTGCTGGAGCGTTTCGGGCAGCAGGATCAGCACCCGATGAGCACGGCCGGAGAGCAGCTGCTGATGAATGACCATGCCCGCTTCGATGGTTTTGCCCAGACCTACCTCATCGGCCAGCAGTACGCGCGGAGCGTAGCGGTGACCCACTTCATGGGCGATATAGAGCTGGTGCGGGATCAGGCTGACACGGCCACCGGCCAGACCGCGAGTCGGGTTGCGACGACGCTGGTGCTGGTTGATCAACGCCTCGTAGCGCAGGGTAAAGCGGGA
>NZ_JBFODL010000012.1:2500-148624 GCF_040908295.1 Aeromonas sp. R4-2 | reverse complement strand
CCATCATTTCAGAATCCCAGGTCGTTTAGCTCAGCTGGGAGAGCACCTCCCTTACAAGGAGGGGGTCACTGGTTCGATCCCAGTAACGACCACCATATTCGCAAGCGAGGCTGAGATATCAGCTTCAGTTGCAGAGAAAGTCCCCACTCAGATGAGGATTTTTTTTGCCCGCAATTCAGTACTTCAACTTCTTCTGTTGCCGGTGTGGCGAGCCGAACGCCACCTCTTATTGTGCCACTCTGCCACTCTGCCACTCTGCCACTCTGCCACTCTGTCATTTCGCACATCCTCTACTCTGCTCTGCCGAGATTGCCCGACTGCACTCCTGTCCATCGTGATGCTGCTTATATGAACGCCTGCAATAAAGTAAACGCCAGCAATAAAAAGGGCAGGCCAAGGCCTGCCCGCAAGGGTGCGCAAGGCGTTACATGATCCCGCGGATCAGGATCCCGCTGATCAGCAGCGGCGCCACTACGCGCCAGCACCAGAGCAGCGCCAGACGCAGGGCGGGTGACAGGCCCACAGGGAGAATGGCATCACCCAGGCGCCAGCCCAGCAGCAGAGTCAGTACCAGACCAAACAGCGGCATCATCAGATTGGAGGTGAGATAGTCGAGCAGCTCGAAGATGGTCTTGCCAAACAGGGTCAGGTCACTCCAGGGGCCGAACGACAGGCTCACCGGAATGCCGGAGGCCATGATGAGCAGGGTCAGTACCCGGCAGGCGCCACGACGCGACCAGCCCCACTCCTCGGTGGTGAAGCGCACCAGATGCTCCAGCATGGAGATGGAGGAGGAGAGTGCGGCGACCAGCAGCAACAGGAAGAAGACCACCCCCAGCCCCTGACCGAACGGTAGATGGCTGAAAACGGCGGGCATGGTCATAAAGGTGAGCCCGGGCCCGGCAGTGGGGTCGATGCCGGTGGAGGCCAGCGCCGGGAAGATCATCAGCCCAGCCAGTACCGAGATCAGGCTGGCCAGGGTGACGACCCAGACCCCGGAGCGCAGCACCCCTTCGCTATTGGGCAGGTAGGCGCCATAGGTAGTGTGTACCCCGAGCCCGATGGAGAGGGAGAAGAAGGCCAGCCCCAGCGCGTCCAGCACGCTCTGGCCGGTCAGCATGGAGAAGTCCGGCAGCAGCAGCTGGCGCACACCCGCCATGGAGCCCGGCATGGAGAGGCCAACCCCCACCAGCAGCAGCATCATGATGAAGAGCGCGGGCATCATCCAGCGCAGTGCCCGCTCAACCCCTTTCTGAATACCCCCCTGCACGAACCACCAGGTCAGGCCTGCGAAGATCAGATGGGTCAGCACCGGCCACCAGGGGTTGCTGACATAGCCGTTGAACAGGGCGGTGAGGGCGCTCCCCTCGCTCAGGTTGAGCTTGCCAGCCATCGCCAGCGCGGCGTAACCCACGGTCCAGCCGCCCACCACGCTGTAGAAGCTGTAGATAAAGAAGCCGCAGGCGATCCCCATATATCCCATCCAGCGCCAGTTCGGCCCCACCAGTTTGCTAAAAGCGCCGAGCACCCCGCGCTGGCTATGGCTGCCGAGCAGAGTTTCGCCGACCTGTACCGCTACCCCCAGGGTGAAGCTGAACAGCAGAAAAACCAGCAGGAAGGCACCACCGCCATTGGTGGCGGTCACATAGGGAAACTTCCAGATGGCACCAAGGCCAATCGCTGTGCCTGCTGCGGCCAGCACATGACCGAGACGGGAAGACCACTGAACCTGGCTCATACAACCTCCGGGTAACACGACATCGAAGCAATACTCCTGAGTAGCAATAAACGACAGACCATAAAAAAGGCCGCCTGAGGCGACCTTTGCAATGAACGTTCAGAAAAACTGTGCGTGCAAGGTCACCTCTCTTGCGAGCTAAAAAATCGACCAAACAGCACGAGGATGGCAGACATGAGGTGGCAACCTGACTAATGAATGAGGAAACAGCCTAAACCATGGAAAGAATAATTGACACATAAAATCAAAAATTTTTTATGTGTGCCGCTGTCATCACTCTGACTGTACGTACAACTCAATGGGGGAGAACCTCGCAGGGCCGTATCTTTTCTACCTTGTGGCTATTTACTGGGCGATAATCGACATAGCTTCTTCTGGAACTAGTGACTGCAACATGGCGCTGACGGGAACAACGATGAGACAGGATGTCGTATGAGATGGATGGTGTTGCCCTGGTTATTGATCAGCTTGAGTGTGTTGGCGCAGCCCGCATTAACCCTGCTGAGTCACGACTTACCCCCCTTTACCGAATACCGCGACGGCAAGCTCGATGGCTTAGCCATTCGTTTGATTGATGAGGTGCAGGAGGAGCTTGGCACCCGCTATCCGGTGCGGATTTACCCGCTCAAGCGGGCGCTGGCGCTGGCACGGGTCGAGCCCGGCTATGGATTGTTCGTGGTACAGCGGCTCCCGGAGCGGGAGTCCCATTTCAAATGGGTTGGCCCGCTCTTTATCAATCGGGTCTTTATCTATCAGGCGCCGGATAATCGCCACCCGCTGACCTCGCTGGCGCAGCTGCGAGATCTGCCCAGAGTGGGGGTAGTGCTGGGTAATGCCGATGATGTGCGGCTGACCCATGAGGGCTACACCAATCTGGTGCGCTACAAGACGGTCGGGGAGGCGATAGAACGGCTGATGCTGGGCAAGATCGATGCCTTGCCGATGGCGGAGCTGGTGATGGAGGCCACCCTCGACAAGATGGGGTTATCCCGGCGCAGCATCGTCAGCAGTGGTGTATTACTCCATCAGGCCGGTCTCTATATCGTCTTCTCCAAGGGAACGGATGATGCCGAGATCACCCGCTGGCAGCATGCCCTGGAGGCCGTCAGAGCCGCCCAGGGGCGGGCCGATGAGCCCACCCGCGAAGAGTAACCGTCACACCAGACCGCGAATCAAGATCCCGCCGATCAGCAAGGGGGCAATCCAGCGCCAACAGTTCATCAGCAAGTGATGCCAGTGGCTGGCAATCCCCTGTGGCAGCGCCTTGCGTCCCAGCTTCCAGCCCAGCAGCAGCGTCAGCATAAGGCCGAACAGCGGCATCATCAGGTTGGAGGTGACAAAGTCCAGCAGCTCGAAGATGGTTTTGCCAAACAGGGTGGCGTGTTGCAGCGAACCAAACGACAGGCTGACCGGAACACCGCTAACCATGACGAATCCAGTGATGGCGCTGCAGGCCGTGCGGCGTGACCAACCCCAGGTCTCGCACAGGAAGCACTGCAAATGCTCCAGCAGGGAGATGGCCGAGGAGAGCGCCGCAAAGACCAGCAGGGCGAAGAAGATCACCTCAAGCACCTGACCTAAGGGCAGCAGCTGAAACACCGCCGGCATGGTCATAAAGGTGAGACCGGGGCCGGAGGCGGGGTCGATACCGGTCGAGGCCAGCACCGGGAAAATCATCAGCCCCGCCAGTACCGCCACCATGCTGGCCAGCAGCACCACCCAGAGGCTGGAGCGACCAACCCCTTCGCTGGTCGGCAGATAGGCGCCGTAGGTGGTGTGAATGCCCAGACCGATGGAGAGGGAGAAGAAGGCCAGCCCCATGGCATCGAGCACGCCGGACATCCCCAGCTTGCTGAAGTCGGGCATCAGGAAGTGACGTACTCCCGCCATCGCATTGGGCAGGGTGAGGCCAAAGGCGACCAGCATCAGGATCATCAGGAACAGGGCCGGCATCATCCAGCGCAGGGTGCGCTCCACCCCTTTCTGAATGCCTCCTTGCACCACCATCCAGGTGAGGGCGGCAAACAGCAGATGGGTGAGAATGGGCCAGAGGTCGCCGCTGACATAGTCATTGAAGCGGGCGGTGAGGGCTGCTGCATCACCATGGTTGAGATCGCCGGAGATAGCCATGCCGGTATAACCCAGGGTCCAGCCGCCCACCACGCTGTAGAAGCAGTAGATGAGCAGGGTAGAGAGCACCCCCATTACCCCAACCCAGCGCCACTGTTTGCCGAGCAGATCGGAGAAGGCACCGACTACCCCGCGGCGACTCATGCTGCCGAGCAGGGTCTCCCCCATCAGTACCGCAACCCCCAGGGTGAAGCTGAACAGCAGAAAGACCAGCAGGAAGGCGCCGCCGCCGTTGACGGCGGTGACATAGGGGAATTTCCAGATTGCGCCGATACCGACCGCGGAACCCGCTGCGGCGAGGATGTAGCCGAGTCGGGATGACCATTGGGACTGCTTCATAAGAACTCCAATCGAGCGCCCCTTTGCAGGGCAGAATGGCGCTCATGTTACGGAGGTCACTGCGCAATCACTACGACGGTTATCAGGTGTAAATGCGATTTATTGGCATGATTGGCTAATTTAATTCTGTTTTTAGCCCAATCCTGCCACCAAATAAAAAACCGGAGCGAGATTGCTCCGGTTTGGTCTCTGACAATTGCTCGTCGGCGGACTAGATCACCCCGAGCTCCCGCAGCCGCTCCATCAGGTAGCTGTGGGCAGTATGGCGCTCGGAGAGCACCACATCCGGGCGCGGGTGGAGGAACAGCGGCAGGGAGATACGCGACTTGGCGGCACTGCCACCGGTCGGGTTGATGACGCGGTGAGTGGTGGAGGGGTAGTAGCCGCGAGAGGCCTCCTGCAGCATGTCACCGATGTTGATGATGAGGGTGCCAAAGTCACACGGCACATCCATCCACTCGCCGTCGGAACCCTTCACCTGAAGCCCCGGCTCGTTGGCGGCGGGCAGAATGGTGAGCAGGTTGATATCCTCGTGGGCGGCGGCGCGGATGGCACCCGGCTCCTCGGTGCCGTTGAACGGCGGATAGTGCAGCACCCGCAGCAGGGTCTTCTGGCTCTCTTCGATCATCGAGGAGAGGGGGCAGCTGTAGTGAGCGGCGATATCGGCCGGGGTGTACTGCTCTACCCAGCCCAGTAACTCGGCGGCCAGACCGTTGGCGAGGCGGTAGTACTCCATCGCCTGCTCTTTCAGCTCTTCCGGCATCTGGCCCCAGGGGTAGATGTGGAAGTACTCCTTGATGTCTTTCTGGCTATGGCCCTTGGCCACCTCGGAGACCGAGGGCGGGAAGTAGCCATCCTGGGTCTCGCGGTTGAACAGAAAATCCTGCTTCTGCTCGCTCATGAAGAAGCGATACCAGTTTTCGTAGATGGACTGCACCAGCTCTTTCGGAATGGGGTGATTGGTCAACACGCCAAAGCCGGTGGTTCGCAGGGATTCGGTGAAGCGTTGGGCCGCATCGGGTGAGCGGTAATCGACGGTCAGGACTTTCATTGTTTTTGTTGCGCGCCAGTTAAAAGATGGCGCAGTTTACCTTGCACCTGATAACAAGGAAAGCGGGTTGGCTGCCCCGTCTGGCGTGGTCGCGAATAGTGACAAAAATATCAAATAAACCGCACCAGACCGTGCGGGGGCGCATCCCTTGTTATGGCCTTTTATCCTCTCTAGAATGCCGCTCACTATCTTTTCCGGAGTCTGTTCATGTCCCCCAAAATCCTGTTGCTGACCCTGCCGGTATTGCTGGCGGGATGCAGTGCCCTGTCAGAAGATGAGTGCCGCACCATGAGTTGGTACAACCTGGGTTATCAGGATGGATCGGAAGGCAAAACCCGTCAGGCGACCCGCGATTACGTTTCCTCTTGCAGCGAATATGGCCTCAAAGTGGATGAGGCCGAGTGGAAACGGGGCTACGACAAGGGGTTGGAGCTCTACTGCATCCCCGAGCTGGCTTACAGCAAGGGCAAGGAGGGGCAGGCCTATCTGGGGGTATGCCCCAATGACGCCAGCTTCCTCAAGCAGTATCAACGCGGCTACGAAGAGTACAAACTGGCCGCCCGCATGCGGGAGATCAGCGACGAGCTGGAGCGTACCGAGCGGGATATCGATACGCTGGAGCGCAGCATCCGCAACGAAACCAACACGGAACAGCGCGACTACTACCGCGCCAAGCGCGATCGGGCCATTCGCCACTACGAATCCCTGCGCCGGGAGTACAACCGTCTGCGCTATCCGGATCGGGTGATCCAGTTCTCCTTCGGCGGTTAATCCCTCTCTTCATGGCCAGCCCGCGTGCTGGCCATGTTGCATCTTGTCAGATCAGGGCAGTACCCAGCGCTGCAGCGCCAGTGCGATACCATCTTCGTTGTGGTCGGCCGTGACCCGATGGGCATGGCTCTGGATCTGCGGGGCCGCATTGCCCATGGCCACTGCCAGCCCCACCTGCTCGAACATGCTGATGTCGTTGTTGTTGTCCCCAAACGCCACCACCTGCTCCATCGCAATCCCTTCGCTGGCTGCCCACTGGGCAAGCCGGTTGCCCTTGCTGCAACCGGGCTGTACCAGCTCCACCGCATAGGGGGCCGCCCAGTCACGGGTAAAGGGCATCTGCTCGACCACCTCGCCCATAAAGGTGTGCAGGCGCGCCGGATCCTGATTGAACAGCTCCAGTTTCCAGACCGGATTGTCGAGCCAGCCTGCCAGCTCCTCGACCGGGTGGAGGGCGATCTTGAGGTGGTCCGGCTGATTGGCCGACCAGTGGCGGATGCGGGTGACATGCTCTTCACAGCCGATGTAGCCAATGCCCTCGCTCAGGTGGAACAGGGCGCCCATCTGCTGTGCCTCGACCGCGGCCAGCAGCTCGGTAAGCGGGGCAGCCGCCAGCGGGTCGCCGCTGATGATCCGGTTTTGCACCGGATCATAGAGATAGGCGCCATTGCTGCAGATGAGGGGGGTATCGAGGGCCAGCTCGTGGTGGAAGGGGCGTGCCGTCATGTAGTGGCGCCCCGTGACCAGCAGCACCTTGATGCCGTGGGCGCGGGCCTGCGCCAGGGCTGCCCGGGTGGCCGACGAGATCTTGTGATCCCGGGTCAGCAGGGTGCCATCCATATCGAGCGCGATGGCCTTGTACTCACTCATAGCTCCTCCAGCATCGAACAAATCCGTAAAGAGCTTTACCGTCCCAGACCCGGCGCCCCGATGCAAGTCTTGCCCGCGGCCGAAGCACCGAACTGTGATCCCTTCGTGGCTCAGGTGCAGCTGGCCAGCTGTTGACGACGGTCGGCACGGCGGCGCAGCAGATAGAAACCGGCGGCACTGGCAAGGGAGCAGAGGGTGGCGAGATAGAAGGGCCACTCGGTACCGGCCAGCAGCACCAGACTGCCGAGCAGCACTGCCAGGATCTCGCTGCCCACGGCGAGGGCGCGGTAGAGCCCCATCGCCTGCCCCTGCTGCTCCGGGTGACTGCGGTTTGAGATCGCCACCGAGGTGGCCAGCTCCCCCAGACTCATGCCTATGCCAGCCGGAACGAAGGTAAGCGCCAGCCCCCACCAGTGCACAGGCAGGATAAAGAGCAGCATGCCGCTCGCCATCACCAGATGGCCGATAATCCCGAGTGAGCTGCCGCGCCAATGGCGGGCGATGCGGGAGCCGAGCCAGGAGCCCGCCATCATGGGCAAACTCACCAGCACCGCTGCCTGCGCCAGCTGGGCCGGATCCCAGGCCAGCCTCTCCACCAGCCAGATATTGAAGTAGGTGAAATAGAGCTGCACGGCGCCATAGCTGATCAGGGTAAGTGCGAAGTAGGGGAGCAGGGCCGGTTGCAGCAGCAACTGGCGGCTGGAGAGGGTCGCAGTCTGACGGGTGGCCGCCACCGGAGGACGATAGGGGATCAGCCAGTAGACCAGCAGCAGGTTGATCAGGGTCATTCCTACCGCCAGCCAGGCGGCCAGACTGTAATCCCCCGAGATCACCGCGGCGTAGCCCCCGATCATCGGCCCCACGACCCAGCCCAGATTCATGCCGATGTTGATCCAGGCGAAGCTGCGGGCCTTGTGCTCCTTGCCGGCGAGATCCGCCGCCATCGCCTGCACGATGGCTATGTTGCCGTTGCATAGCCCCTCCACAATCCGGCTGAGCAGCAACAGGGGGAGGGAGCGCCAGGCGATACCGAGTGCCATCAGGGCATAGCCTGCCAGTACCCCGGCCAGCGAGAGCAACAGCAGTGGCTTGCGGCCATAGCGGTCGGAGAGCCGTCCGAGCCACGGGCTGCCCACCAGCTGGAACAGGGGATAGAGCCCCATGATGACCCCCAGCCACACCTTGCGGCTCCAGTCGGAGGCTTCCGGCGTCAGCATGCCGTGGGCCGGATCCAGCAGCAAAGGTGCCAATACCGGGGAGGGTAGACTGAAGCCTGCAACTGCCAGCGTGACCGTCATGACCAGCACCCAGAGGGGATTTTTGTGCCCGTGTTTCTCCATGTTGCACCCATTAAGTAAAGTTATTGGTTTATTTATGCTGATTCATAGATGGGATTAAGTAAAGTGAATTGTTGATTTAATAAAGGGCGATCCCCATAATGAGACCATGAACGCAAGCACCGACAAGATCCTGTTTCTGCTCAAGAGCCATGGCCCGCAGAGCGCCGCCGCGCTGGGGGAGCAGTTGCAGATGACCTCCATGGGCGCCCGCCAGCACCTGCTCACGCTCGAGCAGGAGGGGTGGGTTACATTCAGCGACGAGGCGCGCGGGCGCGGTCGTCCCGTGCGGCTGTGGCAGCTCACCGAGCAGGCCTGGCAGCGCTTCCCCGATAGCCATAGCGACCTGACCGTGCAGTTGATCGACAACGTGCGCGAGCTGTTTGGCGAGGAGGGGATGGAACGGCTGATCCAGCAGCGGGAGCAGCAGATGCTTGCTCGCTATCAGGAGGCGCTGGGGTCCCATGGCCTCTCTGGCCAGCTGGCGGCGCTCAAGGAGCTGCGTACTCGCGAGGGCTACATGGCGGAGATCCGCCGCGAAGAGGATGGCAGCTGGCTGCTGTGGGAGAGCCACTGTCCCATCTGTGCGGCGGCGCGCACCTGCCGCGGTTTCTGTCGCAGCGAACTGGCGCTGTTTCGCCAGCTGCTGGCGCCGGCGACGGTGGAGCGGGAGCAATATCTGCTGGAGGGGGCGCATCGCTGCCTCTATCGCATCACGCCGCCCGCGCTCTGATTTCGTCAAACGCCCAAAAACAACAAAGCAGGCGCCGGGATGCCTGCTTTGTTGCCTTCGGGGAGGGGGTTCTCTCGTTCCAGCCCGTCGTTTCCCGATAAGGTAAGACGGCTGATGGGGCTCTTGACTCGGTAAGGTCCTTCACCGCAGAGACCCGGTCAGGTATCTGCTTTGCCACCGGAAGATGTAACCATAGTATCCCTCCCGTGCCGGTGAGTGGTTGCAAAGTAACCACTTATTTCGGTTGTTTTTGCAATAGTTCACCCTTAATCTAGGAAAAGTGGATTAGTCATTGCAACGAGGAAGGGTAAATGCTGAAACTTGATCGCATAGACAGACATATTCTCGAGCTGATGCAGGAGAATGGCCGCATCAGCAATCTGGAACTGGCCGAGCTGGTCGGGCTCTCCCCGTCCCCCTGCTCCCGCCGGGTCAAGGCGCTGGAGGATGCCGGCCTCATCGACACCCACGTTACTCTGCTCAACGCCCGCCAGCTTGGCCTCACCCTCACCGCCTACATTCACATTTCCATGGACAGACATACGCCCGAGCGGTTCGAAAACTTCGATCGCGCCATCAGCGAGTTGCCCGAAGTGCTGGAGTGTGACCTCATCACCGGCAATGATGCCGACTACCAGCTCAAGGTGGTGGTGCGCGACATGGAGCACTACCAGCACTTCCTGCTGGACAAACTGACCCATATTCCGGGGGTGACCGGTGTGCGCTCCAGCTTCGTGCTGCGCCGCATCAAGCACAAGACGGCGCTGCCGCTCAACCATCTGGGTTGAGGCTGCGCAAACCGCTTAATAGAAACAGAAAGAGGAGGCCAGTGGCCTCCTCTTTTGCTATTCGCTCTTGGTTATTCGGTAGTGGTTATCGGTCTGGATTAGCTGTCGCGGTGACGGGGCGACTGCCGCTGTCAGACGCTGACCTGGCTGATGTCTTCCACCTGCAGCAGCCAGCCGCTCTGCTCCTGCTGCGGTTCGCCGCTGACCCGCAGCCGCTCGCCGGTCGGCACCCACAGCCCCTCGGGCAGGGAGACCAGCAGGCTCTCGCTGCCGTTGTCGAACAGCCAGCGATCTTCGCCAAGCGATTCAATCAGATAACCTTCCATCTCCACTCTGGACTCGGCTTGCCAGGATGGCGCAACGGAATCACGGCTCTCGATGAAATCCCCCTGAACACCAAAACTGGCTAGCCCCCACAGAATGGAGAGCCCGACGATGGATGTTTGCATCTTGTCTCTCCTCTTTTGGAACTGTAGGGCCAGTATGGGAACAGAAAACTGAGCGCACCATGAACAAGGTGGCAAAGTGCTGGCGAGATCGCGAAAAAATCCGGCCAATTGGCCGGCAGTGTCATTTTATGGTGCCTGGATCACACTATTTGGCGGCTTCTTCTGCCATCCGTTCAGCTCTTGGCTTATTCGTCCACATGGCTACCCCGCGATGATCCCCACAGATCCCCTCTGCTACCACGGCGCGAACCCGGGTGCCATCTTTGCAAATGGCCTGCCAGGCGTCGGCATCATCGATGGTGAGCGAGTTGGGGGGCGGCGTGGTTTGGCAAGCCGTGAGCAGCAGGGCGCACAGGGGGAGCAATTCTTTCATGGCGGACTCCTCGGGGTAATGGGGGACTGAGAGGATTGGGATGACCTCTTCATCCGGGCTTCACTCCCCAGCATCAGTGATAACCGGTTAAGGGGCAAGGGGAGGGGTCACCGACAGGCGCAGGTGCAGTGCAGCCGGGGCTTGCCCTGTGCCCTCCTTGGGCCTAAGGTGGGGCCGTTTTACTGCCTTATTGAAGGAGCGTTTTCATGTCCACTCTCTATCCCCGCGTCGGGGTCGGCGTCATCCTGACCAACGCCCAAGGCCAGGTGCTGCTTGGCAAACGCAAAGGGAGCCATGCCCCCTACTGGTCGATCCCGGGTGGTCATCTGGAGTTGGGGGAGAGCTTCGAGTCGGCGGCGATCCGCGAGGTGGCCGAGGAGACGGGACTTGAGATCCACGGGCCCGAGGTGGTGGCGGTGACCAACAATCTGGAGACCTGGCGCGAGAGCGGGCTGCACTATATCTCGGTGACGCTGCACGCTAAGGCCGATGGTGAACCGCAGCTGCTGGAGCCGGAGAAGTGCGAAGGCTGGGTCTGGTGCGATCCGCGCGAGTTGCCCGAGCCCCATTTCGACGCCAGCCGTCAGTCCATCGCCTGCTGGCTGGCGGGACGCTGCTATCTGCCGGGTGATGTGCCCATGGTGTCGGCCGAATCAGTCTGATTGTCATAAAACGATCATCGCGCTGTCATAATATCCCCTCTCCATCGGGAGAAGAGGGATGAGGGAGAAGAGCGTGGGACAGGTATTTATTCAGTTTTTATGGCTGGGATGCATCAGCTTTGGTGGTCCGGCCGCTCATATCGGCTATTTCCAGCGCACCTTCGTCCAGCGGCTCGGCTGGCTGACACAGGCCGAATTTGCTCGCTTGCTGGCGCTGTGCCAACTGCTGCCGGGGCCCGCCTCCAGCCAGCTTGGTTTCGCCATCGGTCGTCATCGCGCCGGTCTGGGCGGGGCGCTCTCAGCTTTTCTTGGCTTCACGCTGCCCTCATTTCTTCTGCTACTGGTGGCCGCGATCGGCATCGGCCAGCTGGGTAGCAATCTGTGGCTCGAAGCTGCCTTGCATGGCCTTAAACTGCTGGCGCTCATCGTGGTGGCCGATGCGGTGCTCACCATGAGTCGTCAGTTCTGTGCCACTGGAGTGACCCAAGGGATTATGGTGGTGACCGCTGCTGCACTCTGGTGGCAGCCCGGTCTGCTGACTCAACTGTTGATGCTGGCGGGAGCTGCTCTGATCTGCGCCCGCAGCCAGCGCGGGGCGGGTAGTCGCCCAGCCTCCGCCGAGCTGCCTTCTGCCGCCAGCAGTCAGCCTCATTGGCCGACCCTTCTGCTGTTTGGCATCCTTTTTATCGGTCTGCCGCTGCTCGGTAGTCCGCTTGGTCAGCTGGTTGCCGACTTCTATCGCGCAGGTTGTCTGGTGTTTGGCGGTGGCCATGTGGTGCTGCCGCTACTGCAAGAGAGCGTGGGACACACTCTCAACGAGCAGCAGTTTCTGACCGGTTACAGCTTGGCCCAGTTGGTGCCGGGCCCCATGTTTACCCTTGCCACCTATCTTGGCGCCCAGTTGCAGCCCGAGATGCCGATGATCGGGGCCCTGTTGGCGACCCTGGCGCTCTTTGCACCCGGCTTTCTGCTGCTCTGGGCGGTGGGCCCCTGCTGGCAACAGTGGCTGGCCCGGCCCCGTCTGGCGGGGGCCGTCACCGGAATCAACGCCGCCGTGGTGGGCTTGTTGCTGGCGGCCCTCTATCAGCCGGTGTGGCAGAGCGCGGTGCTGGCGCCGACCGATCTGGCGCTGGCTGCCATCGGCTTTTATCTGCTGCGTGTGGTGAAGTTGCCGGTGCCGGCCATCGCGGCCCTGCTGGTGATGGCCGCCATCCTGCTGGCGTGAATGCGGTGAAATCCCGATAAAAAAACGGCGCCTCCATAACGGAGGCGCCGTTTTTATTGCAATGGGTAAACCGTTCAGACTTCGGGTTCGAAATCCAGACTCAGGCTGTTGACGCAGTAGCGCTGGCCGGTCTCGGTCGGTCCATCGGGGAAGACGTGACCGAGGTGAGAGCCGCACTGGCGGCAGGTGATCTCAACCCGCTTCATGCCGTGGCTGTTGTCTTCGGTGTACTCCACCGTCCCCTCGATGGCCTTGTCGAACGAGGGCCAGCCGCAGCCGGAATCAAACTTGGCACCTGAGTGAAACAGTACGCTCTTGCAGCAGACACAGAGGTAGTCGCCGCTCTTGCGATTGTGGAGCAGGGCGCCGCTGTAGGGGCGTTCGGTGCCCTTCTCCCAGCAGACGTGAAACTGCTCGGCGGTCAGTTTACTGCGCCACTGTTCCGGATTGTTACTGCTCATACCGACTCCTTGCCATCCATACCGGAGCCCAGCATAACGGCTCTGTAAAGCTGACTCCAGCATGCCTCTTATGCTTTGCCTGTATCTGTGATCGAGGTGGCAACCATCTCCTCACCGGATGCAGGGAGAATTTCCTGCTGCGGTGGCTGGGCATCCTCCGCCGTGCTGGCCAGCGCCACCCGCTCCAGCAGTTTGAGGGAGTGGGCCCGGCCGACCGCTACCTGCCGTTTGATGTCATCGGGCAGGAAGGGCAGCCCATCGTTGGTGGCGGTGTCGATGGTCTGGATCCACTCCAGCCCTTCTCCCGGAGGCGGCAGGCGGAACTGGATGTCGTAATCGCTGGCGTTGAACAGCACGTACCAGCGCTCGCCGACACAGTTGATCATGCCGATATCCATGGCGAACGCCTGCCCCATGGGGGCGTGCCAATCCTGATCGGTGAGCTGGTGGCCGTCCGGGTGATACCAGTTGACCTGATGGCAGCTGGACGGTGCGCCATTCCAGCTGTCGTCGCTCAGCTGCAGGTTGGAGAAGACGCAGGACTCTGCCCGCAGTGCCATCATCTGCTGGGTGAAGGCGAACAGCCGCTCATCCTCCGGCCGCCACTGCCAGTTGACCCAGCTGATCTGGTTGTCCTGACAGTAGGCGTTGTTATTGCCAAGCTGGCTGCGTCCCATCTCGTCGCCGGCGAGGAAGTGGGGAGTGCCTTGGGAGAGCAGCAGGGTGGCAATCAGATTGCGCTTCTGCTGCTGGCGCAAGCTGTTGACCCGCGGATCCAGGGTTGGTCCCTCTACCCCGTGGTTATAGGAGAGGTTGTTGCCGTGGCCGTCCCGATTGTCTTCACCGTTGGCCTGATTGTGGCGCTGGTTGTAGGAGACCAGATCCTCCAGGGTGAAACCGTCGTGATAGCAGAGGTAGTTGACGCTGGTGTGGGGGGAGCGCCAGTTTTTCGGGAAGATATCCCGCGAACCCACCAGACGGGTGGCGAAGTCCCCCATCTTGCCCGCATCACCGCGCCAGAAGGCGCGCACCGTGTCGCGGTAGCGGTCATTGATCTCCTGCCACTGGCTCGGGAATTGACCCAGCCGGTAGCCGAAGGGACCGATATCCCAGGGTTCGGCGATGAGCTTGACCTGTGACAGCACAGGGTCGGCCATCACGGCCTTGAAGAAGGCGCCCATGGGCTCGAACTCCCCCGCTTCCCGCGCCAGCGTCACCGCCAGATCGAAACGGAAGCCATCCACCTGCATCTCGGTGACCCAGTAGCGCAGGGCATCGAGCACCAGCCGCAGGGTGTTGGGGTGATCCAGATTGACGCTGTTGCCACAGCCAGTCACGTTGGCGTGACGGGTGTAGTCCGAGCCGTGGGGGCCCGCTTCGAAGGCGTAGTAACCGGCGTTGTCAAAGCCCTTGAACGAGAGGGTAGGGCCATCGAAGCCAGAGGCGGCAGTGTGGTTGTAGACCACATCCAGGATCACCTCGAGCCCGGCCCGGTGCAGCTCGCGCACCATGGTCTTGAACTCGGTCACTGCCTCGTCGGCCCTGGTGCTGTAGCGTGGCTCCGGGGCGAAGAAGGCGATGGGGTTGTAGCCCCAGTAGTTGGTTAGTCCCAGCTGCTCCAGTCGCGGTTCCGACATGAAGGCGGCCACCGGCATCAGCTGCACCGAGGTGATACCGAGGCTCTTCATGTGCTCGATAACCAGCGGGTGACAGATGCCAAGGTAGGTGCCCTGCAGTGTTTTGGGGATCCCCGGATGCTGCTTGGTAAAGCCCTTGACGTGGGTCTCGTAGATAATGGTGCGGGCCGGACTGATCCCGGGTTTGCCAACCCCTTGCCAGTCAAAACTGTCATCCACTACCACCGACTTGGCAATCATCCCGGCACTGTCACCCTGATAGAGGGCTTCATCCCAGTAGGTGGGACGACTGAGCGCCCTGGCGTAGGGGTCAATCAGCAGTTTTTGCGGATCGAACAGCATCCCCTCCTGCGGGGTGCCATAGACCCGATAGCCGTAGCGCTGACCGGCCTTTACACCGCGCACGTAGCCAAAGCGATACTGGCCACGGCGGCCGGGCAACTCCAGCCGCATCAGCTCCTGCTCCTGCTCGTCGTACAGGCAGATCTCCACCTTGTCCGACTGGGGGGCCCAGACGCAGAAGTGGCAACCGTTCTCGTCAAGGCGGGCCCCCAGCGGGTGGCCCACCCCTTTTTCCATTACAAGCATCAAGACTCCTGTTTGATAAACAAGGTCGCCAGCGGCGGCAGATCCAGCACTATGCTGTGTGCCATCCCCTGCCAGGGGGTCGGCTCGGCAGCGAACACCAGACCTACATCATAGTTACTGCCCCAGTAATACTCGCTGTCGGTGTTGAGCACCACCCGATAGTGGCCCGCAGCTGGGACGCCGATCCGATATTCGAGACGGGGCACCGGGGTGAAGTTGCAAGCCACCACAATAGCCTGCTTGCCCTCTTTGTCCGCCCGCAGCCAGGCAAAGATGCTGTTGTCGGCATCGTTGTGATCCAGCCAGCGGAAGCCGGTCTGCTCATAATCGGCCTGATACAAGGCAGGCTCATGACGGTAGAGGTGGTTGAGATCGTGGATCAGCCGCTGCTGACCGGCATGCTTGGGATATTGCAGCAGATGCCACGGCAGCTGGGCGTCGTGGTTCCACTCGTTGCTCTGGGCGATTTCGGTGCCCATGAAGTTGAGCTTCTTGCCCGGGTGGGCGTACATGAAGCCCATGTAGGCCCGCAGGTTGGCGGCTTGCTGCCACTCGTCGCCCGGCATCTTGTAGAGCATGGAGTGCTTGCCGTGCACCACCTCGTCGTGGGAGAGCGACAGGATGAAGTTCTCGTCATAGTGGTAAACCATGGAGAAGGTCATGTCGTTGTGGTGGTAGCGACGGTGGATCGGCTCTTTCTGCATATAGGTGAGGGTGTCGTGCATCCAGCCCATATTCCACTTGAAGCCAAAGCCGAGGCCGCCGAGGAAGGTGGGGCGGGAGACACCGGCAAAGGCGGTGGACTCTTCGGCTATGGTCATGGCGTGGGGATACTTGCCGTAGACCTCCTCGTTGGTCCACTTCAAGAGGCTGATCGCCTCGTAGTTGTGGTTGCCGCCATCGACGTTCGGTACCCACTCACCGGCGTTGCGGGAGTAGTCCAGATAGAGCATGGAGGCGACCGCATCCACCCGCAGTCCGTCGATGTGGAACTTGTCGAGCCAGAACAGCGCGCTCGCCACCAGGAACTGGCGCACTGTGTCGCGGCCGAAGTCATAGATGTAGGAGTTCCAGTCCGGGTGCCAGCCACGGCGCGGATCCTCGTACTCGTAGAGCGGGGTGCCATCGAAGCGGGCCAGGCCGTGGGCATCGGACGGGAAGTGGGCGGGTACCCAGTCCAGAATGATGCCGATACCGGCCTGGTGGCACTGGTCGACGAAGTATTTGAAATCATCGGCG
Organism: Aeromonas sp. R4-2; assembly: GCF_040908295.1. Lineage (NCBI taxonomy): Bacteria > Pseudomonadati > Pseudomonadota > Gammaproteobacteria > Aeromonadales > Aeromonadaceae > Aeromonas > Aeromonas sp. R4-2. Next base: position 132,233 of record NZ_JBFODL010000012.1, on the reverse strand, counting down.
GTGCCGTAGCGGCTGGTGGGGGAGAACATACCCACCGGCTGGTAGCCCCAGGAGCCGCTGAAGGGGTGCTCGGAGACCGGCAGCAGCTCGATGTGGGTGTACTCCATCTCCTTGACGTAGGCGACCAGCTCCACTGCCAGCTCGCGCCAGCTCAGGCTGTCGCCGTTGGGGTGGCGCTTCCAGGAGCCGACGTGCAGCTCATAGATGGAGAGCGGCTGCTCGCGTTTGTCGTTGTGCTGGCTGGCAATCCACTCGGCATCCTGCCACTGGTACTGGGCGTGGTCATAGACCACGGAGGCGAACGACGGATACTGCTCGCAGTAAAAGCCGACCGGATCGCTCTTGTGGGGCAGCCGGTTGCCCATGGGATCCTTGAGTTCGAACTTGTAGCGATCCCCGGCCTTGAGGCCCGGCACAAACAGCACCCAGTGACCGCAGAGGCTGCGCTGCATCGGGTGGCGGCGGCCATCCCAGAAGTTGAAATCGCCGATGAGGCTCACGGCGGTGGCGCTCGGTGCATAGACCGCAAAACGCACCCCTTCCACCTGCTGGCCAAGATGTTCCACGGTGCGCAGCTGGGCGCCAAGGGTGTGGTAGAGGTTTTCCGGCTGGGCGGTCAGTTCGGCCAGGCCTGCCCAGGCGGCATCCTGAAATTGATAGGGGTCGATGACCTCGGTGGTGGCATCTTGGTAGCTGGCGATCAGCTGATAGGGGAAGGAGTTTTTGCGGCGGGTGAAAACAGTTTCAAAAAGACCCGATTCATCGGTGGGCGCCAGGGTGGCAACGACTTTGCCCGACTTGAGATCCTTGACGCGAACTTCGAGGGCATCAGGCAACCAGGCGGTCAGTTTTAGGCCAGGCCCATCCGGATTGGCCTGCAGGCCTAAGTGAGAGAAGGGATCGGAACAGCGGGCAGCAACCAAACGTTCAACGAGCATCGAGATTTCCTTTCATGACAGAGCATCCACTCCGGCCGAAGCCGGAGTGGATTTAGGTGAGAGCGCTGTGGGAGACAGCGTCTCAACGACTGGCCTCATCACGGGCTTGGCTCATCTTGCCAGCCAGTGCCTTGAGTGCCTCATTGGCAAAAATATCTTCCAGATCAGCGGAAAGCTTGCGGCGCCAGTTGGGGTATTCGTAACTGGTGCCCGGTACGTTGACCGGCTTGTCCATCTCCAGCCAGTCTTCCAGCTGGGTACTGAACAGGGCGCAGCTGCCGCGGGACATATGGATCTGCAGACCGTGGTTGAGTTCGGTGTTCATGCCGACCCAGTTGACGTCATGACTGATGTTGTCAGAGATGACCTTGTGGGCATGCAAGCTGTCGAGGATCCGCTGTTTGGCCTGGTGACGATCAGCATACAGAGTCTTCAATACATCTTCATCCGGATACAGACCCAGTTGACGGCCGAGCGCCAAATCGTCGCAATGCCAGAAGCCCTTGAGGGTCGGCATGTCGTGAGTGGTCAGGGCCGACATCGCCTGCTCGGTGTAGTGCGCCGGGGAGATAAAGCCGCCATCTTCCTTGGAGCGCTCGAAGAAGAACACCTTGTAGGAGTGAACGCCGTTCTCTTTCAGGGTCACGTCGATCCCCTCCGGCACGGTGCCCAGATCCTCGCCGATCAGCAGGCACTGATTGCGGTGGGATTCGAGGGCCAGAATGCCCAGCAGATCGTTGACCGGATAGTAGATGTAGGCGCCCTTGGCGGCGGACGCTCCGGGCGGTACCCACCACAGGCGCAGCAAGGCCATCACGTGGTCGATGCGCAGTGCGCCGCAGGAGCGCATGTTGGCACGGAACAAGTCCACCATCGGCTGATAGGCCGCTTCGAACAGCTTGTTCGGGTTCATCGGGGGCAGGCCCCAGTTCTGACCGAGCGGGCCGAGGATATCGGGCGGCGCACCGACCGAGGCTTTCGGGCAGTATAGATCCTGGTTGGCCCAGATCTCTGTAGATCCTTCGGATACGCCCACTGCCAGATCCCGGTAGATCCCCATCACCATGCCGGCAGCTTTGGCACGGGCATCGGCTTGCGCCAGCTGCTCGTCGGCCAGGAACTGCAGATAGAGGTAGAAGTTGACATCTTGCGGGTGCGCGGCCATCCAGGCGGCAACGGCAGGATTATGGTAGTCGCGGAACTGCTCCGGCCATACCGGCCAGCCCCAGGCATTTTCGCCTTTGGCATAGAAGTGGGCCTGCAGGGCATCAAATGCTGCCTGCTGTTGCAGGCTGTCGCCACCGGCGGCCACGAAGGCATCAAAGGCGGCCTGACGCTCGGCGCTCAGGGTGGCTTCGTCGAACACCTGACGCAGCATGCCGAGTTTGGTCTGGATCACGCCGGTGTAATCGACATTCTCTTTGGCGCGCAGATCAGCCAGATGTTGCTGGAAGGCAGGACTTGCCACTTCCGCTTTCAGGCGATCGCTCTGCTGGAATTCGGGCACCGCTTCCACATTGATATAGGCCACGTTGAGCCAGCGACGGGAAGAGGGGCTGTAGGGACTGGCGCTCTCCGGATTGGCCGGATAGAGGGCGTGGATGGGGTTGAGGCCGACGAAGTGGGCACCCCAGGCGGCCGCTTTCTCGACCAGCTGGCCCAGATCGCTGAAATCACCGATCCCCCAGTTGTGGCGGCTGCGCAGGCAGTAGAGCTGTACGCTCGGGCCCCACACCTTGCGGCCATCGGCAATTGGAGCCTGCTTGTAGCAGGCCTTGGGGGCAACGATGAGGCGCATGGTGGCCAGCGGCTCGTCATTGCCCTCTTCCAGCAGCACCAGCTGGTGATAACCCAGCTCCGGGGCCATATCCAGAGTGACGCGATAGGCCTGGCACTCCATCTCTTCAAATTCGGCCACGCCGATCAGCTCACCCTCGATGGGGGTGAATTGACCGGACAGCACTGCACCCTGCTCCTGCTGGAGCTGCCAAGTGAGGGCGTCGTTGACGAATTCGATGGGGAGGCGAACCTCAAGGGTAACGGCGTCGCCGGTGCGAACCACCATCACAGGATCCAGCGCCCGCAGCCAGTGCTGGCGATGCTCCTCTTCCAGCTGCTGCACCAGTGCGGCCTCGTCATCGACGCGGTAGCCCATGGCGCCCAGCATGGCGGCCTTGCTCTCTTCTGATACCTGGGCCGGGTGGCCCCAGGCATCGACATACTCGCTGGCGATACCTTTTGCGGCAGCCAGCTGTTCAATCAGGGTGGTCATAGTTTGAGAATTCCCGCTGTGGATTCTATCTATACTATTTTGTTTGATTTTTATGGGGTGGTACTTGAACAGTGGCTCTTTGGCCATGCTAAACCGCGCACATTTTTACATATCTCTGTGAATGGTTGTGTGACCGAGTAGGCACTATTGTTGATATCTGCGCTATGCCACGATCTGGCACTTTTTTCGTCAAAACGTGGTAATCAGTTACATAAACAGAAAATTAATTTCACAGTTTTTCATGATATAGCGCAATTTCAGACAGAATGTTGGTTGACTCACCGGAGAGTTCTAGTAAATTTACAAGCGGAATTTTCTTTGACTACTGAACAGTTAGGTAACTAAATATGACTATCAAAGTAGGTATTAACGGTTTTGGCCGTATCGGTCGTTTCGTATTCCGTCTGGCTTGCGAGCGTGCAGACATCGAAGTTGTTGGTATCAACGACCTGATCGATGTTGACTACATGGCTTACATGCTGAAGTACGATTCAACTCACGGTCGTTTCAACGGTACCGTTGAAGTTAAAGACGGCAACCTGGTTGTAAACGGCAAAACCGTACGTGTTACCGCTGAGCGTGACCCGGCCAACCTGAAGTGGGGCGAAATCGGTGTTGACGTTGTTGCTGAAGCTACCGGTCTGTTCCTGACCGACGAGACTGCTCGCAAGCACATCGCTGCTGGTGCCAAGAAAGTTGTTCTGACTGGCCCGTCCAAAGACGCTACCCCGATGTTCGTAATGGGTGTTAACGACTCTACCTACGCTGGCCAGGACATCGTTTCCAACGCTTCCTGCACCACCAACTGCCTGGCACCGATCGCCAAGGTTCTGAACGATACCTTCGGTATCGAGTCTGGCCTGATGACCACCGTTCACGCTACCACTGCTACCCAGAAGACCGTTGATGGTCCGTCTGCCAAAGACTGGCGCGGTGGCCGCGGTGCGGCTCAGAACATCATCCCGTCCTCTACCGGTGCAGCCAAAGCTGTTGGCGTAGTTATCCCGGAACTGAAAGGCCTGCTGACCGGTATGGCTTTCCGTGTTCCGACTCCGGACGTGTCTGTTGTTGATCTGACCGTTAACCTGAAGAAAGCTGCCACCTACGCAGAAATCTGCGAAGCGATGAAAGCTGCTTCCGAAGGCGCTATGAAAGGCGTTCTGGGCTACACCGAAGACGAAGTTGTATCTACCGACTTCCTGGGTGAGCGTCAGACCTCCGTATTCGACGCCAAGGCTGGTATCCAGCTGAACGACAAATTCGTTAAAGTTGTATCCTGGTACGACAACGAAATGGGCTACTCCAGCAAAGTTCTGGATCTGATCGCTCACATCTCCAAGTAATTTGGGATGCGCAATCGCGTAGCTTGAAAAAGGCGGCCATTGGCCGCCTTTTTGTTTTTCGGTTTCCCCTGATGACAGGAGTCCACATGCAATCCATTCGTCCCCTGACAGCCAATTGCAAGCTTGCCAACAATGCGGCCGGTCTGCCGGTTCTCACCATCAACAACGACTATGCCAAGGCAGAAATCAGCCTGTTTGGCGCCCATGTGCTGAGCTATCAGCGTCATGGCGAGCCGGCCTCCATCTGGCTGAGTGACAAGGCGGTGCTGGATGGCAGCAAGCCTGTTCGCGGTGGTATCCCGATCTGCTGGCCATGGTTTGGCCCGGCGCCCGCCCGCGTCGGTAGCGGCAAGCCCTCCCACGGTTTTGCCCGTACCACCCTCTGGATGCTGGACGGGGTCTCCGATCACGCTGACGGCACGCTTGTTCATCTTTCCCTGCGCGACAGCGATGCGACCCGTGCCCTGTGGGATCACGCCTTCGAACTGGAGCTGGACGTGCTGGTGGGCAAAGAGCTTTCGCTGGTGCTGACCACTCGCAACACCGGTAGCCAGCCGCTGACTTATAGCGGTGCGCTGCATACCTATTTGCAAATCAGTGCGCCGGAAGCGGTGAGCGTGAGCGGTCTGGGCGAGCCCTATGCCGACAAGCTGACCGGGCAGGATGCCAAGCAGCAGGGTGCATTGACCCTGAGCGGGCCGCTGGATCGGGTCTACTGGCAGCCAGAGGCGTTGGTGAGCGTGCAGGATGGTGAGCGTGAGACCCGGGTTGTCAGTGGCAACCACGACAGCGTGGTGGTCTGGACCCCCTGGCTGGAAGGGGCCACCGCCATGGCCGACATGAGCGACGATGGCTATCGCACCATGCTCTGCGTCGAAGCAGCCATCGCTGGCGAGGCGGGTGTGACCGTTGCGCCGGATGAAGAGCACAGTCTCTCCACCGTAATCATCTGAGCAGGATGAGGCTCAGATAAATAAAGAGGGCTCCCGCGGGAGCCCTCTTTGCATCTCGTGACGGTGGCAATCAGGCGTTGCCCTGGGTCTTGAGCTTGAGTTCGGCGGCGAAATTGAGCATCCGATCGAGGGGGATCAAGGCTTTGACCCGCAGATCTTCGTCGACATGGATCTCGTGGCGCTCGGCACCGTCGGTGAGCGCTTCCTTGATCGCCACCAGACCGTTCATCGCCATCCAGGGGCAGTGGGCGCAGCTGCGGCAGGTAGCGCCATCGCCACCGGTCGGTGCTTCCACCATCTCTTTCTCCGGACAGGCCTGCTGCATCTTGTAGAAGATGCCCCGATCGGTCGCCACGATCAGCTTCTGCTGGGGCAGCTCCTTGGCCGCCTTGATCAGCTGGCTGGTGGAGCCCACCGCATCGGCCAGCTCGATCACCGAGGCGGGGGATTCCGGATGAACCAGCACGGCGGCGTCCGGATTCTGCTCTTTCAGCTCGCGCAGGGCGCGGGCCTTGAACTCGTCGTGGACGATGCAGTGGCCTTGCCAGCGCAGCATCTGCGCCCCGGTCTTCTTCTCGATATAGGCGCCCAGATGGCGATCCGGGCCCCAGATGATCTTGTGACCCAGACTGTCGAGGTGTTCGACGATCTCCAGCGCAATGCTGGAGGTCACCACCCAGTCAGCCCGCGCTTTGACCGCAGCCGAGGTATTGGCGTAGACCACCACGGTATGGTCGGGATTGGCATCGCAGAAGGCGGAGAACTGTTCGATGGGACAGCCCAGATCGAGGGAGCATTCGGCCTCCAGAGTCGGCATCAGCACCCGCTTGTGGGGGCTCAGGATCTTGGAGGTTTCCCCCATAAAGCGCACCCCGGCGACGATCAGGGTTTGCGCCTCGTGATCGCGGCCAAAGCGGGCCATCTCCAGCGAGTCACCGACGAAACCGCCGGTGGCTTCGGCCAGCGCCTGGATCTCGGGATCCGTGTAGTAGTGGGCAACCAGTACCGCTTTGCGCTCCTTGAGCAGCGCCTTGATTTCTGTGGTCAAGGTCGTTCTCTGCTCGGCACTCAGGGGAAGAGGTTTGGCCGGAAAGGGGTAGTCCATCGCGACTACCGGCGGGACACTGCTCAGTGCATTGCTCATTGCGACTGTTCCATCAACGCTCGGGAAGGCAAAAATTATAACCAGAAGCCTGCCACAAACCCATCAACAAATCGGGTGAAGCGCAAGTGGGCGAATATACTCAAGTAATTCGTTGTTATTCTGCCATAAGGAGTCGTCGCATGAAGCAACGTTCCCTCAAGTTCAAGTTGTTGTGCCTTACCATGGGGCTGTTTCTGCTGACCGGGCTGGCCATGACCCTGTTGCAATCGGCCTCTTTCGGCTCCCTTCGCAACATGGTGATGACCCAGACCAGTGATGCACTGGAAGAGGAGGTCTCCCGCAGTCTGCATTATCAGGCGGAGCGCTATGCCATCCAGATTGCCTCGTTGATGCAGAACTCCTATCAGATACCTCTGACCGTGACCGCACAGATTGAAGCCGGGATGACCAAACCGGAACTGCGGCTGTCGCGGCCTCAAGTGGAGTCTTTGCTCGGCAGCAGCCTGCAGCAGGCGGGCGGGATCAGCTCCATCTACGCCCAGTTTGAACCGGATGGCTATGATGGCGAGGATGGCAACTGGCTTGGCGGGGCCAGCCACTCGGTGGCAGGCAAGGGGAGTCTGGAGATCTATTTCACCAAGGATCAGGGGGGGGGCGTTGCCCAGCAAGCGGTGGATGCCGCCGCCAGTGAGGCCAAGTTTGATACCTCCCTCAACGAGTTCGGCATTCGCAACAGCGAGTGGTATCTCTGTGGTCGCGATACCCGCCAGCCCTGCCTGATGGAGCCTTATCTCTACGAAATCAGCCCGGGCAACAAGATGCTGATGACCAGTCTGACGGTGCCCGTGCTGCGTGACGGCAAGTTTGTCGGGCTGGCCGGGGTGGATATGAACCTGCCCATCTTCCAGCAACTGGCTGAAAACCTTGGCAAGAGCCTCTATGACAACAAGGCGGATGTGACCCTGGTCAGCAAGATGGGGCTGATTGTGGGCAGCAACCGCTATGCCGACAAGCTGGGCCGTCCACTCAAGGAGGTGGGCCTGACCCTGCCTGACGGTCAGCCTGTCAGCAGCGACAGTGACTTTATTCTTCATCAGCCCATCCGGGTTGAGGCAGCCAATACCCAGTGGTGGTTGATGATCAAGGTGCCCAAGGCGCTGGCGCTGAGCAAGGCGCACACCATCAGCAATGAACTGGGCGCCCTGCTGGTGGATGCCCAGCGGCAGCAGATCATCGCCATGGGCGGGATTACCCTGTTGGTGCTGGGGCTGCTGGTCTGGTTTATCCAGACCATCACAGCGCCGCTTTCCCTTATCAGTCGCCATGTGGGCCATCTCTCCAGCAACGAGGGGGACCTGACCCAGCAGATGGAGATCGACACCCATCAGGAACTTATCGATCTAGGCTCCCAGCTCAATGCCTTCCTCGGCAAGCTGCGGGGCATGGTGCAAATGAGCAAGGGGATTGGTCAGCAGGTCTACCAGCAGGCGCGGGAGATGAAACATACCGCCGACACCATGCGCAACAGTCTGGACGAGCAGAATCTGGAGCTGGAGAGCGTGGTGAGCGCCATGCACCAGATGAGCACCACGGCAGTCAGCGTGGCGGGTTATGCCGAGCAGGCGGCGCAGGAGTCGGAAGCGGCGACCCACCACATCAATACCGCCCAGCAGACCCTCAGCAATGCCCGCAACGAGATCCATACTCTGGTCGGCGATATGCATGAGGCGGATAAAGCGGTGGCGCTGGTGGCCCAGCGCAGCACCAATATCAGCCGGATCCTCGATGTGATCCGCGCCATTGCCGAGCAGACCAATCTGCTGGCCCTCAACGCCGCCATCGAAGCGGCGCGGGCAGGGGACATGGGCCGCGGTTTTGCGGTGGTGGCGGACGAGGTACGGGCGCTGGCGACCAAAACTCGTGAATCGACCGACGAGATCGGCCAGCTGATTGGCAGTTTGCAGACCGAGGTGAGCAGCAGTCAGCGTCTGATGAATACCGGCATCGAGCGCTCCACCACCACGGTGCAGGGTACCGAGCAGGCGTTCGAGGCGCTCAATCGGGTGGTGGCCCAGATCCAGCAGATCCATGACCACATCAGTCAGGTAGCCACCGCCGCCGAGCAGCAGAGTGCGGTGAGCGATACCATCAACCAGAACCTGATGCGGATCGGCGATACCGCCAACGTGATCGGGCAGGAGGCCAGCTCCAGCCATCAACTGAGCGAAGCGCTGGAGCAAGCGGCCACGGCGCTGGCCAGTCAGCTCGATCGGCTGCGTACCTGAGTGGCAGCCAGCGAGACAAAAGCCCGCGAGCGATCGCGGGCTTTTTTATGACTCGATGGCAGAGTTGCGTCAGTTGCGGGGTTCAACCAGCAGGATGTGGGAGTCAGCCCCCACCACCCTGACCTTGCTGCCCGCAGGCAGCGACTCGTCGCAGCGCACCGTCCAGACCGTGTCGTCCAGATGTACCCGGCTGGTGCCTTGGGCGACATCATCCAGCAGGGTCAGCTCGCGGCCCATATAGCTCTGCATCCGCTCGTTGATGGTGCTGGCGGCATCCTGACCCGAGTTGTCACGCTGGTGCTGCCAACGCCACCAGGCCCAGGTGGTGAGCAGGGATTGCACCGCAAACAGCAGCAACTGCGCCTGCCAGCCAAAGGGCCAGATCAGCAGCAGTAGCCCCACTTCCAGCGCGGCGATGCCGGTCCAGAGCAAAAAGCCCACTGAGCCGAGCACCTCGATGGCCAGCAGAATGAAGCCGAGCCCCAGCCAGTGCCAGTGGGTCAGCCCCTCTAACAGGGCTGTCATGACTTGCTGCCCTTGCCATCTTTGTTGAACAGCTCGGCCATGCCAGCCACCGAGCCAATCAGGCTGCCCGCTTCCAGCGGCATCATGATGATCTTGCTGTTGGGGCCTTCACCGATGCGGGCCAGTGCCTCGGTGTACTTCTGAGCCACGAAGTAGTTGATGGCCTGCAGGTCTCCTTCCGCAATCGCCTGGGAGACCATATGAGTCGCCTTGGCTTCCGCCTCGGCTGCCCGCTCCCGCGCTTCGGCGGCGAGGAAGGCGGCCTGACGCTCACCTTCGGCTTTGAGGATTTGGGACTGCTTCTCCCCTTCCGCTTTCAGGATCTTGGACTGGCGCACCCCTTCGGCTTCCAGTACCTCGGCCCGTTTCTGGCGCTCGGCCTTCATCTGGGCGTTCATCGCTTCGACCAGTGCCAGCGGCGGGCGCACATCTTTAATCTCGATGCGGGTCACCTTGATGCCCCAGGGGGCGGTGGCGGCATCCATGGTGCGCAGCAGCTTCTCGTTGATGGTGTCGCGCTGGGAGAGCATCTCGTCCAGTTCCATGGCGCCGAGCACGGTGCGCATATTGGTCATGGTGAGATTGCGGATAGCGCTGGTGAGATCGTTGACCTCGTAACCCGCTTTACGGGCATCCACCACCTGCACAAAGCTGATGGCGTCGATGGTGACGTTGGCGTTATCGCGGGAGATCACCTCTTGTGCCGGGATATCCAGCACCTGCTCCATCATGATGATCTTGTGGCCGACCCGATCCACGTAGGGGATCAACAGGTTGAGGCCCGGGGTCAGGGTGCGGGTGTAGCGGCCGAAGCGCTCCACCGTCCAGTTGTAGCCCTGGGGCACTATCTTGATGCCCGCGCTCAGGGTGGCGAGCACCAGGAACACGAAAATCCCTAGCACAATCAATGATTCATTCATCATTTAGCTCCTTATGAAACACAGTCCCTAGCCTATGGTCTGGCGTCAGGTACCACAAGTGACTTTGTACGCCTTTGTCATGAATTGGCTTTGCTAATTACCAAAACGCATTAAAAAGCATTTTTTATTATTTTGAGGGATAAGCTGCCCTGCCTATAGTCGCCCCATATTAGTCGTGTTCCGAGGGATGGGCCGAAATGGATTATTTACCTATGTTTGCCAAGTTGGAAGGCCGCCCGGTACTGCTGGTGGGCGGGGGCGAGGTTGCCCTGCGCAAGGCGCGCCTGCTGCTGGCGGCCGGTGCCCGGCTGACCCTGGTCTCCCCGGAGCTTGAACCGGAATTTGCGGAATTCACCGGTCGTTTCACCCATCTGGCGGAGCGCTTCACCCCGGCCCATCTGGCTGGTCAGATTTTGGTGGTGGCGGCGACCGACAACCTCGAAGTCAATGCGCTGGTTTATCAGAGTGCCAACCAGCTGGGTCTGTTCGTCAACGTGGTGGATGACCCCAAGCGCTCCAGCTTTATCTTCCCATCGATCATCGATCGCTCGCCGCTGATGGTGGCGGTCTCCAGCGGCGGCAAGGCGCCGGTACTGGTGCGCCTGCTGCGCGAGCGGTTGGAGAGCCTGCTGCCGCGCCATCTTGGCGGGCTGACCGAGCTCTCCGGCCGGGTCCGTGACAAGGCGAAGCGGGTGCTCTCATCGATTTCCGATCGCCGCCGCTTCTGGGAGCGCGCCTTTGCCTCCAACACCCTCGCCAGCCTGATTGAAAAAGAGGATTGGCAAGGTGCCGAGCAGTGGCTGAGCGATGGCCTCGATCAGGCGAAAAGCGAAGTAGGAGAAGTGGTGCTGGTCGGGGCGGGCCCCGGCGATCCGGGCCTCTTGACCCTCAAGGCGCTGCAACAGATTCAACAGGCTGAAGTGGTGCTTTACGACCAGCTGGTTTCTGCCGAGATCCTCGATCTGGTGCGCCGCGATGCCACTCTGGTGTCGGTTGGCAAGAAGGCGGGCGCCCACAGCGTGCCGCAGGAGGAGACCAATCGCCTGCTGGTGGAATACGCCAAGGCGGGCAATCGGGTGGTGCGGCTGAAAGGAGGCGATCCCTTTATGTTTGGCCGGGGTGGCGAGGAGCTGGAAGTGCTGGCCGACGAAGGTATTCCCTTCTCTGTGGTGCCCGGCATCACGGCTGCCGCCGGTGCCACCGCCTATGCCGGCATTCCGCTCACTCACCGTGATTACGCCCAGAGCGCCGTCTTTATTACCGGCCACTGCCAAAAAGAGGGCAAGGAGCCCGACTGGCAGCAGCTCGCCGCCACCAGTCAGACTCTGGTCATCTACATGGGGCTGATGCGCTCCGAGCATATCCAGCAGCAGTTGGTGGATCACGGCCGAAGCCAAGCCACCCCCATCGCCATCATCGAGCGCGGCACCACATCCCGCCAGCGGGTGCTGACCGGCACCTTGGCTGATCTGGCCGAGCTGGCCAAACAGGCGGTAAGCCCGTCGCTTATCGTCATCGGCGAAGTGGTTGCCCTGCGCGATCGGCTCGCCTGGTTTGGGGAAAAGGGCGGCGAGCAGCTGCGCGCTAACCCGGATCTCGATGGCTGCGACCTCAAGCTGGTGCAGCTGGCCTGACCCAAAAAGAGATATTTGATGCGGCTGCCAGCGCGGCCGCGCACTGAACCACCCAGCGCCTTGAGCAGGCGCATAAGCAATGACCCGAGGACCAACATGGACCGTGAAAGATTGACGCACTTGCAGCAGCTGGAAGCCGAGAGCATCCATATCATCCGCGAGGTGGCTGCCGAATTTGAAAACCCGGTGATGATGTACTCCATCGGCAAGGACTCCTCCGTCATGCTGCACCTGGCCCGCAAGGCCTTCTATCCGGGCAAGATCCCGTTCCCCTTGCTGCACGTCGACACCGACTGGAAGTTCAAGGAGATGATCAAATTCCGCGACGAGACCGCCAGGAAGTACGGGCTGGATCTCATCGTCCACAAGAACCCGGAAGGGCTCGCCATGGGCATCAACCCCTTCGTCCACGGCAGCGGCAAGCATACCGACATCATGAAGACAGAGGGGCTCAAGCAGGCGCTCAACAAATATGGCTTCGATGCCGCCTTCGGTGGCGCCCGCCGCGACGAAGAGAAGTCTCGTGCCAAGGAGCGGGTCTACTCCTTCCGTGACAAGTCCCACCGCTGGGATCCGAAGAACCAGCGCCCCGAGCTGTGGCGCGTCTACAACAGCCAGGTCAACAAGGGGGAGAGTATCCGGGTGTTCCCGCTCTCCAACTGGACCGAACTGGATATCTGGCAATACATCTATCTGGAAAACATCGACATAGTGCCGCTCTACTTCGCGGCCATGCGTCCGGTGGTGGAGCGCAACGGCATCAAGATCATGGTGGATGACGAGCGCATGCCGCTGACCGCCGAGGATGAAGTGAAGCAGGAGCTGGTGCGCTTCCGTACTCTCGGCTGCTACCCGCTGACCGGGGCCATCGAATCCGATGCCACCACCTTGCCGGAAATTATTGAAGAGATGCTGCTCACCACTTCGAGCGAGCGGCAAGGGCGGCTGATTGACCACGATCAGGCCGGCTCCATGGAGCAGAAGAAGCGTCAGGGATATTTCTAAGGAGTCGTCAGCATGAACAGCCATATTCAGACCGCCATCACCGAACAGGGCATCGAAGCCTATCTGCACGCCCAGCAGCACAAGAGTCTGCTGCGTTTTCTCACCTGCGGCAGCGTGGATGACGGCAAGAGCACCCTTATCGGTCGCCTGCTGCACGACTCCCAGCAGATTTATGAAGATCAGCTCAAAGCGCTGGAGTCCGACAGCCAGAAACTCGGCACCACCGGCGAGAAGCTGGACCTGGCACTGCTGGTAGACGGCCTGCAAGCGGAGCGCGAGCAGGGCATCACCATCGACGTGGCCTACCGCTATTTCTCCACTGCCAAGCGCAAATTCATCATCTCGGATACCCCGGGCCACGAGCAGTACACCCGCAACATGGCCACCGGCGCCTCCACCTGCGATCTGGCCATCATCCTGATCGACGCCCGCAAAGGCGTGCTGGATCAGACCCGTCGCCACAGCTTTATTGCGAGCCTGCTTGGCATCAAGCAGTTCGTGGTGGCGGTCAACAAGATGGATCTGGTGGAGTTCAGTCAGGAGGTGTTCGAGCGCATCAGTGCAGACTACCGTGAGTTCGCCAAGAAGCTCAGCGTCGACACCATCCATATCGTGCCGGTCTCGGCGCTGGACGGTGACAACGTGGTCAACCCAAGCGACAAGCTGGCTTGGTATCAGGGCGAAACCCTGCTTGCTCTGCTGGAGTCTGCCGAGGTTGAGCGCGAGCTGGAGCGTCATCCGGTGCGCCTGCCGGTGCAGTATGTGAACCGTCCCAACCTCGATTTTCGCGGCTTCGCGGGCACGCTCGCCTCCGGCATTCTGCGGGTGGGCGACAAGCTGGCGGTGCTGCCGTCGGGCAAGGAGAGCACAGTCACCCGCATCGTCACCTTCGACGGGGATCTGGAGTACGCCCTGCCGGGTCAGGCCATCACAGTCACCTTCGCCGATGAAATCGACATCAGCCGCGGCGACCTGCTGGTGGATGCCGCCCAACGTCCGCAAGTGACCCAGAACCTGCTGGCCCATATCGTCTGGATGGGGGAGGAGTCCCTGCAACCGGGTCGGGTCTACGACGTCAAGCTGGCCACCAAGAAGAGTCGCGGTCAGGTGGAGGCCATCCGCCACCGCATCGAGATCAACAAGCTCGACGAGCTGCCTGCGAGCGAGCTCAAGCTCAACGAGATCGGCTTGTGCGAGCTGAGCCTCACCGACCCGGTGGCGTTCGACCCGTATCAGGAGATCCGCGATACCGGCAGCTTTATCCTGATCGACCGGCTGACCAACGTCACCGTCGGCGCCGGCATGATAGTGGAAGGCTTGGCCGCCAAAGCGGTAAAAGGGCACTACAGCGAGTTCGAAATCGAGCTCAACGCCCTGGTACGCAAGCACTTCCCGCACTGGCAAGCCCTTGCCATCGGTAACGACACAAGCAAGGAGTAAGCCCATGACCTGGCAACAATTCCTGGTGCTGGGTCTGCTGGCTGCTCTCGTGGCCCTGCTGATCCAGGGCAAACTCCGCCCGGCGCTGCTCTTCTCGGGCGCCGTGCTCATCACCTACCTGAGCGGGCTGGCGGATATCAACGCCGTGGTGGCGGGCTACACCAACAGCGCCCTGCTGACGCTGGTGCTGTTGCTGCTGGTGTCGCTGGCGGTGGAGAAGACCCGCATCATGAGCTGGTTCGCCAATCTGGTGGGCACGGGTTCATTCAACAAGGTGCTGGTGAAGGTGTGGTTCTCCACCGCCTTCCTGTCCGCCTTCGTCAACAACACCGCCGTGGTGGCCTCCATGCTGGGAGCGGTCAAACGCAACCCCAACCATGCGCCGTCACGGCTGCTGCTGCCCATGTGCTTCGCGGCGACCTTTGGCGGGGTGCTGACCCTGATCGGCACCTCCACCAACCTTATCGTCAACAGCTTCCTCATCAAGATGGGGGCGCCGCCGCTCGGCATGTTCGACTTCTTTATGGTGGGAGCGGGTACTCTGCTGACCGGTCTGGTGGCCGTGCTGCTGTTTGCCCGTCACCTGCCGGAGCAGGATACCGAGATGAGCCGCGAATCCGGCTACTTTCTCGAAGCCAAGGTGGGCGCCGGTTCACCGCTGGCGGGGCGCTGCGTCAAGGAGAACGGCCTGCGCAGCCTGAAAAGCCTCTATCTGGCGGAAATTATTCGCGGCGATCAGGTGATCTGCCCGGTGCAGCCGGAACACGAACTGCACGAAGGGGACGTGCTGCTCTTTTGCGGCGACGTGGAGAGCGTCGGCGTATTGCAGGAGATGAAGGGGCTGGATCTCTACGGCCAGCACCGCCTCAACGGCCAGCATCTGGTGGAGGTGATCGTCAGCCACAGCTCGCGGCTGGTGGGTCAGACCATCAAGGATGCCGAATTTCGCACTCACTTTGATGCGGTGGTGCTAGCGGTGCGCCGCGGCGAAACCCAGCTCACCGGCGGCCTCGGCCAGATTGAACTGCACGCCGGTGATACCCTGCTGCTGGCCCCCGGCCCCCAGTTTGCCCGCAACAAATCGCTGGGGCGCGAGTTTGTGGTGGTGAGCGGGCTGGAAGCCTCTACCCGTCTCGATGGCAAGCGCAGCGCCGCCGTGGTGCTGGGGTTTCTCGGGGTGCTGGCGCTCTCGGTATTCGATCTGGTGCCGCTGTTCAAGGGCTTGCTGCTGATGCTGGTGGCGCTGCTGCTCACCCGCATTCTGACCCTGGACGAGATCCGCCGCCGCTTTCCGCTGGATATCTGGCTGGTGGTGGGCGGGGCGCTCGCCATCGCCGATCAGCTGGAAAAGAGCGGGCTGGCCAAGCTTATCGCCGACTGGCTGATGGGGGAGTTCAACGGTGCCAGCCCCATCATCGCCTTTATCGGTATCTATGTGTTTACGCTGGTGCTGACCGAGCTGATGAGCAACAACGCGGCGGCCGCGCTGGCCTTCCCCATGGGTTACCAGCTGGCGCTCAGCATGGATGTCTCGACCATGCCGTTTATTCTGGCGGTGCTGTTCGGGGCGAGCTCTAGCTTTATCCTGCCCTACGGCTACCAGACCAACCTGATGGTCTATGCCGCGGGCAACTACAAGATGCCGGACTACCTCAAGCTGGCCCTGCCGGTCTCGCTGGCCTATAGCCTCGGGGTGATTGTGATGGTGCCCCTGCTGTTTCCGTTTTAAGGCGTGAGCGCCAATCAAGGGGGGTTGGATGAGCAATACCATGGCACCAGCACGTTGTCGGCGGATAGTCCTAGGCGGCTCCCCGTGGTTCCGGACCGTTTAAGTTTTGAGGCGTAAGTGCCAAGCAAGGAGTGTTGGGTGAGCAATACCATGGCACCAGCACGTTGTCGGCGGATAGTCCGAGGCGGCTCCCTGTGGTGCCGGACCGTTTAAGTTTTGAGGCGTAAGTGCCAATCAAGGAGTGTGGGATGAGCAATATCGTGTGGCACAAACATGCCGTCGACAAACAGAGCCGGGCCGAGCTTAAAGGGCAAAAACCGCTGGTGATCTGGTTTACCGGGCTGTCGGGGGCGGGCAAATCGACCCTGGCGGGGGCGCTGGAGCAGGCGCTGGCGTCACAAGGCAAGCACACCTATCTGCTGGATGGGGACAATGTGCGCCACGGCCTCTGCGGCGATCTCGGTTTCGATGATGTCGCGCGGCAGGAGAATATCCGCCGGGTCGGCGAAGTGGCAAAACTCATGGTGGATGCGGGCCTTATCGTGCTCACCGCCTTTATCTCGCCATTTCGTGCCGAGCGGACGCTGGTGCGTAGCCTCTTGGGTGAAGGGGAGTTTGTCGAGGTATTTGTCGATGCGCCGCTTGCCATCTGCGAAGAGCGCGACCCCAAGGGGCTCTACAAAAAGGCGCGGGCAGGGGAGATCACGAATTTTACCGGTATCGATTCGGCCTATGAGGCCCCGGAAAATCCAGAAATCCATCTGCTTAATGCCGGTAAATCGGTGGAAGTGCTGGTGGGTGAGCTGCTGACTGCTCTGCGGCAGCGGGGGTTGAGCGACTGAGGTTGATTGTCTGGTCAGAATATTGGTAACAAGGGGGGCGTTTGCCCCTTTTTACATTGCCTACTAACTCTTACTTTCACGCAAACAGCTATCCGCTTAATAGAGGGTGGTTTGCTCCCGTCCCAGAGAGTTGTTTGAATGATTTTCATACGCTTATGATGCATTGTAACCAAATTTGACTGTCTGTAGCTTTTGCTTCCACAGGTTTTCACGCTGTATAACTTCTTCTGGCACAAGTGACTTTGAAAGCACCTCTAAAATTGTAAATTTAAAAAACTCTTCAAAATATTCTCTAGATTGAATAGCGTAAAGCTCTTTTAGTTCTTTGTTGTTGCCATGGCAGCCGTATATGTAATCAGACCATCTTCCCCAGATGCCTTGATTACCATAAGCAGAGCCAACATAATGCTTCCCTGTTTTTTTATCTGTTAGTAGGTAGACTCCATATACACTGCTCAAGGCAACCTTCCAATCATTTAATTCATTTTTTATAACTATGTTGATGGATTCAAAGCTATGATTTATTCTATCGTAAGATATAAATCTTTCTCCTTGATATTTATGTTGTGAGATGGATGAAACCGTCGAGTGAGAGAATATATAGTCAGGATTGAATACTGTCCCTCTAGTATTTTCACCGCGATAATCAATTGTTAATCGACCAATCAGTTCCTCATGGTTATGATCTAGTTCTACTTCATAACCAGAGCCACTTCGGTTGGTTATATTGAAAATGCCACCAAATAAAAACTTAGAGCCTGATATCTGGGCAAAAGAAACGATTTTATCTCTTACAAAACGCTCTTTTTTCTTTCCTCGGTATACCTGCCAACTAGTCCATTCTTCAAAGCTCCTAGCTAATACATCTATTGGACGTGTGCCTTCGGGCTCCTGTTTTGCTAAATGAAACCTGTAAAGAGAATTGTTATTCAATTCAGGAAATATTAACTCTAACTTCATAGGTGTCTCTATATATTGGTGGCGTATAGTGCTGAGTTAAGGGAACGGTGCTGCATAAATCAACGTTCCACAAGAAACCTTTATCATATAATCCATCACGCACTAAACTGGTAGCTTAGTTAGCGTTGTTCTAAAATACTGTTGCTTAACTTGTCCAAATACTCTTTTTGATCCGAGTTTAAATATTTGTACTCTTGTAGGGGGAGATATTTTGATGAAAAAAACGTTGATACTATACCTATGGGAGAGACTCGATAAGAGTAACTTTCGTGAGAATCTAAAGCCTGAAATACAGCTAAGCTCGGGTTGCCTTTAGTAAGTTCTAATAAATGAGCACAAGCCATTAAAACTCTCTCTTTTGAGCTGTCTGAAGTCTTAGAGCCGAATATAACCCCTTTTATGTGACGACTATTTACTTGTAAGCAACGATGCTCTGAAGGTATCTCTTCATAAGCGGGGAATAGTAAACGGACCTCTTTCTCATACTTCCAATCAGTATACTTAACTAATCCAACTTTATTTTCTTCCATTCGGTCAATTACACCAAGAAGGCTTTCAGGTACATCGTAATGATCTTCTCTTTCGCTGTAGCGAAATTTATGTATAAGCTTTTCAAAAGCGTTAACCTTGCAAGGTCGATTAGAGTAATTAACGTCTTGTAACAACAAGCGTTCGTTAGCGTAGCTACCTATCTCAGTCCACCCTTCCTCTTTTTCTCTATAGCCAGATAAGTTGGACAGTGACGATTCAACATCAACAAAGCCATCAGAGCTCTCATATATAATTACAAAGCCAGTTTCAGCTGCACCATAGTGCCCCCACATTGTAGGATTTATAGCGTTTTTGGAAAAAGAACAAATATGTTTGTTTTCCAGGAGTTCGTTCTCACTTAGCGCTAACAAGTAGTGTTCCGTACATTGTTTGATCTTCTTCCTTTCATCGGGACTAAACTCTTCACCTAGAGCGTTATCGAACCCATACTTAAAAAGTAAAACAGCATCATATATAGTCAGATTTCTTTTCTTTATTCTGCTACGACCAGCCTCAAAGATAGGCTCAGCTAACTTAATTAACTTGTAAGCATCCTGAATAGAACGATAAAGTGGATATTCAGAGCAAACTTTACACAGCACATAATCTACAAATCGAACCCAAACATCTTTTGGAGCATTAAATAAATATCTAGCTCTGCACTCATGCCTGTCATTCAACTCGCTTGCAGAAGCAAAATAGACTTCACCACGCTTTAGCATCATTAAAGACAGAGGACTAACACTCTGATATTTGTAAAAGTACATTTGTAAAAATCTCGACTTCCATACACTCTAAAAAGCTAACTGTGATTAGATGGGAGGCGGTACTAACACATTAGTGCCTCCAGAGGTATAACTCCACTCAGCCCTTATCCCCACTATCTGCTTATCTATTTCCTCAGCCAAAGCTACCGCCCCTGAATTCCAGCCTCCAGTTTGCTGTTTTTTACCTGCGATATAGCTCTGCACTGGCTCATGGCTGACTCCTGCGAGAGGCCACCAAGCGGCTATGTTACCAAATGGGGCTGGGGTGAGAAGTGCAAGCGGGCGGTTTTCTGAGCAAGATCAATAAATTAATAAATAACGGACGGTGATATAACTACACCACCGCACCACCGCACCACTGCAGCAGCCTATCCGCGCAGAGTGAGATTGGAAGGTGAAAGCAAGAGTGCCGCCAGCTTGTTGGCGGGTATGAAAAAACCCTATGGGCCCAAAGGCCCATAGGGTTTGTCTGCGGTGATTGTTTGGGTAGTGGTTATCTGGCTTGGCGTACCGGCACGGCGCGGGTGGTGGCCACTTCGTAGCGGCTCTGGTTTGCCGGAGCCCCTTTCTGGAACTGGCGTACCAGCCGGTCGAGATCGCTCAGCTGGTTTACCAGCTGGGTGATGCCGTGCACGGCGTGCTGGCTGCCGACGCTGGAGTCATCGGCCAGGGTCTTGATGCTGAGCACGTTGCGGTTGATCTCGGCGGTGACGTGGAACTGCTCCTGTACCGCCTGGGCAATCTGGCCGCTGCCAGAGGCCACCTGCTGCAGCATATCGTTGATCTGCTGGAGTATGGTGCCGGTCGCCGAGGCTTTTTGCTGGCAGCTTTCGGAGAGTTGGCAGCCCTTCTCCATCGCCTGCTCTGCATCCCCGGCGCTGGTTTGCAGCTCGGTGATCATCTTCTGGATTTCGCTGGTCGAGGATTGGGTCTTGATGGCGAGCGTGCGGATCTCGTCAGCCACTACCGAGAAACCCCGACCCGCTTCGCCAGCCCGGGCCGCTTCGATGGCGGCATTGAGGGCCAGCAGGTTGGTCTGGTTGGCGATGTTGTTGATCACATCGAGGATGCCGTCGATATCGCGGCAGTGGCCGACCAGCGCACTGATCACGCTCTTGGAGGTGGTCAGCTCGCTGTTCATACCCGCCACGGCAGCCACGGTTTCGGCCACGCTGTGGTTGCCGCTCTTGAACAGGTCGGCGGTCTCGTCCAGCAGGCTGGAGGATTCGCTGGAGCTCTGTGAAACCTCGCGAATGGATTCCGACATCTCGGTCACGGCGGTCGCTACCTGATTGGTTTCGGCCTGCTGCTGTTGCAGGTTGTCGGTGATGGATTCGGCGTTGCGCAGATCCCCCTCGGCGGCCTGCAGGATCTTGCTGCAAGTCTGCTGGGTACGGGCCAGCACGGCGTTGAACTCGGCCTGATTCATCACCATCGAGAGTTCGATGGCGGCGATGTTGTCCACCTTGTTGGTGTAGAGCAGCTGCATCAGCGGGTTGTCAAAGCGGCTGCGGGCCATCTTGTTGAGCTTGCCGAGGCGGCGGGAGAGGGCATTCAGGGTGATGGCCGCTATCGCCAGCGGCAGGGCGACCAGCGCCAGTTGCCAGTTCATGTCGTGGTTGTAGCCCAGGGCAAACATGGCGAGCAGGCTCAGCAGCAGGCAGAGGTTGATGGTCAGGGTATGGGAGAAGGTGGGCAGCTTGAGCGCCAGCGGCAGCTTGTTGTTGCGAAGGTCGGCATAGACCTTCTCGGCCCGCTGTTTGATCTCCTCGCTCGGGGCGGTGCGCACCGACTGATACTCCACCACCCGGCCACTGGAATCCTTGATGGGGGTGACAAAGGCGCTGACCCAGTAGTGGTCGCCACTTTTGCAGCGGTTTTTCACCGGCCCCATCCAGCTTTTGCCATCCCTGATGTGACCCCACAGATCGGCAAAGGCCTGTTTCGGCATGTCAGGATGGCGCACCAGATTGTGGTGTTCCCCCTTCAGCTCGTCGAGCGAGAAGCCTGCAATATCGCAGAACTCATCGTTGGCGTAGGTGATACGACTCTCCAGATCCGTGGTGGAGATCAGGCTCTGGTGGTCTGGATAGAGACGTTCTCTTTGGGTAACCGGTTGATTGATTCTCATGGCCTTGCTCCCGAGCTGTGGTGGTTAAATTTTGATCTGCATCAAGACATGAGCAAAGGGCGGGCCAGCTGGCAAAAAATAATGATTGATGTGTTATTAGCGAGGTTTGGAGAGGAAAAACGCGTGGTTGTTTGCAATATGCAACGGATCTGACGGGGTGTGCCTCTGCGGCATCTGCAATTTGCAACCTATTCTGGACAAGCCCATGAGCTTGGAGCCAGCAGCTGGATGCGAAGGAACCACGAACCGACGGGGCATCAGCTGCCCCGCCAGAGCTCAGGGGAGAGGGTCGGGAGCGGGTGAGGAGGGGGGGCTGACGAGCTGCATCACTTCAATCTGGATCCCCTGCACCAGCACGGTTTTCAGATCCTGCAGGTACTCCTCCAGCGGCGACTCTTGCAGCAGCTGGGCGAGCTCGTTGCCCACCGGGGTGAGGCGGTAGTAGAGCAGGGTGATGTTGTTCTGCTTGCACTGCAGCCGCCATCGCTGGTTGCCGAACTCCAGCTCGACCCCATCGGCGGGCAGCGGGCCGGACTCCAGCTCCGCGCGATGCAGCAGCCCGAGCTCAAACAGTTGCAGCAGGGCGTTGTAGGGCAGTCGGTATTTGCCAAGGCCAAGGCGGGTTGCCTTGGCGCGACTCAGCAGGGTGGCCCCCTTGTGCAGCCCCAGCAGCAGTCGCTGCTCGTCGCTGCCGGTGTAGTGGCAAGTCAGTGAACAGATGCGCTGAAACAGCTGGGCCTCGCGCTGGGTCATCTCTTTGAGGGTGGCGAGCGCCCGGATGGAGAAGCGGCCCGGGGTGGCTACTTCCAGCGCGAAGATCCGCCCCCACAGCTGCTGCATCGGCACCATGCTGATATCTTCCGCCAGTTGCAGGAAGCGGGTCAGCCAGTCGCTGTCCATCTCGCCGCCGGCCGCGGTCTCTTCGCAGTGGCGGGAGGCCATCACCATGATGGCTTCCAGATTGCGCTGGCGGGCGGCCTGATCCGCCAGATGGCGAAAGGTGGCGCGCTGTTCGAAGGTGCTGTCGGTATTGCGGGTGAGCATGCCGTCGATACCGCGACTGCGGGCCAGACGCAGGGTCTGCTCCTGGCTGCTCAGGATCGAACTCTCTTTTTTCGGGGGGGGGAGGTCTGCCATGCTGACTCCATTCGCACAGGTTCTGGAGCTGAATGTTACTCCAACCGGGATGCCAAGATAACAAAGCGGCCTCCGTGGAGGCCGCTTTTTTTGCAACGGGAGGATTACTCCTCGTAGACGCTCACCTCGACCGCTTCCATCGAGTAGGAGGCGGTGGCCATCTCGTGGCTGGAGCTGACCGTGCGCATCTTGCCCTTTACCCAGATGGCATCCCACAGATCATCCACCGGCGCACCCTTGGGGTAGCTCACATAGATCACCTGATTGGTGGGGGGCGGCGGCACATGGATGCAGGCGCCGAAGTAGGGCACCAGCAGGAAGGCGGTGATCTTCTTGGCATCCCCTTCCAGCGGCACCACGAAGCCCGGAATGCGCACATCCTGGTTGTCCAGCTTCTTGTTTACCCCACCCACCGGTTGCGGCACCGACATGGGATCTTCGTGATTGACCTGGGGTGGTGGCAGCAGTTTCTCCCCTTCCGGGATGAGCACATCCCAGTCGATGGTCTTGTAATCGGCGGCCAGGGCGGGCAGCACCAGCAGGCTGGCGAGCAGCGCCACAATTTTCCACTTCATCATCTGTCCTTCTGTTTCGATTTTTGGGCGTCTCGCTAGACGCGAATGCTCATACCATCGCTCAGGCTGTAGCGGTAAGCGCGTGCAGCAGGGAGCAGGCCGATCACCATGCCTGCCAGCCACACGACCCCCAGCAACTGCCACTCGTAGGCGCTCGGAAGCCCCAGACTCAGTTGCAGGCCATAGTGGCTGAGCAGCCAGGGCGAGGCAAGCCCCTGCCCCAGATAGAGCACGGCGACCCCGAGAGCGATGCCAACCGTGGTCAGCGCCATCGCTTCCAGCGCCAGCAGCAGGAACAGGTGGGCAGGGCCCGCACCGAGGGATCGCAATATGGCGAGCTCCCGGCGCCGCTCGTTAAGCCCCGCCAGCAATGTGGTCAGCATGCCGATCAGGCCCGCCACCACCACGAAACCGGCGATGACCGAGAGGGCGGTTTCCGCCACGCTCATCAGGCTCCACAGCTCCTGCAGGGCGGCCCCCGGCAGGATCGCCATCAGCGGCTCTTTGGGATAGGTGTTGACGTTACGTTGCAGCTGGAACGCCAGGATCCGGTTGCTCAAGCCCACCATAAAGGCGGTGATGGTTTTCGGGGTGAGATCCTGCGCCAGCGCCTGCTCCGGCGTCACGTTCTTGCTGTGGCGGCCGGTATCCCAGCCCAGATGGATCGCCTCTATCCCCGCCAGCGGCACATGGATGGTGCGATCGATGGGCGTACCGGTCGGTGCCAGAATACCCACCACCTTGAACGGCAGATTGTCGTGCTGGCTGAACGAGGTGTTGCCAGCGCCGTGGGCGATGACGATGGATTGGTCGAGGTGATAGCCGAGCTTCTCGGCCACCTGAGCGCCGAGCACCGCTTCAAATGGCGTCTCGAATGGCCGCCCCTCGCGCAGTTGTAGCGACTGCTGCTGACCGTACTTCAGGTGGGTGAAGTAGTCGCCATTGGTGCCGAGCACCCGAAATCCCTTGTGGGAGTCACCAAGGGAAAGCGGGATGGTCCAGGCGACGCCCGGTTTCTGTTTGATGGCCTGATAGGAGTCCCACCCCACGTTGTTGGTGGGGTTGCCGATGCGAAACACCGAGTAGAGCAGCAGGTTCACCTGACCGGAGCGGGCGCCAACGATGAGATCGGTGCCCGAGACGGTGTTGGAGAAGCTTTCGCGGGCCTGGGTGCGCACCCGCTCCACCCCGAGTAGCAGGGTGACGCTGATGGCGACAGCCAGCAGGGTGAGCCCGGCGGTAAGGCGACGGGCCCAGAGACTTTGCAGGGCGAGCTTTAGCACGTAGCCCTCCGGTTAAGTTGTTGCAGGTTTTCCACCCGTGGGAACAGGGGTTCGAGGTAAGGATCGTGACTGACGAAGATCAGGGTCGAGCCCTGTTTGTCGCACTCCTCGAACAACAGCTTGATAAAGGCCGCCCGGTTGTCGGTATCGAGTGCCGAGGTGGGCTCGTCGGCGATCACCAGTGGCGGCGAGCCGATCAGCGCCCGTGCGGCAGCAACCCGTTGCTGCTGGCCAATGCTGAGGGCATGGACGGGGCGATGCAGTGCGTCATCCGGCAGTTGCAGCTCCGCCAGCAGACGGCGCGCCTCCTGCTCCGGACTCCCTTGCAGGCGAGCCCGTTTGGCGGGCGAAAAGGTGAGGGCAGCGGTCACGTTGTCCTGCACCGAGAGAAAGGGCAGCAGATTGAACTGCTGGAAGATATAACCCAGATTGGCCGCCCGGAAGTGGTCACGGGCACGGCCAGAGAGCCGGGCCAATGGTTGGCCCAGCACCTCCAGGGTGCCGTGGTTGGCGGTCTGGATCCCGGCCAGCAACCCGAGCAGGGTCGACTTGCCAGAGCCCGACGGGCCCTTGATAAAGACCCGCTCACCCTCGCGGATGGTGAGGGCGGGCAGATCGAGTACAGCGTCGCCACCTGGCCAGGCAAAGGCCAGATCGCGGATCTCAACCACGGCTTTTTTCATGGCGTTACCAGCTCAGCTTGTTGGCGGACGGGGTCAGCTCGCCTGCGGTCTGGCCGGTGGGCAGGATCCCCTGCACGCTCAGCTTCTCAAGGCTCGGATAGACGCTGAACAGGGTCGCCTCGAGGCCGGTCAGTTTGGCTGGCGTGGCGCAGGTGTAGGTATACATGGCGCCCATATCGGCGTGACCCGCTTCGTCATGATCATGGTGGTCTTCATGTTTGTCGCTGGCAGCCTTGTCATGGTCATGGTCATGGTCATGGTCATGGTCGTGATCATGCTCTTCTTTGGCGGCTTGCAGCTCCTGCTGGGTTAGTTTGCAGCCAGCGGCCGGGTCGAAGCGGAACAGGGCGTCAGGCTGCTGGAGGCGGGTGACCGCTTTGGCATATTGCGCCTTCTCTTCATCGCTCTTGGCGGCGTGCTCGAAGCCCACCAGATCGGCTGCGGGCGCCTGCAGTTCGATCATCAACTGGTCGCCATCGACCACCAGATTGAGGTGGCCGTGGCCATGCTCGTGGGCGCCGTGGCTGTGGCTCTCGTGTTCGTCGTGATTGGCGTGTGCGCCAAAGGCCGCTGCGGCCAGCAACAGAGTAACTGCTTTCATCTTTAATCCTTTTTTTCAAAACAAATAGCGAAATTAAACAAAGGGATAGAGAAAAGCAGAGGCGGGCGGCGCACGGATGGCATAGCTGTGAAGCGTGGCGGTATCCGCCGAGCGTTGCATGGTTGCAACAGCGGGCAGAACAGAGGTCGAACCGGGGAAACAATAGGGGGTGGCGGTGATGACCTGTTTGCCATCCAGATGGAGGGCGCAAACCAGGCAGTGATGGTAGTCGTGGCCGGGCAGGGCAGATTCAAACTGGTGCCGGGCAAGGGCAGGCTGCAGCCATAACCAGCCCAGCAGCAAGATCCAGATTTTCAGCTTGATACGACCCATAGACCCTTATGGAAAGGGCGCCATCAGCGCCCTTTCTCTCTGACTTAGAGATGGGACTTGATGAGCCCCATCACGGTAGCAATGTTGTTGGCATCGAGCTGGCCATCTTTGGCAAACAGCACCTTGCCCTCTTTATCCAGCAGGATGATCGCCGAGCTTTCCGGCGTCAGATCCCAGGCGTTGCGGGCCATGCCCTTGGCATCCAGCACCATGGCGGACCAGGGGAACTCTTTCTTGCTGTCCTCGGCACTGCTCTTCACGAAGCCGGAGGTGCCCCAGATGGCGTCATTGCTGTTGATGACGGTAACGGTCTGGTACTTGTCTTGCGGCAACTTGGCGGCCTTGATCGCCTCGATCATCGGGGCGTTCAGCTCCTTGGCACTGGAGCGACCGGCAATATGCTGGATCAGGAACACCTTGCCGGTGAGCGAGGTGCTCTGCCACGGCTGGTAGCCGATATCCTTGCCGTTCAGTACCAGCTCACCCTTGTCGCTGACATTGACCAGCGGCACCGGGTTGCCATCCTTGAAGTTGTGAGCAAAGACCAGAGATGGCAGCAGCGCCAAAGTAAGTACGAGATGTTTCATCCTGATGACACTCCATTTGTTATGTTATAACGAGTTTCGGATTGAGGGAATGGGCGAGCTTCATCCTAAACTGATCGGATCTGTTTAAAAAGTGTTAAATAAGATCGCAATTCAGAAGCGTCGGCGCCCCGCCAGTCAGGTGGTTGGCTGGCAAGGGCGGCTAGGATGGCATGACATCGATAAAAATCAATAAATTGGCTGCTGGTCTGAGCTGTCTGTGTCAGTAGAGCGACTCGCTGATGAGGGGGATCTTGGCCATGGTCATCTGCTGGGCCAGCAGGGACGAGCCGGTCAACAGCACATGGCGCTGATTGTTGATCACCACCACATCACCGGGTACGCCACTGTCTGCCGTAATGGCCAGCCAGGCAGGGGAGACGCTGCCGATGCTGATATCCGGATAGATGATGCTGAGCACATATTGCGGCGCCAGCTCCGCCAGCAGACTGGCCATCAGCAGCGCCTTCTCGTCGCTGTCGGCCTTGTTATCCTGCAACGCTTGCAGCGGCGGCGCGAAGTGATCCAGCTGCTCCGGCTGAGTGGGGATGGCGTTCAGCCACTCCTGCAGCAGGCTGACGCTGGTGGCGAGATCCTTGGCGGCAAACTGCTGCGCCAGCGGCTTGAGATGCCCCTTGAAGTGGTAGAAGAGCTGGGAGTAATCGGGTCGCACGCAAGGCAGTTTGCGATTGGCAGGATGGACGCAGGGGATCACCCTCATCTGGTAGAAGGCATCCTCCTGATACTGCTGGTAGGCTTGCCAGAACAGCATCGACTCCATGCTGTCGTCCCGCAGGGTGAAGGCCTGCTCCAGATTGCGAAATTTGGTAGCGGTCTCGGGGCTGCTCTGATTGATCAGGTTGATGCTGTTGTAGAGCCGCGGGCTGATGTAGGCGTAAAGCGTCTCCAGCGGATTGGTGAGGGAAGCCTTCAGCAGGCTCATCTCGTGGCGACTGGCGGCCATCACCTGATCGTCGGTGGTCAGCTGGAAGTGCTTGCGCTGGCCATCGGTGGATTGCCACTGCCAGCTCATGTTGATTTCGCTGGCGTTGCTTGTAGCACCAAGAGTGGTGCAGAGAGTGAGGCTGAGCAACAGCGCGGGGGTCAGCTTCATGGTGGTGCTTCCTGCCGTGGACGATAATTAACAACTAGGTGAGCCGGCACCACTTTGGTGATGTTTCGTTTTGTGATCTGGATAACAGATTGATGTGACTTTTAATTTAATTGTGAAATTAAGTCACTCTGGAGGGGTTATGAAGCCTTGGATCATAGTGCTGTTTGGGCTGCTCAGCCTGCCAGCCATGGCGGGTCAGGTGATCGTCAACAAGGGGATGTCCGTTGCGGATACCTTTGCCCTGCGTGACCAGCTGGCGCGCGAACACGAATGGCAGGAGTGGTTGCGCTACCAGCAGGCCATCAAGTGGCTGGAGGTGTTGCCGGTCAACTGCGAGCTGATGAGCCAGCCGGGCGGCGGCTATCGCTGTGGCGGTGATTACTATCGTCCCTACCAGAAAGATGGCCGTGAAATATACATTCAGGGCAATCCTGCCGAAGATGAGGCCGGTCAGCTGCCGCAAACACCGACAAAAAAGGCGCCATAAGGCGCCTTTTTTTACAAACCGAGTGACGCTTACTTGGCAGCGTAACGCTCGGCAGAGGTCTTGATCTCGGCTTCGGCAGCGGCCTTGTCGCCCCAACCTTCCACCTTGACCCATTTGCCCGCTTCCAGCTCTTTGTAGCGCTCGAAGAAGTGCTGGATCTGGGCTTTCAGCAGTTCCGGCAGATCGTTCACATCCTGGATGTGGTCGTACTGCTTGGTCAGCTTGGAGTGCGGTACAGCAACGATCTTGGCATCTTCGCCAGATTCGTCGGTCATCTTCAGCACGCCAACCGGGCGGCAGCGAATGACGGAACCGGCCAGCAGCGGGTAGGGGGTCGGAACCAGTACGTCGACGGGGTCACCATCCAGAGAGAGGGTCGCGTTCACGTAGCCGTAGTTACACGGATAGAACATCGGGGTAGACATGAAGCGATCGACGAAAATAGCACCGCTGTCCTTGTCGACTTCGTATTTGATCGGGTCGGCATTCTGCGGGATTTCGATGATGACATAGATATCGTCGGGCAGGCTCTTGCCGGCCGGTACCAGGTTCAGGCTCATGATAATTCCTTCGTTGTTAGTATCAGGTTTGCAGGCCGATATTATAGCGATGTGATGTTAAATGACCATATTTCAGCGGATATCGCTAACAAAGAAGGGGGATGTTTCCGCTTTGCGGCACTTTGATGTGTGCGGGATGCAACAAAACGGCTGTTTTGATGCCCTGCCGCTGACCTTGGTCACCGGCAGGGCATGTGGAGTTGCGAGCAAAGGGGGTCAGAGCGAGTAGGGGAGTCTCGACTCGTTGACCAGTCGCGACAGGGCTGTCACTACATGAGGGTCAAACTGGGTGCCGGAGCGGGACTGGATATACTCCATGGTCTGCGCCAGCGTCCAGGGCTCCTTGTAGGGGCGCTTGCTGAGCAGGGCATCGAATACATCGACTACCGCCACAATCCGCGCCGACAGCGGGATCTGCTGACCAGCCAGCTGCTGCGGGTAGCCCTTGCCATCGAAGTGTTCATGGTGGCCCCGAGCGATTTCGGCGCCGAGAGAGAGGTAGCTGGTTCCCTCCACCATTTCACCCGCCTTGTGCAGGATATTGGCGCCGATACCGGCGTGCTGCTCCATGATGGCCCGCTCTTCCGGGTCGAAACGCCCCGGCTTGTGCAGGATATGGTCCGGGGTGCCCACCTTGCCCACATCGTGCAGGATGGAGGCCATGCCGATCATCTCGACAAACTCCGGGGTCAGCTGCTCAGGATAGGCCGCCATCTTCTTCAATTCGGCCACGATGGCATCCGAGAGCTTCTGTACCCGCAAGACATGCTCGCCGGTATCGGAGTCGCGAAACTCCGCCAGCGCCGCCAGTGCCACCACGGTGGCCTCTTGGGCGCGCAGCAACTGGTTGTAGAGATAGAGGTTGTCGTAGGCCGCCGAGATGCGCTGGCAGAAGACATCCAGCAGATCGCACTCGAGGGGATCGAGAGGCTGGGTCGGGGTAAAACTCAGCACGAACTCGCGACCATTCTGGGCGGCGATATAGAGGGAGTCCTGTGGATGTTCAAAGCGGTTGCAGCGCGCCGCCAGTGCCTTCATGACCGAGTCATTGAGGGTGGGAAAGTCGGTGATCTTGCCATCATCCAGCAGAGTCTCGTAGTCGCCGGTGGCGGCGAGGATCTCCAGCCCCTGTTCGCCGGGACGGCGCTCGGCGCAGATAGCCCCTTCGGTGCCCACATCGAGAATGGCGCTGATCTGTTTCAGCACGCCGGAGGCAAACTCCTTGAGTGAATGAAGATGGTAGAGATCGCCCGCTCCTTCCAGAATTTTGCCGAGCCCCTGACGGCTCTTGTCGATGGCACTGAGGGTTTCGTATGAACGCAGGGATGCGATGACAGTGGTGTAGAGCTTTTGTACCGTCAGCTCGGTCTTGGTCTTGTAGTCATTGATGTCGTAATCGAGGATCACCCGCTGCTCGGGGGCTTGGCCGGGTTGGCCGGTACGCAGCACGATCCGTACCAGCGAGTTGTGCATTTCGTTGCGGATCCGGTGCACCAGCCGCAGACCTGCGTCTTCGGTCTCCATCACCACATCGAGCAGGATCAGCGCAATCCTGGGGTTGGCCTCCAGCATGCGGCCAGCCTCAGCGCCGCTGTAGGCATTGAGCAGCTCCAGCGGACGGGATTTGTAATGAATGTTGGAGAGGGCCAGGCGGGTGGCATGATGGATATCCGGCTCATCATCCACGATCAGCACTTGCCATGGGTTGAGTGCCTTGGGGACCACGACCTCCTCATCATCGAGTTCGATGATGTCGTCGTCCAGCAAGATATCGTCCTTGTCTTGGGCACTGCTCATATCGGTTACGCCTCCGGCGCTCAATGAGTATGTGAACAGTATGCACGATCACATCCTCTCGGATCATCAGGATAAGTAGATATCGTGAGCTGGCTCCGCCTCTTTATCGCTACTCGAAAGGTTCCAGATACCCCTGGATAGACTTCTTCAACCAGGCCAACACCTTGCCGTGATAGGCGTTTTCCGCCAGATAGACCCCGTAATCCCGCCACTGCAGGCTGAACTTGTGTTTCAGGGTCAGCAGGGAGCCTTGTCGCAACTGGCTCTGGATCAGTGGCGAGGGGAGCACTGCCCAGCCCAGCCCGTCCAGCACCGCATTGCGCATCAACTCGAAGCTGGAGAGACCGATATGCTGGCCTCCCACAGGTAGCAGGCTTTTTACCGAAAATTCATCTACATACGAGAGGGTGACCTGAGTGTGATCGGTCAGATCCTGCTGTTTGACCCGCTTCAGTCCAGCCAGCGGATGGCTGGGTGCCACCACCATCAGGGTGCGGATCGGGTTGAGCACGTCGATATTGAGGCCGCTGCGCTCCTGATCTTCGGTAATAAGGCCAAAAGCGGCATCGACGAACCCCTCTTCCACCAGCGCCGGCAGTTCGGGCGGAGAGGCGAGCACCAGCGAGATACTGGTGCCGGGAAACTGATTGTGCAGGCTGGCCAGCATCTCGCGCCACACCGGCTCGGGAATGGCGTCATCGCGGGCAACCCGCAGCGCCACTTCGGCCCCCGAGGCGTAATGTTTGCACTTCTGCTGCAAGCTGTTGGCTGCCTGCAGCAGGCGAGTGCAATCATCCAGCACCAGCTCGCCGATCTCGGTCAGACGACTCTGATTGGCACCTCGTTCAAAAAGTTCGACGCCAAGCTCAACTTCCAGCGCCGCGATGGAGGTGCTGACGGCGCTGCGGCTTTTGCCGAGACGACGGGCAGTGTTGGCAATAGAGCCACTATTGGCGGACTCTACAAAGAGTTCTATCTGATATAGCTTCATCTTTTACAGGCCATGACGGATTTTTTCACCATCACCTTAGCGTGCCGAACCAAGGCAAGGCAAACCTGTGGCGTCGGAATAATCGACGCTGAGCGATTGTTGCGAGTTGCTGCTCCCCGTTTACCATCTCTCCCGTCGAAGCAACAAAGGCATCTTATATGTTATTAAGTCGTATGTTTCTGGCCCGGCTGTTTTTGACCGGCGCCATCGTGACCGAGGTCGCCGGTACCTCCAGCATGGCCATGATCCCCGAGCAGGGGGCTGGCTGGATGAATTACATCCCGATGTGGCTGTTGATCGGTTTCTCGTACTGGTTGCTGGCGAAAGCCGCCAAAACAATCTCCATTGGTATTGCGTTTGCGCTCTGGGAGGGGCTCGGGATCACCCTGATCACCATAGTGTCGGTCATGTTCCTTGGTTACGATGTGACCGTTCAGGAGCTGATTGGCCTGGCTCTCGCGATAGTGGGGATTGTTATGGTGACCATGGGGGAGACCCATGATGAGCCTGCAGACAAGTCAGTAGACGCGGAGGCCACAGCATGAGTCCGTTTGTGATTGTATTGGGTGCCGCACTGATCGATATCGGCGCCAACATGGCCATCAACCGCTCCAAGGGTTTTCGTTACAAGGAGTGGGGATTCCTGGGGATCATGCTGGTACTCGGCGCCTTTACCCTGCTCTCGGAAGCGGTAAGTGGCGGCCAGATTGACCTGGCTGTTGCCTACGCCACCTGGGGGGCTATCGGCATCGTCGGTACGGCGCTGGGCGGTTTGCTCTTCTTCGGTGAGCGGCTCAAGCCCATCGGCTGGGCTGGCATGATGGTGATGGCGCTGGCTGTCGTTATGCTGACTACCGCCTGATAACCAGAAGCAATAAGAAAAGCCGCCCGGTAGCAACCGGGCGGCTTTTGTTTGGCTGATTGCTTGGTCAATGCAGGCTCAGCGCGGCGCTTCGTAGAGCTCCAGCGGCAGGCCGTCTGGGTCGGCGAAGAAGGTAAAGCGCTTGCCGGTCAGCTCGTCCACCCGCACCGGCTCTACCTCGACCCGATGGGCCAGCAGGTGGGCGATGACCCGGTCAAGGTCGCTGACCCGAAAGGCGAGATGGCGCAGGCCGCACGCCTCGGGCCTGGAGGGGCGCTCGGGAGGCGAGGGGAAGCTGAACAGCTCCAGCTGGCTGCCGTCCGGCAGGGCCAGATCCAGTTTCCACGACTGGCGCGCTTCGCGCAGGGTCTCGGCGATGATGGGCAGCCCCAGCACCTCGTGGTAGAAGTGGCGCGAGCGTGGGTAATCGCTGGCGATGATGGCCACATGGTGGATGGCGTCAAACAGCGGAAAGGTCATGGTGTTTCCTTGTCAGCAGCATAGTGAACGGGCAGCCTGCGCTGCCCGTGTCGTTGATCTAGTTGAAGAAACCGCCGAACCAGTCATCCAGCGCACTGCGCGGCGTCGCGCTGCTGGCGCAGCCGGCCGGGGAGCCCATGGTGGAGGCTTTGGCCGGCACCTGCAGGCTGCCCGGGCAGTCGCTGGTGACGCGGGTGCCGCTGGCGCGGGAGAAGTTGGCCCAGGTGACCCCTTCCGGCATCTTCAGCCCCAGACTGTTGACGCCGCGTTGGCTCATGTAGCCGCTAAATAGCTGCAGAGCACCGCTGGCACCGGTCAAGCCCGCCGGGGTGTTGTCGTCGCGACCGACCCAGATACTGACCAGTTCGTTGTTGTCCATCCCGGCAAACCAGGAGTCGCGCAGCTCGTTGGTGGTGCCTGTCTTGGCCGCCATGGTGGCGCCGGGGAACTTGGCACTGAGCGCGCGGGCCGTGCCCTGACTCACCGTCTTGGTCATGGCGAACAGGGTCAGCCAGCTTGCCTGCTGGTCGGTGACCCGCTTGGCGGTCTGATCATGCTGATAGAGCAGGCTGCCATCACCGTTGACTACGGCGCGAATGGCCGACAGCGGCTGGGTCAGTCCCTGATTGGCGATGGGCAGATACATCTGGTTCACCTCCAGCGGGGAGAGGGCCACCGCCCCCAGCACCAGCGACGGATAGGGCTGGATCTCCTGCTGGACTCCCAGCTTGTGCAGGGTGTCGACCACTTTTTCCAGCCCCACCTGCAGACCCAGATTGACGGTCGGTACGTTGAGGGAGCTGGCCAATGCATCCATCAGCGGCACGCTCTGGCGGAACTTGCGATCGTAGTTTTGCGGCGTCCAGACCTGACCATCCTGACCGCGAATGCGGATCGGCTGATCTTTGAGCGGGGTCGCCAGGGTCAGGCCGTTGGATAGACCGGTCAGGTAGACCGCCGGTTTCACCAGCGAGCCGATCTGGCGGCGGGCATCCAGCGCCCGGTTGAACCCTGCGTAGCGGGGATCGCGGCCACCCACCAGCGCCACCACTTCGCCCTTGTGCCAGTCGGAGACCACCATGGCCGCCTCCAGCTTCTTCTTGCCGCGCAGTTTCTCGATATCGGCGAGGCCCGATTCGACCGCCCGCTCGGCCGCGTGCTGGGCGATGGGATCGAGGCTGGTGAAGATCTTGAGGCCGGACTGCTTGAGCAGATCGGCGCCGAAGCGGCTCTGGATCTCCCGCTTGAGCAGTCCCATAAAGGCCGGGGTGCGGCCATAGCTCATCTGGCCACGGGCGATGATGCCGAGGGGTTGGCGGCTGGCCAGTTCATACTCGGCCTGGGTCAGGCTGCCGTGATCCATCAGCAGCTTCAGCACCAGATCACGGCGGGTCTTGGCTCGCTCCGGGAAGCGCCATGGGTCGTAATAGGAGGGGCCTTTCACCAGACCGACCAGCAGGGCGACCTGATCGATATCCAGCTCGTTGACCGGAATGCCGAAGTAGAAGTAGGAGGCGAGGCCGAAACCATAGACCCCTTGCGAGAAGTTTTGCCCCAGATAGACCTCGTTGAGGTAGGACTCGAGGATCTCGTCCTTGCTGTAGCGATAGTCGATCAGTACCGCCATGTAGGCTTCCTGCAGTTTTCGCCACAGGCTGCGCTCGCGGGTCAGGAAGAAGTTTTTGGCCAGCTGCTGGGTCAGGGTACTGCCCCCCTGCACGGTACGACCCGCGATCAGGTTGGCGAACATGGCCCGCATGATGGCGACCGGCGAGACGCCGCCATGCTGGTAGAAGTCGCGATCTTCGGTGGTGAGCAGGGTCACCAGCAGGCTGTCGGGCACTTCGGCGATACGCACCAGCAGGCGATCTTCCCGATCCTCGGTATTGAGGCGATCGAGCAGCACCGGGTCCATCTGGGCGTAACCGAGCTGGCGCTGGTTCTCCAGCGACTGGATCCCCTCAAGGCGCGGGCCGTTGAAGGTGAGGCGCAGGCCACGGGCTCCATCGGCGCCATCATAGAACTCGAACGGACGGCGAATAAGCTCGATGCGGTTGCCATTGATGGTGTATTCACCCGGCGTGTGAGGCTGGCGCACCTGCTTGTAGCTCAGCATGTTGAGCTCGCGCAGCATCTGGTCCCGCGACAGGCGCTGGCTGGGGTAGAGCTCCAGCGGACGGCTGTAGACCATCACCGGCAGCTGCCACTTCTCGCCATCGAAGCGCTCGCGCACCTTGGTATCGAGGTAGATGCCAAACACCACCATAAAGGCTGCCACCACCAGGGAGAGCTTGAAGCCAAGCCAGAACAGCTTGCGCCAGATGGTGCGTTTGGGCGCTGCCTTCTTGGGGGCACGCTTGCGTCGTTGGGTTGCCATAAATCCTCTTTGCTTTCCTTTCTACTTGTTATGTCGCATTCGCGAACGTCCGAGCGGGATTAACCCATCGAACCTAGATGCCCATCTTCTTTTTGGTGACCTTGGTCGGCATTGCCTCCAGCGGATTATCCGGCCAGTAGTGGCGGGGATAGCGCCCCTTCATCTCTTTCTTCACCTGCTCGTAAGAGCCAGCCCAGAAGGCGGCCAGATCGGCGGTGATCTGCAGCGGTCGCTGGGCGGGGGAGAGCAGCTCCACCACCAGCGGCACCCGGCCATCGGCCACGCAGGGGGTCGAGCCTTGCCCGAACATCTCCTGAATGCGTACCGGGATCACCGGTGCCTGCCCCGGCTGATAGCGGATCCGCACCCGGCTGCCGGTGGGCGCAGCAAAGTGGCTCGGCAGTGCCTCGTCCAGCCGTTTGGGCAGTGGCCAGGGCAGGGATTGGCGCAGGATGTCGCTCATATTGAGCCTCTTCAGCTGCTCCAGCCGGGTCATACCGCTCACCGCTGGCAGCAGCCACTGTTCGAGGGTGGCCAGCAGGCTGTCGTCATCCATCGTGGGCCACCCCTCATCAGGCAGCCAGTCGCGGGCGCAGCGCAGGCGGGCCAGCAGCCCTTCGCTGCTCTCGTCCCAAGGCAGTACATGCAGCCCCTTGCGGCGAATGCCTTGCAGCAGGCAGCGCCCTTTCTGCTCGTCAGAGAGTTCGGTCAGCGGTCGCTGGCTCAGCACCAGCTCGCCGATCACCTGCTGGCGCTCGGCCCGCACCCGCTCCTCGCGCTCATCCCAGTCGAACCACTGCCGTTCGCTCACCAGCTCCGGCAGCAGGCGTACCAGCTCGTCCAGATCGACCGGTTCGGCGATAAAGATGCGGCTGCCGCGATCGTTCTGCCCCATCTCGATGGCGATAAGGGCGGCTTGTCCCTGACAGGGATGACCTTCTACCAGATCGCAGCTAACCCCACCACTGAGTTGATAGCGACTGCCGCTACGCAGTTTGCCAATGCGATCCGGCCAGGCGAGAGCACAGAGCAGCCCCAGCCACTGACCCTGCGCATTGGCTGGGCGCACGCCAAGCCGTTCAAACCAGCGGGCCGCGCTCTGGCGCAGGGCGTTTTGACGGCGGTGGAACAGCACAGAGAGGCGCTCCGATCCTCGCAGATCTTCTTCCTGCAACGCCACCAGATAAGCAGCATCGGCGACAATCCCTGTCAGACCCTCGGATTCCAGCTCGCGGGCGCGCAGCAGCATGCGGGCGAGGCGAGGGTGGGTACCGAAGGCGGCCATGGCGCGGCCAGCGGGAGTGAGTTGTTGCTCACCCTCCGGCTTCATGGCGCCAAGGGCCACCAGCAACCGCTGGGCGCTGGCCACCGCGGCGGCGGGAGGCATATCGAGAAGCGGCAGATCTTCCACCTTTGCCCCCCACTGGGCGGCGTCCAGCAGCAGGCCTGTCAGCTCCTGAGTGAGGATATCTGGCGGGCTCTGCTCGGCGAGTCGCTCCTGGACCTCGCTGCTCCAGAGCCGGTAGCAGACACCGGGGCCGAGACGGCCAGCTCGGCCTGCCCGCTGGGTGGCGGAGGATTTGGCTATCTGGCGAGTTTCCAGTCGGGTGACACCGCTTTTCAGATCATAGGAGGCCCGTCGTTCCAGCCCGCTATCGATCACCACCGAAATCCCCTCAATAGTGAGGGAGGTCTCCGCCACATTGGTGGTGAGCACCAGCTTACGGCGGCCGGCAGGCGCTGGTTCGATGGCTGCCTGCTGCGCCGCCATGTCGAGGCGGCCGTAGAGGGGGGCGAGGGTCACGTCGTCCGGCAGTTTGTCTGCCAACCATTGCGCCAACCGCTCGATCTCACCCTGTCCCGGCAGAAAGACCAGCAGGCTGCCATCTTGCTCGGCCAGCGCTTCGAGTACCACGGCGCCGACCTGCGGCTCCAGCCACTGCTGGCGATTGGCGGGGCGGTAGTGGTAGTCGATGGGGAAACCGCGCCCTTCGGAGCGAACCACAGGGGCATCCGGCAACAAGGTCTCGAGTGCCATGCCATCCAGGGTTGCGGACATCACCAGTAGCTTGAGGTCATCGCGTAATCCCTGCTGGCTCTCGATGGCGAAGGCCAATGCGGTATCGGCGTGTAGGCTGCGTTCGTGGAACTCATCGAAGATGACCAGCGAGACGCCAGTCAGCTCAGGGTCTTGCTGCAACATCCGGGTCAGCACGCCTTCGGTGACGATCTCGAGCCGGGTTGCTGCGCTGGTGCGGCTCTCGCCACGCACTCGCAGGCCGATGCGCTCGCCCACCTTCTCCCCCAGTTGGCGCGCCAGAAAAGTGGCGATATTGCGCGCCGCAAGGCGCCTTGGTTCCAGCATGATGATGCGGCCGGGTAGCCGGTTCTGACGCACCAGCTCCAGCGGCAGCAGGGTCGATTTGCCCGCGCCGGGCGGCGCCTGCAGGATCACGCTGGTGTGGCTGTCGAGGGCGGCAAAGAGTTCGGGCAATACCGAAACGATGGGGAGCTGGGACAAAGCGATGAGCACCTTCTGTGGCAACCGGTAAAACGGCGCCTATTCTGCCACAGCCACCCGCGCCACCGTGAGTGGATGTGCGCAGATGGTCACTCGGGCGGGAGGGTGGCGAGACATGGCCGGATGGCTGCCATAGAATGGGCCCATCCAATGAGCGTGAAAAAGGCATTATCACCACATGGCCAAACTCTTCTTTGCCCTGCCCGTCAAAGAGCTCGCCCCCGAGCTCATCGCCTGGCGCGATCAGCTGCCCTGGCCCGGTCAGCCGGTGCCGCAAGCCAACCTCCACCTGACCCTGGCATTTCTGGGTGAGGCGGACGAGTTGACCACCCGCCGCCTGATCGCCGCCGTAGAGCGCCAGCACTGTCCGCCGCTCTCCATCAGGCTGGATGAGACCGGCTGGTTCAGCCGGGCCAAGGCTGCCTGGATTGGCCCGAAGGAGTGGCCCAACGAGCTGACCGTGCTGGCAAAGGCGCTGCGCCGCCACGGCGAGAAGTTGCGTCTTGGCAATGGCGAGCAGGGTTATCGCCCCCATGTCACCCTGTCGCGCAAGGCGGTCGAGGCGCCTGCCATCCTGCCTGCCCCAAATTTTCTGCTGCAGGCCGATGAGTTCTGCCTCTATCAATCCATCTCGACCCCGGACGGGGTTCGCTACGAGCCGCTTGCCTGCTGGCCGCTGCGTGCCCGGGTAAAAGAAGATGCGCGGAGGGCTAACCCGTGATTTTTGATCCCCCCCTGCAATCGGGCCAGCTGGTGGCCCGCTACAAGCGCTTTCTGACCGATGTGCAACTCGATAACGGCGAGGTCATCACTATCCACTGCGCCAATACCGGTGCCATGACCGGTTGTGCCGATCCGGGCACCCGGGTCTGGTACTCCACTTCCGATAACCCCAAGCGCAAGCTGCCCAACAGCTGG
Source organism: Aeromonas sp. R4-2 (assembly GCF_040908295.1). NCBI lineage: Bacteria > Pseudomonadati > Pseudomonadota > Gammaproteobacteria > Aeromonadales > Aeromonadaceae > Aeromonas > Aeromonas sp. R4-2. Next base: position 93,550 of record NZ_JBFODL010000012.1, on the reverse strand, counting down.
GAGATCGCCGAGAGCCCGGCGGGCCACTTTATCTGCGTCAACACGGCGCGCGCCAACCAGATTGCCCGGGAGCTGATCGAGCAGGAGGCTATCGCTCCGCTGGCGGGGTACAGCCGGTTGCGCACCGAGGTGAAGTATGGCGAAGAGAACAGTCGCATCGATCTGTTGCTGGAAGATGATGAGAAGGGCAATTGTTACATCGAGGTAAAATCGGTCACCCTGCTCGACGAGCGGGAGGAGGCTGGCATGGGCTACTTCCCCGATGCGGTCACCGCCCGTGGTGCCAAGCATTTGCGCGAGTTGATGGCGATGAAAGCGGCGGGCCACAGGGCCGTGCTGCTCTTTATGGTGTTGCACTCCGGAATAAGCCGGATGCGCCCTGCAACCCATATAGATCCGCACTATAGTCTGCTAATTGAGCAGGCAATCGCGGCGGGGGTTGAAATTTTATGCTATCGGCCCCATGTTGGGGTGCAAGGCATGGTGGCTCAAGGGTTTATCCCGTTTGAATCTGGTCACCTGTTACCCGAGGGGAGTGCATAAATATTGGAGTGGGTAACATTATTGGTACGGCTCGTTTGCTTACCCGTTACCCTTCTGCTATAGATGTCGCCCTCAATTTATGGATGGCACGGGTAGCGTGCTGAATTAGGAGACAGGGCATGCCAACAGGCGAAAACAGGAAATCTCTGGGCCCCCTGGCCATTGCGGGTGTCGCGCCTTACCAGGAAAAGCCGGGTGAGGAGTACATGAATGACCAACAAAAGGCGCATTTTCGCAAGATCCTGGGTGCCTGGCGCAACCAACTGATGCAGGAAGTTGATCGTACCGTCGACCATATGAAAGACGAGGCTGCCAACTTTCCGGATCCCGTGGATCGTGCCGCGCAAGAAGAAGAGTTCGCTCTTGAACTGCGTACCCGCGACCGTGAACGCAAGCTGATCAAGAAGATCGAGAAGACCTTGCAGCTGCTTGAAGACGATGATTTCGGTTACTGCGAACATTGCGGTATCGAGATCGGTATCCGTCGTCTGGAAGCCCGTCCGACAGCCGACCTCTGTGTCGATTGCAAGACGCTGGCCGAGATCAAGGAAAAACAGATGGCCGGTTGATCCCGACCCTCTGGTATATGAAAAAGGGAGCTCGCGGGCTCCCTTTTTTATTGAGCTTTTGGCGGTCGCACCCCAGAATGCAGCCTCAATGAATCGCTTACCCGAACAGTCATGCCAGTGAATCCCCCGTCCTCACTCCTTGTGCGCCCCTATGTCGGCCGCTTTGCCCCCTCACCCTCAGGCCCGCTTCATTTCGGTTCGCTGATCGCCGCCCTCGGCAGCTTTTTGCAGGCCAGAGCGCAGCAGGGACGTTGGCTGGTACGCATCGAAGATATCGATCCGCCGCGGGAGATGGCAGGGGCAGCGCACCTGATCCTCAAGACTCTTGAAGCATATGGCCTCGAGTGGGATGGGGAGGTGATGTTCCAGAGCGCGCGCCACGGCCGTTATGACGAGATCATCGACCAGCTCTATCGGGCGGGGGATCTCTACTGGTGCCGTTGCACCCGGCGCGAAATCATGGCCGCGGGCGGTCTCTACAGCGGCCACTGCCGCACGCTGGGACTTGCGGCCGAAGGTTGTGCCGCCCGGCTGCGCCAGCACCATCCGGTCTACCACTTCGACGATCGCTTGCAGGGCCGTATCGCGGTCCCTGCGGCGCTCGCCGAGGAGGATTTTATTATCCGTCGCCGCGACGGGCTCTATGCCTACAACCTGGCGGTGGTGGTGGATGATATGGACAGCGGCATCACCGAGATAGTGCGCGGCGCCGATCTGCTGGAGCCCACGGTGCGCCAGATTGCCCTCTACCAGACCCTGGGTGCACCGGTGCCCGACTGGGTGCATTTGCCGCTGGCGGTGCTGGCAGATGGCAACAAGCTCTCCAAGCAGAACCATGCGCCGGCGCTGGCGCTTGATGAGGTGCGACCGGCCCTGTGGCAGGCGCTGCACTTCCTCGGCCAGTGCCCGCCGCCCGAGCTGATGGCGAGCCGGATCGACGAGATCATCGAATGGGGTATCGCTAACTGGCAGCTAGAACGGGTGCCAGCCAGCGAGAAGATCCCGCTGGACATTGAGTAAAGAGAGCCGGTTTTCGTGTAATAGGACGTGAGCTGGGCGCTGATAGACAGCTATTTTCGCTGGCAGACGGTTTCATGCGGGATCAATTGTCAGCACGGTTTTTCATTTGGTCAGGCGTGAGCTATGTGCAGATTGACCGCTATTTTCGCTGGCAGGCGGTTTCATGCGGGATCAATTGTCAGCACGGTTTTTCATTTGGTTAGGCGTGAGCTATGATAGGCCGCTATTTTTTGGCCTCCCGTCAATTTAGAAGTCATGAAGAGGTGTACCATTTTTTCCCAGATCGCAAACTTTTGCCGCAAGGTGCTCGGCAAGGAAGACGGCGAGCAGTCGGTGGAATCCCCCATTCCAGCCCGTGTCGCCGGTCAACGTCGTACCTTAAGCCGTGATCAGCACCCTATTTCGCGCAAAGAGATCAGCGAGAATGCACTCAAGGTGCTCTATCGCCTGAACAAAGGGGGCTATGAGGCCTACCTGGTCGGCGGCGGAGTCCGGGATCTGCTGCTCGGGAAGACGCCCAAGGATTTCGACATCGCAACCGATGCGACGCCGGAGCAGATCAAGGCGCTGTTCAGCAACTGCCGCCTGATTGGCCGTCGTTTCCGCCTGGCCCACATTGTCTTTGGTCGTGACGTGATCGAAGTGGCCACCTTCCGGGGTCACCACCATCAGGTCAATACCAGTAAACATGTGTCGGCCCAGTCTGATGAAGGCATGCTGCTGCGCGACAACGTCTACGGCACTATCGAAGAGGATGCCGAGCGCCGCGACTTTACCGTCAACGCCCTCTACTACAGCGCCAAAGATTTCACCCTGCACGATTTCGAAGGGGGTCTGGAAGATCTGGCCGAGCGCAAGCTTGAGCTGATCGGCGATCCCGAGACCCGTTATCGTGAAGATCCGGTGCGGATGCTGCGCGCCGTGCGCTTCGCCGCCAAGCTGGATATGACCATCAGCCCGCGTACCGCCGCCCCCATCAAGGAGCTGGCGCCACTGCTGCAAGACATCCCTGCTGCCCGCCTGTTTGAGGAGACCCTCAAGCTGTTCCTGGCTGGCGACGGTCTGGCGACCTACAAACTGCTGCGCGAGTATGGCCTGTTCCAGCAGCTGTTCCCGCAAGTGGCTGCGCTGTTTACCCCGCACGGCAACTCGCCCTACGAGCAGTTTATCGAGCAGGCGCTGATCGATACCGACACCCGCGTCCGCGAAGATAAGCGCGTCACCCCCGCCTTCCTCTACGCCACCCTGCTGTGGGGCTGCGTCGAGGCCCGTGGTCGGGTGCTGGAGAACGAGAGCGGCCTGCCCTGGTATGACGCCTTCATGCTGGCGATCAACGAGGTGCTGGACAATCAGGTGCGGATCATCGCCGTTCCCCGCCGTTTCACCACAGATGTCCGCGACATCTGGGCACTGCAACAGCGGCTGACCCGTCGTCAGGGCAAGCACCCCGAGCGCGCCATGGAGCATCCCAAGTTCCGCGCGGCGTTCGACTTCCTGTTGCTGCGCAACCGGGTCGAGCGCGGTCTCGGCGAGCTGGCCAGCTGGTGGGAGCGCTATGTTGCCTCCAATCCGGATGTGCGCCCGCAACTGCAACGGGAAGCGACCCGTCGCCCGGCAAGCGGTGAGCGCGGTGAGGTCCGTAGCCACGATGGCGAGAAGCGCAGCAGCAACAGCCGCAACCGTCGTCGTCCCCGTCGCCGCAAACCGAAAGTGGCCGAGTGACAACAGACGTGATGACCGAGGTCTTCATCGCCATTGGTTCCAACCTGTCTGATCCGCTGGGTCAGGCTCGTCGCGCCGTTGCCGCGTTGGCAAGGTTGCCGGAATCTGTGCTGGTGGAGGCCTCGTCGTTTTACAGCAGCCGCCCCATGGGGCCTGCTGACCAACCGGACTACGTCAATGCCGTGGCCCGGCTCAATACCCGGCTCGCGCCCCTTGCGCTGCTGGATCAATTACAAAAAATCGAGCTGGAACAGGGACGTGTGCGCAAAGATGAGCGTTGGGGGCCGAGAACTCTGGATCTCGATCTGCTGCTCTATGGGGATCAGGTGATCAACCATGAGCGCCTGATCGTACCCCACTACGGCATGAAGGAGCGGGAGTTCGTGCTGCTGCCCCTTGCCGAAATTGCGCCTGCTCTGGTGCTGCCCTGCGGCACCCCGCTCGCCCGACTGGTTGCCCGCTGCCCGCACAATGATTTGGCCATCATTGCCCCGCGTGCAGACGTACAGGAGCCTCTATGAGCAAGATCACCACCGCCAGCCTGCTGAAGATGAAGCAGGACGGTCAAAAGTTCACCGCCATCACCGCCTATGATGCCACTTTTGCCAAGCTGTTCGACGACGAGGGGGCCCACGTGCTGCTCATCGGCGATTCACTGGGCATGGTGCTGCAAGGGGGTCAGGATACCCTGGCGGTCAACATGGATGAGATGGTCTATCACACCCGCTGTGTGGCGCGCGGTGCCAGCAAGGCACTGGTTGTCGCCGACATGCCGTTCATGAGCTACGCCACCCCCGAGCAGACTTACCAGAACGCCGCCCGCCTGATGGCGGCCGGTGCCCGCATGGTCAAGATGGAAGGGGGCGACTGGCTGTGTGACTCCATCCGCCACCTCACCCGCAACGGGGTGCCGGTGTGTGGTCACCTCGGTCTCACTCCGCAATCCGTTCATGTCTTTGGCGGCTTCAAGGTGCAGGGGCGCGATGAGTTTCAGGCGCAGGAGATCTACCGTCAGGCCCTCGAACTGCAAGCGGCCGGTATCCAGCTGCTGGTGCTCGAGTGTGTGCCCACTGCGCTGGCCGAGCGCATCACCAAGGCGCTTCGCATCCCGGTGATCGGCATTGGTGCCGGCCCCGCGACCGATGGTCAGATTTTGGTGATGCACGATGCCTTTGGCGTCACCTCCGGCTATGTGCCCAAGTTCACCAAGAACTTCCTGGCCGAGACCGGCGATGTGCGTGCCGCCATCCGCCTCTATGTCCAGCAGGTGAGCGAGGGGAGCTTCCCCGGCCCGGAGCACTGCTTCAACTGATCCTGGCGGTTGCATGATGGGGGCTGCGGCCCCCGTCTCTGCTTGTCAGCCTCGCACAGTTAATCTGTATAGCTAATCCGTATCTTATTGATTCATCTAAAGGTGAACTGCTGATGTTGGTCGTAAATAATCCCGTCGTTCTGCGTGAGCAGATCAGCCAATGGCGCCGTGAAGGGCGTGCCATCGCATTCGTGCCCACCATGGGCAATCTGCATCAGGGCCACCTGACACTGGTGAAAGAGGCGCACAGCCACGCCGAGAAGGTGGTGGTCAGCATCTTCGTCAACCCGATGCAGTTCGACAAGGCCGAGGATCTTGCCAACTACCCGCGCACTCTGGAGCAGGATTGCGCTGCGCTGGAAGCCGCCGGCGTCGATATGGTGTTCACCCCGACCCCGGAGATCATGTATCCGCAGGGGCTGGCCAGCCAGACCTTCGTCGAGGTGCCGGGTCTCTCCAATCTGCTGGAGGGGGCGCTGCGCCCTGGTCACTTCCGTGGTGTCAGTACCGTCGTCACCAAGCTGTTCAATCTGGTACAGCCGGATGTGGCCTGCTTTGGCCAGAAGGATTACCAGCAGCTGGCTCTTATTCGCAAGATGGTGGCCGACATGGCGATGCCCATCGAGATCGTCGGTGTGCCGACCGTGCGGGCCGAAGACGGGCTGGCGCTCTCTTCGCGCAACGGTTATCTGACGGCCGCCGAGCGGGCCATTGCCCCCGAGCTGGCGCGCACCATGAACTGGATCGCCGAGCAGATTGAAGCGGGTGACCACCACCTGCCCTCCTTGGTGGCGCAGGCCAGCCAACGCCTCGACAATGCCGGTTTTCGTACCGATGCCATCGACATCGTCGATGCCGCCACCCTCGAATCTGCCACTGACGAGAGCGCGCAGCTGGTGATCCTGATGGCTGCCTATCTTGGCAAGGCCCGCCTTATCGACAACCGCGTCGTCACCGTAAAGAAGTAATTCCCCCGATTGCCAGCGGACGCCTTCCCGGGCGTCCGCTGCTTTTTCACGCCTGCCATTTGGTGTTTTCCCTCGCGACTCTGCTCGCACCCGCTGTTTTCTCTCTCCACAATCGGCCCTGATGGCCGCTACAGGTATTCATGATGTTTGTCCTGATTGCATCGCTTGTTTTCTGTCTGCTCTGTTTTGCTCTCACCCGGTTGCCTACCGGTTTGCCGCTCTCGCGCAAGGTGCTTGCGGGTCTGCTGCTTGGCGCCCTGTTCGGGCTGGCGCTGCAATTGGGGTGGGGCGCCGATGATGCCGGCGTCCAGCAGACCCTGGAGTGGGTCAATATCATCGGCGGTGGCTATGTCAGCCTGCTCAAGGTGGTGATGATGCCGCTGGTGTTCACCTCCATCCTCTCCGCCATCAACAAGCTGGAGCAGGCCCAGTCCCTCGGCAAGATCAGCGCCGTGCTGATCGGCTCCATGCTGACCCTGGTGATGATCGCCGGTGTGGTGGGGATGACGGTGACCCATCTGAGTGGCCTCACTGCCGAGGGGCTGTTGAGCCACGGCAGCGACAGCGCTGCGCTGCAACAGAGTATGAGCACCATCGACGGTGCCCAGACCCTGCCGGCCCTGCTGCTCTCGCTGGTGCCCACCAACTTTGCCGCCGATATGGCGGGTAGCCGCGGCCTCTCGGTGATCGGCGTGGTGATCTTTACCGTGCTGGCGGGGGTTGCCCTGCTGCAGTTAAAGGCGGAGCATCCGCAGGCGGGGGCTCGCGCCGCCGTGGCCATCGACACTCTGCAACTGTGGGTGATGAAGATGGTGCGGGTGGTGATTGCGCTCACCCCTTATGGCGTGATGGCACTGATCGCCCGGGTGGTGGCTCACTATCCCCTGAGCGAGATCCTCAGCCTGCTCGGCTTTATTCTGGTCTGCTACGTCGCCATTCTGGCGATGTTTGCGGTACACATGGTGATCCTGCTGCTGATCGGTCAGAACCCGCTGCACTATTTGCGGGAAGTGTGGGGCGTGCTCACCTTCGCTTTTGTCTCCCGCAGCAGCGCCGCCTCCATTCCCCTCAGCATCGAGACCCAGCAGCGCCTTGGGGTGCCCGCCAGCATCGCCAACTTTGCCGCCTCGTTCGGTGCCAACCTCGGCCAGAACGGCTGTGCCGGCATCTATCCAGCCATGATGGTGGCGATGATTGCCCCCATGCTCGGCATCAACCCGTTTGATCCCCTGTTCCTGCTCACCCTGCTGCCGGTGATTGCGCTGGGCTCCATCGGGGTGGCTGGCGTCGGCGGTGGCGGCACCTTCGCTGCGCTGATCGTGCTCTCCACACTCAACTTCCCCATCGCGCTTGTGGGGGTGATGATCGCCATCGAGCCGCTGGTGGATATGGGCCGCACAGCTCTCAACGTCAACGGCTCCATCATGGCGGCCATGATCACCAAACGGTTGCTGGGCAAGCAGCAGCTGGCCAACGTGGAGACGGTGCAGACGCAGGCCGCCAGTTAACTCCGAGTGTTGCCCAATATGAAAGAAGCCCGCAGTTGCGGGCTTCTTTCATATCGGCTGTGTTGCCTTGTGGGCAGACGCGGTTACTCGGCAGAGACGGGGTAACCGGCTCCTTTCCAGGCGAAGATGCCGCCCGGCACCCGATAGACTTGCTGATAGCCCTGAGTCACCGCCCAGGCGGCGGCGTTGTGGCTGCGGCCGCACTTGACGAAGCCGCAGTAGATCACCACCGGGCGGGACTTGTCTTCACCCAGCAGCGCCTGGAACTGCTCCGCCGTACCGCTCCCCTCGACAATCTCGCTCCAGTTGTCGCCTGACTTGGCCTCCTTCACGAAGACAAAGTTCTTGGCGCCCGGGATGTGCTCTTTCTTGTAGGAGTCCTCATAGGGCATGGTGTCGATGATCACCAGCTCCTCGCCCTTGTCCATCCGGGTCTTCAGCTCGGCCACGGTCAGCAGCTGATAGCCCCCCTGCTGCGCCTCCTGTGCCAACTGCACCGCCGACTGCTCCATCTTCACCTCCTGCTCGAACTGGTTGTCGCCACAGCCCGTGAGGGCAAAGCTGGCGGCGATCAGCGAGGCCACCAGAGTGCGGGATCGCAATGTCATCATGTCACTACTCCTTTGGAATGGAAAAAACGGGGCGGGAAGTTCGCAGCAGGGCGCCCGCAAGCGTCAGTAGCAGCAGATCCCGCACAATGGCCTCAGGCAGCGAGCTGAGATCAGCCCTGCCCAGACAGCCGCAAGAGATGTCGAGCCCGATGGCAACGCCATAGCCCAACACCGGAATAAACAGGGCGAGCAGCCCGATCACCAGCCAGAGTCCCCAGCGCCGGTTGGCGATAACTGCAAGCCCTGCGCAGAGCTCAAGGGCAATCAGCCCCCAAGCGGCGAACGGGATCAGCGGCGGCCAGATCAGGCCAAAGGCGCCGATCTGCTCGATGAACAGGGCGGGGGATACCAGCTTGAATCCGGCCGAGGCGAGGAAGAATCCCCCCAACGCCAGATTGGCCAGCATGCGCAGATAAACGGCCATGGGATAGCTCTTTATCATCCATGACTCCGACTGCCAGCCACAGGCGTATGCTTGGCCATGTCCTGACTATCGGCCGGATAGCGGGCCAGCTCCTGATAGTCGCCGCCCGCTTCGCAGCGAAAGACGGCGGCGGTTTCACCGTGCTGACACCACTGTTGCCACTCGTCTGACGGGCAGTGGAGACGAATGGCGAGGCCACAGCCGGCGCTGAGCAGACGCGGCACATCGCAGACCCGAAACGACTGACCGTGCTGCTCCAGCCGTTTGCGCAGCCTGACTGTGCCGAGGGTGGAGTGGAACAGGTAGAGAAACTCCTGATTCATGATTTTCCTCCCGTGCTGGCGCGCGCGCCGAACAGGGCGGCCCCCAGCGCACCGGCAAACTGGGCATCCGGGTGGGTGGCCACTTCGCAGCCCAACCCTTCGGCCAGATAGTTGCGGAAGGTGGCGCAGTGGCTGACGCCGCCGGTAAAGAGCACGCTCGGTCGGGCGCCGAGGCGGCCGATAAAATTGGCACTGCGCCGGGCCATGGAGCGGACGATACCGGCCAGGATCGACTCGGCGGGAATGCCCGCCGAGCGCAGGCTGATCGCCTCCGATTCGGCAAACACGGTACACATGCTGCTGATGTCGTGGGGCTCGGCCCCTTGCAGCAGTTCGTCAAGCAGCTCTACCCGGGCACCCAGAGTGCGGGTGATCACCTCGAGAAAGCGACCGGTACCGGCGGCGCACTTGTCGTTCATCAGAAAGTCGGTGAGGTTGCCGTCGCTATCGAGCTGGATCACCTTGCTATCCTGCCCGCCGATGTCGATGACGGTGTGTACCAACGGGCAGAGCAGGCGAGCCCCCAGCCCATGGCAGGAGATCTCGGTAACCCGGCGATCGGCGAACGACGCCAGATCGCGGCCATAGCCGGTCAGGGTCAGGTGGGGGCGCTCTGGCAAATCGGACGAGAGCTCCTCCCAGCCTTGCTCGATGGCAGCCAGCGGACGAAAGGGGGTCGGCACCAGAAAACGGCGGACGATGCGCCCGCCATCCCGGCTGTCGAACAGGATCCCCTTGGTCGCGGTGGAGCCCGAGTCAATCCCGATGGAGAGTGACACGGCGCCTCCTCACAGCATTTCGATAAAGGCGGCCAGCCGGGTGGCCAGTTGTCCCTTGTCGGCGCTGGAGTAGTCGGTCTCCACCGCCATGTAGGGGATGCCGTGGCGTTCGCGCACGTGACGCTTGATGGCGAGCGACTCTACCGCATAGGTGTGGCAGGCCTGCAGGATCACATCGATCACCCCGTCTGCATGATACTCCTCCACCATCTGGCTCAGCAGATTCATGCGCTGGTGGTTGGGAGAGATGCAGGAGCAGCCGATGGCCAGATACTTGTCGGTTAGCGCATCGAACGGGTCGCCCTCTTCGCTGACGCACTGCTCGGTTGCCTTGGCGCCGGTGCAGTTCTCGTAACCCACCACCCAGCCGCCGTGCTCCTCGATGAGGCGCACCACCTTGTCGGCCGCGCCGCCGATGGGGCAGCCGGTGATGAGGATGCGCGGGCGGGCATCGAGCCGCTTGCCTTCGGCATACTCGACCTTGATGCTGCGGGTCATCTCCTGCAGCTCGCTGATGAGCTGCTCCTTGTCGAAGCGGAAGGTGGCACCATAGACCACCTTGAGCAGGTCGGTACCGCTGAGTGCCGGCGGATTGAGCTGGCCCAGCCGGTAGAAATCGGCCAGCGCGCGGCGCTCGCGGTTTTTCAGCACGATGGCGTCTCGCAATGCCTGCTCGCTGATGGGCTTGCCGAACTGCTGCTCCAGCAACTTCTTGAAGCGGACGACTTCGCTGCGCCACAGGGTGCGGGAGGCCTCGTCATCGGCGCGGTTGGGCAACTGCATCACATGCACCGGTTTGAACTCGGCCATGTAATCGTACATCTTCTTCTTGCCGTCGCAGGTGGTTTCCCCCACCACCAGATCGGAGAAGTAGAAGTAGGGGCACTTGTCGGTCTTGCCGAACCCGTAGCTGCTCTTGATCAGCGGGCAGAGGTTGCGGGGCAGGTCTTTCTCGGCCTCCTCGATGGTCTCGTCGCTGGTGGAGCAGAGCGATACCACCACGGCGCCGGCGGCCATCGCCACCTCCTGCGGCATAAAGGTACAGTAGGTGCCGACCAGGGGGATCTGTCGCTCCTTGAGTGCCATTACAGCCAGAAAGCCCTGACGACGGGCATCTGAAAAGCTATCGAATATGGCTGGCAACTCGGTGATAAGTGACATAGGCGATCCTGCCCTGATGAGAGAAATGAAGAGACGGACGAGCCATCCGTGACGGCACATCCAACCGCGAGAATTATACCTTTGGGGGTAATTCGAAAATTGCGGTGGATCACAAGGTGTCAGGTAAATCCTTAATGACAGGCAGGTTATTGAGAAGGGGGCTGGCAGGTTGAAGGGGCTACAGGGGGAATAAAAAACGGGCACCGCGAGGTGCCCGTTTTGGTCATTAGTGGCGCAGGCCGGTGCCGCGGGAGATAAGCCACCAGGCGATACCGTAGAGGGCCACGATAAAGCCGATGATGATGAGGTAGGCGGTGCCGAGCGGCACGTCGGAGATGCCGAGGAAGCCGTAACGGAACGCGTTCACCATGTAGATGATGGGGTTCACCTGGGAGACACTCTGCCAGAAGGGGGGCAGCAGGCTGATGGAGTAGAACACCCCGCCCAGATAGGTGAGCGGTGTCAGCACGAAGGTGGGGATGATGCTGATGTCGTCGAAGGTCTTGGCAAACACCGCGTTGATAAGGCCACCCAGCGAGAAGAGGATGGCGGTCAGCAGCACGGTGAAGCAGACGCTGAACAGGTGGTGGATCTGCAGCGGCACGAAGAACAGCGACACCAGGGTGACGATGAGGCCGACACAGAGGCCGCGTGCCACGCCTCCACCCACATAGCCGGCGATGATGACGTAGTTGGGCACCGGTGCCACCAGCATCTCCTCGATATTGCGCTGGAACTTGGCGCTGAAGAAGGAGGAGGCAACGTTGGAGTAGGAGTTGGTGATCACCGACATCATGATGAGGCCGGGCACGATGAACTCCATGTAGGTGAAACCGCCCATGTCACCGATGCGCGAACCGATCAGGTTGCCGAAGATGACGAAGTAGAGGCTCATGGTGATGGCCGGTGGCACCAGGGTCTGGATCCAGATCCGGGTGAAGCGGCTCAGCTCCTTGGCCAGAATGCTCTTGAAGGCGATGTAGTAGATGGCCAGATTCATGCTTTTCTCCCCTCTTCGACCAGATTGACGAACAGCTCTTCCAGCCGGTTGGCCTTATTGCGCATGCTCACGACCTGCACCTGCTGGTTCGACAGTTGCTCGAACAGGCTGTTGAGTGACTGGCTCTTGTCGAGATCCACTTCAAGGGTACGTTCATCCTGCATGCGGCCGTTGAACTCTGGCACCTCAGGTACGGCAGAATCTGGCGCAAGGTCGAGCAGGAAGGTCTCGCGACCCAGCTTGCCCAGCAGATTCTTCATGCTGGTGTTCTCGATCAGCCGACCCTTGTCGATGATGCCGATGTTGCGGCAGAGCATCTCGGCCTCTTCCAGATAGTGGGTGGTGAGGATGATGGTGACGCCCTGCTCGTTGAGATCCTTGAGGAAGGTCCACATGGAGCGGCGGATCTCGATATCGACCCCGGCGGTCGGCTCATCGAGGATCAACAGCTTGGGCTCGTGCATCAGGGCGCGGGCGATCATCAGGCGGCGCTTCATGCCGCCGGAGAGAGTGCGGGCAGGCATGTCGCGCTTCTCCCACAGATCGAGCTGGCGCAGGTACTTCTCGGCGCGGATCTTGGCTTCCGCCTTGGGCACGCCGTAGAAACCGGCCTGATGGGTGACAATCTGGATCACCTTCTCGAACTGGCTGAAGTTGAACTCCTGCGGCACCAGCCCGAGCTGGGCCTTGGCCTGTTCGAGATCGCTGTCGATGTCGTAGCCAAATACCTTCACCTTGCCGGCGCTCTTGTTCACCAGCGAGCTGATGACGCCGATGGTGGTGGACTTGCCCGCGCCGTTCGGGCCGAGCAGGGCGAAGAAATCCCCCTGCCTGACGGTAAGATCGATGCCTTTAAGGGCTTCGACGCCCCCCTGATAGGTCTTTTTCAGGCCGCTGATTTCCAGTGCGTTCATTGCAACCTCTGTGATGGTTGAATCCGGCTCGATACAGAAAAGGCGGCCAAGGCCGCCTGCACAGAGTAAAGGGCGCAAGGCCGCTTCACCCGTGATATTCCTGAACCTGGCTTACTCCTGGGGTACCACTTTGCCGATAAACGGCAGGTTGCGGTACTTCTGGGCGTAGTCGATGCCACAGCCGACCACGAATTCGTCCGGAATGGCGAAGCCAATCCAGTCGACCGGCACCTGCACTTCGCGGCGGGAGGGTTTGTCCAGCAGGGTGCAGATGGCCAGGGATTTCGGCTCGCGCAGGGAGAGGATCTCGCGCACCTTGTTGAGGGTGTAACCGGTGTCGATGATGTCTTCCACGATCACCACATCCTTGCCCTTGATGTCATCGTCCAGGTCTTTGAGGATGCGGACGTCACGGGTGCTGTGCATGCCGGAGCCGTAGCTGGAGGCGGTCATGAAGTCCAGGGTGATGGGCAGCTGGCACTGGCGGCAGAGGTCGGCCAGGAAGATGCAGGAACCGCGCAGCAGCGCAATCATCACGACTTCGTCAGAACCCTGATAGCGGGCGGTGATCTCTTCACCCAATTTGGCGATCCGGGCGGCTACTTCAGCCTCGGAGATCATCACCTCGACGGTGTGTTTCATCACTTACTCCCATAAGGCCAAAGGGGATTTGGCCGTTCATGAATATCAAAACCGATGATTCTACCACTCATGTTGAAGGGTGCTAGAGATACGTGGTGCTTTTATCGGCTTATTTTAATTGATAGAGTTAGCAGGCACTCAGGCATGATTAGTTAAAATACTATAAACACCATAATCAATAACTATTAGATGATAAAAACTATGGAACCACGCGCAGAAATAAGACGTCGTACCCGGCTGTCGCCGGAAGCTCGTCGCTCCCAATTGATGGAATGTGCCATCGAGGTGTTCTCCCGTCGCGGCATTGGCCGTGCAGGTCACGCCGAGATAGCCGAACAGGCCAAGGTCTCTGTGGCTACCGTCTTCAACTATTTCAACACCCGCGAGGAGTTGGTAGATGAGGTGCTGGCCGAGATCGAACGCTTTGTGAACCAAATGCTGTCGCAGGCATACGGTGACCAGGGCTCCATTTTCGACAAGATCCAGCGTCATGTACGCCTCTCTGTCGATGCCGCCTACGATCAACCGGATTATGCCGGTATCTGGCTGGAGTGGAGCTCATCGGTTCGGGAAGAGGTATGGCCCCGCTATACCCGGCTGCTCGATCACTGCCTTGAGCTGATCGCCAGCGAGCTGCAAACCGCCATGGATGCAGGGGAGATCACCAGCGTGCTGTCAGCACAGGATCTGGCCCGCTCTCTGACCGGTTTTGGCTATGTGATGATGCAGATGATCAATCAACCTCAGCGCCCGGTGCGCCAAGAGGTGACTGATTTCCTGTTCAAGTACGTGACGGCGCCAATTCAGGCTCGCTAACACGGCTTAACGAAAAAACGGCGTCACTCATTGAGTGGCGCCGTTTTTTTATGGCCGGATATGGCGGTCACCTCACTGGTGGCCATAGCCCCAGCGGTGGGTCAGCTCATGCTCGACACCTAGATGATCGAGGATGCGGGCGACCATAAAGTCCACCAGATCGGCGATGCTTTTCGGCTCATGATAGAAACCGGGGGCGGCAGGCATGATGGTCACCCCGAGCCGCGCCAGTTTCAGCATGTTCTCCAGATGGATCGCCGAGAAGGGGGTTTCGCGGGGCACCAGGATCAGCTGGCCACGCTCCTTGAGCACCACATCCGCTGCGCGCTCCAGCAGGTTGTCCGAGGTGCCGTTGGCAATGGCCGAGACGGTGCCCATGGAGCAGGGGCAGACCACCATCTGTTTGGGGGCGGCCGAACCGGAGGCGACCGGCGAGAACCACTCCTCCTTGCCGCAGGCGACAATCTGCCCCTCCTTGGCACCATATTGGCGACAAAGATAGGCAGAGAGCTCTTTCGGCGAGCCGGGCCAATCCTGCTGCTGCTCGGTCTTGAGTACCACACGAGCTGCCGAGGAGGCGAGCAGATAGACCCGATAGTCCGCCTGCACCAGACACTGGAGCAGGCGCAGGGCGTAGGGGGCGCCGGAGGCGCCGGTCAGCGCCAGGGTGATCGCTTTGTTCATAGTTCGCCGTGGTAATCCTTGAGGCGGGCGATCAGCTTGTCATGAATGCCACCGAAGCCGCCGTTGCTCATGATCAGAATATGGTCGCCATCGCGGCTCTCGGCCACCAACCGGTTGATCAAGGTCTCCAGATCGTTGAATACCTTGGCCGGTCGGGTCATATGGGCGGTCACCTCGCCGAGATCCCAGCCGATGTTGGGGGGCTGGAAGAAGAACACCTCGTCGGCGCCATCGAAGCAGCCAGCCAGCTCCTCCTTGTGAACCCCCAGCTTCATGGTGTTGGAGCGAGGCTCCAGCACCGCCAGAATACGTGAGCTGCCTACCTTGGCGCGCAGGCCGCCGAGGGTGGTCTCGATGGCGGTGGGGTGGTGGGCAAAGTCGTCATAGACACTGATGCCAGCCACTTCGCCCTTGAGTTCCATCCGCCGTTTGGGGGATTTGAATTGGCAGAGGGCGGCGATGCCATGCTCCACCATCACGCCAGCATGACGTGCGGCAGCAATGGCCATCAGACCGTTGTTGACGTTGTGCTCGCCGATGCACTCCCAGTGCACTTCGCCCTGCTTCACCCCGTCCAGCCACACCTCGAAGGCGGAGCCGTCATCGGCCAGCTTGACCGCTTTCCACTTGGCGTCATCCTGACCCACCAGCTCCACTTCGCTCCAGCAGCCCATCTTGCGCACGGCGGTGAGGTTGTCATCCGCCTTCGGGAACAGCACCCGACCGTTGCTCGGTACGGTGCGCATCAGGTGGTGGAACTGGCGCTGGATCGCGGCGAGATCCGGGAAGATGTCCGCGTGGTCGAACTCCAGATTGTTCATCACCAGGGTGCGCGGATGGTAGTGGACGAACTTGGAGCGTTTGTCGAAGAAGGCGCAGTCATACTCGTCCGCTTCGATGACGAAGAAGGGGGCAGAGCCGAGACGGGCGGAGACCGGGAAGTTGCCCGGCACGCCGCCAATAAGGAAACCGGGCTCCAGTTTGGCGTACTCCAGCACCCAGGCCAACATGCTGGCGGTGGTGGTCTTGCCATGGGTGCCGGCGACGGCCAGCACCCAGCGATCCTGCAGCACGTGCTCCAGCAGCCACTGGGGGCCGGAGATGTAGGGCAAATTGCGGTCCAGCACATATTCAACACAGGGGTTGCCGCGGCTCATGGCGTTGCCGATCACCACTAGTTCCGGCGCCGGATCGAGTTGGGAGGGGTCATAGCCTTCGGTCAGTTCGATGCCCTGTTGCTCGAGCTGGGTGCTCATGGGGGGATAGACATTGGCATCCGAACCGGTCACCCGGTAACCAAGCTGTTTTGCCAATACCGCCAGACCACCCATAAAGGTGCCGCAGATCCCGAGAATGTGAATATGCATACCGCTTCCTTTCGCAGTAAAGGGAAGTGCGCATTCTAGGGGGTGTTGCGGTGGTGGCACAAGCCGCACTCATGGTGAGAGGCCCACAGATGCAGCACTGGAGGCAGAAATCTTGGCGCTGTTGGGATATGCGAGATTGGAATGGGCTGGAAGGCTTTATTTGAGACTTGATATTGTGACGCACTTTCTTACAATTCTTCGGTTTTGTGACGCACGCGACAGTTTTACGATATCGCCCTTTTCCAAAGGAGAGTCCCCATGGGCAAGTTCCTGCTTTGCTATCTGGTCGGTGGTCTGGTGGCCATCAGTTGGGCTGCGCTGCCCGCTCATGGTCCCTGGGATCAGTGGGACCTCGCGATTTTTCATACCGTCAACAGCTGGCTCGGCCAGTCGGCTCTGTGGGCCGATCTGGTGGCCATCACCAATAACCGGCTGTTCGATTTGGCGGTGTTGGCCTGTATGGGGCTGATCCTGGCCCGATGTTTCTTTGCACGGGATCTGGCGGGTCGTCGCCAACTGGTGGCAATGGGTATAGTGATGCTGCTGAGTGCACTGGTGATCAACCAGCTTGGTCACCGATTGCCGGTGGAGCGACCCAGCCCGACCCTGATGGTAGCTGATGCGCTGCGGGTGACCCAGATCAGCGCTATTCCGACCAAGGACTCTTCCGGTGATAGCTTCCCCGGGGATCACGCTCTGTTCCTGATGATCTTCGCCGGCTATGCCTTGCGCTATCTGCCGCGCTGGGCGGGAGTCACCGCATTGCTGATGGTGCCGATCTTTTCCGCGCCGCGCATTCTGGCTGGCGCCCACTGGTTTACCGATGTCTACGTCGGCGCGCTGGGGCTGGCGACCCTCTGCCTGCCCTGGCTGCTGTTGACCCCGCTGGCGGATCGGCTGATAGAGCGCATCGCCCCCCGATTGGCCCGTGTGCCGCTGCTGCGCAGTCAGATCCACTGATTGAGCGTTGCAAAATAAAACGCCCCGACATGAAAATGTCGGGGCGTTTTGTTATCAACCCGCGAGAGATCAGCCTTGATAGCCGTTCGGGTTGTTGCTTTGCCAGCGCCAGGTATCGACCATCATCTGCTCCAGACCGCGTTCTGCCTGCCAGCCCAGCTCGGCACGGGCCAGCGTTGGCTCTGCCCAGCACTCGGCGATGTCGCCCGGGCGACGGGGTTTGATCTGGTAGGGAATGGGTCGGCCGCTGGCCGCTTCAAACGCCTTGACCATCTCCAGTACCGAGTAGCCCTGACCTGTGCCCAGGTTGTAGGTGAAGACGCCGGTGTCGCTCTTGATGCGCGCCAGTGCTTTCAGGTGGCCGATGGCGAGATCCACCACATGGATGTAGTCACGTACGCCGGTGCCATCCGGGGTCGGGTAGTCGTTGCCAAATACCCCCAGCTCCTTGAGCTTGCCGACACCCACCTGGCTGATATAGGGCAACAGGTTGTTGGGGATGCCGTTGGGATCTTCACCAATCAGGCCGCTCTCGTGGGCGCCGACCGGGTTGAAGTAACGCAGCAGTACGATAGCCCAGCGGGGATCGGATTTGGCGAGATCGCGCAGGATCTCCTCCACCATCAGCTTGGAGCGACCATAGGGGTTGGTGGCGCTGGTGGGGAAATCTTCCCGCAGCGGTACCGAAGCGGGATCGCCATAGACGGTGGCCGAGGAGCTGAATACCAGCCGGAAAACCCCGGCCTTGGCCATCTCTTCGCACAGCACCAGAGTGCCGCTGATGTTGTTCTGGTAGTAGGTGAGCGGGATCTGGCTCGACTCCCCGACCGCCTTGAGGCCGGCAAAGTGGATGACCGATTCGATCTGGTGGTTGGCGAACAGCTGCTGCAGGCAGGCTCTGTCCAGCACATCCCCTTCGACGAAGGTGACCGGTTTGCCGGTGATCTGCTCGACCCGCTTGAGTGACTCCGGTGAGGAGTTGGAGAGGTTGTCGAGTACCACGACCTGCTGCCCCGCGCCGAGCAGCTCAACCAGGGTGTGGGAGCCGATATAGCCGGCGCCCCCTGTGACCAGTATTGTCATTTTTTATCCCGTGTTCTGGTGAAACTGGGGCAGAGTCTACCCGTCCTGCCCGCTCGGGAAAAGGTTGAGATACCAATGAAGCCCTTTGCGTATCTCAATAATCGAGACTTATATCCCCTTTCGCGGTGCAGGAGCAGGCCAGAGCAACGCCGCTCTCCAGATCCTGAGCACTCAGGGTCATCACGCTCTGGCGCTCGATGTCACCTGTGGTGGTGCAACGACAGCTGCCACATACCCCGGCGCGACAAGCCGCCATCATGGTTTCGCCCGCCGCTTCCAGCGCCGCCAGCAGGGTCTGACCCGGCAGGATCTTCACCTTTTTGCCGCTCTTTTTCAGGGTTAGCCAGAAGTGGTCGCTGGTGGTGGTGGCAGGCTCTGCTGGAGGAAGGCCAAAAGACTCCTGATGCAGCTGCTCCGGTGGCAATCCCAGCTCTGCCAGCATGGTGCTGACCGCCGCCATATAGGGGGCCGGGCCGCAGAGATAGACATGGTGTTCGCGCAGATCTGGGGCCAGCTCGGCCAGCATGGCGGGGGTGAGTCGGCCCACCCAGGGATGAGCCGTTGGCGCCTCTTCCAGTATCAGGGCATGGCGTACACCGGGATGAGCTTCGGCCAATGCAGCCAAGTCATCTGCGAAGATCACATCTGCTGGCGAGCGGGCGCTATGGATAAAGCGGATATCGGCATCCGGCCGTTTGGCTAGCTCGTCCCGCAACATGGCCCACATGGGGGTGATGCCGGAACCGGCACTGAGCAGCAGTGGCCGTTTGCAAGGCAGGGCGGTCAGGTTGAAATCGCCGAACGGGCCATCCACCCGGATCTTGTCTCCCACCTGCAAGGTCTGGTGCAGATGGTGGGAGACCCGTCCCACATCCTTGATGGTGACCTGCCAGCAGGCATCCTGCGGGCTGGAGGAGAGGGTATAGGCGCGGCACTCCGGCAGGCCGTCGATCTCGGTGTGCAGGGTGATGCACTGGCCAGCCAGTACGGGAGGGAGGCTGCCGGAAAGCGGCGCCAGCTGCCAGCTCACTACGTCGTGGGTGTTCTGTTGGCGGCCAATGCAGGTGAGCGTGAGAGAGGTCATCACAAGGCTCCTTGGGTTTGATAAGGTTTGAAACGGTTTGAAAAACGTCTGGTGAAAAAGCCGGGTCCAGAAAAAAGGCGAGCCGGGCGGCTCGCCAAACGCTTACAACATGAGGTGCCGATCAGGCCGCCAGGATCTCGGCCAAGTCAGCCTCGGCCGTGGTGGTCCCTTTCAGACCGAACTGCTCTTCCAGCACCTTGAGCAGAGCCGGAGTGAGGAAGGCGGGGGCGGTCGGGCCGGTACGAATGTCCTTCACCCCGAGGGAGAGCAGGGTGAGCAGAATAACGATGGCTTTTTGCTCGAACCAGGAGAGCACCAGCGTCAGCGGCAGATCGTTGACACCGCACTCGAACGCTTCGGAGAGCGCCAGCGCCAGCTGGATGGCGGAGTAGGCATCGTTGCACTGACCCACGTCCAGCAGACGCGGAATGCCGCCGATGTCGCCAAAGTCGAGCTTGTTGAACTTGTATTTGCCGCAGCCCAGGGTGAGCAGCAGGCTGTCGCGCGGTGCCGCCTTGGCAAACTCGGTGAAGTAGGCGCGCTCGGCCTTGTCGCCGTCACAGCCACCCACCAGGAAGAAGTGGCTGATCTCCCCGGCCTTGACCTTCTCGATCACCGCGGGTGCTGCCTGCATCAGAGCGTTGCGGGCAAAGCCGATGGTGATGAAGTGCTCGAGCTCTGTGTGTTTGAAGCCTTCAAGCGCTTGGGCCTTGGCGATCACGGCGGAGAAATCATCCCCCTCCAGATGGGTTACGCCCGGCCAGCCGACGATGGAGCGGGTGAAGATGCGGTCACTGTAGTTGCCCACGTTCGGGTCGATAATGCAGTTGGAGGTCATCACCACGGCGCCCGGGAAGTTGGCAAACTCCTTCTGCTGGTTCTGCCAGGCGGAGCCGTAGTTGCCCACCAGATGGGGGTACTGTTTGAAGAAGGGGTAGGCCAGTGCGGGCAGCATTTCACCGTGGGTGTAGACATGGATGCCGGTCCCCTTGGTCTGCTCCAGAATGAGCTTGAGATCCATCATGTCGTGGCCGGAGACCAGAATGCACTTGCCGGGGATCGGCGTGACCCTGACCCGGGTCGGTTCCGGGTGGCCGAAAGCACTGGTTTCACCGAGATCCAGCATCTCCATGATTTTGAAGTTGAGCTGACCGATCTCCATGGCACAGCTGAACAGCCGACCCATTTCGCTCGGATCTGTGCTGAGCCAGCTCATGATGCGGTGGAATTCGGCGGCCACCTCGTCACTCTGCTGATCCAGCACCCGGGCGTGCTCCATATAGGCGGCCGCGCCCTTGAGGCCGTAGAGACAGAGCAGACGCAGCCCCATGATGTCCTCGTTCACCTCGCTCTTGCCCCGATTGGGGGCGGCTGGCGCGGCATGGGCAAGTTGTTCCAGCAGTTCGGCACCGGGTTCGAAGTAAGCGGACTGTGGCAAGTCGTTGACCTGCACCGCCATGGCGGTCAGACGATTGGCTAACTGCTGGCGATAGGCGAGGGCCTGATTGACGTAGGCCACGATGCGATTCGAGTCGAAGTTGACGTTGGTGAGGGTGGCGAAGAAGGCTTTGGGCACGAAAGCATCGACCTCGCGATCCATGATGCCCTGCTCGCGGGCGGCCAGCGCCCAGGCGCTGAGCCCCTGCAGGGTGTAGATCAGCACATCCTGCAGATCCGAGGTTTCCGCCGTCTTGCCGCACATACCTTGTGCGTAGGCACAGCCGTTGCCTGCCGGGGTACGAATTGTCTGTTCACATTGCACACAAAACATCATGTCTCTCCTAATTGGACATTTCAGTTGTCTGTTTTGTGGCGATTCTATTCCTCTCGCGAAAAACTTAATAGGTATTCAATTTGCAAATTAAGATTCCCTTGATGCAGATCAAAAACAAAAAAAGCCGCCCAAACAGGGCGGCAAGCGGGTGGATAAAAGGAGAGACAACTCAGGTTTGCAACAGAACATAACAATCAGACGGATTGGGCCGTGGTCTGGTCAGGAGCTTTCGGCCCGGTACTTACTCAAGCCAGCATACGTACGCTGTAGTCGGCTTGGTTCACTATCAGGCCAGATAAGCGCGCAGCATCCAGACCAGTTTTTCCTGCTGCTGCACATAGTCGGAGAGGATGGAGGCTGTGCCCTCATCACCGGCTTCGGCGGCTTGACCCAGAATACGGCGCTGGGCGACCAGCAGTTCACGGAAGCTATCCAGCAGGGATTCGACACAGGCGCGGCCATCGTGCAGCCCTTTTTGCTCGGGGATGGCAGAGACTTTCAGATAGTCGCTGAAGCTGTGCATGGGCACGCCATCCAGGGTCAGGATCCGCTCGGCCAGTGCATCGACTTTCAGCAGCAGGTCGTTGTAAATCTCTTCAAATTTCAGGTGCAGCTCGAAGAACTGGTTGCCACGGATATTCCAGTGGAAGCCGCGCACGTTCATGTAGAGGATCTGGTAGCTGGCCAGCAATTTGTTCAACTCGGCTGCCAGGGCTTGTGATTGAGCAGTATCAAGACCAATCGGGCTTTTCATCATTCACCTCCAGATTTGGAAATCGGTTTGAAATTCTCTTTCGGAACGCAGTCAGAATAACGCCTTGCAAAATGCAGGGACAATTGCTTGTGCCTAACTGTTTGATAGCTAACGGCTATCAAACAGTACGCAGCAACGGGGGCAATGGATGAGTATTAGGGGAAGTATTTTTCG
The DNA here is from genome assembly GCF_040908295.1 of Aeromonas sp. R4-2. Taxonomy (NCBI): domain Bacteria; kingdom Pseudomonadati; phylum Pseudomonadota; class Gammaproteobacteria; order Aeromonadales; family Aeromonadaceae; genus Aeromonas; species Aeromonas sp. R4-2. Next base: position 71,358 of record NZ_JBFODL010000012.1, on the reverse strand, counting down.
AGCAGCGCCATCAGGATGGCCTGACACTCGCGGTCCGGTTTGCTATCGACCTTGCTGGCGCGAAAGTGGAGCTGAAAGGCGCCCATGACGGCGCGGCTCTGCTCATCCCACTGGCTGCTCCGGGGCAGGCCATAGCCATAGCGGGCCAACTGCTGCTGCCACATGGCCGCATCCCAGTCGGGCAAGGGGCTGGCCAGCAACTCAGTCACCCGACCTTCATCGGGCCAGGCGCCGACCCCGTACGTCAGATAGAGCTGGCGCCAGGGGAAGTGGGGGCCGGGATCCTGCTTGCGCTCGGGGGCGACATCGCTGTGGCCCAGCACCTGGGTCGGTGGAATCTGGTAGCGGGCGACCAGCTCCCGGCTGAGGGCGCCGACGGCAGCAATCTGCTGCGGGGTATAGGGTTGCCAGCGCCGCGCATCGGGTGGCAGTGACTCATCTTCTGCTGGATAGCCGAGGTTGACGATCTCGATGCCAAGGGAGCTGGCATTGAGCCCGGCATATTGGTGCCAGCGGCTGCGTCCCGCATGCCAGGCGCGTGCGTTGTCCGGCACCAGCTGATAGACGGTGAACGGTGTCTCGTGGCTGTCGCGGGGGATCAGGTAGTGGGCGCTCACCTTGTGCTCCTGCTCGGTCAGCAGGCGCAGGGAGTTGGCATCATCTTCGTCGGTGTAGTGGAGGATCAGAAAGGCGATCCGCTCGTTCTGGTTGGCGCTCTGATAGCGGGTAGATAGCTGGTACTCGGATGGTGTGCAGGCGCTCAGCAGCAGAACCAGTGGTAAAAAGAAGAGGGGAAGAAGACAGTGCCAGCGCCATCCCCCTGCTGCAGCCAGGCTGCTGAGCGTGGGAGGAGTGAGTCGCTGGCACATGTCGAAGGCCCTGTCTGGTCAGTCGCGCGGCTGGTTAGCCGCGGTATTTGGCCGTGAGACCGATCAGGAAGTTGCGCAGGATCTGATCCCCGCAATCCTGATAGTGCTTGTGATCCTTGGAGCGGAACAGGGCACTGAGCTCGGACTTGGAGAGGTTGAAGTCGGCGAGCTTGAGGGTACCGAGCATGTCCTCTTCCTTGAAGTTGAGACCGATGCGCAGCTTGCGCAGGATCATGTTGTTGTTGATCCGGTTCGGGATCACCTGGGCCGGTGCATCTTCCCGCACGCCGCGGCGGGCGATGATGAAACCGTCGAGGAACTGGCTCAGGGCCGAGTCGGGACAGGCGACATAGCCTGCCTCTTGCTCTTCACCTTCCGCTGCCTCTTTCATCAACCAGTTGTGCAGCTGGGCGTGAGTGACCGCCAGGTTGCCCTTGGCAAACATCTCGACCATCTGGTCGTTGCTGATGGTGAGGGCGTAGCGCAGACGGCGCAGAATATCGTTGTTGGTCATGCTGACTCCTGTGTAAACGGCGCAACTTTACCATCTGGCGGCCCTCGCGTCAGAAAAAGCGGGGGCCGATACAGTTCAGGTCAAGCTCATCAAGCTTTGCCGAGATAGCGGGGCGCCTCCTGGCGCACCAGTTCCAGCGCATCTTGCAGCTCCAGCAGCTCTGGTTCCAGCTCGCTCACCGGCACGCCGTCACGCAGCTGTTGCTCCAGCTGGGAGAGCAGCCGTTGCAGTCCCGGCACCCCGGAATAGGCACAGCCACCGTTGAGGCGATGGAGCTGGGCCAGCACCTCGCTATCTTCAATTTCGCCCGCCAGTGCGCTATCCAGCACCGGCTCGACCTCGTCAAAACTGGCCAGCAGCATGGTCAGCATCTCTCTGGCGAGATGCTCTTTTCCCGCCGCTTGCCGCACCGCCAGTGCCCAGTCGATCTGTTGGGCACCATTATTCTGGTGACGGCGATGGGCAAAGTCGGTGATGAGCTGGGCCAGCATGCTCTCGTCGATGGGCTTGGCCAGATAGTCGTCCATCCCCTGCCGAATCAGCCGCTCCCGTTCGCCGGGGATGGCGTGGGCGGTCACCGCCACGATCGGGGTGGTGGTGTTGAGGGACTGGTTGCGGATCGCCTGGGTGGCGCTGATGCCATCCATGATCGGCATCTGGATATCCATGAAGATGATGTCGAACGGCTGGCTCTGGGCCTGTTTGACCGCCTCCTTGCCGTTTTTGCACACCACCACCTGACTCACCATCTCCTTGAGCATGGCGGCGATCAGCTTGAGGTTGGCGGCGTTGTCATCCACCGCCAGCACCTTGATTGGCTGCAACTGGCGCGGCGCAGGTTGCGCAGGCAGCTTCTGGCGGCTCGATTCCGGCGAGAGCAGGGCGTGCAGCAGCTTGCGGTGGTTGACCGGTTTGGAGAGACAGTGCTGGGCGCCATGGGCCAGCATCGCGTCATAGAGCGCCGGCTCGTGGCTGCTGAGCAGCACTATGGTGTTCTGCTGCTGGCCGTTCAGTCTGTCGAGACGGCCGAGCACCTGCTGCGGCGTATGCAGGGGGCTGCTGCCGATGATCACCATCTCCTTCTCGCTCATCTCGGGCCAGGGATCATCGCTGGTCAGTGGGTGCACGTCGAGGTGCCACTCCGCCAGCAGGGCGAGCAGGGAGGCTTGCGCGAAGGGATCCGGCTCCAGCAGCCAGAGCCGTTTGCCACGGATCCGGTCCAGCGGCAGTTGATCGGTCTGGGGCAGGGGCGAGACCTCCACATCCAGACTGAAGGAGAAGATGGAGCCCTTGCCGAGCTCCGATTCGAAGCGGATCTGGCCGCCCATCTGCTGCACCAGCTTCTGGGTGATAACGAGGCCCAGGCCCGTGCCGCCATAACGGCGGGAGATGGAGGAGTCGGCCTGATTGAAGGCCTGGAACAGCTGATGTTGCTGCTCTTGGGAGATGCCGATGCCGGTATCGCGGATCTGGACATTGAGCCTCACCTTGTGGTTGCCACTGCCGGTCTGCTCGATATGGACATCCACGTTGCCTTGCTCGGTGAACTTGATGGCGTTGCCGGTGAGGTTGGTCAGCACCTGTTGCAGACGCATGGGGTCGCCGGTGAGGTAATCCGGCACATCGGCATCCACCCGCAGGGAGAGCTCCAGCTGCTTGTCGTGGGCGCTGGGGCCGAGCAGGTGCATGGTCTCGTTGAGGGTGTCGCGCAGGCTGAAGGGGATATGCTCCAGCTGCAGCTTGCCCGCTTCCAGCTTCGAGAAGTCGAGGATGTCGTTGATGATGCCAAGCAGGTTGCGCGCCGATTTCTCGATGGTCTGCATGTAGTCGGTCTGGCTCGGGGTCAGGCTGGTTTTCAGCAGCTGGCGGGTAAAACCGATGACCCCGTTGAGCGGGGTACGCAATTCGTGGGACATGTTGGCCAGAAACTCCGACTTGACCCGCGCCGCCTCCTGCGCCCGCTTCTTGGCCATGTCGAGCTCGACGTTCTGGATCTCGATCTGCTCCAGGGTTTCGCGCAGGTCAGAGGTGGCCTGATCGATATTCTGCTGCATCTCTTCGTGATATTCGGAGAGCGCCTTGGCCATGGCGTTGATGCCGTTTTTCAGCATATCCAGCTCGCCGGTGAGCTGGCCGCTGACCCGGGTATCGAGCCGCCCCTCCCTGATCTTGTGCACCGCCTGCACCATGTTGGTGATGGGCTGGGTCACGCTCTTGACCAAGCGGAAACCAAACAGGGTACTGAAGGCGACCCCGATGAGCACCATGATCACCGCAAAGAAGGTGTCGCGGTACTGCAGCAGCATGGCCCTATCGGTTGCCATCTGCATCGAGATGTAGCCGATCATCGGCGGCTCTACATCGCTGGGCAGCGGGAAGCCATCCAGACTGGTTTCAGCCTGGATCGGGGTGCGCAAAATGATGTCGTCCCCCTGAAACGTCACGCTGGTCAGATCCGGAATGGGCTCGCCATCGGGCAGCCTGAGCCGGGTGAAATCCCGGTGATAGTTCGAGGTGACGAACAGCTGGTTGTCCTGGGTGAAGACAGCGATGGACTTGATGAAGGGAGAGTTCTTGCGATGGGTCAGACCAATCAGCCGCTTGAGGGATTCTCGGCTGTGCTGGGTCATCCCGTATTCACTGGCGATCGCCAGCGGTTCGATGATGTTGATCCCCTGATCAATAAGGTTGTTTTCCAGCTGCTGGTAGCGGTGGAAGGTGAAGTAACCGGCCATCAGGCCACCGATGATCAGGGTCGGCAGGATGGTGAAGGCGAGAACGCGTGCTCTCAGGCCATATTTGGTCATACGAACAGGCCACCAGTGAACAGGGTTGGCGATAGGGTTGATGGCAATACACGGGCTCTGTGGCCGTATTTGGTCATACTATTATTCTTGTGGGACAATACCCGGCAGCAGATTCCACAATCATGACATAGCCACCTATAGGCACCAAGTTTTATGGCCCAGTTTTTCAAGCCCCAAAAGAAGTCCACCCAGCTCCAACGCATTGAATTTACGATAAACACCCTCGATCACCACTGCGTCGGTATCGGTCGCCATCAGGGCAAGGCGATCTTCGTCGAAGGGGCACTGCCCGGCGAGACCGTCAAGGCACGCATCACCGAAGAGAAAAAGCAGTATGGTCACGCCGCCTTGCAACAGGTGGTGACCCCGGCAGCCAACCGTATCACCCCCTTCTGCAGCCACTATCGCGAGTGCGGCGGTTGCAGTGCCCAGCACATGTCGGTTGCCGATCAGCAAGCCGCCAAGGCGGCCGGACTGGTCAGCCTGTTCGAGCGGTTGGGCAACATCAAGGCGCCGGCGCTGGAGCCGGTACTGACCGGTGAAGATCGTGCCTATCGCCGGGTCTGTCGTTTGGCCATCAAATTTGACAAGAACGGTCGCTGCACCCGGGTCGGTTTCCGCCGCCGCAACAGCAACGATCTGGTGGAGATCGACGGTTGCCCGGTACTGGCCGAGCCGCTCTCTGCGCTGATTGCCCCGCTGCGTGAGTGCCTCAATCGCCTCAAGAGCCAGCGCGAGCTGGGCCATGCGGAGCTTATCCAGGCCGAGCAGGGGATCATGATGCTGCTGCGCCACACCGGCCGCCCCAATGAGGCGGATCGCGCCCTGCTGGTGGAGTTTGCAAAAGCGCAGGGGATCGACCTCTATCTGCAGGCGGCCGATGATCGCATCGAAGCGCTGCAGCAACAATTTTCCCCATCCTACTCGCTGGATGGCCTGTCTCTTGCATTTGCCCCCGGTGATTTCATTCAGGTCAACGGTCCTATCAACCAGAGCATGGTGGAGCAGGCGCTGACATGGCTCGAGGCGAGCAAGGATGACAAGGTGCTCGATCTCTTCTGCGGCATCGGCAACTTCACTCTGCCGCTGGCCCGTCAGGCTCGCGAAGTGGTGGGTGTGGAAGGTGAACTGGCCATGGTGCAGCGGGCCGAAGAGAACGCCCGTCGCAACGGCATCACCAATGCCCGTTTCTACAAGGCCGACCTGAGCGATGACATCGTCGGCATGTCCTGGGCGCGGGAAGGGTTTGATCTGGTACTGCTGGATCCGGCTCGCCCCGGCGCGCTGGAAGTGATGGGGCACGTCGTGAAACTTTCACCCAAGCGGGTGGTCTACGTCTCCTGTAACCCGGTCACCCTGGCGCGGGACAGTCAGGTGCTGGTGAAAGGGGGTTATCGTCTGGTGCGCCTCGGCATGCTCGACATGTTCCCTCACACCGGTCATCTGGAGTCCATGGCGCTGTTTGAACGGGAGTAAATGACTCATCAGTACGGCGATGCCGGATAGGTCATCCGGCATGTTTGTTACTGTTTGAGCAGGTGTGTATATGAAGTCATCCTGCTCATCGGTACGGCGATGCGGATATGTAATCTGGCATGTCTGCGTCTGTTTGAGCTGGTGTGTATTTGAAGTAATCCTGCTCATCGGTACGGCGATGCGGATATGTAATCTGGCGTGTCTGCGGCTGTTTGAGCTGATGTGATTGGGGTAATCTAGACCCTCGTCGTTCGGCAGGGCCTGTTGGCGCGCTCTATTGTCTTTCTGGACAATATGCCTTGAAAAGTGCGCTGGATATCCCCATTTGAGGCAATCTCATGAGGGGAGAAAGTGACAGCTTTCGGCCCGATAATTTAAAGGATTGATACCATGGTTGCGGTTCGCGATATTCATTTGAAAGACAACTTCACCCTGGAAGAGTGGGTCAGCTCGCTCTCCTTGAGTGACAGTGAAAAGGATCAGCTGCGAACCGTCTACCAGTATTGTCTGACGCTCGGTGACGAGGCGCTGACCAGCAAGCTGCTGGTACGCGGCATCGAAATGGTGGGCATCCTGCAGATGCTCAGCATGGATATCGGCACCCTCAAAGCGGCCATCATCTACCCCTTCGTCGAAGCCGGTCTCATCAGCCAGGAGCGGATGGACGAGGACTTTGGCTCCAAGATCGCCAAGCTGGTGGAAGGGGTGTTGGAGATGGAGGCCATCCGCTCCCTGCAAACCCTCCATCGCAGCGAAACCTCGCCGGAGCAGGTCGACAACGTGCGTCGCATGTTGCTCGCCATGGTCGAGGATGTGCGTGCCGTGGTGATCAAGCTGGCGGAGCGGATCGCCTGCCTGCGGGAAGCGAAGACGGCAGATGAAGAGACCCGGGTGCTGATGGCCCAGGAGATCACCAACATCTATGCGCCGCTCGCCAACCGTCTGGGCATCGGCCAGCTCAAGTGGGAGCTGGAAGATCTCGCCTTCCGTTACCTGCACCCGGATACCTACAAGCAGATCGCCAAGCAGCTCGACGAGAAGCGGCTCGACCGCGAGCGCTACATCCGCGAGTTTGTGCAATCCCTGCGTAATGGCCTGAAAGAGGCGGGAGTTGACGCTGAGGTGTACGGTCGGCCGAAACATATCTACAGCATCTGGCGCAAGATGCAGAAGAAGCACCTCGAATTCAACGAGTTGTTCGACGTGCGCGCGGTGCGGGTAGTGACCAAGCGGCTGCAGGATTGCTATGCGGCGCTCGGTATCGTCCACACCCAGTTCCACCACATTCCCCGCGAGTTTGACGACTATGTCGCCAACCCCAAACCGAACGGCTATCAGTCGATCCACACCGTAGTGGTGGGGCCTGAGGGCAAGACCGTCGAGATCCAGATCCGTACCGATCAGATGCATCAGGATGCCGAACTCGGCGTCGCGGCGCACTGGCGCTACAAGGAAGGGGCACAGGCAGGCGGCAAGGCCAACACCTTCGAAGACAAGATCGAGTGGCTGCGCAAACTGCTCGCCTGGCAGGAGGATCTCTCCGAGAGCGGCTCCCTGCTGGAAGATCTGCGCAGTCAGGTGTTCGAGGACCGGGTCTACGTCTTCACCCCGAAAGGGGATGTCATCGACCTGCCGGCGGGCGCCACCCCGCTCGATTTTGCCTATCACGTCCACAGCATGATCGGTCACCGCTGCATCGGCGCCAAGATTGATGGTCGCATCGTGCCGTTTACCTACGCGCTGCAGACCGGCGATCAGGTGGAGGTGATCACCCAGAAAGAGCCGAACCCGAGCCGCGACTGGATGAACCCCAACGCCGGCTTCCTGCGCTCCAGCCGGGCGCGGGCCAAGGTGGCGACCTGGTTCAGAAAACTGGATCGGGACAAGAATATCGTGGCCGGTCGCGAGCTGTTCGAGAAGGAGCTGGATCGCCACAACCTCAGCATGTCCAAGATCGACAAGGGCAACATGCTGCGCCGCTTCAATCTGGAGAGCACCGACGATCTGCTGGCCGGTATCGGCAGCGGCGATATCCGCATCAACCAGGTGCTCAACTATCTCGACACCTGTTACAACAAGCCGACGGCGGAAGAGGAAGATCGCCGCCTGTTGGAGAAGCTGGAGCAGAAGGCCAATGCGCCGATGCGCCACAAGCCCAAAGACCACATCGTGGTGGAAGGGGTCGGCAACCTGATGACCCATATTGCCCGCTGCTGCCAGCCCATTCCGGGGGACTCCATTCAGGGCTTTATCACCATGGGCCGTGGCGTTTCGATCCACCGGGAAGATTGTGAGCAGCTCAAGGAGCTGTCACGGCGCAATCCGGAGCGGCTGATCGATGCGGTGTGGGGGGAGAACTACTCCGGTGGCTACGGCCTCACCATCCGGATCATCTCCAACGATCGCTCCGGCCTGCTGCGCGATATCACTACCGTGCTGGCCAACGAGAAGATCAATGTGATGGGGGTGCGTTCGCGCTCCAACGTGCGCGAGCAGACCGCCGAGATCGACATGGAGCTGGAGATTTACAACATCAACGCCTTCAACCGGGCGTTGGCCAAGCTCAGTCAGCTCAACGATGTGATCAGCGCCAAGCGGCTTTGATATCGAACCGACCGGCCCCAGTGGCCGGTCTGTATTTATGACCCTTTTTGAACGAATCGAAAGCGAATATCTCATGTCTCAACGTTACGATCTGCCTCAACTGCTCGACATCATGGCTCGTCTGCGTGATCCGCAAAACGGCTGCCCCTGGGATCTGAAACAGAACTTCCAGACCATAGTGCCGCACACCCTGGAAGAGGCCTACGAAGTGGCCGATGCCATCGAGACAGAGGATTGGCAGGGGCTGAAAGGGGAGTTGGGCGACCTGCTGTTTCAGGTGGTGTTTTACGCCCAGCTGGGTAAAGAGCGGGGCTTGTTCGACTTTGCCGATATCGTGGATACGGTGAGTGAAAAGCTCATTCGCCGTCATCCCCACGTTTTTTCCGATGCAGACCTTGGCGACGAGAAAGCGGTAAAAGCGAACTGGGAGGCGGAAAAGGCCAAAGAGCGGGCGGCCCTCGACAAAGAGAGCGTGCTGGACGATATCCCGCAGGCGCTGCCGGCCCTGACTCGCGCCGCCAAAATTCAGAAACGCTGCGCCACCGTCGGTTTTGACTGGAAGACGTTGGGGCCTGTGGTGGACAAGATCCACGAGGAGATCGACGAGGTGATGGAAGAGGCGCTGATGGCCGATGTGGACGAGGCGCGAGTGAGCGACGAGCTCGGCGACCTGCTGTTTGCCACCGTCAATCTGGTGCGTCATCTGGGCAAGGATCCGGAGCAGGTACTGCGAGGCGCCAACGCCAAGTTCGAACGTCGTTTTCGTCAGGTTGAGCAGATAATCGCCGCAGAAGGCTTGAAAATGACCGATTGCACCCTCGAAAAGCTCGATGCCGCCTGGGATAAGGCGAAGGAAACCGAGCAAAGTTGATTTGGCGCAAGATGGGGGGGCGGCGAGCCTGATAGATTTTTGCTCATTGTTTGGGAGAGGGGTTTTTGGTATACTGTTTCCCCGTCCTGCTTCATCCCCGAAGCACCCCTTAAAATTCCCTAAACTTCTTTCAGGTTCAGCATGACGACCAAATATATTTTTGTTACTGGTGGCGTTGTTTCATCCCTCGGCAAAGGCATTGCCGCAGCTTCTCTGGCAGCCATTCTGGAAGCCCGTGGTCTGGATGTGACCATCATGAAACTGGACCCGTACATCAACGTGGATCCGGGCACCATGAGCCCGACCCAGCATGGTGAAGTGTTCGTAACCGAGGACGGGGCCGAAACCGATCTGGATTTGGGCCACTACGAGCGTTTCATCCGCACCAAGATGACCCGTCGCAACAACTTTACCACCGGCCGTATCTACGCCGACGTACTGCGTAAAGAGCGTCGTGGTGACTATCTGGGCGCCACCATTCAGGTTATCCCGCACATCACCAACGCCATCAAGGAGCGGGTGATTGCCGGTGCCGAAGGCCATCAGGTTGCCATCGTCGAAGTGGGCGGTACCGTAGGTGATATCGAGTCCCTGCCGTTCCTCGAAGCCATTCGTCAGCTGGCTGCCGAAGTGGGCCGCAACAATGCCATGTTCATGCACCTGACGCTGGTTCCTTACCTGGCTGCTGCCGGTGAAGTGAAGACCAAGCCGACCCAGCACTCCGTTAAAGAGCTGCTCTCCATCGGTATCCAGCCGGATGTGCTGATCTGCCGCTCTGACCGTGCCATTCCGGCCAACGAGCGCGCCAAGATCGCCCTGTTCTGCAACGTGCCCGAGCGCGCCGTCATCTCCATGAAAGACGTCGACTCCATCTACAAGATCCCGGCACTGCTGAAATCCCAGAACCTGGACTCCTACTTCACCGAGCGTTTCGGTCTGGAGTGCAAAGAGGCTGACTTGTCCGAGTGGGAACAGGTTATCTACGAAGAGGCCAACCCGACTGGTGAAGTGACCATCGGTATGGTCGGCAAATACGTCTCCCTGCCGGACGCTTACAAGTCCGTCAACGAGGCGCTCAAGCACGGTGGTCTCAAGACCCGCCACTCCGTCAACATCAAGTACATCGACTCTCAGGATATCGAGACCCGTGGCGCCGAGCTGCTGGAAGGTCTGGACGCGATCCTGGTGCCGGGTGGCTTCGGTGAGCGCGGTGTGGAAGGCAAAATTCTGGCTGCCCAGTATGCCCGCGAGAACAAGATCCCCTACCTGGGTATCTGCCTCGGCATGCAGGTCGCCATGATAGAATTCGCTCGCAACGTAGCGGGCATGGAAGGGGCTCACTCCTCCGAATTCAAGAAAGATTGCGCGTACCCGGTCGTCGGCCTCATCACCGAGTGGGTTGATGAAGAGGGCAATATCGAGACCCGTACCGAGAAGTCTGATCTGGGCGGTACCATGCGTCTGGGTTCCCAGCTCTGCCACCTGGTCGAAGATTCCAAGGTGCGTCAGATGTACGGCAGCCCGACTATTTACGAGCGTCACCGTCACCGTTACGAAGTCAACAACAAGCTGCTGCCGCAGATTGAAGCGGCAGGTCTGAAAGTGACCGGTCTCTCCGCCGACAAGAAGTTGGTGGAAATCATCGAGATCCCGGATCACCCCTGGTTCGTGGCTGCGCAGTTCCACCCGGAGTTCACCTCTACTCCTCGTGATGGCCACGCTCTGTTCGCCGGTTTTGTGAAGGCGGCAGGCGAGTATCAGAAGCGTAATTTGAAGTAATTGAAAATAAATGCGGTTGGGGCACTGTGCCACAGCCGCTTTTTTTGGCATATTTTTGTTGTTTTTTTACGAAACCTGAGGAAATACACATGTCCAAGATCGTTAAAGTGATCGGTCGTGAAATCATCGACTCCCGTGGTAACCCGACCGTAGAGGCCGAAGTTCACCTGGAAGGTGGTTTTGTTGGTATGGCAGCCGCTCCGTCTGGCGCGTCCACCGGTTCCCGCGAAGCGCTGGAACTGCGTGACGGCGACAAGAGCCGTTTCCTGGGTAAAGGCGTGCTGAAAGCCATCGAAGCCGTAAACGGCCCGATCGCTCAAGCTCTGCTGGGTAAAGATGCCAAGGACCAGGCCACCGTTGACCAGATCATGATCGACCTCGACGGTACCGAGAACAAATCCAAGTTCGGCGCCAACGCCATCCTGGCTGTTTCCCTGGCTAACGCCAAAGCTGCCGCTGCTGCCAAAGGCATGCCGCTGTACGCCCACATCGCCGAGCTGAACGGCACCCCGGGTGTTTACTCCATGCCGCTGCCGATGATGAACATCATCAACGGTGGTGAGCACGCCGACAACAACGTCGACATCCAGGAGTTCATGATCCAGCCGGTTGGCGCCAAGACCCTGAAAGAAGCCGTTCGCATGGGCGCAGAAGTGTTCCACAACCTGGCCAAAGTGCTGAAGTCCAAGGGCTACAACACTGCAGTTGGTGACGAAGGTGGTTTCGCTCCGAACCTGAAATCCAACGCCGAAGCGCTGGAAGTTATCGCTGAAGCCGTTGCCGCTGCCGGTTACAAACTGGGCACCGACATCACCCTGGCTATGGACTGCGCTGCTTCCGAGTTCTACGACGCAGAGAAGAAAGAGTACAACCTGAAAGGCGAAGGTCGTGTCTTCACCTCCAACGGTTTCTCCGACTTCCTGGCTGACCTGACCACCAAGTTCCCGATCGTCTCCATCGAAGATGGCTTGGACGAATCTGACTGGGAAGGTTTCGCCTACCAGACTGCTGAACTGGGCAAGAAAATCCAGATCGTGGGTGACGACCTGTTCGTAACCAACACCAAGATCCTGAAGCGCGGTATCGACAACGGCATCGCCAACTCCATCCTGATCAAGTTCAACCAGATCGGTTCCCTGACCGAAACTCTGGCTGCCATCAAGATGGCCAAAGACGCTGGCTACACTGCCGTCATCTCCCACCGCTCCGGTGAGACCGAAGACGCGACCATCGCCGACCTGGCTGTTGGTACCGCTGCTGGCCAGATCAAGACCGGTTCCATGAGCCGTTCTGACCGTGTTGCCAAGTACAACCAGCTGATCCGTATCGAAGAAGCTCTGGGTGCCAAAGCTCCTTTCCGCGGTCTGAAAGAAGTTAAAAACCAGGCTTAATTTGCTGGTTTGCCAGCCTCGGCTGGAATGAAAAAAACCGGAACCCTTGGGTTCCGGTTTTTTTATGCCTGAGCCTTGCCACAACGCCCTGAGAGGCGAGGGGGTCATGCCTCTGGTTTCGGGTCAGACAAAGGGCAGCATGCGCTGATAGCGCCCTGCACGCGCTTTGAAACCCAGCTTTTCAAACAGGGCGATAGAGCGGACGTTATCTGCATCGATATCTGCGGTGAGGCAGGTGACTCCCAGTGTACTGGCGTGGGCGAACAGCAATCCCAGCGCTTCTGACATAAACCCTCTGCGCCAATAGGCCGCATTGAGCAGGCAACCTACCTCGCAGCTGTGGCCCGCCTCACTGAAACTGTGCAGGCCACAGGTGCCGATCACCTTGTTGCCCTCCCGCTCGACAATCGCCCACTCCAGCGACTCACCGGTTTGCTCCAGCCGCACCACGCTCGCCATCATCTGCGCCACCATGGCGGGAGAGGTAAAGCAGGGATCAGAGGCAAACTCCATGGTCAGTGGATTGCCATAAATCTCGAACAGATCGGCAGTATCGTGCGGGCCAATGGTGCGCAGTACAATCCTTGTACCGGTTAAGTCTGGCTTCATAAATCTCCTTGAGCGCATTCGCCAAACCGTGATTGGCAGTGATTGCAAATGGAGTCAGACACCGACTGGTGGCCGTCGGTGTCTGGTGATAATTAGACCTGAGCAAACAGGATATGAACGAGTTAAAGCACATCCGTCACAAAGTACTGCACCACCTCTGTCAAGTCATGCCTCAGATACTCTTGCGTGTGAGGTTGCTCAAAGTGATATTTGAAATCATCTTCGCTGTTAAACCTTTCCCACAGCAAGAAACGGCTCTTATCATCTACACATTGATGAAGTGTGAAAATAGAGCAACCAGGCTCTTTTAGAGTCTCTTCGCAAAGTTCTTTCAAATGTTGGCGAGCTTTATCGATATTTTCAGGAACTTTGACCTTTAGCTCGGCAGTAATGTAATAACCGGGATTAAACATAAATGACTCCTTTCAGTGGAATCTGTACGCTAATCCCTTGAGTTCACTCTAGGTCAAGCATTTTTTGTTCGTATGCATCTATTTTGTAAAGCACAATATTAAGTTCACCATTGAGTCTTGCTATCTCTTGTTCAAGGTTGGTTTTATGAGCGACAAGCAAAGACTTCCTTGCTGACAAGGTTGTAGAGCCGGCTTGGCGTAGCTTGGCAAATGACTTTATTTCCGCTAGCGGCATTCCGGTAGACTTTAAACGTTTAATCCAAGTTAGCCATTCAATATCTGTTTTATCGAAAATACGTTGGCCGGATTCATTTCTACGGATATTAAGTAATAGCCCTTCTTTCTCATAATATCGCAGTGTATGAATGGAAATATTTGTCATCTCTGCGACTTCAGAAATCTTCATGATATCTCCATGAAATTTTATGCAAGGTTAATCTATGGGATAATGAAAGCCTTGGGATAAACTAAAAAAATAAAAATGGAGCTGGTTATGCATTGTTTTTAAGTGCGCTGTTATTTTTTAGCCTAGCATCTATATTATTCGAGAAATCTGAAAAGCCATCCAAGTCAAAAGGGGCATAGATTTTCTTGCGACTGTTGGTGCGAATAACCAGGCAATTTACTATTAGTAACATTTCCATGCTCACGCCGACCATCTCTGCATATGGTATGGAGACTTTCCGAAAGAAGCGGTTTCTACCTACCACATCATCACTTCTTAATTCGACAGAAAACAATCTGGAGGCTTGGGCCATTGCGAACAATACAACGAAGCATGCTAGCAGGATTTTTAAATATTGGTAAAAGAGCCAATAGCCCAACTCCATGTCGAGTTGGGTTTTGTATGTACTGAGGACAACAAACCCGGCAAAAATCAATGTGATAAATATAAAGAACCGCTTACTCATGGAGAGTAATGGTTGTTGCCAATTTAATGAATATTTCATGGTTTATTCCAACTGGTTAAAAATAAAATTCACTTAATAAGCGAATGGCAGAGGATCCCCACCTCGTCAGGAACGTTTGCTATAGCGATAGTGGATTTTTCGGCCGGTTTATTCGCAATTATCCGAATACGCTTCGCTATTCTAATCTACTGGCAATATAACTCTCAATTATAAATATCTACTCTAACATTTTTACTTTACGAGCCATCAACTGCGATCTGCTTAACAAGATCTCGTAGTATTTTTCACATGGCTTAATGTCAATGAAGCGATAGAGCTCTCGTCCAGCTTTAGTTAGAAACTCAGTGCGATTTTCACGATGTCCATTCAACGTCATTGCAAACCTATAGCTACCATATTCGATTAGATAACGCTCATTCTTGGTAAAATGGAATTGTTGCTGAGGTTGTATCAAACCAAGGTCTTGAAGATGGCGAATATCAGACTCTCTTATTCCGCTGTTTTCGATATGTTTGTTAAGTGATGAGTATTTAAAACGCAATAACTCACCGTTAACATGAAAAAGAAACTGACAGTAACGATTAAATAAATTTATATCATTGTTGCTTAGAGATTGCAGGACAAGCAATGTAGCTCTACTGCACGCTTCTGGTTCCAAAACCTCACCCGCAAGTATTTTAGCCCAAAGATTTTGGACATTTTCTATAGAAACATCTTGGCATTTATCAAAATAGAACGACAACCAATCAGCATCTAATGCTACACCATCAGCAATATCATTATTATCAAGGTAGCTAATTGATTTGTCGACAATGCCTTCGATATTTTCTTGTCGACGCGTCTCTTGTGTTGAAATCCGTCGAGCAGCCCTAATAGCAAGTGCATCAGACTCTGCTTTAGCCATAATAACGAGTGAATCAGATTCAGCTATAGCTTTTCGGCGAATTCTTGTCGGCTCATATAAAACACCAATTGTGTTACTGATCGCATCAATCAACTTACATGCAGGTTCAGATAGAGCTTTTAAATCAATAAGACTTGTTTCTGTCATTATTACTACCACCAAGTATCGATTATCTAGTATTTATAATGCCATTGTTCAGCGGCGTCATTTTTTAGCTAAGTGGAGAAGAGTGTGTCCGGAGTAGGTCCTTCAAGGCCGGAACGAACTGAAATTTCTGGTTATGAGTTTTGCTGGCGGCTAAACAATTTGGCCCAAAAGCCTTTTTTCTCGTGCTTCATCGCATCTTCGATGAAATCTATGTTGGGTTTGCGTCTATCGGACTCTTCTATCAGATCCATCACCACATTGCCGGAGCTTGTATAGGTGGTGAGATGGTACTGGTCTGTTTCGTAGCACTTGCCGAATAGATCTTTGAAGATATCCTTCCAGACCGAGTAATACTTCATGCATTGCTTCTCAGTACCGAACATCACCCCGTAGTTTCCAACGACAAGCGCATGGGTTATCTGCTTACGCTTCCCATTTTCATCTTTCGCTTTGGCTATCTGCTCTGCATCCAGCGCCACTAATACGAGGTCATCTTTCATTGGAGATCCATAGATTCATAACAGTGATTAGATAGAAGGTGGTACTAACACATTAATACCACCTTCTATCTAACTCCACTCCTGCCCGATATGACACTCCACAAATTATATTTTAAATCAATTGGTTAAGTCCCTGCCTCTGAAGCTGGTCGTATTCGATGGACCTCTTCTTTTTACACAACAATTGCGACTGTATAGAAAATCAGTATGACGTTGGTCATGGCAAGCGTTGACATGGCTACCGCCCCTGAATTTCAGCCTCCAGTCTGCTGCGTTTCACCAACGGGATGGGGTTGGCATGGCTCATGGGAGACTCCGACGAGGCAAGTGTTGCCAAATGGCAATATTAACCATGGCGCTGTGGAGAGAAAGCTCAACATTGGGATTTTCTGTGCAAGATCAATAAATTAATCAAATGTCACCCGCGATTGATGACGCGCCGAGATAGCGTGAACAACCATTCTTGAACTATCTCCATAGAATATTCATGGTCATATCTGGCTTGAACCAGCATAAAACTCTTTGTTATTGTCCATATCCCCCGCTGAAGTAGCTTATTTATCTATAAATCAACAAGATAGCATTATGCGGTGGCGTCGCGGGGGCATCTGCTATCGGGAAGGAGAGTTATGAAGTCGCAGTTCAAAGTGGCGCTGGCCATGTTGGCCCTGTTCGTCGTCCAAGGCTGCACAGCCCCGGATTCATCCACCAAGCGCAATGCACCCGGCCCGGTGCTGACAGTGCATTACGAAAGTGCCCCCCTGATCCCCGTCACCATCGCCGGTGAGCAGTACCAGTTTTTGCTGGATACCGGGGCCAGTATCACCTTTATCGATCGTCGTCTGGCCAGCCGTTTCAAGGCGCTGACCTTAAGCGAATTGCCCAGGGCCTATCAGGCTGATTTTGCCAGTGTGAACAGCGTTTCGAGCCAACTGGGCAGCGAGCAGCTTGGCTTTGTTGAGCCGCAACCCTTCTCGGTGGGGTCGGTCACCATTGATGACAGCGATTTGTGGGCAACCGTTGATTTCGATCTTTTCTCCCAGTCTCTCGGCAGCCGTATCGATGGCATCCTCGGGATCGACACCATCCGCCGTTTCAACTGGGTGTTTGATCGCGACAGGCATCAGCTCACGGCTTCGCTGACGGCACCGTCGGCAGCCACCTTCGAGCGTTGCATCGGCTATGAAGACAGCTACAACCGCTCCCCGGCCGTGTATCTGACCCACGGCGAGAGCAGCGTGCGCATGTATCTGGATACCGGGGCCGATCAGAGCTATGCCGATCATGCCTTTATCGACTTTATGGCCAGCCAGAAGGCGATCTCTGGCGAAGATGCGATGCCACGCAAAGGGGTGGATGCCAGCGGTATGGTGGAGGGGCGTGAACATATCCTCACCGGCCTGCACTTTGATGAGCGCCAGCTCGGTGAGCTGCGGGTGTCGGAAAACAGCAATGAGCAGTATGGTCTTGGGCTGGATTTTGTTAACCGCTTCAATCGCTTTGCGATCATGCCCGGGCGGATGATGCTCTGCTACGACGCCGACAGCCTGGCGCGCAAAGTGCCGCCAATCCTGCGCAATATCGGGGTGCGTTTTGATGGCGAGCATTTGCAGGTCTACTACAGCGACGAACGGGATCTGGCCCCCTATGGTCTGGCCAACGGCGACATTCTGGAGCAGATCAACGGGGTGGCTTATCGTCCCCTCGATATCGACAAGGTGCGTGAACTGCTCAGCACCAGCAAGCCGGGGTCGCTCAAGTTGCGGATTGTGCGGGAAGGAAAACCGCTGGATATCGCTATCTAGTCAAGGTGGGGGGCGGCAAGACGAGCCGCCCCCATGAGCCTCAGCCCTTGGTCGGATTTTCCATGCAGGTGAGGGTTGGCTGGCCGTAACGCTCCAGCGTGGCGTCGTCCCCCTTGGTGAAGAAGGTGAGGTTTTGCCCTTCATAACGGGCGCCGCTGGCGCTGGGGGCTTCATAGGCGAGCACTTGTTGCTGCTTGTCGCCCTCGCTCAGGTTGATCACCGCGGCGGGCAGCTTGGCATCGTTATAGAAGTAGGTAGAGAGCATGACGTTCTTGCCGCACTTGTAGTTGACCGGTGCCGGCACCATCAGCTGGCCGCCGCTGATCTGCAGTTCGGTGATCCGCAGCAGGTAGTTATCCTCCACACACTGGCGCAGATCCTGCCCCTTCCAGCAGTCGTTACGCCCCTTGATCCAGCCGCGCTGCATGGTGCGCTCGGTCTTGAGCTGTTCGGGAGAGAGCGCGGCAATCGCCTTGGGGTAGAGGGCCGCCAGTTCGTTATCAAGGGCGGCCAGTCCGGCATCCTTGCAAATCAGGGTTTCGACCGATCCGGAGGCTTTGGTGCAGTCAAAGGAGGGGGTTGCGGCACTGGCCAGCAGAGGGGCAAACAGCAGGGTGGCAAGCAAGGTCTTGTTCATCGATAGATTCCAGCAATGAGGAGGGCATATCTGCCTACTACAGCACACTCTACAGGGCAATGCAGCAGGGGAGCTGAGCCCACTTGCACTGCTGAATGGCTGCCAAACGGAAAAACCCGACACTCCTGGCCGGAATGTCGGGTTTTTTGTTGCCGCGATAAAGGGGGAGGCGGGTTGCCCGGTTGATCAGGCCAGCGCCAGTTGCTGACTGCGGGCGCGCCACAGCCGCTCGTGGAAGAAGAATACCACGGTATTGATGGCCGGTTCGATCATCGCCATCACACCGCCGGTGAGCAGCTCGCCGCTCAGCAGGAAGGCCACCCCGAAGGCCACCGAAAAGTGGACCACCGCGAAGCTGCTGGTCTTGGCCTGCAGGCTGTGCTTTGGCTTGAGCTTGTGCCAGCCAAGGTCATGAAAGTAGAAGGCGACCGTGTTGACGGTGGGCTCGATCAGGGCGATCAGGCTGGCGGTCAGCAGCTCACCGGTCAGCAGGTAGGCCACGGTAAAGGCGACACCGAAGTGCAGGATGGCAAAGCTGATGGTCTTTTTCATGATGGCGGCTCCCTTGGTTGATGGTGAGAGTATCCGCCGAAATGAGATTAAATGAAAACTATTCTCATCTATTGCCAGAATAGAGAGAACCTATCAACGGGCGAGTGGCCGGTGCGGTTCAGCGGTTGCCAATCGCAACCAAGGCGATAAAGTACAGGTTCTTCACACTTGCCCATGAAAAAGGATCTTTCATGAATATCAATGCCACCCTGCTTGGCCAGTTCATTGCGTTGCTAATGGTCATCGTCGGCGTCATCGCCTGGCGACTGGCGCGCAGCAAGAGCGAGCATCCGGCGCTGATCACCCTTATCTGCTCCCTGCTCTGTCTGTTTCCGCCCTTTGGCCTGCTGGCCCTGTTGCTGGTTGCGCTGAAACAGGATCTGCCCGCCCGCTCATAGGGCGCGCTGCGGTTGACGCACAGGTTCAGGCTGCCGCGCACACCGGCCGCACCAATAGAAAAAGCCCCGTGATGGGGCTTTTGCTTTTGAACCCGGTGAGCGCCGTAGGGGCGGGGGATTAATCCTCGGCCTTGTTGAGTTGTGTTCGTGGAACACCCATCTTTTGGATTCGGGCTATGCTACGCTTTGCTCAAAAAGGTGGGTGTCCCAGATTTGCTGCAACGAAAATCTGTCGCTGTGCTTGGCCTTGTTAAATTACGGCATTTGACGCTCTCGGTCTAAATTCAATATTCAGTTTTTCTTTAAGGTAATATTTTAAGCAAAAAACCTCAATTTTGTGGGCTTTTTTCGGATTGTCTAAGAAATACCGTGTGTAGTCATTTTCGTCTTCTGGTGCAACAATTTGCATTTTTCGTTCTTCATTATTGATATCACTAAGAACGTCATCATGCTTGATGTCTGTATCCCAGCAAACAACGCTATGCAAATTTTCAAATGAATGATTGAATCCTTTGCTAAGCGTTCGCTTGAATTCTACATAAAATAATTTGGCACTCGCGATAGGCGTAGTGTTGTCTCCTTTTGCGATTACGTCTATACCGTCATGAGTATCATAATCAATAACAACAAAGGGGAATAGTTTCTTCTCTAACTGAGACAACATTATAAAGATAGAGAAAACCCCACTTTCGCGCTCCGGCTCTACCAACTGAATTCCCTTATACTCTGCGACGTTCGCTCGATTAATTTTCTTTATTCGCCACTCAAAATTCTTCTTTTCTTTCTCGGTCGTCTGATAGGATGATGCTTCTTCTTCTAACCATTCCATTGCCGTCCATTCATCACTTTTAATAACATCGTCATAAATCTTTTTAACTTCGTCTTTAATATCCTGGAGAACTTCACTCGGGGTGTTGTCTACAGAGCCTCTATTTGCAGTCAAACGCATTTCTTGGCAATTAATAAAGGCATGAAATTTTGTATACTCAGAACCTTTGTGCGTAATCCACTCATTTTTTCTTTGAATTGGCATGTAATCTTTACAGAGCCACAACCCATACCGCTCCTGTATAGTGTAAGCTCCTTCAGGGGCGCTATATCCTCTGCGTCGCAACATATCGTTGTATCTATATTTTGCGTACTTTCCTTCTATGCAGAAAATTGCTTGGTAGCTTATTTCTGGATAATTTTTCAAAAAGCCTTGTCTAATTATTTTTTTAGAGTAGAAGTCGGGTGCTTGCGTGAGGTGTTCTTCGAATAGCTTGTTAATGTCCTTGCTATCATCAGGAAAGCGATGGCCCTGATCAATTTCTTCAAAGTCTTGGCGCCCTAGTCCTTTTAGAAAAAGCGCTGCTTTTTTATATGAATCAGAGAACTGGTTTTCAATAGTGCCGTGTTTAGTAAACCAATTTATATAGTCTTTCAATATTGAATGAGTAAATCTATCTCTTCGGTTATTGTTGTAACCAAAAACTACTATTTCTGTACCTTTTTCAATATCGTCAACACTCTCTACTTCTACACTTGGAATCTGGCGGTCAAAAAGTTTCTTAAATGGCTCATCCATTACAGCTAGAAAGCCAGTTTCTCCGCAAGATGTTCTCACTTCGATTCTATTACTATTGAAGTAAACTTTGGTTCCATGACCTTTTTCGCCGATACTGCCGCTGTCTCCACGGCGCGTTGAATTACCAAGATCAAAAAAGTTTTGAAGCTGCTCTCGCGTCATTCCAGAGCCATCATCCTTAATAACTATTTTTAATATCGACTCACCGTACTTCTTTACCACTTCAAAAGAAACGTGAATTGTACTTGCGCCAGCGTCATAAGAATTGCTAATTGCCTCGCGGACTAAATCAAGAGGATTAGAGAAGTCGTTCGCTATCTCGATGAACTCTTGGGTTTCATCTACTTTTGGTGTAATTATAAAGGAGCTCATTTATTCCTCTGAGTCTGATTAACGTGAATAGTAATTTAACAGTGATTAGATGGAAGGCGGCATTAATCCGTTAGCAGAGCATTCCATATAACTCCGTAACATTTTCATTGCCGCCAAGTAAAAACAATCATTAAATCATAATGTTACTCATTTGCTTCTTATGCTGAGCGTATTTGCTTGACTTCCTCTTTTTGCGCCACCGTTCATACTGTGTGAAAAAACAGTGCTCAGCGCACTCTTGGCAAGCGCCGCCAAAGCACGCCTGCGTGAGCGGGTCAGAAATCAGCATAAGGCTGTCACCATGTTGACTGGGTAGTCGTGGGCAACGTTCGCTTATCCATTCCATCCGGCATGGCTACCGCCCCTGAATTACAGCCTCCAGTCTGCTGCGTTTAACCAACGGGATGGGGTTGGCATGGCTCATGGGGTGACTCCTACGAGGCTTTGTTGCCAATCGGGTATATTAGCGGCGGGTAGGCGGAGGGAAAGGACCAGATGGCCGATTTCTGATCTGGATCGGCTAATTAGTCAATAACGACTGATCTGGTGTGCAGATGGGGCGGGTGCTGCCATTGGTGAGGAAAATGGTGAGGAAAACAGTTAGTGAAGAAAAGAGTTAGTGGGTAAAGCGGTAGCGGGTAATAAACAAGAAGCCCCTGAACGAGGCTTCTCTTTGCTGGCCATGCCGCCAGTGTGAACGGCTTGGGTGAGCGACTTGCTGGCGCCTTGACCGGGCACCAGAGCGTGCCGGAACCGGCCTACTCTGCGACCTTGTTGAGCCACTCGACCTTGTATTGGGCGCCGGCACCCTGTGCCAGCTTGGCACACAGCGGTTTGAGGAAGGCTTCAATCTGCTCGTCTAGCATCCAGGGCGGACTGATGATCAGCATGCCTGAGCCGTTCATGCCCCAGTCGGCAGTCTGACCGGCCACTTCCAGCTCGGCCACCAGCACGTTGCCGAAGTTTTCCCGCTTGATGGCGCGCAGCATGTCGCGGGATTTGTCCGCCTCCTGCCCGAGGATCGGATACCAGAGGGCGTAGATGCCGGTCGCCCAGCGTTTCTGCGCCTTTTTCAGGGTGTCGACCACGGCGAAGTAATCTTCTTTGAGCTCATAGGGCGGGTCGATCAGCACCAGCCCGCGGCGCGGAGTGGGCGGCAGCAGGGCGATCAGCCCCTCGAAGCCGTCGCGGTGGTGTACGGCCACGCGGGGGTCATAGCCCATGTTGGCGCGCAGATCGTCCACTTCGTTGTTGTGCAGCTCCATCAGCGCCAGCTTGTCCTGCTCGCGGGTGAGGCGGCGGGAGAGCTCCGGCGAGCCGGGGTAGTAGTGCAACTGGCCATCGCTGTTCATCTCTTCGATGACGCCGAGATAGGGGGCCATGGCAGACCATTGGGCCCGCTCGTCCCACAGGCGGCCGATGCCGTCGGCATACTCGGCCTTCTTCTGGGACCAGTCGCCGCGCAGGTCATAGAGACCGCCACCAGCATGGGTGTCCAGCACGATGAAGGGTTTCTCCTTCTTCTTGAGGGACTCGATGATCAGGGCCTGAACGGCGTGTTTCAGTACGTCGGCATGGTTGCCGGCGTGAAAGGCGTGGCGGTAGCTCAGCATATTAGATCTCTGAGGGGGCCCTGCTGGGCACCCAGTAACGATAGATAGTTCAACAAATTGCGGCTGTTGCCGCGAAACAGGGAGAGGCTGCGCAGGGTCTGCAACAGGACGCCCTGTTGCAGCCGCTCCAGCTCCAGTTCGTGGGCCAGCATCGACTGATACTGCTGTTCGTCGAGTCGCGTCTTGGCGCTCTGGCGCAGGGCGCGCCACGGGGTCAGCACCGCTTCGGTCTGCACCAGCGCCGGTTGCAGGTCGGTGAGATCGACCACGATGCCGAGTTGATCGAGCCGGTGCAGCAGCAGCGCCAGATTGACGTTGCCCCCCTGCTCCTGCACGGTGAGCCAATCCTGGCTGCGCTCACCATAGACCTTGCCGCTCCAGTGCCAGAAGCCGATCGGCGTCGGCAATTCGTGGACCGCGACCCGCTCGCTGGCCATCAGCTGTTCGTCACGCAAAGAAGGCTTGCTCCATGGTTTCCAGCTCTTCGGAGAGGCTCATCCACTCAAGCTCTACCTCTTCCAGCTGCTCCTTGAGGGGGCCCTGGGATTTGAGCAGCTCGGAGAGCTTGGTTTTAGCGCTCTCTTCGTAGATGGCGGGGTCGGCCAGCTGGCTCTCGATGTCGCCAAGCTTGCCTTGCAGCTTCTCCATGCTCGCTTCGAGCTTTTCCAGCTTTTGACGCAGGGGACGGGTCGTTTGCCGGAACTCCGCCTCGCGCCGCTTCTGATCCTTGCGTGCCACCGCCGAGTTGGCAGAGACGGGACCATCGGCCGGTTTGGCGTTGGCCTCTTTCTCCTGCTCGCCGAGCCACTTGTGGTAGTCGTCCAGATCGCCGTCGAACGGCTCGACCCGGCCACCGTGCACCAGATAGAAGTCATCTGTGGTGGTGCGCAGCAGGTGACGGTCGTGGGAGACCACAACCATGGCCCCTTCGAAGCCTTGCAGCGCCATGGTGAGGGCGTGGCGCATCTCCAGATCAAGGTGGTTGGTCGGTTCATCCAGCAGCAGCAGGTTGGGCTTTTGCCAGGTGATCAGCGCCAGCACCAGCCGCGCTTTTTCGCCACCGGAGAAGGGGGCTACCTTGTCGAGTGCCTTGTCACCGTGAAAACCGAAGCTGCCCAGATAGTTGCGCAGCTCCTGCTCGGTCTTGTCCGGCGCGAGGCGGGCCAGATGATCGAGCGGGGAGTCGTCGAGACGCAGGGTCTCCAGCTGATGCTGGGCGAAGTAGCCGATGCTCACCCCGGCGCTCACTTCGAGCTTGCCGGAGAGCGGCGGGTTGGAGCCCGACAGCATCTTGATAAAGGTGGACTTACCGGCGCCGTTGCGACCGAGCAGACCGATGCGCGAACCCGGTACCAGATTGAGTTTGATCTTCTCCAGGATCACCTTGTCACCGTAACCGGCAGAGAGGTTTTCCATGGCGATGAGCGGGGTCGGCAGGGCCGACGGCTCGCGAAACTCGAAGCTGAACTCGGAGTCGGCGTGGGCGGGCAGGATCTTCTCCATCCGCTCCATCGCTTTCAGGCGGCTCTGTGCCTGGCGGGCCTTGGAGGCCTTGTAGCGGAAGCGATCCACATACGCCTGCATGTGGGACATCTCCCGCTGCTGCTTCTCGTACATGGACTGCTGCTGGGCCAGATGTTCGGCGCGCTGCAGTTCGAAGTCGGAGTAGCCGCCGGTGTATTCGTTGAGCTTGCCGTTCTCGATATGGATGATGCGGCTGATGACCGAATCGAGGAAATCGCGGTCGTGAGAGATCAGCACCAGCGTGCCCTGATAGCCCTTGAGCCACTTCTCCAGCCAGATCACCGCATCGAGATCCAGGTGGTTGGTCGGTTCATCGAGCAGCAGCAGATCGGAGCGGCAGAGCAGCGCCTGGGCGAGGTTGAGGCGCATGCGCCAGCCACCGGAGAAACTGCGTACCGGCGAGCTCAACTGCTCGTCGCTGAAACCGAGGCCGTGCAGCAGCTCGGCGGCGCGGGCGCGAATGCTGTAGGCGCCGATGGTATCGAGGCGACCGTGCAGTTCGGCCACCAGCAGACCATTGTCATCCTGCTCGGCCTGCACCAGCTGGGCTTCCAGCGAGCGGAACTCCTTGTCGCCGTCGATCACATACTCGAGCGCGGAGCAGTCGAGCGCCGGGGTCTCCTGCGCGACGCCTGCGATCTGCCAGCCTGTGGGCAGGCTGAAGGTGCCGCTGTCGATGGCCAGCTCGCCCCGTACCAGTGCAAAAAAGGTGGACTTGCCACAGCCGTTTTTGCCCACCAGACCCACTTTGTGGCCGGGATGAATGGTGGCGGAGGCGTTGTCCAGCAGCTTGCGGCCGCCGCGGATCAGTTCGATTTGACTGGCAACTATCATGGGTGGGATCTGCTTGCTCAAAATGGAGGAGAAAAACTGGCGCGGATCTTACGTGAAATGACGCTGATTTGCACTGTAGCGAAGGGCTGGCCACTGGCTGGCGCTGCAAAAACATGCCATAACAGAGAAACCAGTTTGGTTACGGGAGGTTAGCATGCATATCAGGGATATTATGACGACCCGGGTCGCCACCGTTTCAATGGATGATCGACTCCGAGTCATCAGGGATATCTTCGAGCAGGCTCACTTTCGCCACCTGCTGGTGCTGGAAGAGGAAGAGCTGGTGGGGGTCATCTCGGATCGGGATCTGTTCCGCGCCATCAGCCCCTATCTCGACTCCGAAGCCGAGATGAGCCGTGATACCGAAACCCTCAACAAGCGGGCCCACCAGATCATGAGTCGTCAGCTCGTCACCATCGCACCCCATCTCACCGTGCGCGACGGCGTCAAGCTGATGCTGGAGAAGGGGGTCTCCTGCCTGCCGGTGCTGGAGAATGGCGCCCTGGTCGGCATCATCAGCTGGAAAGATTTTCTCAAGGCGGCGCTGGAGAGTGACGCGCTGGTTTGAGCCCAACGCTCATCGTCATCAGCTGACAGAGAATCAACATAGAGAGAGGGGAGCCAAGGCTTCCCTCTCTCTATGTTGGCTTTGCCGACAATGCCGGTTTGCACGCCGCCAGCATCATCACGGCTCGGGCTGCCCTGCGACAAGGCAGGAGGGGCCGCTGCCGGAGAGGTGCGGCTGAAGATGGGTGCGGATCTCCTGCAGGGTGCGCTGGTACTGCTGGGCATGTTGATCGAGAAACGCGGGGCTGTGCTTGAGGCGCCGCTCCAGGGTATCGACCAGCAGCGCCACCCTGGGGGCGGCCATACCCGCTGGCCAGCAGTGTTGCAGCAGCTCCAGCAGTTGCCAGGCATCTCCCGGCAGGGCGGGGAACTCCTCCAGCAGCTGCAAGCCCGCTTGCAGGGCTGTCTGATACTGGCTGGCCTGCATCGCCTTGTGGCGCAGCTGGCGCAGTTCGCTCAGCCGTTGTTCTCTCGCCGTCAGACGCTGGCCCAGCTCGGCCACCAGATGGTGGAACAGCTGGCGGGTGAGCGGGTGGGGCGCCACCCTGACGCGGTATTGGGTCAGCTGGGTCAGGTAGCGCTGGGCGTGGTGGGGCAAACCGCAGAACTGGCTGACCGCAAAGCCGAGCAGCAGGGTGAGGTGGTTGTCGCTCCCCTCATCCGGCTGGTGGTGGGCAATCAGGATCAGCGCCTCGTCGAAGCGGTAATCCAGCCCCAGCATCAACGCCTGCAGCAGCTCATATTCGTGGGGTTGCAGGTGGACGGTGCGCTTGAGGTGCGCCCACTCCTGTTGCAGGGAGCGGATCCGGTTGCTGGAGGGGGCGTGCCACAGCACCGCCAGACTGGCATTGAGCATGAAGCTGTCGATGGCGAGCCGGACGCGCTGTTCGCTGAAGTGGCGCAGGGTCAGGCTGTTGGCCTGCTCCAGCACCTTCTCCTCATCTTGCAGGACCAGCCCGAGCAACATCGCCAGCTGATGCCAGCGCGGCTGATGGGGGCGGATCTGCAGCAGCTCTCCCATGGTCTCCCATGCCGCCAGCCAGTGATGCTGATGCAGCTGGCTGGCGAGTTGCAGCTCCAGCCGGGTGGCCATCGAGACGCTGGCTTGATGGCGCTGCAAGTCGGTCCGGGCGCTCTGCAATTTGCCGAGCCCCAGCATGGCGTAGAAGAGCCCGGCCCTTGGCCAGCTCGCCTGATACTCGTTGGCACAGAGGGCATAGTGCTGGGCGGCGGTGATCCGTTCGGCTGATTGCAGCAGAAGGTAGCCCTTGAGTCGATCCAGCCAGGGGGTCAGCGAGCGATTCTCCCGTTGAAACAGCAGGTCTTCACAGAGGGCGGTAGCCAGTTGCCACTCCCGCAGCAGAATGGGGGCGGCCAGCGTACGGGTCAGGTTGCTTAACTTCACCAGCTGGCCGAGCACCGCGGTGAGCTGCTGGGTCATGAAGGGGAGGGGCAGATAGAGGGAGAAGTAGAGATCCGAGGGGAGAAACTCCTGCTCGCTCTGGTCGGCATCGAGCAGCAGCAATACGCAACCGGGTTGCAGCAGGCCGAGATAGTGCGCTTCGTGCAGCAGCCGGGCTCCGTCAAGATCCTGCTGCTTGTCCTGCTGACAGATGATGGCGTCGAAGGCGTGCTGTTGCAGCAGGGCCAGCAGGCCACTGCGCTCGTGGTTTGGATGGCTGTGGTAGTGGATCCGGTCAGCGGGCACCCCCTGTTCGGTCAGTTCCCGGGTGATGGCGCTACGGAGCAGGGGATCCTCTTCGAGCAGCAGTATCGTCATGCAGGTACTTCCTGTGAGCAAACCATTAGGTTGATTATGGTAGACCCAAGAGGAACATAGGCACAGCACTCGCTGAGTGAAAAGCTGACAGTAGCCAGCAGGGTGCTGGAGGCGCACTATGGGCTGTTATTTCAATCGGTTATGCCATCTATCAGGGCTGCAACCTGTTATTGCCGAGGGCGGGCCTGTGCCCCGAAGGGGCAGTCGCTCTGGCGGATCAGCCGTGACCCCTTGCCCTGTTCCCCCAGCCAGCTTAATTCCAGTTTGCCGAGGCGGCCCAGATGGCGCAGCTCGAACTCGTAGCGCTGGCAGAGGTTGTCCTGGGGCAGGCTCGCCATCCCCGCTGGCAGTCGGTATTGATAGCGCAGGAGTGGCCCATCCTCCAGCGTGCTGGTCACTGGCACCAGCCCCTCTGGGGTGGGCTGCGGCGCCCCGAGTGCACGGCGCAAACTGAGCGGCGCATCGATCGCCTTTTGATAGTGCAGGCCATTCATCGCCGCCAGCTCCTCTTCCAGTCGTTGCAACTCCCCTTCCAATCCATTGAGCGCGGCCCCCAGCTGCTGGTGGGTCGTTGACGAGGCGCAGCCACCCAGCAACAGGGTGGCAAACAGCAGGGCGGCTCTGATGGGGGGCACGGCATCTCCTTGGCTATGACGATGAAGCGTGAAGGTCAGGTCGGCTGGCCCTGACTATAGCAGGGGATTGCTGGGGGGCGTCCCCTGCAGCAGTTGGGCCAGACGGGCCAGCCCCTCGCCGACCCGGGCGTCGGTGGCGGGTTGGCTCAGGCTCAGGCGCACCCCTTGCGGAGCGGCAAACTGGCCGGCGGCGAAGTGTTCCCCGCTCGCCACGCCAACGTCAAGGGCATCGGCGGCGGCAGCAAACTGCTGGCTGCGCCAGGGCTCCGGCAGCGGTAGCCAGGCGTGCATGCTGCCCGGCTGCCAGCGGGCGGCAGGCAGCAGGTGGCGCAGCAGTTCGCCACGGCGTTTGAGGATCTCCCGCTGCTGCTCGACCAGCGGCATGATCTGGCGCTGACTGACCATTTTGCAGGCCAGCTCGATCAGCAGCGGGCTCACCATCCAGCTCGACAGCCGCATGGTCTGGGCGAAGGCGCTGCGCAGGGCGGGGGGCGTCAGCACGAAGCCCACCCGCAGACCGCCGCAGGCGATCTTGGCCAGACTGCCCAGATAGATGACCCGCTCCGGCGCCAGATTGACCAGAGGGATCACAGGTTGCTGGGGCAACAGGCCGTTGACGTCATCCTCGATGATCAGCAGATCGTGGCGACGAGCGATGGCGACGATGGCCTCCCGCCGCGCCAGACTCATGATGGCGGTGGTGGGGTTTTGCAGGGTCGGGGTGAGGTAGAGCAGCTTGGCCCGGCGGGTACGGCAGGCGGCGTCCAGTGCCTCGGGCAGCAGCCCCTCCTCATCCATCGCCAGCCCCACCACCTGATTCTTCAGCTGGCGAGCGTTACCCAGCATGCCGGGGTAGCTCAGCCCCTCGCACAGGATGGTCTCCCCCACGCAATTGGTAGCCAGCAGCGCCAGCATGATGCCGTGCTGGGCGCCGTGGCTGAATAGCAGGCGATCCTCACTGCAGGCCACCCCTTGCTCCGCCAGCCAGTTGACGAACTGCTGGCGCTGATCCGGTCGTCCCGCCTCCTTGTCATAGCCGAGCAGGGCGTTGAGATCCCCGTCCGCCACTTCCCCCAACATGGGGCGAATGATGGCCGCCCGATCCAGCTGCACCGGCAGGTTCTGCCACAGCTCGATGCGATGCCCCTCCTCCTGGCGGATCACCCACTCATTGGCGGGATCCGTGTTCGCTCCCTTGACCCAGGTGCCGTGGCCCACCCGGGCGGCAAGCAGGCCGCGCCGCTCCGCCTCGCTGTAGGCGCGGGTGACGGTGCCGACGGTGACACCCAGACGATCCGCCAGGGATCGGTGGGTAGGCAATCGGGTCTGCAGTGGCAGCTCGCCATTCGCGATCCCCTGTTCGATCGCTTTGACCAGCTTGAGGTAGAGGGGGCCATCGAAGGCCGTAAGGTCGGGCGTCCAGATTGTCATGGTGACAATAAATCCATTGATCAAAACTTGTTGTCAATATAGCGTGAATTTCAACCTGATAACAACTAAATAGCACACATTGTATCGATACAATGTGGCGAGCAAGGAGTCACAATATGACGATGGAGTGGTATGTCACCCTGTTCGGTTTTGCCGTACTCACCTGCGGTACGCCGGGGCCCAACAACCTGATGCTGACGGCTTCCGGTGCCAACTTCGGGGTGCGTCGCACCCTGCCACATCTGCTCGGGGTAGGGTTGGGGCAGCCGGTGTTGCAACTGGTGCTGGCGCTGGGGCTCTATCCCCTGTTCGAGCGCTGGCCCTTATTACGCCTCGGTTTGCAGATCTTCGGCAGCCTCTATCTGTTGTGGCTGGCGTGGCGTATCGCGGTGGCCGGGGCGCCGGGGGATCCGGCCCGGAGGGCCCGTCCGCTGACCATGCTGGAGGGGCTGGGCTTTCAGTTCCTCAATCCCAAGGCGTGGATGATGGGGATCTCTGCCATCAGTCTGTTCAGCCTGCCCGGCGCCAGTTACTGGCCGAGTCAGCTGGCGGTGATGGTCATGTTTGTGCTGGTGGCCCTGCCGGTCTGCTTTGTCTGGGTACTGTTCGGCCATCAGCTGAGCAACTGGATCAGCTCGGATCGGGGCTGGCGGCGACTCAACGGTTCTCTCGGTCTGCTGACGGCGCTCTGCGTGGTGATGCTCTGGTATTGAGCCGTGCTGCGCTGATGGGGGAGGTGGCCGAGAAAGAGGCATTTCTGACTTGTCGCCACGGGGTTGGCTCTGCATATTAGAAGGCTTTCCCCATAACGGGGGCGTTGTATCGACAAGAGGTTGAGATGGATCTGAACTGGTTACTGCCCCTGGCGGGGTTTGCCCTGGTTACCTGCGGCACGCCGGGGCCCAACAATATGTTGCTCACCAGCGCCGGGGCGGCGCAGGGTTTTCGCCGCACGATTCCCCTGCTGGTGGGGGTGGTCGGGGGGATCAATCTGATGATCCTCGCTACCGCGCTGGGGCTTGGCGTGGTGTTCGAGAAGGTGCCGCTGCTGCACGACGGCCTCAAGCTTATCGGTTCGGCGTATCTGCTCTGGCTGGCGTGGAAGGTGGCGACGGCCAGCGGCCCGGCCGAGGGCAACCGGCCGCTTATTCCCGCTCATCAGGGGGCCATGCTGCAACTGCTCAATCCCAAGGCATGGATGATGGCGCTCTCCGCCATCAGCGGTTTCACCCTGGCGGGGGAGGCTTACTGGCCCTCCGCGCTCTGGGTGTTGGTGATCTTCTTTATTACCGGCCTCTATACTGGGGCGTTCTGGGTGCTTTTTGGTGCCCAGGTGCGGCAAATCATCCGCACTGCCCGGGGCTGGCGGCGTTTCAACCTTGGCATGGGGCTGGCGACGGCCGCCTGTGTCGGGATGATCTGGATTTAGCCCGAGGTTGACCCGGGCCTTTACCGGCTGTCTTGTTGGCCCTGCGGGGCCTTTTTTATCTCGCCCGCGTGACCTTGCCTGCAAGGTGGCGTGGTTCTGCCCTCCCTTGGAATGAAGGAGTTCCTATGAAATGTATCGGTCTGTTGGGTGGCATGAGCTGGGAGTCCACCGTCAGTTATTATCAGGCGCTCAACCGCGGGGTGCGCGCACAGCTCGGTGGCTTGCACTCGGCGCGGGTGCTGCTCAACAGCGTCGACTTTGCCGCTATCGAGCGGCTGCAGCATGCCGGTGACTGGCCCGCCACTGCCCGCCTGTTGGCGGCCGAGGCGCGCAAGTTGCAGGATGGCGGCGCCGATTTCTTGCTGATCGGCACCAACACCATGCACAAGGTGGCCCCCGAGATTGAGGCAGCCATCGATATCCCGCTGCTCCATATCGCCGATGCTACCGCGGCCAAATTGCAGGCGGACGGGATAACCCGGGTCGGCCTGCTCGGCACCCGCTTCACCATGGAGCAGGATTTTTACAAGGGTCGCTTGCAGGAGCGCTTCGGGTTGGCGGTGCTGGTACCCGATGAGGCCGGACGGGAGCGGGTACACAGGATCATTTATGACGAGCTCTGTCTGGGGGAGATCCGCGAATCATCGCGAGCCGAGTATCTGGCGATTATCGAGGGGCTGGCAGCCGCTGGCGCCGAGGCGGTGATCCTTGGCTGTACCGAGATTGCCCTGCTGGTGGGGGATGCCCGGGCGGCGGTGCCGCTCTACGACACCACTGCCATCCATGCCGAAGCGGCGGTCGCGCTGGCACTGGCAGCTGATTAATAAACTGGTCAGATCTCACTATTCATGCTTGTCTCATACCCCTTGCCATAAAAGCGTGTAAAATTGCGCCCTGAATTTTCCCCGGCCAACGCGGGTTGGCTGCGGTTTCCTAGCATGCAAGGCTGACATTGTGACTGAAGTAGATAGATTCGCGGATATTCGCCCCTACCGCGATGAAGAAGTGCCGGCAGCCATCGAACGGCTGATCCAGGATGATGAATTTATCGGCGCCATCGCCAAGTATCGTTTCGGTTCCCTGATGAGCTGGCTGGGTTGGGCCATCCGCCCGATGATCCGCCTGTTCCTGCGCCGCAAATGGTCAAAAGTGACCACTGTGCATCAGGTTCAGATGGGGGTCACCCGGTACATGTCCCGCATGATCGCCACCTCCACCAAGGGGGTGACCTTCTCCGGGATCGAGCATCTTAAGAAAGAGCAGGGCTATCTGTTTGTCTCCAACCACAGAGACATCGCCATGGATCCGGCGTTCGTCAACTGGGGGCTGCACACCCACGGTTTCGATACCGTGCGCATCGCCATCGGTGACAACCTGCTGCGCAAACCCTGCGCCACCGAGCTGATGAAGCTCAACAAGAGCTTTATCGTCAAACGCTCCGCCAAGGGGCCGCGAGAGATGATGAAGGCGCTCGGCGAGCTGTCTGCCTATATTGGCAACTCGGTCCACGAAGGTCACTCCATCTGGATTGCCCAGAAGGAAGGACGCGCCAAGAATGGCGATGACAAGACAGATCCCGCCATCCTCAAGATGTTTTACGTCGACGGCAAGAAGCAGAAGATCGACTTCGTCGACTACATGCGCAGCCTCAATATCGTGCCGGTCAGCATCAGCTACGAGCTGGATCCGACCGACAAGGCGAAGGCGCGCGAGCTCTACGAGAAGTCGGTCAACGGCAGCTATGAGAAGGGCGAGTTCGAGGATATCGAGAGTATCGTCGCCGGTATCGTCGGCATGAAGGGGCGGGTACACGTCTCCTTCGGCGCGCCGATCACCGAGGGCTTCAGCGATCCGGACGAACTGGCCGCGCTGATCGACAAGGCGATCTGGAGCAGCTACCACCTGTTCCCCAGCAACTATCTGGCGGCCGATGTCTCCGGCAAGGCCAATACCATCGAGCAGGCGGCCTTCCTGACCCGTCAGTCAGAGGTGCCGGAAGAGCACAAGGCGATCTGGCGTGCCATGTACGCCAAACCGGTGGAAAACGCCAAAAAGGCTTGAATGAAACCGGTTGTTAAACGGTTTTGCGAAAAAAACGGGCGCTGATGCGCCCGTTTTTGCGTCTGGTCAAAGTCGAGGGGGAAAGGGTGGTGAATAATATGGTTTCAGCTGGTACGATCACTATGAAAATGGGATTATGTCTCTTGGCAAGGTGCTGACGAGTGTGTAACAGTGCCCATATAGCTGAACATGAGCAAAAGCTCTAAACCGGTTTGCACGGATTGCAGACGGCATTATTGAAGGACCTGTCACAGGTCCTTTTTCATTGGCTGGCAAAGATGCCGCCCAGATATACCTAACAGGAAACAGACGCCATGATCACCGGTAGCCTGAACACCCTGCAGCGGACGCCGCTGCCCGCCCCGCTGGCCCGCATCATGGCCGAGGTGGTGAAGAGCGTGGCTTACTGGGGTGACGCTCCGCTCGGCAAGACCGAGATTGATGGCCTCAACCTGTTCTGTCTGGTGAGCGAGGATCTGACCGAGCCAGCCGCGGATCGCCGTGGCGAATTCCATCAGCAGTATCTCGATATCCAGTTGCTGCTGCGCGGTGAAGAGTGGATAGGTGTGGGCCCCCACGACTACGTGAGCGACGGCGCCGACCATCCCCATCCCGACCTCTGGTTTGTCGATGACGAGCAGACCAGCTATCTGGCGCTGCAACCGGGCGATTTCGCCATCTTCTGGCCGGGCGAGCTGCACCGCCCGCTCTGTACCATCAACCAGCCCGCCAAGGTGAAGAAGCTGGTGGTCAAGGTACACAAGGATCTGCTGGCTATCGCCTGAGCACTCCCATTGAGGCGAGCCCTGTGCTGCTGATGCGTTGAGGCTCGCAAGCATTGAAACCAGTGATACGCACCACAAGTTGCGATCACTCTTTCAAGAGCAAGAATTGAAAAATTGGACGCACCCTCCTGCGACCATAAGCCCCCGGCAGGGGAATCCCATCCTCTTTTGGATGACACGACACTGTCGGCATAAAGCCGAAGCACAGGAAGATGTAGAAAATGAGCAAGTTGGTATTGATCCTTAACTGCGGTAGCTCTTCCCTGAAATTTGCCGTAATGGACGCCGAAACAGGTGAGGACATGCTGTCCGGCCTGGCCGAATGCTTCAATCTGGATGATGCACGTATCAAATGGAAACTCCACGGGGTCAAGGGCGAAGCCATGCTGGGAGCGGGTGCCGCTCACCAGGAGGCCCTCGACCATATCGTGGGTCACATCCTGCCGCAGGATCCGACTCTTGCCGAGCAACTGGTGGCCATCGGTCACCGAATCGTACACGGTGGCGAGCAGTTCTCCCGCTCTGTGCGTATCGATGACGGCGTGATCGCCGGTATCGAAGCCGCCATTCCGTTCGCCCCGCTGCACAACCCGGCGCACCTCATCGGTATTCGCGCCGCGCTGAAAGTGTTCCCGCAGCTGTCCGAGAAGAACGTGGCCGTCTTCGACACCGCCTTCCACCAGACTCTGCCGCAAGAGGCCTACCTCTATGCGCTGCCGCACAAGCTCTACCGCGAACACGGCATCCGTCGTTACGGTGCCCACGGTACTTCTCACCGCTACATTGCGGAAGAAGCCGCAAAAGAGCTGGGCAAGCCGTTGAATGAACTGAACATCATCAACTGCCACCTGGGTAACGGTGCCTCTGTCTGCGCCATCAAGAACGGCGAATCCGTAGACACCTCCATGGGTCTGACTCCGCTGGAAGGTCTGGCGATGGGTACCCGCTCCGGTGATATCGATCCGGCCGTGGTCTTCTTCATGCACGACCAGCTCGGTTACAGCGTTGAGCAGATCAACCACACCCTGACCCGTGAGTCCGGTCTGCTGGGGATGACCGAAGTGAGCAGCGATTGCCGCTACGTCACCACCAACTACGCCACCGACGCCGGTGCCAAGCGTGCGCTGGATGTCTTCACCTACCGTGTGGCCAAGTATGTCGGCGCCTATGCCGCTGCGATGGACGGTCGTCTGGACGCCGTGGTCTTCACCGGTGGTATCGGTGAGAACGCCGCCATGGTGCGCGAGATGGTGCTGAACCGTCTGGCCCTGTTCGGCTTCAAGGTGGACAAAGAGGCCAACAACGCCGCGGTACTGGGTGGCGAAGGCCGCATCACCACCGCCGACAGCCGTTGCGCCATGGTGATCCCGACCAACGAAGAGCTGGTCATCGCCCGCGATGCCCTGAGCCTGGTCTGCTAAGTCAGCCTCGCTTTGAAACAACGCCCGGCCTGTGCCGGGCGTTGTCATTTCTGGCGTACGCCGATTTGACATGGGGGAGGGGAGCGGTACCCTGACCACCACTGTTTTGCAGCCAGCGGGCTGCCAGGTTCGGGAGAGAGCAATGAAAGAGGCGTTTTTTAACTGGTTGTCGGGCCTTGGGGTGGAAGTGACCAGCATGATGGCGCTGGTGATCGCGCTGGGCTTTATCGTCATCACCTCGTTGCTGTTGCACATGGCGCTGCACCGGGTGCTGCTGGTCCGGCTGGTGGGGATCCTCGGCAAGGCCAAGCAGGTATGGTTGCCGCCCCAGCTGCAACAGCGCCTCTTCAACCGGCTCGCTTTCGTGTTGCAGGGGGCCGTGCTGCTCGGTCAGGCGGAGATCTGGCTGCCCCGTCAATCGGATAGCCTCAAACTTATCGAAATGGTGGCCCAGCTCTGGATCTTGCTGTTCCTGCTGCTGGCCTTCTTCGCCCTGCTCGACTGCCTCTTGTCGGTGAGCCGTTACACCCGCTTTGGTCGGGATTTGCCCCTGCGCGGCATCTTCCAGGGGGCCAAGCTGGTAGGCAGCATTCTGGTGGGCATCCTGATGATCGCCCTGCTGCTCGGCAAGTCGCCGCTGTTCCTGTTCAGCGGTCTGGGTGCCATGACCGCAGTGCTGATGCTGGTGTTCAAGGACCCAATCCTCGGGCTGGTGGCGGGGATCCAGCTCTCCGCCAACCGGATGCTGAGCGTCGGTGACTGGCTGCAGATGGACAAGTACGGCGCCGATGGCGAGGTGACCGACATCGGGCTTACCACGGTCAAGGTGTCGAACTGGGACAAGACCATCACCACCATTCCCACCTATGCCCTGATCTCCGACTCTTTCAAGAACTGGCAGGGGATGACCGAGTCGGGGGGCCGTCGCATCAAGCGCAGCGTCAATATCGACATGACCAGCGTGCGTTTTCTGACGGCCGATGAGCAGTTGCAGCTCAAGCAGGCGCAGCTGCTGGCACCCTATCTGAGCCGCAAGGAGCAGGAGCTGAGTGCCTACAACCAGCAGCTGAGCGATGCCCTGAGCTGCCCCATCAACGGTCGTCACCTCACCAACCTCGGCACCCTGCGCGCCTATCTGGATGCCTACCTGCGTGCCCACCCCGGCATTCGCAAGGACATGACCCTGATGGTGCGCCAGCTGGCACCCACGTCAGACGGTTTGCCGCTGGAAATTTACTGCTTTACCGCGACCACCGCATGGGCCGATTACGAAGGGATCCAGGCCGATATTTTCGACCATATCTTCGCCATCATTGAGCAATTTCATCTGCGGTTGCATCAATCTCCCACAGGTTACGATATGCGTGCCTGGCAACGGGGATAAACAGGTAAATAGGGCGGGTCGAGGACGCGGAAAAAACCGCATATTAATCATCGACCCGTCGCCACTTGTCAGTTGAAATTTGCCGTGCAGAGGAGAAAAATGGCGGCCTTCTCTTCGCGCCCCTGATCCCCTCTTGATCAGCTGCCAGCCCAGAGACGTCACTTCAAGTCATCATCATGGGAAAGTTATGAAGCTCCTTCGCAATAGTGTGGCAACACTCTGCTACAGCCTGCTGCTGACCGCTGCGCCGGTTTTCGCTGTTGAATATGCTCTGCCTGCGGCCAACAGCCGTTTGGTAGGGGAAAATCTGGAATACGTGGTTCCGGCCGAAGAGAACGGCCAGCCGCTGGAGGTCATTGCGGCCAAATTCCAGCTGGGGCTCACCAACATGACCGAAGCCAACCCCGATGCGGATCCCCTGCTGGTACAGACCGGCGAGAAGCTGGTGATCCCCCAGCAACTGATCCTGCCGGATGCACCCCGTGAAGGGATCGTGCTGAACGTGGCCGAGATGCGCCTCTACTACTACCCCAAGGGTAAAAAAGTGGTGGAAGTGCTGCCCATCGGCATCGGCCAGCTCGGTACCGATACTCCGGAAAACTGGGTGACCAGCGTGCAGCGCAAGAAAGCGGGCCCGACCTGGACCCCGACCGCCAAGATGCATGCCGAATATGCCGCCCGTGGCGAGAGCCTGCCTGCGGTATGGCCGGCCGGTCCGGACAACCCCATGGGTCTGTTTGCCCTCTACATCGGCAAGATGTACGCCATCCACGGTACCAACGCCAACTTCGGCATCGGCCTGCGGGTGAGCCACGGTTGCGTGCGTCTGCGCAACGACGACATCGCCTATCTGTTCAAGCAGGTACCGGTCGGTACCCGCGTCCAGTTCGTCAACCAGCCGATCAAGGCCTCTCTCGAGCCCAACGGTGTCCGCTATCTGGAAGTGCATCAGCCGCTGTCGCGCAGCGAAGAAGAGTTCAACTCCAAGCTGCCGGCACCGCTGCCGATGACTCCGGCGGTGACCCGCTTCATTGCCCACGCCGACAGCGACTCCCAACTGGTGAAGCAGGCGCTGGAGCAGCGCAACGGCATGCCGATGGCGATCAACCGC
This sequence comes from Aeromonas sp. R4-2, assembly GCF_040908295.1. Taxonomy (NCBI): domain Bacteria; kingdom Pseudomonadati; phylum Pseudomonadota; class Gammaproteobacteria; order Aeromonadales; family Aeromonadaceae; genus Aeromonas; species Aeromonas sp. R4-2. The sequence continues at coordinate 33,657 of NZ_JBFODL010000012.1, read as the reverse complement.
TAACGGCAAATCCCCGTCATGACAAAGGGCGAACAGCATGCTGTTCGCCCTTTTTGTTTCTGCTAGGTTGACTCAGCTTCGCAGCAGATTTGTCTGCAGCTCGCTGCCGAGCTGATCGAGCAGCTGATAACGCGTCTTGTAGCTGGCCCGCTTGCGGGAGGGGATCTCCTCCAGCGTCTTGCGGGGCACCTCCAGCGGCAGGCTCATCCAGAGTTCATCCTGCACACAGCCCTGATGCTCCTGCCACAAGCCGTCGAGGTCGAACTTGACCCGATCGGCGGTGCGTTTGCTGCTCTGATAGACGTGGCTTTGGGTGCGGATCCCGAGCAGGCTCTTGCACGCCAACCCCCGGGCCAGCTCGGCGGCCATATAGACCAGCAGGGACATGGGGCGCAGCCCGCCGCACGCCTTGGTGACCAGCTTGATCTCCTCGCTCTGCCCCTTGCCGCCCTGCAGCGAGCAGATTTCGAGGGTCGGGTTCGGCGCGGGGCGCAGATTGAGGGCCATGTAATAGAGCACCGCGTCACCCAGCTTGAGGGTCAGGCTCATCTCCCCCTCTTTGCCCATGTGGGTTTGGTAATCCAGTTGCAGGGTGAGGGGGGCCGTCAGCTTGTCGCTCTGCCACTGGGCCAGCAGCAGGCCGCACCCGCTGTAGATTGCCAGTTGTTGCGCCTTGGGCAGCTGACGTGCCAGCTGCTGGTAGTGGCCGCTGATAAGCCCGGCTCGCAGGCGCTTGCGGAGCCCCTTGTGGCGATAGGGGTGGATCGGCTTTTCCAGAATATCGGGGAAGCGGCTGATCGCCTGCGCCAGCAGCGGTTGCTCCTGCTGCTGGCGATAGAGGGCGCGGGCGCCGGGATTGAGCCAGAGACGCCCCACATACTTGGCCCGTCGGATGAGATGACCCGACTCCTCCACCGGATGAAGGCGGCGGGCGAGGGTGCGCAGGTGTGACAGATGAGATGACATGGTGCCGACCTCTGACTGGTGTGATGAGACAGGGCGGGGAGTGTAGGAGCGGGGCGCTGGCTTGTAAAAAATGGATAGTAACAAAATGTGAAAACATAACGCTCAGTAGCGGCTGGCGCGGCGAGATGACCGCCACGGCCACGGCAGGAAATCTGGCGCCATCCTCTTGATGCGGCAGATGATTTGATGCGCAAAGGTTTTTATTGTGTTTTGTGTTTGTTAAAAGTGGTTGAGCTGGCGCGAACGGCTGATTAAGCTAGGCCGGTTTTTTAGGGATGAGCCCGTCACCAGAGCGGGCAGAAAATGACACAAAACGGAGTTTTGCATGACAGCTAGCACACCCATGTTAATCACCTTCCTGGTGTATATCCTCGGAATGGTGTTGATCGGCTTCGTCGCCTATCGCGCCACCCGCAACTTTGATGACTACATTCTGGGCGGTCGCCGGATGGGGAGCTGGGTCACAGCCCTCTCTGCCGGCGCCTCCGACATGAGCGGCTGGCTGCTGATGGGGCTGCCCGGCGCCGTCTTCGTCAGCGGCATCTCCGAGAGCTGGATCGCCATCGGTCTGGTGATCGGCGCCTACCTCAACTGGCGCTGGGTAGCGGGTCGCCTGCGGGTACATACCGAGAAGAACCGCAATGCCCTGACCCTGCCGGACTATTTTACCTATCGCTTTGAAGATCACAGCAAGGTGCTGCGCATTCTCTCGGCGCTGGTGATCCTGCTGTTCTTCACCATCTATTGCGCCTCCGGCGTGGTAGCCGGTGCCCGCCTGTTCGAGAGCACCTTCGGCATGGATTACAACACCGCCCTCTGGGTCGGTGCCGCCGCCACCATCACCTACACCTTCTTCGGCGGCTTCCTCGCGGTGAGCTGGACCGATACGGTGCAGGCAACCCTGATGATCTTCGCCCTGATCCTGACCCCGGTCTTCGTCATCATCGCCGTCGGCGGGGTGGACAGCGCCATGATCGAGGTGGCAGCCAAGAGCGCCACCAACCTCGACATGTTCAAGAATCTGGATGTGATCGCTATTGTCTCGCTGATGGCCTGGGGCCTTGGTTACTTCGGTCAGCCCCACATTCTGGCCCGTTTCATGGCGGCGGATTCCCACCACTCCATGGCCAATGCCCGCCGTATCAGCATGACATGGATGGTGTTCTGCCTCGCTGGTGCGGTGGCCATCGGCTTCTTCGGTCTGGCCTATTTTGCCCGCTTCCCAGAAGTGGCGGCTGGAGTGACCGGCAACCCGGAGCGGGTCTTTATCGAGCTCTCCAAAATCCTGTTCAACCCCTGGATCGCCGGTGTGCTGCTCTCCGCCATTCTGGCGGCGGTGATGAGCACTCTAAGTTGTCAATTACTGGTCTGCTCCAGCGCCATCACAGAGGATCTCTACAAGCCGTTCCTGCGCAAGAACGCCTCCCAGCGTGAGCTGGTGTGGGTGGGTCGCCTGATGGTGCTGCTGATCGCGGTGATTGCCATCGCCGTTGCCATGAATCCGGAAAACCGGGTGCTGGGGCTGGTGAGCTACGCCTGGGCCGGTTTCGGTGCCGCCTTTGGCCCCGTGGTGCTGCTCTCGGTGCTGTGGCCGCGAATGACTCGCAACGGCGCGCTGGCGGGCATGCTGGTCGGTGCCATCACCGTCATCGTCTGGAAGCAGTTCGGCTGGCTGGGGCTGTATGAGATCATTCCGGGCTTCCTGTTCGCGCTGCTGGCCATCGTGGGGGGCAGTCTGCTGGGCGAAGCGCCCTCTAAAGCGATGCTGGAGCGTTTCCGCGATGCCGAGGAGGAGTACAACACTCCGGCCGAGAGCGCGGGAGAGCCGGTCGCGGTGAACTGATCCCCCTTACCGCTTTCTGATTGAGAGCCCCGCCCCCGGACAAGGAGCGCCCTGGTTGGCCATCCTTGCACCGGTTTGGCGGGGCTTTGTGCTATCTGATTCACTCTTGGGCACTTTTTTATGTTCGGCCGGTGGCTCCCGGGTGCTCGCTTTCTTTTGTCTTGGCACCGAATATGGGACACTAGGCCGCCTGAAGGAGACCTAGTGCATGCGGCTATTCACCCTGATCCTGATCCTCCTGCTGGGGGGACTGCAATATGACCTCTGGCTGGGGAAGAACGGGCTATCCGATTATCAGAACCTGTCGGAGGCCATCTCGCAGCAACAGCGGGACAACCAGACTCTCAAGGATCGTAACGACCTCATTTACCGCGAGATAGATGATCTCACCTCTGGCCTCGAGGCCATCGAGGAGTTGTCGCGCAACGATCTGGGTTACATCAAGCAGGGGGAGACCTTCTACCGGATCATCCCCAAAGAGAAAGACAAAGAGACAGCGCCGGACGATGAGCCCTACGATGACTGATGCCAGCCGGGTATCCGGCCTGACGGCGATCGTCCCTGCCGCCGGTATCGGCAGCCGGATGGGGGCCGATTGCCCCAAGCAGTACCTGCAACTGGCGGGTAAAACCATTCTCGAACATACCCTGGAGCGGCTGCTCTCCCACCCGGCCATCGCCCAGGTGATCGTGGCGCTGGCGCCCCATGATCGCTGGTTCGAGGCCCTGCCCGTGGCGGCCGACCCGCGCATTGTGCGGGTAGAGGGAGGCGCCGAGCGCGCCTTTTCCGTCCTCAATGGTCTCCATGTGGCGCAAGGGGAGTGGGTGCTGGTGCACGATGCGGCCCGCCCCTGCCTGACTCACGGCGATCTTGATGCGCTGATTGCCACGGCCATGAACTGTGGCGGTGCCATTCTCGGCAGTCGGGTGCGCGATACCATGAAACGCTCCGATGGCGAGGGCAATATCATCGCCACCGTCGAGCGCGAGCAGCTCTGGCATGCCCTGACGCCGCAGATGTTCCCGACCCGTGCCCTGAAGCGGGCGCTGGAAGAGGGGCTGCTGCTGGGCGCCACCATCACCGACGAGGCCTCCGCCATGGAGCGGGCCGGATTCACGGTGCGGATGGTGGAGGGGCGCGCCGACAATATCAAAGTGACCCGGCCGGAAGACTTGTCGCTGGCGGGGCTGTTTTTAAGCCAGCAGGCATAAGCCCCTCAGTCAGAACAGACCGTTCAGAGCAGAGTGTCTCGAACAAACAGGCCCGAACAAGGAGTTAGCATGATCCGGATTGGACATGGTGTGGACGTACACAAAATTGATGGGGTTGGTTTCAGCATGTTGGGAGGTTGCCGCTGATGATGCGCATTGGTCATGGTTTTGATGTTCATAAATTTGGTGGTGTTGGTCCCTGCATGCTGGGTGGCGTGCCGGTTCCCTACGAGCAGGGGCTGGTTGCCCACTCCGACGGCGATGTGGTGCTGCACGCGGTAAGCGATGCCCTGCTGGGGGCTATCGGTGCCGGTGACATCGGTCGCCACTTCCCCGATACCGCTGCCGAGTTCAAGGGGATCGACAGTCGCATTCTGCTGCGCGATGTCTTTGCCCGGGTACAGAAGGCGGGTTATGCCATCGGCAACCTGGATGTGACCATCATCGCCCAGGCCCCCAAAATGGCCCCCCATATCGACGCCATGTGCGCCGTGCTGGCCGCCGATCTGCAATGTGATTTGAACCGGGTGAACGTCAAGGCGACCACCACCGAACAGCTTGGGTTTACGGGGCGCAAGGAAGGGATCGCCACCGAAGCCGTCGTCCTACTGGTGAAACAATAATGCTGGAACAACTTGCCTATCTGCACGGGGCGCCCACCGCCCGCGGTATCCTCAAGGCCGAGGCCGCCGATTTCGTGGTCAATGAAGATCTCGGGTTTGAGCCTTGCGGTGAAGGGGAGCATATCTTCGTCCGGGTGCGCAAAACCGGCGAGAACACAGCCTGGGTGGCGGGTTTGCTGGCCGATGCCGCCGGGGTCAACCGCAATGCGGTGACCTGGGCGGGCCTGAAAGATCGTCACGCGGTGACCGAGCAGTGGTTTGGTGTTCACCTGCCAGGCAAGGCCGAGCCGGACTTGTCGGTTATCGAGAGCGACAGCATCCAGATCCTGCAAGCCAGGCGTCACAACCGCAAATTGCGGGTCGGCTACCTCAAGGGCAACCACTTCACCCTGCGTCTCACCGGTCTGGAACAGGCCGACGGGCTGGAAGCGCGCCTGCAGGCTATCGCCACTCAGGGCGTACCCAATTACTATGGTGAACAGCGTTTTGGCCGCGATGGCAACAACCTAGAAGCGGCCAAGGCGATGTTTGCCGGCAAGCGGATCAAGGATCGCAACAAGCGTTCCCTCTACCTCTCTGCCGCCCGCAGCATGCTGTTCAACGCCATTGTCAGCGCCCGTATCGAGCAGGGGCTGGCTCATCAGCTGCTGGCCGGTGATTGCGTGATGCTCAAGGGCAGCCACTCCATCTTCAGCGAAGAGAGCGTGACTCCCGAGCTGGAAGCGCGTCTTGCCTCCGGCGACGTGCAGCTTACCGCGCCCCAGTGGGGCCGTGGCCGCCTGGCCAGTCAGGGCGCCGCTGCCGAGTTCGAACAGGGCGTGCTGGCTCCTTACAGCGATTGGTGTGACGGGCTGGAGAAGGCCGGGCTGGAGCAGGACAGGCGCCCCCTGTTACTCAAGCCGGAGCAGATGAGCTGGCAGCTGGACGGCGAGGCGCTGACCCTCTCCTTCTTCCTGCCGGCGGGCGCGTTTGCCACCAGCGTGGTGCGCGAGTTAATGCAGGCCGAAGAGGCCGATCACGGTTTCAGGAATCAGACCGATGCGAATTCTGGTCAGTAATGATGATGGTGTGCATGCCGAGGGCATTCGTGCCCTCAGCGAGGCGCTGCGCGCCTGTGGCGAGGTCATTGTGGTGGCACCGGATCGCAACCGCAGCGGCGCGAGTCACTCCCTGACGCTGGAAGTACCGCTGCGGGTTACCCGCATTGCAGAAAACGGCTTTAATGGGTGCGAGAGCTATGCGGTGAAGGGGACGCCGACCGACTGCGTGCATCTGGCGGTCAACGAGCTGGTGCGCCCTGAACCCGACATGGTGGTGGCCGGTATCAACCACGGTGCCAACCTGGGGGATGATGTCATCTATTCGGGCACGGTCGCCGCGGCCACCGAGGGGCGCCATCTTGGCTACCCTTCCATCGCCATCTCGCTGGTGGGCAAGACCCACTTCGCCACTGCGGCCCACTATGCGGCCCTGCTGGTGAAAGGGTTGATGAAGCACCCCCTGCCTGCCGATCAGATCCTCAACGTCAACGTGCCGGACTTGCCCCTCGAGCAGATCAAGGGGATCAAGACCACCCGCCTTGGCAATCGCCACCGGGCGGAGTCGGTGATCTGCACCGAGGATCCCCGTGGCCAGCCCATCTACTGGATCGGCCCCCCCGGTAGCCAGCAGGATGCCGGTGAAGGCACCGATTTTGCTGCCATCGAGCAGGGCTATGTCTCGATTACCCCCCTGACCATCGATATGACTGCCTATGACAGTCTCGCCGGTCTGGGGGCCTGGTTAGATCTGCAGGGATGAGGGTGGTGTGATAGTACAGCGCCTGTTAAATCAGCTCATTGCGCAGGATATTCGCGATTTTCGCGTGCTGGCGACCATCGCGAAAGTGCCGCGCCAGCTGTTCGTGGACGAGGCCATGGCGCACAAGGCGTGGGACAACACCGCCCTGCCCATTGGCCACGGCCAGACCATTTCGCAGCCCTATATGGTGGCGCGAATGACCGAGTTGCTGATGCAAAACAATCCGGCCCATGTGCTGGAGATTGGCACTGGCTCGGGCTACCAGACGGCGATCCTCGCCCATCTGGTGGAGCATGTGTATACCGTGGAGCGGATCAAGTCGCTGCAGTTCCAGGCCAGACGCCGACTGCGCCAGCTCGATCTGCACAATGTCTCGGCCAAGCACGGCAACGGCTGGCTGGGGTGGCCCAACAAGGGGCCTTATGACGCCATTCTGGTGACGGCCGCGGCGAGCGAGATCCCGACGGCGCTCACCGATCAGCTGGCCGAAGGGGGTCGACTGGTGTTGCCCGTGGGTGACAGCCAGCAGACCCTGCAGCTGATCGAACGATCCGGATCCCAGCTGACCAGCCGTATTCTGGAGCCGGTACGTTTTGTTCCCCTGATTGACGGAGATGTTGAGTGAAGTTGTTTTCCCGTTTGTACGTACTGGTGATGCAGTGGGCCCGCCACAAGCATGCCCCCTGGTATCTCTCCATCACCGCTTTCATCGAGTCGGTATTCTGGCCGATCCCGGTGGACGTGATGCTGGCACCGATGGCGCTCGCCAAGCCCCACAAGGCGTGGCACTACGCCACGCTGGCTACTGTCTTCTCTGTGCTGGGGGCCCTGTTTGGCTATGCCCTTGGCTATGCGCTGTGGGAGCCGGTCGTGCTGCCACTGGTGGAGTCTGTGGGCTATCAGGACAAGATCGAGATTGCTCGCAACTGGTTTGAGCAGTGGGGGATCTGGGTCATTTTCATTGCCAGCTTCACCCCTATCCCCTACAAGGTGTTTACCGTGACGGCAGGGTTGTTGCAAATGGCTCTGCTGCCCTTCATCATCACCTCCCTCATCGGTCGTGGCATGCGCTTTTTCCTGGTTGCGGGCCTGATGCGCTGGGGTGGCGAGAAGATGGAACGCAAACTGATGCACTACGTAGATGTGCTCGGTTGGCTCTGTATTGGTCTGGCCGTGGTGGCCTATTTCTGGTTTAGTCGTTAAGGATCCATTATGCGTTCGCGTATTTGGCAAGGAAGCAGTGTCGTGGTGTTGTCATGGCTGCTGCTTGCCTGCTCCTCCAGTAAAAATGCAGCTCCGGTAGATGGTGTTGATGAGGGGCAGTTTGTCTCGACCATTCCGGCTCGCCAAAGCGGTGCCCAGGTCAGCGCCCCCATTCAGGGCGGCAGCTATGTGGTGAAACGGGGTGATACCCTCTACTCCATCGCCTTCAACTCCGGCAACGACGTGCCGTCGCTGGCCAGCCTCAACAATATCAGCCCGCCCTACAACATCTATCCGGGGCAGCGTCTGCGACTCGATGGCTCCAGCGCCAGCATGAGCAGCAGCCGCAGTGCCGGTACCTATGAGGTGCGCCGCGGCGATACCCTGAGCAGCATTGGCCGCCAGTTCGGCATGACACCGCAGGCGCTGGCCCAGAGCAACAACCTGAGCGCCCCCTATGCGCTGCAACCGGGTCAGGTGCTCAATGTCCAGACCGCAGGCGGCGGTTCGACCCAGATGGTGGCTGCGACTCGTCCGGCAACCGTGACACCGGTGGCCGTGAGCCGTCCGAGCAGCGGTCCACGTCCGTTGGCCGAGCCGAGCGGATCTGGTCAGACCACGCCGTTCATCTCTCAGAAATCCGTTGCTCCGGCAGCACCGAAGGAATACGCTCAGTCCAAAGAACAAAAAATAAACAACTCCCAGTCGAGACTTGCTTGGCACTGGCCCGCAAAAGGCCGGATTGTCGAGGGGTTCTCTGTTGCAGAACAGGGTAACAAGGGGATCGACATAGCCGGCCAGAAGGGGCAACCCGTCTACGCCGCCAGCAGCGGTAAAGTGGTATACGCTGGCAGTGCTTTAAGGGGGTACGGCAAGCTGATTATCCTCAAGCATGATGATGACTATCTCTCCGCTTACGCACACAACGACGAGTTGCGGGTGAAGGAAGGGGACAGCGTCAAGGGGGGCTCGGTCATTGCCAACATGGGTAGCACGGACGCGCCGGATGTGCGATTGCATTTCGAGATCCGGTACAGAGGCAAGTCGATCAATCCGATGAGCTATTTGCCAAAGCGTTAACCCCAGAGAGACCGTCTTACTCTGGTAACGTCAGGGAGACACACCATGAGCCAAGAACAACTGGTAATGCAGGATGCAGAGTTAGAGTTTGACGCTGAACCCGAATCTCACGAAGTAGAAGAGTTGCAGGAGGTAGCCGCCGAGGCGGACGAGACTATCTCTGATGAGTTGCTGGCACCTGAGCTGAACAAGGTGATGGATGCCACGCAACTCTATCTGGGGGAGATAGGTTTCTCCCCGCTGCTCACTGCCGAAGAGGAAGTCTACTACGCCCGTCGTGCCTTGCGAGGTGACAAAGCCGCCCGCAAGCGCATGATCGAGTCCAACCTGCGACTGGTGGTGAAAATCGCCCGCCGTTACAACAACCGTGGCCTGGTGCTGCTGGATCTCATCGAAGAGGGCAACCTCGGTCTTATCCGCGCGGTCGAGAAGTTTGACCCCGAGCGCGGCTTCCGTTTCTCTACCTATGCTACCTGGTGGATCCGCCAGACCATAGAGCGGGCCATCATGAACCAGACCCGTACCATCCGTCTGCCCATTCATGTGGTCAAGGAGTTAAACGTTTACCTGCGCACCGCGCGCGAACTCTCTCACCGTCTCGATCATGAACCGACCGCCGAGGATATCGCCTTCGCGCTGGATCGTTCGGTGGATGACGTGAACCGCATGCTCAAACTCAACGAGAAGATCACCTCGGTGGACACCCCCATCGGTGGCGATCGCGACAAGGCGTTGCTGGATGTGCTCTCCGACGAGCGCGGCATGGGGCCTGAGCTGGAGTCACAGGAAGATGATATGCGTAGCAGCATCGTGCACTGGCTGGAGGAGCTCAATCCCAAGCAGCGGGAAGTGCTGGCTCGTCGTTTCGGTCTGCTGGGTTACGAGCCCGCCACCCTCGAGGATGTGGGGGCCGAGATTGGCCTGACCCGCGAGCGGGTACGCCAGATCCAGGTCGAGGGGCTGCGCCGTCTGCGGGAGATCCTGCTTAGCCAGGGGCTCTCCATTGAGGCCCTCTTCCGCACCAATTAAGTCCGCACCAACTGATCAGCGCATCAGCCAGATAGCACGAGGGGAGCAACAGCTCCCCTCGTTTTTTATTGCCTGTCGTCTGGCGATGGCTTCGCGGTTATACCAGCTCGGCCAGCATGGTGTCGGCGTAGGGCACCAGCGCTTCTCCCTTCTTCACCTTGGTGAGGTAGTCCGGGTTGGCGATAAGCGGACGGCCGATAGCCACCAGATCGAAGCGGTTAGCCTCGATGGCCGTAGCGGCGCGCTCGGCGTCGTAGTTGCCCACACCGACCAGATTGCCCTTGTAGTGGGTGCGCAGATAGTCGGAGGCACGGCCACCCAGATAATCGAAGGTGAGGTTGTCATCAAAGATGCCGAGGTGGATATAGGCCAGCGGGCGATCGTTGAGCTTACCCAGCAGATGGTCGAACACGGCGCGATCTTCCGGGCTGCCCGCCAGATGGACATAGGCACCCGGGGAGAGGCGAATACCTACCCGATCACCACCGATACGGGCGCTGATGGCATCGACCACTTCCAGCGCGAAGCGGCTCATCTTTTCCGGGCTGCCACCGTAGTTGTCAGTACGCAGGTTGGTGGAGTGGTGCAGGAACTGGTCGATCAGGTAGCCGTTGGCACCGTGGATCTCCACCCCGTCAAAGCCCGCCTCGATGGCGTTGGCTGCGGCTTGGGCGTAATCCTGTACCAGTTGGGCTATTTCGGCCTCGGTCAGGGCGCGCGGCACCTGATAGGTCAGTTCGCGCATGCGGGGCACAGTGCCCTCGTGCGCCACGGCAGAGGGGGCCAACACTTCAGCCTGATGGAAGAAGGGGTGGGAGAGGCGGCCGACGTGCCACAGCTGGGCGAAGATCTTGCCGCCCTTGGCATGTACGGCGCTGGTCACTTTCTTCCAGCCATCGATCTGCGCCTGGGTGAAGAGGCCCGGTGTATTGGGGTAGCCCTGCGCATCGGGGCGGATGATGACGGCCTCGGAAACAATCAGGCCGATGTCGGCGCGGCGGCCGTAATAGGCTGCCATCTGCTCGGTCGGCACCAGACCTGGGCCTGCCATGCAGCGCGTGAGCGGGGCCATCATGAAACGGTTGGCCAGGGTCAGAGTGTCATTGAGTCGATACGGCTGAAACAGGGTATTCATGATAGGTTGTCCTGAACGGGTTATTCTTGAACGTGCATTCAAGACGTTTTTTGCGTCGGGCGCAAGCTTTTTTTGAATGCGCGTTCAAGAAGGTTGGCCCGAGCGGGCGGCTGGGGTAAACTTGCCGCCCTTTCCAGTCACTCTTTATCGGCGGGCCCTGTTGCTCCTTGCCGGTGAACCATTTCCCACGGGAGGAACCATGCGCATAGCCGAGTTTGATCGGGACGAGGTACTGCGAAATGCCATGGAAGCGTTTCGCGCCAAGGGATATGCCAAGACCACCATGCAGGAGCTGGTGGCTGCCACCGGCCTGCACCCGGGCAGCATTTATGGCGCCTTTGGTAACAAGCGAGGCCTGCTGCTGGCGGCGGTGGATCACTATGTCGAGGGCAAACGCACCCTGCGCCGCTCCCTGCTCGACAACCCGAGCCCGCTGGCGGGCCTTGCGGCCTATCTCGACCGGATTGTGGGTGAGGCGCTCTGCGGCTCCTGTCTGGTGACCCGCACCATGATGGAGCTGAGCGAGCAGGATGAGGAGCTGACCCAGCGGGTCAAGGGGATCTATGGCGAGCTGGAGCAGGATCTGGCCGAGTTGCTGACGCAGGCGCAGGCCAAGGGCGAGCTGGCCCCGGATAGCAATATCCACACCCTCACCGCCCTGCTGCTGATCAACCTGCAAGGGCTGGTCACCTTCGCCCAGTGCCGCCCCGATCGCCCTCTGCTCGACGACGTAGTCGCCCAGCTGATGCGTGCCCTGCGGGCGTAAGTTAGGTTTCCCCTTCTCCGTTTTTGCTTTTTGAATTGAGGGGAAGGGGTCAATCGGATTGACGTAATGAGAACAGGATAAAATCCAGCACGGAGTTGAGCCTGCCCAGTACATCGTTATTCCACACTCGTATCACCCGAAATCCCTGCTGATTGAGATAGGCTGTCCGAGCCTCATCATGCATCTGGTTCGCTAGTGTTCCATGTTGCGAACCATCCACTTCAATGATCAATCCCTGTTCAAGGCTGATGAAATCCACCACATAGGGGCCGATGGGCATTTGGCGGCGAAATTTCACTCCCGCCAGACGGCGATTGCGCAAGTGTTGCCACAGTTTCTGCTCTGCCAGCGTGGCATCACGTCTCAGTCGTTTGGCAAAGCGGTTGCTTTCCATAAAGGGCTCCAGTTCTGTTTGGTCCTATAGATATAGCCAGCTTCCTTTGTGTTTACCGGTTGGATATTGAGTCCCCTCACCCTAGCCCTCTCCCAAAGGGAGAGGGAACAGATCTAGGTGCTGTCAGGATTTGTTGACCCCAACCGAGCTATCGTTGTGTTTGGTAATGATGAGCTGATGAGCTGATGAGCTGATGAGCTGATGAGCTGATGAGTGGATGGGCATTGCCCTGCTAGTTGGTTACCCGTGATGTTGCCGATTGTACTGGATCAGCTCCCTTCTCCCCTTGCGGGAGAAGGGCTGGGGATGAGGGGGGAGGGAGCAGGAGCAGCCCTCACCCTAACCCTCTCCCAAAGGGAGAGGGAATTGATCGAGGTTCGGTTTGGGCATCATGGTCGGCCAACAAGCTCCTTCATCAAATCCTTGAGCCACACCTGCGCCGGTTGTTGCGTATGCGCCGATGGGGTATGCCAGACGCCGCGGTCTTACCTCGGTCCCACCAGCTCTTTCATCAAATCTTTTAGCCATACCAGCGCCGGTTGCTGCGCGTGCACGGGATGCCAGACGCAGTTGAGGTGGTAGTCGGGCACGTCTTCGGGCAGCGGCAGGCTTTTCAGCGGCCAGTGGGTGGCGAGCAGCTCGGCCACCATGCTGGGCAGCACCAGCAGGTGATCGCTCTGACTGACGATGGCGGCGGCGGACATATAACTCTGGCTGTTGACCGAGATGGTGCGGCTAAAGCCCTGACTCTTCAGATAGCGGTCTAGGCTTGCCTCCGAGGTACCGAGCGGTGAGTGGAACACATGGGGCATGGCGATGAGCTGCGGCAGGGTGATGCGCTCCTGCCACTGGGAGGGGTCATCCTCGGCGCCGGCGGGGGCCGATTTGGCAATCGGCAGATCGGCGCGCACCAGCCCGGCCAGCGGCTCGGTGAGCCAGGTCTCTTTGCCCAGATACCCCGGCACCTGCATGTACTCGTCAAAGCCCAGCACCAGATCGATCTCGCCGCTCGCCAGCTCGGCTTCGGGCAGGGTGTCGCGCAGGATGCGGATCTCGATGGTGACCCCCGGCGCCAGCCGTCTGAGCCGCTGAATAAGCGGCGGGATCAGCACGCACTCCACGTAATCTGTGGTGCAGAGCACGAAGCGCCGCTTCGACTGGCTCGGCTCGAACTCTTCTTCCTCGGTGAGCTGCTGCTCCAGCAGCCGCAGCGCCTGCTGCACCCCGAGATGAAGCCTCTGGGCGCGCGGGGTCGGCAGCATCCCCTGCGGGGTGCGCACCAAGAGCGGGTCGCCGAGAAAGGTGCGCAACCGGTTAAGGGAGTGGCTCATGGCAGGCTGGCTGATAAAGAGCGCCTCGGCGGCGCGGGTAACGCTCCCTTGCGTCATCAGGGCGTCAAACGCGAGCAGCAGATTGAGGTCGAGCTGGTGCAGTTTCATGGGGGGGATTATTCGCCGTGTTTATGGGACAATCCATCCTATTCATTTGATGGATGGGGGCGCAACGTCTTACTCTGCGACCCACTGTTATTTTTCCGGGTTCCCGCGCCGCATCGGGCGTAAACGGGGGCCTCAATCCATGCAAGGAGCCTTGCGATGAGCATCAAGACCATTAACTCCACGCCGGCCGCCGACGGCTTCACCATGCCCGCCGAGTGGGCACACCAGCAGGCCGTCTGGATGATCTGGCCGTTTCGCCCGGACAACTGGCGCGTAGCCGGTCGCTTCGCGCAAGAGACCTTCGCCAAGGTGGCCGATGCCATCGGTAGTGCTACCCCGGTCTTTATGGGGGTGCCAGCCCAGTTTATGGAGCAGGCTCGCGCCATCATGCCCGCCCACGTCACTCTGGTTGAAATGAACAGCGATGACTGCTGGGCCCGCGATACCGGCCCGACCATCGTCACCAACGCGGCCGGCGAGTGCCGTGGGGTGGATTGGGGCTTCAACGCCTGGGGCGGCCACAAGGGCGGTCTCTACTACCCGTGGAATCAGGATGAAGAGGTCGCAGCCCAGATGCTGGCCCAGCACGGCATGGCTCGCTACGATGCGCCGCTGATTCTGGAAGGGGGCTCCATCCATGTCGATGGCGAAGGCACCTGTCTGACCACCGCCGAGTGCCTGCTCAACGAAAACCGCAACCCGCACCTGACCAAAGAGCAGATCGAAGCGTACCTGCGCGACTATCTGGGCGTTACCAGCTTTATCTGGCTGGACGAAGGCGTCTACATGGATGAAACCGACGGCCACATCGACAACATGTGCTGCTTCGTGCGTCCGGGTGAAGTGGCCCTGCACTGGACTGACGACCAGAACGATCCCCAGTACGCCCGCTCCGTGGCCGCCCTCAAGGTGCTGGAAGCGGCGGTCGATGCCAAGGGTCGCAAGCTGAAAGTGTGGAAGCTGCCCCAGCCGGGCCCGCTGTTCTGCACTGAAGAGGAGTCTGCCGGCGTCGAGAGCGGTACCGGTGTGCCGCGCGAGGCCGAGGGCCGTCTGGCCGGTTCCTATGTGAACTTCCTCATCACCAACGATCGCATCGTCTATCCGCTGCTGGATGCCGCCACCGATGGCGAAGCCCAGCGCATTCTGGAAGAGATCTTCCCCGACCACACCGTGATCGGCGTACCGGCCCGCGAGATCCTGCTGGGCGGTGGCAATATTCACTGCATTACTCAGCAAATCCCCTCAGGGAAATAAGAACCGGTTCCTGCTGGTATTCAAAACCCCACGCCGTGGGGTTTTATCCCTTGATAGTGTGATGGTCGCAGGTGCTGATGCGGCGATCATCATGACAAACAGTCACCCTTTTACAGGAGATCCCCATGATCGAAGTGACCGAGGTTTCCATTGCCGAGCTGCGTGCCGCGCTCGAATCAGGCCGCACTACTGCGGTCGAACTGGTCAAGGCCTATCTGGCCCGTATCGAGGCCTACAATGGCCCCGAGACTGCCACCCAACTCAATGCCGTGGTGGTCGCTAATCCCGATGCGCTGAAAGAGGCCGAGGCTTCCGATGCCCGCCGCGCTCGTGGTGAAACCCTGGGGCCGCTCGACGGCATCCCCTACACCGCCAAAGACAGCTATCTGGTCAAGGGGCTGACCGCTGCCTCCGGCAGCCCGGCCTTCAAGGATCTGGTGGCCCAGCGCGATGCCTTTACCGTTGAGCGGCTGCGCGCCGCCGGTGCCATCTGCCTTGGCAAAACCAATATGCCGCCGATGGCCAATGGCGGTATGCAGCGCGGCGTCTATGGCCGTGCCGAGAGCCCCTACAACGCCGACTACCTGACCGCGCCGTTTGCTTCCGGCTCCTCCAACGGGGCCGGTACCGCCACCGCCGCCAGCTTCTCCGCCTTCGGTCTGGCGGAAGAGACCTGGTCGAGCGGCCGTGGCCCTGCCTCCAACAACGGCCTGTGTGCCTACACCCCGTCCCGTGGCGTCATCTCGGTGCGTGGCAACTGGCCGCTGACTCCGACCATGGATGTGGTGGTGCCCTATGCCCGCACCATGAATGATCTGCTGGAAGTGCTCGACGTAGTGGTGGCTGACGATGCCGACACCCGTGGCGATCTGTGGCGCATGCAGCCCTGGGTGAAGCTGCCCAAGGCCTCCGAAGTGCGTCCGGCTTCCTATCTGGAACTGGCAGCCAAGGCCGATGCCCTCAAGGGTAAGCGCCTCGGCGTGCCGCAAATGTTTATCAACAAGGATGAACTGGCTGGCACCAGCGAAAACCCCGGTATCGGCGGCCCGACCGGTCAGCGCATCCATACCCGCGACTCCGTGATTGCCCTGTGGGAAGAAGCGCGCAAGGCGCTGGAAGCCGCTGGCGCGGAAGTCATCGAAGTGGACTTCCCGCTGGTCTCCAACTGCGAAGGGGACCGACCCGGCGCGCCGACCGTGTTCAATCGCGGCATCGTGAGCCCGGAGTTTCTCAACGACGAGCTGTGGGAGCTCTCCGGCTGGGCGTTCGACGACTTCCTGCGCGCTAACGGCGATCCCAAGTTGAACAAGCTTGAGGATGTCGATGGGCCGAAGATCTTCCCCCACGATCCGGGCACTCTGCCGAACCGCGAGGGCGATCTGGCGGCGGGCATGGACGAGTACGTCAATATGGCCAAGCGTGGCCTGAAATCCTGGGACGAGATCGCCACAGTGCCGGATGGCCTGCGTGGTCTGGAGAAGACCCGCAAGCTGGATCTGGAGGACTGGATGGACGGGCTCAAGCTCGACGCCGTGCTGTTCCCGACCGTTGCCGACGTCGCCCCGGCTGATGCGGATGTGAATCCGGCCTCCGCCGATATCGCCTGGAGCAACGGCATCTGGGTTGCCAACGGCAACCTCGCCATTCGCCATCTCGGCGTGCCGACCGTCACCGTCCCCATGGGGGTGATGGCCGATATCGGTATGCCGGTGGGCCTGACCTTCGCCGGTCGCGCCTATGACGACAACAACCTGCTGCGCTTCGCCTCGGCCTTCGA
The DNA here is from genome assembly GCF_040908295.1 of Aeromonas sp. R4-2. Taxonomy (NCBI): domain Bacteria; kingdom Pseudomonadati; phylum Pseudomonadota; class Gammaproteobacteria; order Aeromonadales; family Aeromonadaceae; genus Aeromonas; species Aeromonas sp. R4-2. The sequence goes on along the minus strand of NZ_JBFODL010000012.1, from coordinate 17,137 downwards.
GTCCACCGGCAGCAAGCGTATGGTGCCGCCGCGGACGCCGCCGTTGGTGTGATTGCTGTCCAGAGTTAAATCTCTCTGGATCATTCTGAAATAATGAAAAAACCACCCTTTATGCGGGTGGTTTTTTATTTTTAGTGCAGGGATAATTAAAAGCTGACAGTGATTGACTAATTGGCTCAATTTCGGGATGTTTAACGTCCGACAATATTCATATAAACAACGATGAAATACTAATTTCATCCAGCTTTTAGGATAATTGAACTCTCGATGTTTGTATGGTGTTTCACTTTCTATTATAAATGCGAAAATCTTTATACGAAAGCCAAGGTGTAGAGTTAGAATAACTGATTTGCTCAAATTGAATCCCATCTTTATATGTGGCCTGGAATACTGAACGTTGATCTTCCTCAGTGGTATCAGTGCCAAAAACGATGCCACTTAAAGCGTTGCCAAATTTAAGGAATTGGTTTTCTGTAGAGTCAATATACATTAAATAGCGGAATTCATTTTCATCTCGCCAATCCAAAGATTTTTCAAAAATCAGTTCGTTGTTGTATTCGTCAATGTGTTGACGAACATACTCTGTGAGTCCAATCTCTTTTAGAAGTGGATAGTTCAAAGTGTAAGGGCTCTTAAATATATCCCCTTTCAATAAAGTGTTTTTGTATTTAATGTCACTTGCATATAAATCTGCTATAGAGCTATATTGTTCTTTTAACAGAGTTTCAATGCGTTGCCTATCAAATATTAGACAGACCCCCTTATGATTATCCCCATATTGAGCCCACATTCTTGGTTTTGCAAAGCCTCTAAGGTATATATCATTCAGGAAATCTTTTCCTAAATGTGGCATGTCTTTTGTAAAGCAAAGAACCTTACATTTTGTTTTTATTTCGTTTGATATCTCTTGCCATAACTCTATTGATTCATCATGAGAAGGCGAGATGTTTTCTAAAACATGGAAATCAAATTTCCAATTTTTTGACTCCTTGGGATCATTGGTTCCTCGTAGGGAGTTAAACATTAGTGTTTTATTTTTCAGAATGTAATTTATAGCTGTGTGAGTGCTAGTGTAGTGATACAAGTACTTATTATGCTCTCTCAAATGTTGAAACATATACAGCCTTTCGAGTTACAAAAATTGTTTAATGAAGGGGATTATAATGCAGGAATGATGCAGGGCAGTAGATTAGAGATGCAGATTCTGACGATCGCGAACAGGTCGTGGCCGAGAGGCTGCTGATATCTGGAATTTATTAGCGGTCTTGCCATTACTCGGTGCGTGGCGGTATGCGAACGATTACGCTGCGCTAATCGACCCTACATGATGTGGCTTATTGTTACCTCCCCCTCATCCCCAGCCCTTCTCCCGCAGGGGGAGAAGGGGGCAAATATGCTCCGCTGATTGTGCGTTGGCTCTGTGGTGCGGGTGAATATGAGTGGCTTGGAATTGGCACGAACCATCCCCTCTCCCTCGGGAGAGGGTTAGGGTGAGGGGCTGCTATCTGTGTTGTAGGTTCGAATAGCGAAGCGTATTCGGACGTTCGCGAACAGGTCGTGGCCGAGAAGCAGGTGATATTCAGAGTTTCCGGTTGGCCTTGCCATGACTCGATGCGTGGCGATAAACGGACGATTACGCTGCGCTAATCGACCCTACATTATGTGGCTTATTGTTACCTCCCCCTTATCCCCAGCCCTTCTCCCCTTGTTTGTGATCAAGAGAGGGAGAAGGGGGCAAATATGCGCCTCTGATGTGGTCTGGCAACCGGGCTTGGAATTGGCACGGGCCATCCCCTCTCCCTCGGGAGAGGGCTAGGGTGAGGGGCAGCTATCTGTGTTGCAGATTCGAATGGCGCAGCGTATTCGGATGTTCGCGAAAAGGAGGTCGTTGCCGATTTTTCCGTACGTTCCCCAGACTTCACCTTCTCTTCACACAGCCTCATTTTCCCCTCACAAATCCCCCGTATCTTCTGCCCACTGCTTAAAAGGCCCGGCTTGCCACAGGGGTGGCGAGGGGGCGGTTGGTTCGAGGGAGCAAGATGATGAAAGGTTGGATGAAGTGCACATTGGCTGGGGCCGTGGTGCTGATGGCGAGTTTCTGGGGGGGCAGCGTGCGGGCGGCGGGGATCTCCCTTAAGCAGGTGAGCGGCCCTGTTTACGTGGTTGAAGATAACTACTACGTAAAGGAAAACTCCATGGTCTATTTCGGGGCCAAGGGGGTGACGGTGGTGGGGGCGACCTGGACGCCGGATACCGCCCGCGAGCTTCACAAGCTGATCAAACGGGTCAGCAGCAAGCCGGTGCTGGAGGTGATCAACACCAACTACCATACCGATCGGGCGGGCGGTAACGCCTACTGGAAGTCCATCGGGGCCAAGGTGGTGGCGACGCGCCAGACCCGGGATCTGATGAAGAGCGACTGGGCCGATATTGTCGCCTTTACCCGCAAGGGGCTGCCGGAGTACCCGGATCTGCCGCTGGTGCTGCCAAACGTGGTGCACGATGGCGACTTCACCCTGCAAGAGGGCAAGCTGCGCGCCTTCTACGCGGGCCCGGCCCATACGCCGGACGGCATCTTTGTCTACTTCCCCGACGAGCAGGTGCTCTATGGCAACTGCATCCTCAAGGAGAAGCTGGGCAACCTGAGCTTTGCCAATGTGAAGGAGTATCCGCAGACCATCGAGCGACTCAAAGCGATGAAGCTGCCGATCAAGACGGTGATTGGCGGTCACGACTCGCCGCTGCACGGCCCCGAGCTGATTGATCACTATGAAGAGCTGATCAAGGCGGTGCCGCAGTCATAAGGGTTGTGCGACAGACTGGCAGCAAGCCGTGCCATCGCTGCAATCAGCAGCCATAACGGCACACCACAAAACGCCCGCTTTCAGGAAATAAGCGGGCGTTTTGCGTTTGCGGTTTTTTTGGTGGCTGTGAGTGCGTGGCATTAACACTGTTCAAGGGAGGGAGGCTTTCATAAGATGGCCCTCTCTCTTTTCCCTGAAAGTTATCCATTTTCGTTATGCAATACGCCTCTCTCGCGCGCCTCAAGCAGGCCTTTATCACCGGGATGTGGGCCTCGCTGGTCAGCATCGTTATCGGCTTCGCCTTCAAGGTGTGGCTGGCGCAGTGGGTCGCCAAGGGGGAGCTGGCGCTGTTTAATAGCGTGGTGGATTTGGTCTCCCTCTCCTTTATCCTGATGACAGGTTTTCGCTCCTCCATGGTGGTGAGCTACTCCCAGACCAAAAACGATCGGGACATCATCAATATCTTTCGCTACTTCCTCATCGGCATCGTGCTGCTCACCTGGGGGGTGGTGATCCCTTATATCAAGCACGGGCTCCATATCCGGGTGGAGTATCTGCAACTGGTGGGGGTCATCTTCGGGCTGGGGCTCAAGGTCTATTTCACCAATCTGGTGGCCATGTACCGGATGTATGCGCTCTCCAACCGGGTCACCTGGCTGGAGCCGCTGGCCAACGGTCTGCTGTTTATGGCCTGCTACTTTGGGCTCGGGATGGATGCGCTCGCTTCGCTCTTCTACGGGCTGACCTTCTCGTCGCTCGCCATCGCAGGTTATATGTATGTTTCGCGGCGCCGGGCCATCGCCACCAAGCCGCTCGCCAAGGTGGCGCTCGGCCCCGAGATGGTGAGCTATGTGAAGAAGAGCTTTACCGCATCCCTGGAGGCGGGGGCCAGCATCCTGATGATCTACATCACTGTGCTGCTCACCATCCGCCACTTCAGCATCGACGAGCTGGGGGATTTTCAGGTAGTGGTGCGCCCCATCTTCACCTATATGACCACCTTGTTTGTCTTCCCCATCTACCGTTTTGTGCTGCCTGAGCTGGCGGTCAATCTGCGCAATGGCGACCACCGCCAGATCCGGATGATCCGGCGCTGGATATTCCGTCTCTCCGCCGTCGTCAGTCTGGCCTTCTTTGGTTTGATGCTGCTGGCGGGCAAACCGCTGGTGTTGCTGTTCTTCCCCGCCGACTACGTGGGGGCGGTGCCTGTGCTGTTCCACTTCTCGATCTTCTTCATTTTTATGATGCTCAACGGCTATCAGCTCGCCTATATCAAGGCTCACGGCCACTTTACCCAGAGTCTGCTGATCCGGCTGGCAGGCATAGTGGCGCTGGTCGCCGCCTACTATCTGGTGGCCGAGTTCACCGCCAATGTGGTGGCGATTATCGTGGCGCTGGGCCTCGGTTATATGGTGATGTTTATCCTCTCGACCCTGGCGGAGCGACAGATCTTGCGATCCCTGCCACTGGTGCTGGCGACCCGTTAGGGTGTGACTCGCCAAGAGCTGGCCCCTGCCAGATAACAAAAAACGCCCGTGCGGGCGTTTTTTTATTGGCGGTGCTGGGCGGCTTAGCGTTTGCCCTTGCCACCCTTGTTTCCAGCGAGGGCCTGCTTTCTGGCGCGCTGCTTCTGGGCCGCCTTGCTGTTGCGGCGCTGCTCGGGCTCGAAGCGGGTGAGATCCGGCTCAAAGCCCGGGAACCACTGCTGGGGCAAACGGGTGTCGAGCACAGCTTCCACCTTCTCCAGCAGCGGTGCATCTTCCGGGCTGAACAGGGTAATGGCGAGCCCCTTGTTGCTGGCGCGACCGGTGCGACCGATACGGTGGACGTAATCCTCGGCCACAAACGGGAACTCGAGGTTAATCACATAGTTGAGATCGCTGATATCGAGGCCGCGGGCTGCCACGTCGGTGGCGACCAGTGCCTGCAGGGTGCCGGCGCGAAACTCCAGCAGCACTTTTTCTCGCGCGCTCTGCGATAGATCGCCGTGGAAGGCGAGGGCATTGATGCCCGCTTTGCCAAGCTGCTGGGCCAGCTTGTCAGCCCCTTGGCGGGTGCGGCTGAAGATGAGTGCCGGTGCCCACCCTTTCACTTTCAGCATGTGTTCGACCAGCGCCAGCTTGCGATCGCTGTCCACCGTGTAGACCCGTTGTTCCACCTCGGCCGCCGTGGTGTTGCGCGGTGCCACTTCAATCAGCTCGGGGTCGCGTAGCAGCACCTTGCAGAGGGCAAACAGGTTGTCGTCGCAGGTGGCGGAGAAGAGCAGGGTTTGGCGGTCCGCCGGGATCTGTTTGAGCAGCGCCTTGATCTCGTCCATAAAGCCCATGTCGAGCATGCGGTCCGCCTCGTCAAACACCAGATGGCGGAGGCTATCCAGGCTCAATGCCCCCTGACGCAGATGGTCGAGCAGGCGGCCCGGGGTGGCGATCAGGATATCCACCCCGGCTTGAAGCGCCTCGACCTGCGCCGCGATACTCACCCCGCCGTAGACCAGCGTGCTGGTGAGACCTGTGCCCTGGCCGTAGCGCACCACGCTCTCGGCGACCTGCACCGCCAGCTCGCGGGTCGGCACCAGCACCAGCGCGCGGATCGGGCGTTGGGACGCCATTTGCGGCTGCGCCAGCAACTGCTCCAGCAGCGGCAGCACAAAGGCGGCGGTCTTGCCGGTGCCGGTCTGGGCGCCCGCCATCAGATCCCGCCCCGCCAGAATGACCGGGATGGCGCGAGCCTGAATGGGGGTCGGTGCGGCATAGCCGAGCTCGGTCAGGATCTGCTGCAAGCGGGAGGAGAGGGCCAGTTCGGCAAAGGAGGGTGTGGACATAGGGGCACCAGTCGGGGTTATCGCGGCCTGCGGCCACGATGCAATGAGTGATCGTGGCCGCGATGGTAACAGAAGCTGGGGGAGCGGCAGAAGGCGGCTATGCCTCTGTGTCGTCCGGCAACGGGCGGATCAGCCGGATCTTTTTGCCCTCGTAGCAGGCGATGTTGTGCTTGCCGTGCTGTTTGACGTGGTAGAGCAGCTCATCGGCCAGATGCACCGCCTCGGTGACGGTGAGGTAGTCGCGAATGCGGATCACCCCGGCGGAGAAGGTGATGGGGGTGGGCAGCTCGGGGATCCCCAATGGTCGATCCAGCAGGCGGCCAGCGGAGTGGATCATCATCTCGTCATCCTCCATCCCCTTGAACAGCACGATAAACTCCTCGCCGCCCCAACGGATGGCGCTGTCCACCTTGCGGATATTGCTTCTGAGATGGCGGGCAAAGGCGACCAGTGCCAGATCCCCGACGCCATGGCCATAGGTGTCGTTGATCGATTTGAAGTTGTCGATATCGAGGATCATCAGGTAGTCGTGCTCGTGGAGCAGACTCTGGCAGAGCACATCCCGGCGTGGCAGTCGGGTCAGGTGGTCGGTGTGCGCCAGGGTGCGCAGCCGCAGGTAGATCTGCTTCCAGGCCACCATGCCCAGCAACAACACGATGAGATAGACCTTGAAGGCCGCACTTTGCAGGGCCAGCTTGACGAAATCGAACCAGCTGTAGGACCACTTCAAATAGAGATCATCCCCCGCCTTGGTGCGCATAAAGGGTTTGCTCAGGCAGAGATGCCTCGGGCGGCAGGGCTCGGCGGCTTCAAACGATATGTTGGTGCGGGTCGGGTTGATGGTATCGAAGGGTCGCAGCACATCGTTAAATGCTTCATCGACGGCGATATCGATACCGAGCAGTCCGTATTTGTAACCGCCGCGCCCCGACTGATGGATGAAGGGGAAGTACATCACTATGGTGTTGCGCATGCTGAAGCTGTCGATCTCGATATCGGAGACAAAGGCCTCATCGGCGCTGCACAAGGGGCGGCCGGGGGCAAAGCTGGCGCAACCGAAGTAGTGATACCAAGCGGGCAGGGTCATCAGATCCACCTTGATCGGCGCCAGTCTGGCGGGCAGCACATTGTTGTCGGCCACCATGCCGATCAGCCGGTAGTCATTCCAGATGGTGTAGATATTGATCACCTCCGAATAAGAGAGGGCATAGCGGAAGGTGTTGAGGATATTGGCTGCCGGGTATTGCAGCGGAATATCGGCAAAGCGGTATTTGCTTTTGAGGTCATACCCGTAGAGATAGTCGCTGCCAATGCTATTCGGGGGCGGTGGCTGATCGAGCAGATGGTGTTGTGCCAGATAGCTGGTGATGTTCTCCACCTTGAGGATCTTGGCTCGCTGGTAGAAGACCTCGAACACGTTCTTCTGTCTGGCGGTGATGAGATCCATGTCGTGCTGGATAGTGAGATAGGTGTAGTAGAAGACAATGCCCAGCCCGGTCAGGGCGAGCAGGGCCAATCCGGCCACTTTGACGATGAACTGGCGAGCAAACGCCGATGGCCAGCGCAAGGCTGGGGGATTACCTGAAAATAAGGTCATAGATGTCTGGTTAGAGTACCGATAGGGGCGCGGGCGCCATACGGGCAAAGTATATGCGAAGGAAATCCCGACAGGATCCACCGACAAACCTTGCCAGAAGCTGAAGCCCTCACCACTTATTTATCCCTACTCCACGATCAGCACGCTCTCGCTGGTCAGATGGTGCAGCCACTCCCTGACGATCAGCAGCACGGCGGCAAAGTGCTCGTCGCGCGGCAGCAAGCTGGCGGCGAGGGGATCCCCTTCCGCCATCGCGGCCAGCTGGCCAAAGGCTTGTTCCACCAGATCCCGGTCGAGCTGGTTGTCCCCCAGCGCTTCGGCCAGCGATGGTTGGCTGCGCAGGGTCAACAGCAAGCCGGGCGGGATCTGCGGGGCGATGCGCATCAGCTCATCCTCCACCACCATGATGGCCCGCTCCAGTTCGAGCGGGGTGGGTGGCGCATTGCGAAACGGCCCGGGCTGGATGGCGTGGGTGCCAAAGGCCAGCGGGTAGTGTGACGGGGCCGCATCTGGCTGGCTCAGCCAGAGCTGACTGCTCTGTTCACCAATCTCCAGCAGCAGGGTCATCATCTCCGGTACGGGTTGTGTCATGGTGCTGAGCTCCTGTATTGCAAACGTTTTCCCATTCTGCCTTTGATACCCCCGCTATCGCCGTTTGGCGAGCACAATTTCTGCGAGTCGTCCCTCACTTTGTGGCAAACCCCTTGCAAAAAAATCCATTTGTGGCAGTCTGGATGTCTAAATGGCTGTTGCCGTTTCGTTATCCTCGGATGATTCAGGAGTTCAGATATGGATATTCGCACCGCTCCCCGCGCCATCGCGCTCGCCCTCATGCTGGCAAGCGGCATCGCCGCCGCCAACGAAGCGCTGGTGATCCAGACCGATTTCGGCCTCAAAGATGGCGCCGTGTCGGCCATGAAGGGGGTTGCCTTCGGGGTGGATCGCACCCTGCCGCTCTATGACCTGACCCACGAAATCCCGGTTTACAACATCTGGGAAGCCTCCTACCGCCTCTACCAGACCCTGCAGTATTGGCCCAAGGGCACTGTGTTTGTCAGCGTGGTGGATCCCGGTGTCGGCACCGAGCGCAAGTCAGTAGTGCTCAAGACCAGGAGCGGCCACTACATCGTGACTCCGGACAACGGCACCCTGACCCTGGTGGCCGAACACTTCGGTATCGAGGCTGTACGCCAGATTGACGAGAAGCTCAACCGCCTCAAGGGCTCCGAGAAGTCCTACACCTTCCATGGCCGCGATGTGTACGCCTATACCGGCGCACGGCTCGCCTCCGGCGCCATCAGCTATGAGCAGGTCGGCCCGCTGCTGCCTGCCGAAGTGGTGAAGATCCCCTATCAGCCTGCGGTAGCCGAGAAGGATGGCACCCTCAAGGGCACCATCCCGATCCTCGATGTGCAGTACGGCAACGTCTGGACCAATATCGACGATGCCCTGCTGACCAAGGCGGGGATCAACAAGGGGGATAACGCCTGCATCAAGATCCGCGAAGGGGATGTGGTCAAATATGACGGCAAGGCCCCTTACGTCAGCAGCTTCGGCGATGTGCCGGAAGGTCAGCCGCTGGTCTACCTCAACAGCCTGCTGCAGGTGTCGGTGGCGCTGAACATGGACAGCTTTGCCGCCAAACATCAGGTGCAATCCGGCGCCAACTGGCATATCAGCCTGAAGAAGTGCTCCTGAAGATTGTCGGGCTTTCGACAAGCGGGTTTGAAGCAAGAGAGGGCAGCCAAAGAGGCAGCCCTCTCTCATTGGGTGGTAAGGCGTTGCGGATAAGGAGTTGTTGTCAAAAAGCATATTAATTGAATGCAATTGATAATGATTGGTATTTGGTTGGATAATCGCGCACTTGTCTGACCACTCAACCATACCGAATGAAAACCAGCCTCTTACTGCTCAGCCTGCTGGCTCTGACCGCATGCAATGACAATCACAGCAATACGTCGGTGGCCCCCTCACCCGAGGTGACCCCGCCGGTCGTCAAGCCGACCGAACCGCCCATCACTCCGCCAATAGTACCGCCGGAAACTCATACCCGGGTTCCTCTGACCATTGAGGTCAATGTGGCTGATCGACTGGGGGCGGGAGCACAGCTCGAGGTGAGACAGGTCGCCACCGGGATCCGCGTGCAACAGGCCATCGAACCGGGCCAGCTTGTCAGCATCACTTTGCCAGCAGGTCTGCAACTGGATCAGCCACTGGAGCTGCTCGGTAGCGACGAGGGCTATCTGCTGCGCGCGGTATCGGTGCGGGTGGCGGATCTCTCGGCCGGGATCACGCTGGCGCGCCGCAACAGCGTGCCGCGGCTGGGATTGAACGAGGAGGAGACGGCGCTCTTCCTGCTGGCGGATCAGAGCGGGGATGGTTCCCTCAGTCAGGCCGAGTGGGGCAGGACAGAGGAGATCCGCCTGCAACAACAGGCGGCTCTTCAGGATTATGCAGCTTTCCTGCTGGCCCAGCGTCAGCCGGGCGCCGTGCTCGACTATGCCGACAGCTGGCAGATGCTGTTGGCCCTGCGCGATGACAAGCAGGCGCGCAGCTGGTATCAGCGCAGCAACAGTGCCCAGATCCAGTCCGCCCGCACCCGGCTCTATCCCGCCAACCCCAGCCAGCCGGACGAGCCGGAGACGGCAGATCTGCTGCGCCTCGATGAGCATGGGCTGCTGGTGGTGCGTGGCCTCTGGCAGTGCCTGCACGATGTGCGCACGGTCAGCGGGGTCAAGGGTAGCCAGTACTGGCTGTATGGCAGTGACACCAGTGCGTTGAAGGTTGCCAGCCAGCCACAACTGGCTGCGGGGCTGACCGCTTGCGGCCGCAGCGACTGGCGCCTGCCGACCCTCACCGAGTTCGAGAGATTGCTGAGCAGTGACAAGTCGGCATGGCGCTATCCCAATACCTTTGCTGTTGGCCTGCCTGCCCAGATCTGGCTGCAGGATGGTGCGGGTCAACCCCGTCTCTATCAACTTGCGACCCGAATCTGGCTGGATGAGGGGGAGGGGAGTCTGCTTTGGTATGCGCTGGCTCCCTATCCGGTGCGCCCCTCTGTGGTGCGCGACAGCAGCAAGCCAGACATGGCGGCCCTGCGCGCCCAATATAGCGGTTCATCGGCCCAATGGCCTGCCGCCCGGGTGGATGAAGGGGTGGAATGGCAGGAGCTGGGGCCGCTGCCGGCGGTTCCCTTCCCGGCCGACAACCCCTATAGCCGGGCCAAGGTGGTGCTGGGTCAGCAGCTCTTTTTCGACAAGCAGCTCTCCAAGGGGCGGGACATCAGCTGTGCCAGTTGCCACGATCCGCAAAAGGGGTGGAGCGACGGCCTGAGCGTCTCGGTCGGTCATCTGGGCCAGAAGGGCAATCGCAACGCTCCTTCCATCCTCAACAGTGCCTTCAGCTCGACCCAGTTCTGGGACGGGCGGGTCGCCACGCTGGAGGAGCAGTCGCTTCACCCGATCCAGAACCCCATCGAAATGGCGCTGAGTCATGACGAGCTGCTGGCTCGCTTGCAGGCCAGCCCCGACTATCAGGCTGCTTTTGCCACCGCCTTTGGCGATCAGGGGATCACGCTGGAGCGGACCGCCAAGGCGATCGCCACCTTCGAGCGCACCATCATCAGCCGCGACAGCGATTTTGAGCGCTTCGTCAAAGGGGATAGTCAGGCGCTCAGTGACAAGGCGCTGTGGGGGATGCATCTTTACCGCACCGATGGCCGCTGCATGAACTGCCATTCCGGCCCGCTGCTGAGTCAGCACGGGTTCGAGAGTGTGGGGCTCACCTATTACGGTCGTGGCAAGCTGGAAGATCGCGGGCGCTTCCTGCAGACCCGCAACAAGGCTGATATCGGTCGCTTCAAGACCCCCAGCTTGCGGGACGTCGCCTTTACCGGCCCCTATATGCACAACGGCATCTTCCCGATCCTGGCCCAGCGTATCGGCGGCTCGGTGCAGGGGGTGGTGGCCATGTACAACTTTGGAGTGACCAAGTGGAGCAGCGGGGTCGGCTTCCCGACCGGTGCGGATCAATATGATCCCTTCTTCCCCAAAGCCTCCGATCACCTGCATGCCCTTGGCCTCAGCAATGACGAGCTCGATGCCATCGGTGAGTTTTTGCGCAGTGCCTCGGCCGAGCCGCGCCGCACACCGGCCACGGTTGCTGAGCTGGGGGTAAGTGAGGTGGATGACCCTACTCCGGTGGGAGCCGTGATCACTGGCTTGGCCGTGCTGCCTGCCCAGCCTCATCTGGAAGTGGGGCGCTCACTCAATCTGCAACTGCAGTGGCAACTGAGCGATGGCTCTCTCGGCCCGCTCGATGCGCCTGTTGAGTGGCGCAGCGAACAGCCGGAGTACGCTACCGTGAGTCCGCAGGGCGAGGTGCGCGGTGTGGCGGTCGGTACGGCACGACTGGTGGCGACCACGGCTCGTCACACGTTGAACGTGACGGTGCAGGTGGTCGATGCCCAGCCTGATTTTGCCCGGGGCTGCCGTCAACCCGAGCTGGTGGCGGGCAAGCTGGCCTTTGTCTGCCAGCTGACCAGGGACGAGGCGGATCGTCTGTCCATCTCCTATGACGGTGTGAGCAGTGACAGTGATGGTGACTACAATCCCTTCCCGCTGGAGTATGTGACCATGGGTCAGGCGCGGGCGCGGGATTACTGCCAGCAGCTGGTGGCGCGCGGCCACGATGACTGGCGTCTGCCGACCCGGGCCGAGCTGGAGGTGCTGTTTGCCGCTTACAACAAGGATGGTGCGACGGATCAGTTGCTTCAGCAGCAGGGGTGGCCGCTCTACAACCGCTACTGGAGTAGCGATGCAACTGTCAATGACGATGGTGAGTTGCCGCTGCTCGACCTGAGCACTGGTGATCCGCTGTGGGATCTGGCGGACGAGGCTCATGCAGCCACCTGCGTCAGGGCCATCTAGCCTTCATAGATAGTCAGATGAAAAACGGGCGCCTCGGTGCCCGTTTTGTTCTCTGGTAATAAAGAAAGGATCAGAACTCGTTGGAGAGCGCCTTGTACCCTTTGACCAGATCGATATTGGTGTGGGCCACGTCCTCGGAGAACTCGGCGGCATCTACCGAAACCCGCGGGATATGGGTCAGATCGCTCTGCTGGTTGATGCGGGTGGTGGAGGGGACGTAGAACTCCGGCGGCAGATCGCAGCCATCGATCACCGAGTTGTGACGCACCACGGCACCGTCACCGATATGGCAGTTGAACAGCACGCTGTTGAAGCCGATAAAGACCCGGTTTCCCACTTCGCATGGTCCGTGGACGATGGAGCGGTGAGCGATGGAGGTGTACTCGCCGATGGTGACGGCAGCGCCGGATTTGGAGTGGATCACCACGCCATCCTGGATATTGGAGTTGGCGCCGATGACGATGGGTTCCATATCTCCACTCTCATCCACCTCGTCGGCACGGATCACCGCATAGGGGCCGACAAAGACATTCTCTTTGATGATCACCTTGCCGCAGATGATGGCGGTCTTGTCGATATAGGCGGATTCGTCGATGACAGGCAGATGGCCGGAGGGATTCTTGCGGATCATGTTACATCCTGTGGTTGCTTGAAATGATGCGGTGGCGCACCCGGCGCCAGGATGCCAGCTTACGCCTCGTTATTATCCGGTGAAACCCCGAAGTGGTCTGACCCTTGTCGCAAGCCTTGGCGGGAGCACTGTTTCCGCGCGCTGGAATATGGGAGCATTGCAGCCATTCCCGAGTTGGTTGAAATGGATATATATAGATGAAGAAGATGATTGCCCTGCTGGCGGGTGGTTTGTTGCTCTCCTCGGCCGCACAGGCCAAAGGGGAGGCGGGGGAGTTTGATTATTACGCCATGGCGCTCTCCTGGTCGCCCGAGCACTGCGCCGTCAAACCGGCGGATCGGGACCAGTGTTCCCGCAAGCTGGGGTTCGTGCTACACGGGCTCTGGCCCCAGTACGATCGCGGTTACCCCAGCCACTGCACCCGCGAACGGCTCAATCCCGATATGGAGAGCGAGTTTGCCGACCTCTACCCCAGTCGTTTCCTCTATCGCCATGAGTGGGAGAAGCACGGTACCTGCTCCGGCTTGAGCCAGCAGGCCTTCCATCAGCTGGCGAGCGATTTGCGCCAGAAGGTGAAGATCCCGGCGGCTTATCAATCCCCGGAAGAGCCGCTGCGCAAAACCAGCTTCCAGCTCAAGGCCGATCTGGCGAGCGCCAACCAGTGGCTGGCCCCCGACAACATCACGGTGGCCTGCGCCGATGGTGGCCGCTTTCTGCGGGAGATCTACATCTGCGTCAATAAAGAGGGGACAGATGCGGTCACCTGCTCCGCCGAGATGCAAAAGCGCGAGCGCCGCTCCTGCGGTCAGCCGGACTTCCTGCTGCGCAGCGTGCGTTAAGCCTCCACTCTCTTCATCGGGCCCCTTGCGGGCCTGATGTTTAACCACAGCTATCGGAAAGGAGTCTGAAAGATGGATGGCAACAACCGGTTTGGCCCGCAAGAGCGGGCAATGCTGCTCGGGGTGAAAGGAGTGGGGCCGACGGTTATCGGGCGGCTCGAACAGCTTGGCTACCATACCCTGGCCGGATTGGCCGAGGCCGACACCACCCATATCGTCCAGATGGTGGCCAGCATGCTGGGCTCGACCTGTTGGCAGAACAGCCCGCAGGCCCGCAGTGCCATCGACGGTGCCATTGCGCTGGCCCGCGCGCATCTGGTGGCGGACGCTGCAAAAGGGGTGAATGGATGAGCCTCTTTAGCGAACTTGGGATGCGTTATCCCATTATTCAGGCACCGATGGCCGGTGTGCAGGGTAGCGAGCTGGCGCTTGCCGTGACCCGTGCGGGCGGCTTGGGCTCCTTGCCTGCCGCCATGCTCACATCAGCGGAGCTGCGCAGCGAACTGGGACGACTTACCCAAAGCGGCCTTGGGCCATTTAACATCAACTTCTTCTGCTATCGGCAACGGGAACCGGATCCCGTTGCATTGGCCCGCTGGCAGCAGCGCCTTGCTCCCTACTATGCCGAGTTCGGCATACTTCCCCCAGCGGTCACGATGGCGCCAAGCCGTGCACCTTTCAATGAGGAGCATGCCGCCATGGTGACCGAGTTCAGACCTGCGGTGGTCAGCTTCCACTTCGGCCTGCCCGCTCCCGAGCTGCTTGCTCAAGTGAAGGCTGCGGGGGCCAAGGTCTTGGCCAGCGCCACCACGGTGGCGGAGGCTATTTGGCTTGCTCAGCACGGTGCCGACGCCATCATCGCCCAGGGATTGGAGGCGGGTGGTCATCGCGGTCATTTCCTCTCTGATGATCTCGCCCTGCAGCAGGGCACCTTGACCTTGCTGGCACAGATCCTCGCGGCGACTGATCTGCCGGTGATTGCCGCGGGCGGTATCGTCGATGGCAAGGGGATCGCCA